>NC_016887.1:4336251-4955716 GCF_000284035.1 Nocardia cyriacigeorgica GUH-2 | reverse complement strand
GATCCGGCGGCGGTGCTGCCGGCGATCGGCACCAAGGAACTGATCGCCGGGCTGCCCCGGCTGCTCGGCCTCGGCGCCGGCGATCTGGTGGTGATTCCCGAGGTCGCCTACCCGACCTACGAGGTGGGCGCGCTGCTGGCCCACACCCGGATCGCCCGCGCCGACGGGCTGACCCAGCTGGGTCCGCAGTCGCCCGCGCTGATCTATCTCAACTCGCCGTCGAACCCGACCGGCAAGGTGCTCGGCGTCGAGCATCTGCGCAAGGTGGTCGCGTTCGCCCGCGAGCGCGGCGCCATCGTCGTCTCCGACGAGTGCTACCTGGGGCTGAGCTGGGAAGGCCGGGCCGTCTCGGTGCTCGACCCGCAGGTCTGCGACGGCGACCACACCGGCCTGCTCGCGGTGCATTCGCTGTCGAAGACGTCGAACCTGGCCAGCTACCGTGCCGGCTTCGTGACCGGCGACGCGGACCTGATCGCCGAACTGCTCGAGGTGCGCAAGCACTCCGGGATGATGGTGCCCTTCCCGATCCAGGCCGCGATGACGGCCGCACTCGGCGACGACACTCACGAGAACCAGCAGCGTGAGCGGTACCGCGCCCGCCGCGACACGCTGCGCACCGCCCTGCTGGCCGCCGGATTCCGCATCGATCACTCCGAGGCGGGCCTGTACCTGTGGTCCACCCGCGATGAAGAGTGCCGCAGCACGCTCGACTGGCTCGCCGAACACGGCATTCTCGCCGCGCCCGGTGATTTCTACGGCCCGGCCGGTGCCAAGCACGTGCGCATCGCCCTGACGGCCACCGACGAACGGATCGCGGCCGCAGCCGCCCGCCTCGCCGCTGGCTGACCCGCCGACGCCACCCGGCAAACTGCTGCGGTGCAGGTGGGCGTGGTTTCTGCGCTGCGCAGCGTGCCGGAGTTAGCCTGGGTTATGGACGCTGTCACGGTTGTCCCTGCCCCTGCGAACGAGCCGGTGCACAGCTACGCACCGGGCAGTCCCGAGCGGGAGCGGCTGGCGAGCAAGCTGGCCGCGATCTCCGCCGAGACGGTCGAGATTCCGCTGGTCGTCGGTGGTAAACACCGGCCCGGCATCGGTGCCCGGCACGAGATCGTGGCACCACACCGGCACCGCCAAGTCCTGGGTACCTACACCGATATCACCCACGCCGAGGCGAGCGACGCCATCGACGCCGCCATCGCCGCGGCCCCCGGCTGGCGCGCGCTGCCCTTCGACGAACGCGCGGCGGTCCTGCTGCGTGCGGCCGATCTGCTGTCGGGCCCGTGGCGGGAGACGGTGGCCGCCGCGACCATGCTCGGGCAGTCGAAATCGGTGCAGCAGGCCGAGATCGACGCGCCCTGCGAGCTGATCGACTTCTGGCGGTTCAATGTCGCCTTCGCCCGCGAGATCCTCGAACAGCAGCCGCGCTCCAGCGCGGGCGTGTGGAACCGGATGGATTACCGGCCGCTCGAGGGTTTCGTCTACGCCATCACCCCGTTCAACTTCACCGCGATCGCCGGCAATCTGCCCACCGCGCCCGCGCTCATGGGCAATACCGTGGTGTGGAAGCCCTCGCCCACCCAGACGCTGGCCGCCTATTACACGATGCGGTTGCTGGAAGCGGCGGGCCTGCCGCCCGGGGTGATCAATATGGTCACCGGCGACGGCGTGGAGCTGTCGGAGGTGGCGCTGGCCGATCCGCGGCTGGCCGGCATCCATTTCACCGGCTCCACCAAGACCTTCCAGTACCTGTGGCGTCAGGTCGGCGCGAATGTCGGCAGCTACCACGGCTATCCGCGGCTGGTGGGGGAGACCGGCGGCAAGGATTTCATCGTCGCGCACACCTCCGCCGATCCCGCGGCTTTGACCACCGCGCTGGTCCGCGGGGCCTACGAGTACCAGGGGCAGAAGTGCTCGGCGGCCTCCCGCGCGTACCTGCCCCGTTCGCTGTGGCGGCAGATGGGCGACGACTTCCTGGAGCTGACCGGGAACCTCGCCTACGGTGACGTCGCCGATCTGACGAATTTCGGTGGGGCAGTGATCGATCGGCGCGCCTACGACAAGAGCGTGACGGCCATCGAACGCGCCCGCTCGGCGGGATTGAGCATCCCCGTCGGCGGCACATACGACGACGAGGAGGGCTTTTTCGTCCGGCCCACAGTGCTGCTGGCCGACGATCCGCGCGACGAAGCCTTCACCACCGAGTATTTCGGCCCGATCCTGTCGGTGTACGTCTACGACGACGGCGAGCCCGGCGCCTACGCCTCGGTGCTGTCGGAGGTGGAATCGACCGCCCCATACGCCTTGACCGGCGCGGTGTTCGCCCAGGACCGGCATGCCATCGAGCAGGCGTCGCAGGCGCTGCGATTCGCGGCGGGCAACTTCTACGTCAACGACAAGCCCACCGGCGCGGTCGTCGGGCAGCAGCCGTTCGGCGGCGCGCGATCCTCGGGCACCGACGACAAGGCCGGCTCACCGCTGAATCTGCTGCGCTGGGTCGCCCCGCGGGTGATCAAGGAGACCTTCGTGCCACCGGATGATCACCGGTACCCGCACATGGGGTCGCAGGCGTGAACCCGCTACGGCCCGCCATCCTCGCCGCGGCCGGGTCGCCGCGGATGAAGCGGCTGGTCACCGGCACTCCGGTGACCGCCGATATCGTGCGGCGCTTCGTGGCGGGCGAGACCAGGGCCGAGCTGATCGGCGTGGCCAGGCAACTGCTGGCGAGCGGACGGGCGGTGAGCGTGGACTATCTCGGCGAGAACACCACCGACCGGGCGCAGGCCGACGCGGCGGTGGCGGAGTACCTATCGCTGCTCAATGACCTGTCGGCGCTGGATGTTTCGCTCGGACCGGCCGGTGCAGCACCGCTCGAGGTGTCGGTGAAACTGTCGGCGCTCGGACAAGCCCTGCCCGACGACGGCCCCGCCATCGCCACCGAGAATCTGCGGACCCTGTGCACCAAGGCGGTGCAGGCCGGCATCTGGGTCACCGTCGACGCCGAGGACCACACCACCACCGACGCCACCCTCGCCACGGTCGCCGAACTGCGCGACGAATTCCCCTGGCTGGGCACGGTATTGCAGGCCTATCTGCGCCGCACCGAGGCCGACTGCCGGGATTTCGCGGGCCCCGGTTCGCGGATCCGGTTGTGCAAGGGCGCCTATCGGGAACCCGACGAGGTGGCCTATCAGCACCGCGACGAGGTCGACGCCTCCTACCGGCGCTGCCTGGAGGTGCTGATGCGCGGCGAGGGCTACCCGATGGTGGCCTCGCACGATCCGGAGATGATCGCCGCCGCCGACTGGCTGCTCGCCGATACCGGACGTGGCGCGGGCGATGTCGAATATCAGATGCTCTACGGCATCCGCGAGGACGAGCAGGCCCGCATCGCCGCCGCGGGCAACACCATGCGGGTGTATGTGCCCTACGGCGACCAGTGGTACGGCTACCTCATGCGCAGGCTGGCCGAGCGACCGGCCAACCTGGGATTCTTCCTGCGCGCCCTCACCGGCCGCTGATCACACCAGCGGCAGGCCCTTGCGCATGCGACGGCGCAGATCCCACAGGTAGAAATTCAGCGGGAACATCCGGGCCGGCGCGGGCAGCCGGGTGACGACCGCGCCGATCATCCGCATCAGCCGATCGAAGCGGCGCTGATCGCGGGCCGACCAGCGCATGCCCATCTCCCGGCGCAGATGCCACGGCAGCACACCGGTGACGACGAACCGCTGGAAGCGGCCGAACATTACCTGCACCGCGCGCGGCATCATCTTCAGGTCGATGAGGTCGTTGAAGTAGTCGCGCACCACCGGGTCGATCGCGGTGGCGGCCAGGTTCTTCGCCCAGAAGTCGGCGAAGGCCGCGCGGTCGGCCGGCCACATCTCCGGCCGCATCTGCAAAGTGGCGCCGAGGCGGACGCTGTGCTGGTAGAAGGCGTCGGCGGCGTCGTCGTCGATACCGCCGCGCAGCTTGTCGAGCATGTCGGCGAAACCCCAGTACAGGCAGGCCGCCACCCACAATTGCAGGTTCGGATCGAAGGCGTTGTACTTCACCGGGCTCGACGGCTTGGACCGGATGCTGCGATGCGAGCCGTTGACGGCCTCGCGGTAGGCGGCGCGTTCGGCCTCGCTGCCCATCATCGCCACCGCCAGATAGGTGAGCGTGGTGCGCAGGCGCTTGAGCGGGTGCACCATCACCTTGCCGCTGTCGACGTCGCTTTCCAGCACCCCGTAGGCGACCGGGCGCAGGCCCAGCTGCATGATGACGTTGGCGGTGCCGCCGAGAAAGGCCGAGACGCCGTCGATGTAATCCTCGACGACGAAATCCGCCGGTGGCGCTGGGACGGGTCCGCCGGGGGTGGCGGGCGCGACAGCGGTCATCGTTGACCTCACTTCCGGTGAGAAGGTTACGCGCAAACCTTCTCATTTGCTCACGTCGTGTGTCAATCGACGCTGAAACTATGCAATGCTTGGTCAGTCATTGTTTCGCCGACTCTTGCGGAGGTGCCCGATATGGCGGCGCTGGCCGATCTGCTGCCGCTGGTGCGGACCCAGCGCAAGGATCAGGATCAAACCGTGCTGTCCGCGGCGCTGCTGGCCTTCCTGGACTTCGGCATCAAGCGCACCAGCATGGGTGAGGTGGCCCGGCGCGGCGGGCTGTCGCTGGCGACGCTGTACCGGCGCTTCGCGGGCAAGACCGATCTGATCCAGGCCGTCGGGTTGCAGCAGACGCGCGAGTTCATCGACGGTGTCGACGCCGCGGTGCAGCGCCAGATCGAGCGTGACGCCGGCGCCGAGGACCAGATCGTCGAACTGTTCGTGGCCTTCCTCGACGGACTGCGCGGCAACAAACTGCTGGACCGGCTGTTGCAGACCGAACCGGAGACCGTGCTGCCGTACCTGACGGTCAAGGGCGCGCCGGTGATCGAACTCGGCCGCGATTACGTCGCGGAGTTCATCACCCGGTTGCAGCGCGAAGGCAAACTGCCCGACTACGATCCGCTGCCGCTGGCGGAGATGATCGCCAGGACCGCGCTGTCGCTGGCGCTCACCCCGCAGACGGTGATCCCGCTCGACGACGACGCGGCCGCACGGGAATTCGCCCGCGACCACGTGGTGGTCTCGTTCCGCATCCCCTGAACACCGGCCCGATGAGCGCCTAGACCAGCGGCCTGCCCAGGCGGCGCCGCAGCCGCATATCGGCCAGGAAAGCGTTGACCGGGAAGGTTCGCACTGCCACCGGCAGGCGGGCCTCGATCGCGCCGACTCCGCGCAGCAAACGGCTCAGCTTGCGCTCGTCCTCCGCACTCCACGACATGCCCATCTGTTCGCGCAGGTGCGGCGGGAGCAGTCCGGCGGTGACGAAACGGTGGAATCGCAGCACCGGCCGCAACCGCATCGAGCGCGGGAACATCTTCAGGTCGACGATGGCGTTCAACATGTCGCGCACCGGCGGATCGATGAAGGTGCGGGCCAAGTTCTCGGTCCAATAGCGCTCGAAGGCGACGCGGTCGGCCGGCCACAGGTGCTCGGGCATCTGGAGGGTGGTGCCGAGGCGGGCGGCGTAGCGGTAGAAGGCGTCGGCATCGGCGTCGTCCATCGGGCCGTGCAGGCGGTCGTGCAGATCGCGCCCACCCCAGTACAGGCAGGCCGCCACCCACAATTGCAGGCGCGGATCGAAGGCGTTGTAGCGCACCGGGCTGGACTCGGTGGAGCGCACCGGGCGATGCGAGCGGTCGACGGCCGCGCGATAGGCGGCGCGTTCGTCGTCGGTGCCGAGCATGGCCACGGCCAGATAGGTGAGCGTGGTGCGGGTGCGTTTGACCGGATGCAGCAGGATTTTGCCGCTGTCCACCGGGCTCTCCAGCACGCCCCAGCCGACGGCCGGATGGCTCAGCTGCATGATGACATTGGCGGCCGCGCCGAAGAGTGCGGCGGAACCGTCGATATGCCGCCGGATGTCGAATTCCCCGGTGCGCGACTCGGTGCCGGCGCGCGAAGTGCTGGTCATCGTGGACCCCATCTCGACGTTGAGAAGGTTGTACAACTACTTTCTCACCGCGTCATCGGGGGTGTCAACGGTGTGCGGGCGATCGGAGCGGTAGCACTGCCTGCTCTGGGCGCGCAGCTCCCGCCGGGTAGCGTGGGCGGATGCCTTACGGTCCGCCGCTGCTGCTCCGCTCCCTGGATCCGCTCGCCGTCGCGGCGGGTGCCGACATTCCCGATGCCGTCACCATCGACGGCGTGCGGTTGTCCCGCAGCGATCTGCTCGGGGCCGCGACCTCGGTGGCCGAGCGCATCGCCCGTGCCGACCGGGTGGCGGTGCTGGCGCGGCCCACCGCGACCACCGTGCTCGCCGTGGTCGGCTGCCTGATCGCCGGCGTCACCGTGGTGCCCGTGCCGCCGGATGCCGGGACCGCCGAATCCGCCCATATCCTGGCCGATTCCGGCGCCCAGGCCTGGCTCGGCGAGGCGCCGGAGGGCACCGAGCTGCCGGTGGTCCCGGTGCGGCTGCATGCCAGGTCGTGGCACACCTACCCCGAACCCGACCCGGCGGCAACGGCCTTCGTGCTCTACACCTCCGGCACCACAGGCCTGCCCAAGGGTGTGATGCTCAGCCGCGGCGCCATCGCCGCCGGCCTCGACGCCCTCGCCGAAGCCTGGTCGTGGACCGCCGACGACGTTCTGGTGCACGGCCTTCCGCTGTTCCATGTGCACGGCCTGATCCTCGGCGTCCTCGGCGCGCTGCGCGTCGGCAGCCCGCTCATCCACACCGGCAAGCCCACCCCCGAGGCTTACGCGGACGCACCAGGAACCCTCTACTTCGGCGTCCCGACCGTGTGGTCCCGGATCGCCGAAAACCCTGACGCCGCCAAGAAATTGGCCGACGCCCGCCTGCTCGTCTCCGGCAGCGCCCCGCTGCCGGTCCCGGTCTTCGAGCGCCTGGCCGAACTCACCGGCCACGCCCCGGTCGAGCGCTACGGCATGAGCGAAACCATGATCACCCTGTCCACCCGAGCCGACGGCGAACGCCGCCCCGGCTGGGTCGGCCGCCCCGTCCGCGGCGTGGAAACCCGCCTCCGCGACGAATCCGGCGCCCCCGTCCCGCACGACGGCGAGAGCATCGGCGGCCTCCAGGTCCGCGGCCCGATGCTGTTCGACGGCTACCTCAACCGCCCGGACGCGACGGCGGAATGCTGGAGCGACGGCTGGTTCGACACCGGTGATGTCGCGGTCATCGACCCCGGGGGATACCACCGCATCGTCGGCCGGAAGTCGGTGGACCTCATCAAGACCGGCGGTTTCCGCGTCGGTGCCGGCGAAATCGAGACGACATTGCTCGGGCATCCCGCGATCGCGGAAGCGGCGGTGGTCGGTGCGCCTGATCCCGATTTGGGGCAGCGAATCGTCGCTTACGTTGTCGCGCGCGCAGGAATGGCCCGGCCGGACGGATCAGAACTGATCGAGTTCGTGGCCCGGGAACTGTCGAATCACAAACGCCCCCGAGAGATCCACGTCGTCGAATCCCTGCCCCGCAACGCGATGGGCAAGGTACAGAAGAAGCTGCTGGCCCCGGAGACGGACCAGAGCGCCTGACCGCCTACTGCGTATTCACCAGCAGGGCGTATTGGGCTGCGGCCTGGTGGCGGACGTCGGTGGGGTCGTCGCCGGTGACGAAGGCGGCGTGGCGGCGGTAGGTGAGGTAGCAGCGGGCCACGGCGGGTTTGCCGGTGGTCGCGGGGCGTTCGACACAGCGGACGCCGGGGACGTCGGCGGGTGGGTCGATGGGGTGGCTGTTCGGGCTCTGGTTGTCCGCCCAGGCGGTGCCGAAGGCGATGGCGGCGGCGTTGTCGCGGAAGCGGAAGACGGTGGTGGAGCCGGACTTGGCCACCGCGTCGACGCCGCCGTCATCCCAGGCTTCGAGCAGTTCCGGCTGATCGACCGGCCGGAAGTGGACGGCGGCGCGGCCGGTCCAGGCGGAGTAGTCGCCTGCGGAGATGGGCACGTGCTGATCGCGGGGGCCGGGAGTCAGGGCGCGGCGCAGTATGTCGTCCGAATCGCGGGGGAGGTCGGTGAATTCCCCGGGCGGGGTGGGTTCGAAATCGTCGAGCAGGGGGAGTTGGGCGTCGAAGATCTCGCGCAGGCGGGTGGTCATCGCGTCCAGGTCCGGCGTCGGATGTTGCAGGAAGAGGCTGATGACGATCTCGCCGTGCGCCATCAGCGCGCTCACGGTCTTGATGCCGGGACGCCAATGTGCGTGCGCCTGTGGGTAACCCGGGACGGTGACCGGCCGGTTATCCGGGCTCACCGCGAAATCGGTGCTCTCCAGCTCCCGGGCGGCGGTCCGTGCACGGTCGGCGTCCGGGAACCGCATGAGCACCACGCGGGTGACGGTGGCATCGGTCTCGGTCGGGCGGACGTCGGTGGGGAACGGCTCGTCGGCCTCGGCGATATCGAAGGCCACCAGGAACCCGTGCCGCTCCAGCGTCGGCAGGTTCACATTCGAGATGGCGGAGGCGTCGGCGGCCTTCTTCGGACTGTCGATCACATCGGTGCCCCAGTTGTGCACCAGATCGTCATCGATCTCGTGCGGCACCGCGATCGCCCCCGCCATCCGCAGCCCCTCCAGGATCGGGCCGTCGGAGGCCACCCGCACCCCGTTCACGTCGAGCGGTTCGATCGGGTAGTCGCCCACCTCGAGGGTGCGTACATCGACCTCGGCGGCCACCGGCGTGCCGGTCACCGTCGAACAGGCCGTCAGCAGCGCGAGCGCGCCGACCGCGGCGAACCGGGTCAGAACGGTGCGGTACGAACCCATTCGTCGATCACCTCCTGGTGCGTGCGGCCTTTGCGGAAGACCTGAAAGGTGATGGCGGCGCGCGGCCCCTCCGCGAACTGGACCAGCACCCACGGACCCGTCGAACCATTGAACTTTCGCACGATCAGCGGCTGCCCGTAGCGCGAACGCAGCTGCTCGGTGTCGGCCGGCGGCAGGGTGGCGATATAGGAGTCGACGATGGCGGCGTCGTCGTGGGTGAGCACTTGCAGCTCGAGCTTGTCGCCGTCCTGGCAGTTGAAGCCGTGGGTCCACACCGCGTCCGGGTTCTTGGTGGCGAAACTGCACCGCAGATCGCGGAATCCGGCGCTGTCCGGGCCGTCGGGCAGCAGGTCGGGGAACAGGGCGATGGTTTCGCGGCCCGCCACCCACGGGTCCGGTGCGGCGGTGGTGGCCGGCGGCGCGGTCGTGAGTCCGATGGTGGGCGGTAGGGCGACGGTCGTAGTCGGCCCTGGCGCAACCTCATCCCCGGATCGCGCGGCGACGACCGTTGCCGTGACAGCCGCCGCGACCACCACCAGCCCCGCCACCGCGACCGGCCACCGGCGGCGACGGGCCGGGACGGCGGGCTGCGCGAGCGGCGCGGAAGGCTGCGGTGCCGGCTCGGTGAACGCCCGCCGCGCCGCCGCCACCATCTCCGCGCAACTGCCGAAACGTTGCTGCGGGTCCTTGGCGAGCGCCCGCGCGAACACCTCGTCGAGTGCGGGCGGCAGATCTGGCCGCACCGCACTGATCCGCGGCACCGGCTGCACCAGGTGCGCGCTGATCAACGCGGCCGCGCTCTCGGTCGGATACGGCGGTTGCCCGGCGAGCAGGTGAAACAGTGTGCAGCCCAGCGAATACTGGTCCGAGCGCGGATCGAGCGGCTTGCCTTCCAGCTGCTCGGGCGAGGCGTAGCGCAGGGTGGCGAGCAGGGTGCCGGTCCGGGTCAGCGCGGTGGCCTCGTCACGAGCCTTCGCGATGCCGAAATCGGTGAGCAGCACCCGTTCCGGGCCGGTAGCACCGGGATCGTCGCGGATCAGGATGTTGGCGGGCTTCACATCGCGGTGCAGCATGCCGGCGCGGTGCGCGTAGTCGAGTGCGTCGGCGGTCGCGGCGGCCACGTACAGCGCCCGCAACGGCGGCATCTGCCCGGTGCGCACGGCCGTCTCGGCGTCGGTGCCTTCGACGTACTGCATGCTGATCCACAGCTGCGACCCTTCCCGGCCGCGATCGTGGATCGTCACGATATTCGGATGATCGAGCCGCCCGGCCAGTTCGGCCTCGCGCTCGAACCGCCCACGGAACACCGGATCCTCGGCGAACGAGGAATGCAGCAGCTTCAGCGCCACCAACCGGGGCAGCCGCGGATGCCGCGCCGCGTACACACTGCCCATGCCACCCACGCCGAGCACCCGCTCGATCCGGTACCCGGCGAAGTCGGCACCGGGCCGGAGTGCGTGCATGGGGGCACGGTAACCCACCCGAACTGGGTGTTCAATCGTTGGCGCCTGCCACCGCATCCGCTGCGCACGCGGGTGCGGTCACCTGCTGATGGCCCGGCCGATCAGGCCCTGCCGCCTCTAATTGGGCGGCATGGGCCGAACCGGATACCCCACGGAGGCGGTCAGTCGTTGGCGTGCAGGTCGGCGTTGAGTTCGATGCCGGTGCCCTTGCGGTGCACGACCTCGACGGCGCCGGTGACGGAGTTGCGCCGGAACAGCAGGTTGTTCTGGCCGCTGAGCTGGGCGGCCTTGACGGTGGTCCCGTCGGGGGTGGTCACCTTGGTGCCCGCGGTCAGGTAGAGGCCGGCTTCCAGGACGCAGTCGTCGCCGAGCGGGATGCCGAGGCCGGAGTTGGCGCCGAGCAGGGAGCGCTCGCCGATGGAGATGACGGTGGTGCCGCCGCCGGAGAGGGTGCCCATGGTGGAGGCGCCGCCGCCGATATCGGAGCCGTCGCCCACGACCACGCCCGCGGAGATGCGGCCCTCGACCATGGAGGCGCCGAGGGTGCCCGCGTTGAAGTTGACGAAGCCTTCGTGCATGACGGTGGTACCCGAGGCCAGATGCGCGCCGAGGCGGACGCGGTCGGCGTCACCGATGCGCACACCGGAGGGCACCACGTAGTCGACCATGCGCGGGAACTTGTCGACGCTGTAGACCGTCACCGGGCCGCGGGCGCGTAGCTTGGCGCGGGTGGTCTCGAAACCCTCCACCGCGGCGGGGCCGTGGTTGGTCCACACCACATTGCTGAGCAGGCCGAACTGGCCGTCCAGGCTCACCTCGTGCGGGCGCACGAGCCGGTGCGAGAGCAGGTGCAGCCGCAGGTAGACGTCGTGGGCGTCCACCGGCGCGGCCGACAGGTCGGCGATGGTGGTCTGCACCGCGATCACCTCGACCCCGCGCGCCTCGTCGGGACCGACCAGCGCAGCGAACTCCGCGGGCACCTCGTCGAGCCGCTTGGTCGCGGTCTCGGCGAACTCACCCAGCTGGGGATTCGGGAACCAGGTGTCGAGGACGGTGCCGTCCGCGGTCACATTGGCGATACCGACTGCAGTTGCTCCCTGAATGCTCACGTCAGCAGAGCCTACCGACCGTCGCGGGCGCGTGGTGCAGCCACGTCACCGGCTGCCGCGCAGATCACGGCCGGTGACCGAGGTCCCCGGCGTCGGGTAGCCGCTGACTACGCTGAGCGGGGTGACCCTCGATCTGCGCGCCGACCCGATTGCCCTGACTGCCGCCCTCGTCGACATCCCGAGTGTGTCCAGGGACGAGCTGGCCGTCACCGACGCGGTCGAGGCCGCGTTGCGCACACAGACCAGCGGGTTCGAGATCGTGCGCGACGGCAACGTGGTGCTGGCGCGCACCGATCGCGGGCTGCCGACCCGGGTGGTGCTGGCCGGGCACCTGGACACGGTGCCGATCGCCGACAATGTGCCGAGCCGGATGGACGTCGAGGACGGTGAGCCGGTGATGTACGGCTGCGGCACCGTGGACATGAAATCCGGCGATGCGGTGTTCCTGCATCTGGCCGCCACCATCGCCGAACCCGCGCACGATCTGACGCTGATCTTCTACGACTGCGAGGAGATCGCCGCGGAGTTCAACGGCCTGGCCCGGATCGAACGCGAACGCCCGGAATGGCTGGACGGCGATCTGGCGATCCTCGGCGAACCCTCCGGCGGCTGGGTCGAGGCCGGCTGCCAGGGCACCCTGCGGGCCCGGCTCACCACCGCGGGCACCAGGGCGCATTCGGCACGAGCCTGGCTGGGCGACAACGCCATTCATCGGCTGGCGCCGGTCTTGCAGCGGCTGTCGGAGTACCGGGCGCGGGAGGTCGATATCGACGGCTGCGTCTACCGCGAGGGACTGTCGGCGGTGCGGGTGGCCGGCGGGGTGGCGGGCAATGTGGTGCCCGATGCCGCCGAGGTCGACGTCAATTTCCGGTTCGCGCCCGACCGCAGCGTCGCCCAGGCCACCGACCACGTCCGCGAGGTCTTCGCCGGCCTGGAGCTCGACTTCCAGGTCACCGACGCCGCCCCCGGCGCCCTGCCCGGCCTCACGGCACCCGCCGCCAAGGACTTGATCAACCGGGTGCACGCGCACGGCGCTGCGGGAGTGCGGGCGAAATACGGCTGGACCGACGTCTCCCGCTTCGCCGCCCGCGGCGTCCCCGCGGTGAACTTCGGCCCGGGCGACCCGAATCTGGCGCACAAGCGTGACGAGCGAGTGCCGCTGGCGCAGATCACGCAGGTGACGGCGATGCTGCGCAGCTACCTCACCGGCGCGTCCAGCTGAAAAACGCTGTCGGCGATGGCCCGTGAGTGAACTGCGGGCAACCACCGCATGACCGGTGCCGGGAAAACCGATCCGCCCGCAACCGCAGGTCGCGGCCCGGTAGTTTGGCTGGCATGTCCACTGACGCCGCCGAGCCACTCAACAGCAAGCCGAAGTCGACAGCCAGATTCCGCGGGCCGATCATGTTCCGCCGGGATCGCAAGCCCGGTACCGGCACCGCCGACCGGAATCTGCTGGATCGGCGCGGTGACAGCGACTGGGTGCATACCGACCCGTGGCGGGTGCTGCGCATCCAGGCCGAATTCGTGGAGGGTTTCGGAGCGCTGGCCGAGGTGCCGCGCGCGGTCTCGGTGTTCGGTTCGGCGCGCACGCCGGTCGACCATCCCGAGTACGAGGCTGCCCGCGCCATCGGCTCGGCGCTGGCGCATGCCGGATTCGCGGTGATCACCGGCGGCGGGCCGGGCGCGATGGAGGCCGCCAACCGGGGCGCGTGTGAGGCCGGCGGTTATTCAATCGGCCTGGGTATCGAGCTGCCGTTCGAGCAGGGGCTCAACGAATGGGTCGATCTCGGCATCAACTTCCGGTACTTCTTCGTCCGCAAGACGATGTTCGTCAAGTACTCGCAAGCCTTCGTCTGCCTGCCGGGCGGCTTCGGCACCATGGACGAACTGTTCGAGGCGCTGACGCTGGTGCAGACCCGCAAGATCACCCGGTTCCCGATCATCTTGTTCGGCACCAGGTTCTGGGGCGGACTGGTGGACTGGATCCGGGATTCGCTGCTGGGCGCCGGCAAGATCTCGCCGGGCGATGTGGACCTGCTCTACGTCACCGACAGCGTCGAGGACGTGGTGCGGATTCTGGAGCAGGCGACGGCCGAACGCGAGAACCTGGAAACCATGGGCACGGAGGACAAGTGGTGAGCGCGGGCAAACGCGCCTACGCCGTCTGCGTGTACTGCTCGGCCAGCACCATCGACCAGGCGCAGCTGGCGCTGGCCGCGCAGGTGGGCACCGAGATCGCCCGGCGCGGTTGGCAATTGGTGTCCGGCGGCGGTCACGTGTCGATGATGGGCGCGGTGGCCACGGCCGCACGCGCCGGTGGCGCCAACACCATCGGCGTCATCCCGAAGCATCTGGTGCACCGCGAGGTGGCCGACGTGGATGCCGACGAACTGGTCGTCACCGACACCATGCGCCAGCGCAAACAGGTGATGGAAGACCGCGCCGACGCCTTCCTCACCCTGCCCGGCGGTATCGGCACCCTCGAGGAGTTCTTCGAGACCTGGACCGGCGCCTACCTCGGCGTGCACGACAAGCCGGTGGTCGTGCTGGATCCGGACGGGCACTACCGCGGACTGTTCGCCTGGGTCGACGAGCTGCACGCGCGGGGTTTCGTGCCGCAGCCGGCCTTGGACCGGGTGCGTGTGGTCACCGATTTCGACGAGGCCTTTGCGGCGCTGCGGCCCCTCGCGGCCGAATCACCAGGCAATCCCGCTGCCGCACAGCAGCATCCGATCGAGGAGTACTGATCCGATGAGTGACGCCCGCACCGTCAGTGTTATCGACCTGGCCAAGAGCCTGCCCGGGATGGCGGTGGACGCGCCCGGCATGCTGCGCAATGCCCTCGGCATGCTGGTCGGTCCCGGCGACAAGGCGTCGGTCGGCCTGTACTTCCAGCGGGCGGCGCACCGTCATCCGCATCGGGCGTTCCTGCGGTTCGAGGGCACCGAATACCGTTACGGCGCGGCCAATTCGCTGGTGAACCGCTATGCGAGCGTGCTCGCCGCGCGTGGGGTCGGCCGCGGTGACGTGGTCGGTGTGCTGATGACCAACCGCCCGGAGACCCTGTTCACGGTGCTGGCCACGGTCAAACTCGGCGCCACCGTCGGCCTGCTCAATCACCATCAGCGCGATCAGGTGCTCGCGCACAGCTTCGGACTGCTCGGCAGCGTGGTGAACGTGGTCGGCGAGGAATGCCAGGAGGCGCTCGACTCGCTGCCCGCATCGCCGGGGAACGTGCTCTATGCCAAGGACCTGCACGCCGAAGCCCGGCTCGGCGACCCGTCCGATCCGCCGTCGTGCGCCGAGGTGACCGCGCGCGAGCGGGCGTTCCTGATCTTCACCTCCGGCACCACCGGCCTGCCCAAGGCCAGCGTGATGACGCATCTGCGCTGGACCAAGAGCATGGCCGGACTCGGTGGGCTCGGGGTCCGGCTGCGCGGCAACGACACCATGTACTGCTGCCTGCCGCTGTATCACAACAACGCGCTCACGGTGGCGCTGTCGTCGGTGCTCGCGGCCGGTGCGACCTTCGCGCTGGGCCGCCAGTTCTCCGCCTCGCGGTTCTGGGACGAGGCGATCCGGGAACGGGCCACCGCGTTCATCTACATCGGCGAGCTGTGCCGGTACCTGCTCAACCAGCCGGCCAAACCCACCGACCGCGCGCACCGGATCCGGCTGGCCGTCGGCAACGGGTTGCGGCCGGAACTGTGGGACGAGTTCAAACACCGCTTCGGCATCGGGCGGATCGTGGAGTTCTACGGCGCCAGCGAATCCAATATCGCCTTCGTCAATGCCTTCGGGGTCGATCGCACCGCCGGATTCGGGCCGCTGCCCTACGCCATCGTCGAGTACGACGACGCCACCGGTAATCCCAAGCGCGGCCCCGACGGCCGGTTGCGCCGGGTGCGCTCCGGCGGCGTCGGGCTGCTGCTGGCCAAGGTCACCGGCCGCTCGCCGTTCGACGGCTACACCGACCAGGCCGCCTCCGAGGCCAAACTGGTGCGCGACGGCTTCCGTCACGGCGACGTCTGGTTCGACACCGGCGACCTGGTGCGCGATCAGGGCTGGAACCACATCGCCTTCGTCGACCGGCTCGGCGACACCTTCCGCTGGAAGGGCGAGAACGTGGCCACCACCGAGGTCGAAGGGGCGTTGAGCGCGGCACCGGCGATCGCGCAGGCCGTGGTGTTCGGCGTGGACATCCCCGGCACCGACGGCAAGGCCGGAATGGCCGCGGTGACGCTGGCGCCCGGCACCGAATTCGACGGAAAAGCGCTGGCACGGCTGGCCTACGAGCGGCTGCCGAGTTATGCGGTGCCGCTGTTCATCCGGGTCGTCGACGAACTCGAAACCACCTCGACCTTCAAGAGCCGCAAAGTCGAACTGCGCGCTCAGGGCTATCGTCGCGACGCAGCCGGCGAGCTGTTCGTCTTGGCCGGTCGTTCCTCGGGGTACGTACCCGCCTACGACGGCTACACCGCAGAGGTCGCGGCGGGCAAAGCCCCGCGAGACTGATCGCAGCCCGGCGCGGGTTCGTCGGCGCAGACTTCCGGCCGTCGCGGATCGTAGTTCGCGGAGGATGCGATGTGCTGTTCCCACGTGTGGTGTGGCTGGTATTTGACCGCCGTCGAATACCCGGGATTCGATGGTCATCATGTGAATAGGGCTGTCGGAGTGGAGGACTGATGGCGATCGGCGCGGGCGGGTCGGATGATGGTGGCAGACCGGGGGTTTCTGGCCGCGGCGAGCCGGGCGGCGATGCCGTCCCTGGAGTGTCCGGTGGCGCGAGCGGCCGCGGGCGGTCGGACGGCACGCCCGGGGGTTCGGGCCCGTCGGCACCGGGTCTCCCGAACGGCCGAGGAGGCAGTGACCGCGGGCTCTGGGTCGGCGACGAAGGGTTGATCGCTCCGGCGGTGGCGGTCGGAACTGTCCGCGACAACCTCGAGGACGTGCGGCGTGGTCTCACGGACGGTCACGTCGACGCGCTGTTGGCGCGCATGCTGTCGCCCTTCGGCCGCACCGGGATCTTCGGTGACTCGGCGGTCGAATCCGCGTGGTCGGCATTTCACCGGACCTGGACTCGCGAAACCGGCGTGACGTCCTCGGCGGTCGCGCAAGTGGCGAAATTGCTGCCGGAGTCGGAGAACAAGCAGCGCGATACGGACCGAGACGGTGCACGCGAAACGCGCCGGGCCGTGCCGGACGTGCCGATACCGCGGAATTCGCCAGACGTCGAGCGGCAGCTTCCACCGCAGCCGGCGCTCAGGCCACCGTGGAATTCGCCCGGCGGAAACCCATGAGCACGACAGAGGCCCTGCGCGAAGCCTTGGCCGCGATCGACCTGCTCAGTCCGCACTATCGGGCATTGCTGCGCGAGAAGCTGCCGGAGGCGATCGAGGTAGCGCTGCGGCCACCCGGGCCCGAGGGCTCGCCGACGAAGATCTCGTCGCGGGCAGAGGGATATACGAAGACTGGGGAAACGTTCGGTGACGCTGCCTTCGACTTGTCACGAGTAGCCATCCGGTCACTGCCGTCGGCGTGGCGCGGTGACGCGGCCGAGACAGCCGGTCAGGTCGTCCAGGCACTTGCCGCGCAATCATCGGCCGCGATGACGGCTTTCGGTGGTGCCGGTGCCGCGCTGACCGAGTTCGGCGAGAAGCTGACCCAGGTGCAGCGGACCGATGCGCGTGGCGTCTCACTACTGCGTCAGGCAGCGAAGGCCATCCGGGAGGATGGGGCCGGCGCCGAAGCGCGCGCACTGCAGATGGCGGCCGACGGCTGCCATCAACGGCTCAAGGCCGCGCGGCTGCGCGACGGTGCCGCCGAGGACGCAGTGAGCGCGCTGAAGGAATACACCGCACTGGCACGGGCGAGCCGGGTCGATTCGCCCGGCATCAGTCCCGCGTCCTCGGTCGTGCTCGCCTACGCCGGCGACCGCAATTTCACGGCCGATCCGCTGGCCGGCCTGCTCACCCCGAACGCGTTGGAGCGGGGGTCACAGCTGCTGGGCAAGTTGTCGGCGGCAGAGCGTGCGGCGTTCGACAAGATGCTCGCCGACGCGCACACTCCCCAGGAAGCCGCCTATTTGTGGAACGCATTGGCGGCGGGGTATTCGTTTGCCGATGTCCGGGCTTTTCGCGGAGTGATTCACCCGCATGGCAAAGATCTGACGTGGCTGTCCGACCATTTGGACCCGCACATCAACAGCCGGAATACCCGAACCGGCAAGGGCGGTGAACATGTGTTGACCTATCGAGGTTTGCACCTCATACGGGACGCTGATGGCGGATTCGATGTCGGGCGAATCTACGGGCAGAACAAGAACAATTGTGTTTCCGCGTCGACGCTGGTCGCAAGGGCCGCCAACGATCCGGTCTTCATGCTCGGCTTGACCACCGGCGAGGGCCCCGCCGCGGTTGACGGCGCCAAGGCAGGCGACGACAGTCGCGGCGCATTCCGTGATCGGCTGGTCAGTGTTTACAACACCACCGACGCCCAGTATCCCGGTGGCAAGAACGGCTCGGAACTGTTCACCAAGGAGCTCGGACCCACTGCCGGCGGCGCATACCGCAATCACAACGACGTCGATACACCCGCTGAGCGGCGGGAGTATCTGTCCAGAATCGAATCCGCGGTGAACGAGGGTAAGCCGGTGCCCATCACGGTCACCAAGAACGACAATGGCGACCGGGGCCACCACGAAGTGATCATTCTTGCCGCGCAGGGCGACAAACTGGAGGTCTACAACCCGTGGGGCTACACCAGATGGGTGACGAAGCAGCAATTCATCGACGGTGAGATGGGCCGGGTGACGGGCGCGGATCCGAACCGCGGGCATGACGATCCCACGGCAGTCGCGCTACCGCAATGACGGCCGCGGACCCGACCACCCAGCGCGACAGCGCATTACGCCGTGTCGATATCGCTGCGGCGATCACCGCGGGCATACCGGAACAGGGGCCGGCGCGAGTGGCACTGTTCGGTGACGCCGTGGTTGCCGCGGCATTGTCGGCCGAAGAGCTCGCGACGGGGTCGTACCCACTGCAGTTCCTGGCAAGCTGTGTCCGCTCGCTCGGCCTGGACGCCGCTCTCGAACTGCCCGAACCGCTGATCGGTGCGGAGCGAACCGAGCTCGTCCGCGGGTGGATGTCGGCCGCACGCGCGGAACCCGGAATCGATGTCGCTCGCGACGACCTGTTCGCGCGGTGGCTGGAGGCGGTGGCACTGGTGATGTCTGTCCGGGCGCGGACGGCTACTCCGAGGTGACGACGGTGACGCTGAGCTCGAGTCCACCTCCACGTTCACAAGCGGCAAGGTAGAACTGGGCAATCACGGGTATTCGCCCGACGATGACTCCGCGCTGTTCGTTCTCGCCGGCCGCGCCGACGGCTATGTCCCGGCCTACGCGGACTACGCCGCCGATGTGGCGGTCGGGCGCGCGCCGCGGGGCTGACGGGGGTCTGCGGCCCGCACCGGTTATTACACGAGTCGGTACAGTCGGACCCATGTTCCGCCCCGACGCGCCGTCGCCGACCCTGTGCGGACGCCCGGTGGCGACGGATCGGGCGCTGGTCATGGCGATTGTGAACCGCACCCCGGATTCGTTCTACGACCGGGGCGCCACCTTCACCGATGCCGCCGCCATGGACGCCGTCGCCCGTGCCGTGGACGAGGGCGCCGACCTGGTCGACATCGGTGGGGTGAAGGCCGGGCCCGGTGAGGTGGTCGACGCCGCCGAGGAGACCCGCCGGGTGGTCCCGTTCGTCGCCGCCATCCGCGCCGCCTACCCCGACCTGCTGATCAGCGTCGACACCTGGCGCGCCGAGGTGGGGCGCAAGGCGATCGGGGAGGGCGCCGACCTGATCAACGACACCTGGGCGGGCGCCGATCCGGATCTGGTCGCGGTCGCCGCCGAACTGGGCGCGGGCATCGTGTGCAGCCACACCGGCGGCGCCGTGCCACGCACCCGGCCGCATCGGGTGCGCTACACCGATGTGGTCGCCGAGGTCACCGCGACGGTGGTGCGGGCCGCGGAAGCGGCGCTGGCCGCCGGCGTGCGCCGCGATTCGATCCTGATCGACCCGACGCACGATTTCGGCAAGAACACCTACCACGGGCTCGAACTGTTGCGTGCAGCCGACGATCTTGTAAATACCGGATGGCCGGTCTTGATGGCGCTCTCCAACAAGGATTTCATCGGAGAGACTCTTGGTGTCGATCTCACCGAGCGGCTGGAGGGCACATTGGCAGCAACGGCATGGTCGGCGGCGGCAGGCGCTCGAGTCTTCCGCGTCCACGAAGTCGCCGCGACCCGGCGCGTAGTGGACATGATTGCCGCGATACAGGGTATCCGGCCCCCCGCACGAACCCTGCGAGGTCTGGTATGAACATCCAACACCGTGAGCCCAGCTGGGCGATGACGAATACCTGGGATACCCCGGACTGGCCGGTGGACGAACTCGTCGCCGCCAAGGCCGGCCGCACCGTCTCGGTGGTGCTGCCTGCGCTGAACGAGCAGGACACCGTCGCCGCGGTGGTGGCCAGCATCCGGCCGCTGCTGGGCACGCTGGTCGACGAACTGGTGGTGCTCGATTCCGGATCCACCGACGCCACCGCCGAACGGGCCCGCGCGGCCGGGGCCCGGGTGGTCAGCCGGGAACAAGCCGTCCCTGAACTCGATCCGGTGCCGGGTAAAGGCGAGGTGCTGTGGCGTTCGCTGGCGGTGACCAGCGGCGACCTGGTGGCCTTCGTCGATTCGGACCTGATCGACCCCGATCCGGCCTTCGTGCCGAAACTGCTCGGCCCGCTGCTGACCATGGACGGGCTGCACCTGGTCAAGGCGTACTACCGCAGACCGCTGCGGCAAGGTGGCGCGGTCGAAGCGCACGGCGGCGGCCGCGTCACCGAACTGGTGGCCCGCCCGCTGCTGGCGGCGCTGCGCCCGGACCTGTCGGAGGTGCTGCAACCGCTCGGCGGCGAATACGCGGGCACCAGGGAACTGCTCACCTCGGTGCCCTTCGCCCCCGGCTACGGCGTGGAGATCGGCCTGCTGCTCGACACCTACGACCGGCTCGGCCTCGATGCCATCGGCCAGGTCAACCTGGGCGTGCGCACCCACCGCAACCGCCCGCTGGCCGACCTCGGCGTGATGAGCAGACAGATCCTCGGCACCGTCCTCGGCCGCAGCGGCGTCCGCGATTCCGGCGCGGCGCTGACCCAGTTCCCGCTGATCGGCGACGAGTTCACCGCGCACAGCACCGAGGTGTGCCTGACCGATCGACCGCCGATGAACACGGTGCGGCCGGAGAGCGTCGCGGCCTGAGCGGTCGCTACCGGAGGACGCTCAGCCCGCGTCGGGCTTGTGGGTGTCGTCTTCCGTGGATCGCGACGGCGACGGGCCGGTAGACGATTCCGGCGCAGGCTGGTCCGAGACCGGTTCCTGGTCGGGTGCCGCAGCGCTGGGCGTCCGCACGCCCGCGTCGGATCGCTCCTGGCCGGCGGGGGCTTTCGCCGACCGGCTGTAGTCGGCCGGTGCTGACTCGTCGGCGTCGCTCCCTGCTGACCGGGCCGCACCGCCCGGGGCCTGCTGGCCGGCGTCGGCTGTGGCCTGCTTATGGATCCCGGGCCGTGCGTGTCGGCCGAAGTGGGCGGGTGTCGGCTCGTCGGCGTCGCTCGGTGCCGACTCGGCTGCCTCGCCCGGCGCCTGCTCGTCCGCGCGACCCGGTCCGAACTCTTCCGGCGCTATCGGACCGCGCTCCTCGGGCGCTTCCGGCTCGAAATCAGCTGCCGCGGCGCCGGTCTCCTCGGCCGCCTCCTCCTCATCGGCGCGCGCGTGTTCGGGCCCGGATTCGTCGGCGAGCCGGGCCTGCAACTCCGCCACGGTGACGTGGGCGCGGCGGTGCTCGGCGGGCTTGCGGATGAAGATGGCGACGGTCACCAGCAATCCGATTGCGATCAGCGCCACCGCAATGGTCGTCATCACATTCACCTGTGCCTCCGCGTCATGTGATTGCCGGAAAACCGGGGCCGAATATCGCCGGTGGATCGAAATGGTTATTTCCTGGCTATCTAAGCATGGAGTGGTGAGGTCGAAGCCCGAGGGTGAGCGCTCGCATGGAGGTGTCGTGGGAGGAACATCTCGGGTGCGGCCGATCATCGGGACGGGCCGGTTCAGCGGCCGCACGCCGCGCTGCCGACGGACCGTGCTGGGGTTCAGGAGTGGTTACGGCGCCCCGGTGCGGCGGGCGTCAGTGGCGGGGCCGCAGGACGTGTCGTGTGGCTGGATCGCGGCCGGGGAGTGAGCGCCGCCGACGGTGGCGCTGGCGGCTCAGCGGCGGGTGCGCAGTGCCGTCGGCCGCACTTCGGCCGGCTCGTGGCGATAGACCGGCGTCAGCAGTTCGGCCTCCAGCGGCTCACCGGTGGCGCGGTCGAAGCGCACGGCGATCAGTACCGAGAACCGGCGGGTGCCGGCGCGTTCGTGCAGCCCGGCCAGGCGGGTGGCGAGCAGGCGGACCGCACCGAGCGAGCCGGGTGGGTGCAGGCCGTCGATCACCAGGATCGAACCCTGGCCGTCGGGGCGCGGCAGGCGGGCGAGGTAGGCGATGTCGTGCGGGTCGGGGCCGGAGGGGCGGTACACCCGGCGGGCGGCGCGGTCCTCGATGCCGCGACGGCCGTCACCGGCGCGGGCCACCGAGCGGCGCAGCCGGGGGTCGGCGGCGATGAGCTGGCGCAGGCTGGGGGAGAGTTCGGGCCCGCCGAGCACGATCAGCCCGTCGCGGTTCAGGTCGATGGGATGTCCGGGCGGGAACTGTTCGACGGTGACCGCGAAGCCCAGCTGACGCAGCAGCTCGGCCAGGCGAGTGGCGGCGGCCGGGTCGGGCGCACCGATCAGCCGTCCGGTCCGCACCCGGGGCGTGAGCACGGTCAGCGCGCCGTGCCCGAAGAACAAGCCCTCCGGCGCCGGGCCCTGGGTGCTCACCTGATGGATGCGGGCCCGGGAAAGCCCGGCTGCCGCACCGATTCTGGCGAACGTCCAGCCCTCGGCATGTAACTCACGGATCACCGCGCGACGAATCCGCGTGAGTTCGTTGATGGTCTGCTGCGCCGCCGCGACACCGTCAGTGGCTGCCTTGAGGCGCTCGACCTTGTCCTCGATCGCGAACACCCGCGCCACGTCATCGGCCGACATGTGCGAAGTGTAGACAGCGTAAGCCGGACGGGTGTCTAGTTCGCTTGACAGATCAGGTGGCGTCCGAGTCGATCGGCGGACGTTCGTTGCGCTCCAACGGTTTCTCCAGCTTCGGCGCTGGGTAACCCGGCATACCGCTATTGGTGCCGTACAGATCCTGCTTGTCCGGCATGGCCTTGCCGATATCGGTGAACAGCGAATCGTCGCCGTTGAGAAGGTGTTTGGTCACCATCGATTTCGGGGTCATGCCGCGCAGCTCGTTCAGATCGGCGAGCGGCTTACGCAGGTCCTCGAATTCGGGGCCGAGCTCCTGCTTCAACTGCGCGGTCGCGCCACTGGCGTAATCGCGCACCTGCCGCAGACTGCGCGTGGTCCAGCGCACGGCACCGGGCAGGCGTTCCGGGCCGAGGATGACGAGGGCGGCCACGAGCAGGATCACCATCTCGCTCCACCCGATGCTGCTGAACACCAGACCAGGCTACCGCGCGCCGGGGCCGCCGGGTCAGTCGGATTCCAGGGTGACCGGAACGTCCACCTGCCGGCCCTCCCGGATCAACCGCACCGTCACCGTCTCGCCGATCTTGTTCTGCTGCACCGCCACGACCAGCTCGTCCGGCCCGGTGACCTCGCGATCGCCGACCTTGACGATGACGTCGCCCTCCACGATGCCGGCCCGTGCGGCGGGCCCGCCGGGCACCACATCGGCCACCTCGGCGCCGCTCATGGCCTCGTTGGCGACGGCCTTGGTGCGCGCGCTCAGACCGATCACCGGATGGTGCTTGACGCCGTCGCGGATCAGCGTCTGCGCGACGTCGGTGACCACATCCACCGGGATGGCGAAGCCGAGACCGACCGAACCGCCGGTCTCGCTGCGGATGGCGGTGTTGATCCCGATGACCCGGCCTTCCATGTCCACCAGGGCGCCACCGGAGTTACCCGGGTTGATCGAGGCGTCGGTCTGCACGGCGTCGATGACGGCCTTGGTGTCGCTGCCCTCGCCCTCCAGCTTCACCGGACGGTGCAGCGCGCTGACGATGCCGGAGGTGACCGTTTTGCTCAGTCCCAGTGGGGAACCGATGGCCAGCACGGCGTCGCCGACGCGCACGTCCTCGGACTTGCCGAGTTGCGCGACTGTGAGATTTTTCACATCGACCTTGAGCACCGCGAGGTCGGTCTTGGTGTCCCGGCCGACGATATTGGCCGGCACCCGGGTGCCATCGGAGAACATCACCTGGATCTTGGCATTGCCCGAGCCGTCCTGGGCGGCCATCGAGATGACGTGGTTGTTGGTGGCGATGTAGCCGTTGCCGTCGATGACCACGCCCGAACCGGTGGCGCCGTTGTCGCCGACGGTGGTGCGAATCGAGACCACCGAGGGCAGCACCGCATCGGCGACCTGAGCGATCTGGCCGTGCGGCTGCTCCGAATCGCCGGTCTGCTCGAGAGCGACCTTGCGGGAGGTCAGGGTGGAGGCGGTCTCGGCGGTCAACCGGCCGACCAGGCCACCGACCAGGCCGATGGCCAAGGCGATGGCGGCCAGCAGGGCCAGCGCGCGCGGGGCGACCCGGGAGCCGAACAGCACCTCGCGCGCCGACAGCTTGGTGGCGGCGCCAGCGGTCTGCGGTGCGGGCGTGGGCAGCGCGGGCGCGCCGAGGCGGGCGCCGGATTCCGGATCGCGCCACGGATCGGCGGGGCCGGCGCCCTGGGTGTCGCCGGTGGCCGCGTCGGGATCGCGCTGCAGGAGTTCGGTGGAGCCTTCCGGGCGGCCGAAGGCCTCGGCCAGCACGGCGTCCGGCGGCCGGTTCTGCACCTGATCGGCGCCCTGGGCGGCAGCGGCCGCGTCAGTGCGGGGTGCGAAGGATCCGGCCTGGCCGGAGGGGCGGCGGAAGGCGCGAGCGGTGTGGGTATCCACATGCGGGCGGTAGACCGGGCGCGGCCCGAGCACGGGCGCGTCCGGCGGCCGCAGGTTCCCCCTGTTGGCCGCCGAATCCGAGGTGTCGGCCGATCCGGTGTTCGTCGATTCGGTGGTCACGCGCCAAACTCTACTTGCGCCACCAGGTTGTCCACCGCCTACTGTCGAAGCTCGCCGCGAAAGACCCACTGAGGAAACCGGAAACGGCCTCGTCACGGGAATTGCGGGCGGCCGCGGCGGAACGATCGGTGCCGGGGAGTTCGCCGAGGGGAATGCGGGTCAGGCTGTCGTGCAGCCCGTGCGGAATGGAGATCTGGGCGGCGCGGCGCAAGGCGATGCGGGCCTGCTGCTGGGCCTCGACCTCGGCGGCGCATTCGGGGCACACGGAAATGTGCTGGGCGGCACGCAGATAGGCGTTCATCCGCAGTTCGCCGTCCACATAGGCGGCGACGGCCTCGCTCGCCAGATGCTCGGTGGAACGGAAACGCGGTGAACGACCTGACGTACCGGAGTCGCCACTCATTCGGTGCTCATCCTTCCAACCGACTCGATCACGGCCGGGCCTGGCGCCACGGCCGGGGATCACCCGTTCTTGCTGGTTCAGGACTTGCTCGCCGCGTCGGCGAACCGGTCCTGGGTTCCATTATGCGCAAGGTGATCGCGTAGTGCCTGACGGCCGCGATGGATCCGGCTGCGGACGGTGCCCAGTTTGACCCCGAGGGTGGCACCGATCTCCTCGTAGGACAGCCCCTCGATGTCGCAGAGCACGACCGCGGCACGGAACTCCGGGGCCAGCGCGTCCAGCGCCGATTGCAGATCGGGGTCGAGGCGGGCGTCGTGGTAGACCTGCTCGGGGCCCGGTCCCTGGGCCGGCACCCGGTCGTAGTCCTCGGGCAGCGCTTCCATCCGGATGCGGCCGCGGCGGCGGACCATGTCCAGGAACAGGTTGGTGGTGATGCGGTGCAGCCAGCCCTCGAAGGTGCCCGGCTGGTAGTTCGACAGTGAGCGGAAGACCCGGATGAAGGTTTCCTGGGTGAGATCCTCGGCGTCCTGGGCGTCGCCGGAGAGGCGGTAGGCCAGCCGGTAGACCCGGTCGGCGTGCTCGCGGACCAGTTCGTCCCAGGTGGGCATGACCGAGCGATCGCCGGTGGCATCGAAGGCCGCGGTGCCGGTCAGTTCTTCCTCGGCGACCTCGGCCGGTTCCAGTGCGGTGAGATCACGCTGCGTCGGCAGCTCGGGCAGGGTGGCGTACTCGCGCGCCGCATCGACCATGTGGATGGGAAATACCTCCTACTCGGGACCCGAGGCGATGGAGTTCGGGCAGCGGCCCGGATCCACGGACCGTCGCTGTCGGGTACAACCGATGGAAGGTGTCCGGTTGTTCCCGACCCGGTGCTCTGGCTCGTTCGCCTGCCGGTCGGCTGGTCTTGCGTGCTGCCTACTCTTTCCTGTCGCGATATGGCCTGTGTATGGAGATCCTGAGGGACACCTGAGAATGTTTCGGGCCGCTGGTCACGGTTTGGCATAGCCTCATGGGCGTGGCATCGAACCTGGAGCGAAATCTCGCCTACGTGGAGGAAT
Source organism: Nocardia cyriacigeorgica GUH-2 (assembly GCF_000284035.1). NCBI lineage: Bacteria > Bacillati > Actinomycetota > Actinomycetes > Mycobacteriales > Nocardiaceae > Nocardia > Nocardia cyriacigeorgica. Next base: position 4,929,643 of record NC_016887.1, on the reverse strand, counting down.
CCGTCGTGGAGGACGAGATCCTCGTCAGCGCCCGCGAACGGGCCACCGAACTGGGCGCCGCGCCGGTGGCGCCGTCCGTCGGCGCGTTGCTGAGCATGTACGCCCAGATGCTGGGCGCACGGGCGGTGGTCGAGGTGGGCACCGGCGCGGGTATCAGCGGTTTGTGGTTGCTCGACGGTATGCGCGAGGACGGCACGCTGACCACGATCGATTCCGAGCCGGAGCATCAACGCGCGGCCAAAGAGGCCTTCCGTGCCGCCGACATCCCGCTCGCGCGCACCCGGCTGATCAACGGCCGCGCCCTCGATGTGCTGCCGCGGCTGGCCGACGGCGCCTATGACCTGGTGTTCATCGATGCGGCGCCGGTCGAGCATCCGCAGTACGTCGCCGAAGGGGTGCGGTTACTGCGCGACGGCGGGGCGATCCTGCTGCACAACGCGCTGCTGGGCGGGCGGGTGCCCGATCCCGCACAGCGTGATGCGGCCACCCAGGCGGTGCGCGCGGCGACCCGGGCGATCGCGGAGGATCCGAACCTCACCAGCGTGCTGATTCCGGTGGGCGACGGGCTGCTCTGCGCGTCGCGTGGGTGACACCTCCCGTCGTCGATCACCGCGCCGCTCGGACTGACGCGCTCGGCGCCACGTGCTGCTGACGCCGGCGCCGCTGCCGTTCCGCGCCGCCCGCGGCTGCCGTATGCGCTGATCAGTGCCGGTGTCCAGATCTCTCGACCGAAGACTTGCGCCCACCCATTGACGGCTGATTGAACGAGTGTTTAGTATATTGAACATGTGTTTAACAGATCAGCCGTATCGGAAGGATCCGCCCCGGATCTGAGCACTCGTGCGCGCATTCGCGACGCCGCCATCGCCGTCTTCGGTGAGCAGGGGTTCAACGTCGGGGTTCGTGCCATCGCCACCGCCGCCGGTGTCTCGCCGGGGCTCGTCAACCACCATTTCGGGTCGAAGGACGGGCTGCGCGCGGAATGTGACGAATACGTCCGCAAGGTCATCCGCGATTCCAAGCTGGATTCGGTCGAGCGGCCGTCGTCGTCCAACATCCTCGGTCAGCTCGCCGAGATCGAAAGCTTCGGACCGGTCATCGCCTATATCGTGCGGAGCTTTCAAGCCGGTGGGGCGCTGGCGGGCACGTTGTTCGAACACATGGTGTCCGATGTCGAGCAATATCTGCGGGCGGGAATCGCCGCGGGCACCATCCGCCCGCTCCGCGATCTGCACGCCACGGCCCGATATCTCGCGCTGAACAACGGCGGCGGCCTGATGTTCTTCCTGCAGCTGTATGCCGCCGAACACGAGGGCCCACTCGATTACGGCAAGGCCCTGCGCGCCTACGCCGACCAGATGCTTGTCCCCGGCGTCGAGCTGTTCACCAACGGTCTGATGACCAGCTCGATGATGCTCGACGCCCTTCTCGATCAACAGAGTCCAGATACCTAGATCTCCTCAGGAGTTCCCATGACATCGGCAATCCACGTCCGGGATCTGTACAAACACTTCGGCCAGGTCCGCGCCCTCGACGGGCTGGATCTGGAAGTGGACCAGGGCGAGGTGCACGGCTTCCTCGGCCCCAACGGTGCCGGCAAATCCACCACCATCCGCATCCTGCTCGGCGTGCTGGCGCGCACCTCCGGTGAGGTGCGCTTGCTGCGTCGCGACCCGTGGGTGGACGCGGTCGAACTGCACCGCCAGATCGCTTATGTGCCAGGCGATGTCACGCTGTGGCCGTCGCTGTCCGGTGGTGAGACCATCGACCTGCTTGCCCGGATGCGCGGCGGTATCGACACCGCGCGGCGGGCGGAACTGATCGAGCGATTCGAACTCGATCCGCGCAAGAAGGCCCGCACCTACTCGAAGGGCAACCGGCAGAAAGTCGCACTGGTGTCGGCGTTTTCGTCGAACGCGGAACTGTTGCTGCTCGACGAACCGACCTCGGGCCTGGATCCGTTGATGGAGCAGGTGTTTCGCGACTGTGTGGCGGAGGCGGCGCAGCGCGGGGTCACGGTGCTGCTGTCGAGTCACATCCTGTCCGAAGTCGAGGTGCTCTGTGAGCGGGTGACCATCATCCGGTCCGGACGCACCGTGGAGTCCGGGACGCTCTCGTCGATGCGGCATCTGAGCCGCACCTCCATCACCGCCGAATTGACCGGCGACCCAGGCGATCTCAGCGCCTTGCCGGGCGTGGCCGATGTGCGGCTGGAGGACCGCACGTTGCATTGCCAGGTCGACAGCGAGCATCTCGGCGAGCTGATCCGCATTCTCGGCGACACCGGCGTGCGCAGTCTGGTGAGCCAGCCGCCGACGCTGGAAGAGCTGTTCATGCGTCACTATTCGGTCGCAGGCGATCAGCCCGACGCCGAGTCCACCGCCGATTCCGAGCTGCTGAAGGTGCGGAAATGACCACCGCCACGCTCTCGCGGCCCGGCGAGCACCGAGCCCCCGCCCGCTACGGCACCGCCGACGGATTCGCCGGTACCGCCCGCATGCTGCGCTTGGCGCTGCGCCGCGACCGAATCGTCTTGCCCGCCTGGGTATTGCTGCTGTCGGTGCCGTTGGGCAGCGTCTACGTCGCGAGCATCGACACGGTCTATCCCACCGAGGCCGACCGCGCGTCCTTCGCCGATTCCATCCTGGCCAGCCCCTCGCAGCTGGCCATGTACGGCCCGATCTACAACACCAGCATCGGTGCGGTCGGTGTCTGGAAAGCGGGGATGTTCTTCACCCTGATCGCGGTGGCGACCATCCTCACCGTCATCCGGCACACCCGGGCGGAGGAGGAGACCGGACGTTCGGAGCTGGTGGCCTCCACCTCGGTGGGCCGCTTCGCCGGGCTCACCGCGGCGCTGGTGCTCGGGCTGGGTGGTGCGCTGGCCACCGGCCTGATCGGCGCGTTGAGTCTGGCGGCGACCGATGTCCCGGTCACCGGATCGCTGGCCTTCGGGGCCGCGCTGGCCGCCTCGGGCATGGTGTTCGCGGCGGTGGCCGCGGTCGCCGCTCAGCTCACCACCAGCGCCCGGCTGGCCCGCGGCATCGCCTTCGCGGTGCTGGCGCTGACCTACACGATGCGCGCGGTGGGCGATGCCCAGGCAGGCAACGGCCCGGTCAGCCCGCTGACCTGGCTCTCGCCGCAGGGCTGGTCGTTGCAGGTGCGGGCCTTCGCCGGAGACCGCTGGTGGGTGCTCGCGCTGCATCTGGTGACGGTGCTGGTCTGCGTCGGCGCCGCCTACCTGCTGCTGATGCGCCGCGACGTGGGCGCGGGCCTGATCGCCGAACGGCTCGGCAAACCCGCCGCCGGCCTCGGGTTGTCCGGCCCGATGGGCCTGGCCTGGCGCCTGCAACGGGGCACCCTGCTGGCGTGGACCATCGGCCTGGGCCTGTACGGGCTGCTGATCGGCAGCGTGGTGCACGGCATCGGCGACGAGCTCGGCTCCAACGACACCATCCGCGACCTCATCACCCGGATGGGTGGCACGGATTCGCTGGAGGACTCGATGGTCACCTACGCGTTCACCATGCTCGGTGTCGCGGGCTCGGCGTACGCCATCTCGGCCACGCTGCGCATGTTCGGTGAGGAGAACAGCGGTCACGCCGAAACGGTCGTCACCGGTGCCGTGGGCCGCCTCCGGTGGGCGCTGTCGCATCTGGTGTTCGCGCTGGGTGGACCGGTGCTCGCCATGCTGACCGCCGGTCTGCTCGGCGGGCTGGTCTACGGCCTCGCCGCCGACGACATCGGCGACAAGCTGCCCGGTGTGCTGGCCGCGGCGCTGGTGCAGTTGCCGGCGATCTGGTTGTTCGTCGCGATCACCGTGGCGCTGTTCGGGCTCGCGCCGCGCTGGACGCCGGTGGCGTGGGGTGTGCTGACGGGAGCGATCGCGGTATTCCTGCTGGGCTCGGTGTCCGGCGCACCGCAGTGGCTGCGCAATCTCGAGCCGTTCAGTCACGCGCCGAAGGTGCCGGGCGCGGAGTTCACCGTGGCACCGGTACTGGTGGTGACCCTGCTGGCGGCGGTCCTGCTGGCCGTCGGCCTGGTCGGCTGGCGCGGGCGAGACTTGCGCTGAACCGACACGAGCAGTGCCCTCTGGCCCTCCGTCAGGGGGCACTGCTCCGTCTCAGACCCAGGTCCCTTTACCGACGGTGACGACGCCGCCGTTGCTGATGGCGAACCGATCCCGGTCGCGTTCCAGGTCGACGCCGATGATCTCGCCCTCGGAGACCACCACGTTCTTGTCCAGAATGGCGCGCCGCACCACCGCGCCCTTGCCGATGCGCACCCCCGGCATCAGCACGCTGCCCTCCACGGTGGCGCCGTCGTCGACCACCACATTGGCGCTGAGCACCGAATTGCGCACGGTCGCCGCCGACAGGATCGAGCCCGCGCCGACAATGGATTCCTGCGCCAGCCCGCCCTGGGCGAATTTGGCCGGCGGCAGATTTTCCGCGGCACCACGGATCGGCCAGTGCTTGTTGTAGAGATTGAACACCGGATGCACCGACACCAGATCCATATGCGCCTCGTAGAAGGCGTCGATGGTGCCGACATCGCGCCAGTAGCCGCGGTCGCGGTCGGTGGCGCCGGGGACGTCGTTGTCGGCGAAGTCGTAGACGGCGGCCTGCCCGGCGGAGACCAGCTTCGGGATGATGTCGCCGCCCATATCGTGGTCGGAATCGGAATTGTCGGCGTCGGCGCGGATCGAATCGACCAGCACCCGGGTGGTGAACACGTAATTGCCCATCGACGCGAAAGTCGAATTCGGGTCGTCGGGGGTGCCGGGGGGATGGGCGGGCTTTTCCAGGAATTGGGTGATGCGCCCGGACTCGTCGGAGTCGATGCAGCCGAACGCGCTGGCCTGGCTGCGCGGCACCCGGATGCCGGCCACCGTCACCCCGGCGCCGGATTCGATGTGATGGGCCACCATCTGCTCGGGATCCATCCGGTAGACGTGGTCGGCGCCGAAAACCACGATGTAGTCCGGGTCCTCGTCGTAGATGAGGTTCAGCGATTGCATGATGGCGTCGGCGCTGCCGGTGTACCAGCGCGGGCCGAGCCGCTGCTGCGCCGGGACCGGCGTGATGTATTCACCGGCGAAACCCGACAACCGCCAGGTCTGCGAAATATGCCGGTCCAGGGAATGCGATTTGTACTGGGTGAGCACGCACAGTCGCAGGTATCCGGCGTTGACGAGGTTGCTGAGGACGAAGTCGATGAGGCGGTAGGCACCGCCGAACGGGACCGCCGGCTTGGCGCGGTCGGCGGTGAGTGGAAAGAGTCGCTTGCCCTCGCCACCGGCGAGCACGATTCCGAGTACGTGCGGCTGGCTCCTCACACTGTCAAACTACCGAACCTCACGCCCGGAGGTGGGGTGGCGTGCGAGTGGCCCGGGCCGGGCCGAGCGTCTACGTTGAATCCGTGAGTTTCGCGCACGCGACGGCGATGACGGAGCCGGCCGATCGGCTGCGGGTCGCCATGCTGACCCGCGAATACCCGCCGGAGGTCTACGGCGGTGCCGGCGTGCACGTCACCGAACTGGTGGCCGAGCTGCGCGCGCTCGCCGAGGTCACCGTGCACTGCATGGGCGCCCCGCGCGACGACGCCGTGGTGCATCAGCCCGATACCCACCTCTACGCCGCCAACCCCGCTATCCAGATGATGTCGGCCCAGCTGCGGATGGCCGATGCCACCGGCGAGGTCGACGTGGTGCATTCGCACACCTGGTACACCGGCCTGGCCGGGCATCTGGCCGCCACCCTCTACGGCATTCCGCACGTGCTGACCGCGCACTCGCTGGAACCGCGGCGGCCGTGGAAGGCCGAGCAGCTCGGCGGCGGCTACCGGCTCTCGTCGTGGTCGGAACGCAATGCCGTCGAACACGCCGACGCCATCATCGCCGTCAGCGCGGGCATGCGCCGCGACGTACTCGACGCCTATCCGGCCGTCGACCCCGCCCGGGTCCATGTGGTGCACAACGGCATCGACGCCGCGGTCTGGCATCCGGGCCCGCCCGCGGCCGGCACCGAACCCTTCCTGTGGGAGTTGGGGGTGCGCACCGACCGGCCGATCGCGGCCTTCGTCGGGAGGATCACCCGGCAGAAGGGCGTCGGGCATCTGCTGGCCGCCGCCCGCGATTTCGATCCGGAGATCCAGGTGGTGTTGTGCGCGGGCGCGGCCGACACCCCGGAACTGGCCATCGAGGTGGCCTCGGCGGTGGATGAGCTGAGCCGTCGCCGCGGCAATGTGTTCTGGGTGCGCGACATGCTGCCCACCGAGCAGATCCGGCAGGTGCTGGCCGCGGCCACCGTCTTCGTCTGCCCGTCGGTGTACGAGCCGCTGGGCATCGTCAATCTGGAGGCGATGGCCTGCCGCACCGCCGTCGTCGCCTCCGATGTGGGCGGCATCCCCGAGGTGGTCGCCGACGGTGCCACCGGACGGCTGGTGCATTACGACCCGGCCGCGCCGGGCGCTTATGAGCGTGGCCTCGCCGAAGCGGTGAACGAGCTGGCCGCCGCCCCGGTGCTGGCGGCCGAATATGGGGCCGCGGGCCGCGCCAGGGCGGTGGCGGAATTCGATTGGTCGCGGATCGCCGCGCAGACCGTCGAGGTCTACGACCACGTCCGCAAGCCCTGAAACGGTCAGGCTGCGGTGGGCCGGTAGGTGGAGACCAGCACCGAGGCGGTCACCTCCATGGCGTCCGGCAGGGCGGCGACCCTGGACTCGACCGCGTCCGTGTGATGGGCCGACGGACCCATGCCGACCACGTGCGCGATCTCGGCGCGGGTGAGTTTCATCGGATACTCGACCGCACTGCGCTCGACCAGCTCGAAATGCCCGGACATGGTGGCCGTCAGCCGATCCTGCTTGTCCGGGTCGACACTCACCATGCCGAGCGGTTCGATCAGCTCGGCCAGATGCCGGTCGGTGGGGGTGACGACGACGAACCGGCCGCGCGGGCTCAGCACCCGCGCCACTTCGCCGGGATTGCGCGGCGCGAACACCGACAGCGCCGCGTCGACGGTGTCATCGCGCAGTGGCAGGCCGCGCCAGGCGTCGGCGACCACCGCCGCGGCCCGGGGATGGGCTCGGGCGGCGCGTCGCCCGGCGGGCTTGGCCACGTCGAGCGCGATGCCGTGGGCATGCGGTAGCGCGTCCAGCACCCGGGCCAGGTAGTAGCCGGTGCCCGCGCCGATCTCCAGCACGAGCGCGGACGCGCCGGGGCCGGGGCCGGATGATCCGGCAGACCCGTCCCCGGCGACGGCCACGACGGTGGCATCGGCGATGGGCGCGAAATGGCCTGCGCCCTGGAAGGCCGCTCTGGCGTCGAGCATGGCCGCGGTATCGCCGGTCATCTTGGTCGAGGCACCGGTCAGCAGGGTGATATAGCCCTGCTTGGCGATGTCGAAGCTGTGCCCGGTGGCGCAGCGCAACGACCGATCCGACCCGGCCAGCCCGGCCCGGCATTCCGGACAGGCCAGCGCGCCCGTCACCGCCGACAGTGCCGAGTGCGTAGTCGGGTGACTAGCTGGTGACACTCTTCAGTTCGTCACCGAGCGCTGCGGCTTCATCCGGCGTGAGCTCTACGACCAGACGCCCGCCACCCTCGAGTGGAACCCGCATGACGATCCCACGCCCTTCCTTGGTTGCCTCGAGGGGACCGTCCCCGGTGCGGGGCTTCATGGCCGCCATCCTCTGCTCCCTCCAGATCTGCGCGGTGTGCTGCGCACTTGCTTGGAACTCCAGTTGTCGCCAACTGGGCAGCTCGCCGGCATGTGGCGAGCTGCACTCGGTCTATTCTTCCTTATCGCCGGAGTGGACGGATACCTGAGTTCGAAATGTGACCGCTCGGTAGGTCTAGCGCCCCTCGGCGCCGACCCAGCAATCGGCGAGGTGATCGTCGACCAGGCCGGTCGCCTGCATCAGCGCGTATGCCGTGGTCGGGCCCACGAATCTGAATCCGCGGCGCTTCAATTCCTTTGCCAGAGCGGTGGATTCGGGTGTGATGGCGGGCACGTCGGCGAGGGTGCGCGGGCGCGGCCGCGGGGGTGGCGCGAACGACCAGATAAGCTCATCGAGGCTGGTATCGAGCTCGAGCGCCACCCTGGCGTTGGCGATGGCGGCGTCGATCTTGGCGCGGTTGCGCACGATGCCGGGGTCGGCGAGCAGGCGGGCGCGGTCGGTGTCGTCGAAGCGGGCCACCTTCTCGATGGCGAACCCGGCGAAGGCGGCCCGGAACGCCGGGCGTTTGCGCAGGATGGTGATCCAGGCCAGGCCCGATTGGAAAGCCTCGAGGCACAGCCGCTCGAACATGGCGTCGTCACCGTGCAGCGGGCGCCCCCACTCGGTGTCGTGGTAGTCGCGGTAGAGCTGCGATTCCAGCGACCACGGGCAACGGACCGGATCCACGGCCGTCATCGCGGGTCCGGGCCCACCGGCGGCTGCGCCGGGCCGGGCTGCGCGGACGCCGCCTGCCCACCGGCGGCCTCGGCACGCGCCTGGGCCAGCTGGCCCTGGAGTTCGTCGATCCGCGCGGCCAGCCGCGCCAGCGCCCAGTCCACCTCACCGGCCTTGTAGCCGCGCAGCACCTGCTGGAATCGCAGCGAGCGCACATCGGCGCCGGAGATCCCCTCGACCGGCAGCACCGTCGCGGTGGTGCCCTCCGGTAGCGGCCCCAGCTCCTCCGACCGCCCGAAGACCGCCCCCGCCAGCAGGAACAGCACCGCGGCCACCAACCCGACGATCAGCACATACAACAGCAGCGTGAGCATGGGTTGAGCTTATGGGGTAGGACCGACAGGCTGTCGCTCGGTAAGCGTCGTCGTCGGCTCAGAGATGACGTGTGGTGTCGATGCCCAGCGACATGCCCGCCAGCCCACGCCGCCGCACCGCGAGCTTGTCGGCGACCTCGCGCAGCGCTACTGCGGCCGGGTTCTCCGGATCGCGCAGCACGATCGGGGTGCCCTCGTCGCCCGCCTCGCGCAGCGACTGCTCGATCGGGATCTGGCCGAGCAGCGGCACGTCGGCGCCGACGGCGCGGGTGAGGCGCTCGGCGACCGCCTGGCCGCCGCCGGAGCCGTAGAGGTCCATACGGGTGCCGTCGGGCAGGTCCAGCCAGGACATGTTCTCCACCACGCCCGCGATCCGCTGCCGGGTCTGCAAGGCGATGGCGCCCGCGCGTTCGGCGACCTCGGCGGCGGCCGGCTGCGGGGTGGTGACGACCAGGATCTCGGCGTTCGGGATCAGCTGGGCGATGGAGATGGCCACGTCGCCGGTGCCGGGCGGCAGGTCCAGCAGCAGCACGTCCAGATCGCCCCAGAACACGTCGGCCAGGAACTGCTGCAGCGCGCGGTGCAGCATCGGGCCGCGCCACACCACGGGGGTGTTGCCCTGGGTGAACTGGGCGATGGAGATCATCTTCACGTCGTGCGCGATGGGCGGCATGATCATCCGCTCGACCTGGGTGGGCCGGGCGTCGGTGCCGAGCATGCGCGGAATCGAGTGGCCGTAGATGTCGGCGTCGAGCACACCGACGGAGAGCCCGCGCGCGGCCATGGCGGCGGCGAGATTGACGGTGACACTGGACTTTCCGACACCGCCCTTACCGGAGGCCACCGCGTACACGCGGGTCAGCGAGCCGGGCTGGGCGAAGGGGATGACCGGTTCGGCGGAGTCGCCGCGCAGCTGCTTGCGCAGTTCGGTGCGCTGCTCATCGTTCATCACGTCCAGGTCGACGGTGACCGCGCCGACGCCGGGGACATCGGCGACGGCCTTGGTGACCCGCTGGGTGATCTCGGTGCGCAGCGGGCAGCCCGCCGTCGTCAGGTAGACCTCGATATGGACATTGCTGTCGGCGCCGATGGCGACGCTTTTCACCATGCCCAGTTCGGTGATCGGTTTGCGAATTTCCGGGTCGTCGACCTTTGCGAGGGCGCCCCGCACGTCCGCTTCCGTTACCACTGGCATGTCGCCGATTTTAGGCGTCTCAGATACGGGGCAGCTGTGCGGGCTGTGGTGCGATCCCCGTGCCGTAGGAATTCGCCCATGCCATGACGTTGGCGACGTAGGCCATGGAGTTGTTGTAGCGCAGGATCGCCTTGGACTGCTGGGCCAGATCTCGCATGTCCAGGCCGCCGTCGCAGAGGTATTTGCCCGCGGTGAGGGTGGCGTCGTAGTAGTTCTGCGGATCGGCGATGCCGTCGCCGTTGCCGTCGGCGGCGTAGTGGGTCCAGGTCTCGGGCAAGAACTGCATCGGGCCGACGGCGCGGTCGTAGCCGGACAGGCCGTCGAGGGCGCCGCCGTCGGAATCGTGGATGACGTTGTTGCCGGCCAGGCTGCCGTCGAGCACGGGGCCGTACACCGGGTCGAGGGCGTTGCCGTCGGCGTCGGCCTTGCCGTTGTAGATGTGGGTCGACTCGACCCGCCCGATGCCCGCGAGCACCGTCCACGGCATATGGCAGGTGGGGTTCTCCACGGCGAGGGCCTGTTCGGCGGCGACGTAGGCGGCGTGTGCGATGCCCGGGATGCCCATTTGCGCGGCCGGTAGGTCGGCGGGCACCCGATCTTCGGGTAGCGCAACGGTTTTCACCGTCGGCGGGACCGCGCGCGACTGCTTGGCCATCGCGTGGGTGAGGCTTTCCAGGTCGACGACGGTCTGGGCGTCCGCCGCGAAGCTCGCCGTGTCGTCGATGCTCTCCTCGGGCAGGTGTGCCTGGATCGAGGCCGCGGTGGGATCGGTGCCGACCGCCGAGGCGGTGTTGACGGCGACGAGGCCGGCGGGAACGAGCCCGGTCAAGGCGAGTACGGAGCTTCGCCGAACAGTAGGCGGCTGTTGTTTGCGGTGACGCCCCACGGTGCTGTGACCCTCCATCGACTCAATGAGCCGAGCTCGCGGTCGAGGCGCCGGCTCCGTTACGAGCCGTTGTCTCCGCCGTGAGCCCTTCGTGACCTACGAAGGGAGACTACAGCATCCGAGACCTTTTTGTTACTGCTTCGTGATCTGTGTTCCGGTTTGAAATCACTGCGGGGGAGCGGGAAGTGGGACCACGATGCCGAACGGCAGCGTGACCGCCGGCTGCGGAGTCGGCGACGCGGTGGGCGCGGGCGGCGGCGGGGGACCGGGCTCGGGCGTCTTCGACGGTTCGGCCTGCGGCTGGGCGTTCGGGTCCGCCGGTGCGGGCGGGGCCGGCTCGCCGGGCGCCTGCTGGGCGGGCGCGGGCTGACCGGGCTGCGCCGGGTCGGCAGGCGGTGCGGCCGGTGCCGGTGCCCCGGGCTTGGGCATCGGTGCCGGCACCACCTGGCCCGGCGCGGGCGGCGGAGGCGGCGGGCAGAAGATGCCGCACGGGATCGGCGGCAGGCCCGGGATGATGATCATCGGCTCGCCCGGAGCGGTGGTGGTCGGCGGCGTGGTCTCGGTGCCCGGCGGTGGGGTTTCGGTGGTGGTGGTCGCGGTGGTGGTGTCCACGGCGGTCATGTCCGGGCCCATCTCGATCGGGGCGCTGCCCGGCGGGATGAGTTCGGGGGAAATGGTGACCGGGGCGGGCGTGCCGCCGGTGCGGTAGGCCGCCGACCAGCTCAGCACGTTGGCCGCATACGACATCGAGTTGTTGTAGCGCAGCACGGCGCGCAGTTCTTGCGCCGGATCGCGCAGGTTCAGCCCGCCCGAGCACAGGTATTTGCCCGCGGCGAGCGTGGCGTCGAAGACGTTGTGCGGATCGGACACGCCGTCGCCGTTGCCGTCGGCGGCGTACAGGCTCCAGGTGCCGGGCAGGAACTGCATCGGGCCGATGGCGCGCACGTAGCCGCCGTCGGCGGCCTTGATGATCTCGTTGCCGGGCAGCGTGCCGTCCAGCGCCGGGCCGAAGATCGGGGTCACCGATGTGCCCGCGGCGTCGGTGCGGCCGTTGCCCGCATGACCGGATTCGATGCGGCCGATGCCGGCGAGCAGATTCCACGACAGGCCGCAGCCGGGCATCGACGATTCCAGGGCCAGTTCGGCATTGCGGTACGCGGCGAGAACCACCTCGGGGATGCCGAGGGTGCCGCCGCCGATCGGCAGCGAGATGCTCTGCAGCGGGACGACTCCGCCGAAGGGCGGGGGCGCGCCGTCGGCGGGCGGGGTCATCGCGCGTAGCTTGCGCGGCGGCTCGGGAGCCACGGGCAGCAGGCCGATCGTCTGGGACAGCTTCGAGGGGGTGTCGTCGCCTGCCTCGTCGGTGGTGCGCGAGGAGGCCGCGAGCAGGGCTTCCGGAGCCTTCGGAGGTGTGGTGGAGGTGGTGGTGTGGGTGGCGGATCCGGTAGCGACCAGGCCGGCGACGACGAGTGCCGAGACGGTTATCGGGGCAGGTATTCGCATTCGGCCGCACCAATCCTCTACGTCGCGGGAAGCAACCGTCCCGGACATCCGGGCCGGCTCGCTCTGGACAACGTGATCCAGGTTACCCATCGGTCAGAAGGCTGTTGCGTATTTCCGGTCAATCATCGGAGACGGGTGATGAAACCGGGGCCGTGCCCTGCTTTCTACCGGAGCTTTTCTTGCGCGTGACCTTTCCGGCCTTGTCTGAGCGAGGTTCGTGCTCGGGCAGCGTCGCCTCGGCGAGTCGGTCCAGCACCTCGCGCATTTCGTCGAGTTCGCGGCGCAGGTAGTCGCGGGTGGCGACCTCGCCGACGGCGATACGCAGCGCGGCCAGCTCACGGGCCAGGAATTCGGTATCGGCCTTGGTCTGCGCGGCCCGCATCCGGTCTTCCTCTAGCGAGACCCGGTCGCGGTTGTCCTGGCGGTTCTGCGCCAGCAGGATCAGCGGCGCGGCATAGGCAGCCTGGGTGGAGAAGGCCAGATTGAGCAGGATGAACGGGTACGGATCCCAGCGCAGCGCCACCACGAAGACGTTGAGCAGGATCCAGACGACCACGATCACCGTCTGCAGGGCCAGATAGCGCCCGGTGCCGAGGAATCGGGCGATGCGCTCGCTGGTGCGGGCCAGCGCCTCGGCGTCCCAGTCGAACCGGAATCGCGATTCGACCGGCGTCTCGAGCCGTTGCCTTGCCGGGTTCATGGCCCGGCCCACCGGGGTCTTGTCAGTCACGGCCGGCCACCCCTTCGTGTAGCTCCTCGTCCTCGCGCCAGTCCTCGGGCAGCAGATGATCGAGGACGTCGTCGACGCTGACGGCGCCGAGCAGATGGTTCTCCTCGTCCACCACCGGCCCGCAGACCAGGTTGTAGGTGGCGAAATAGCGGGTGACCGCGGCCAGCGGCGCCTCCGGCCGCAGCGTGGCCAGATCGGTGTCGAGCAGACCGCCCACCAGATGCGCGGGCGGTTCGCGCAGCAGCTGTTGCAGATGCACGCAGCCCAGATAGCGGCCGGTCGGCGTGGAGGTCGGCGGCCGCACCACGAACACCATCGACGCCAGCGCCGGGGTGAGATCCGGATTGCGCACCCGCGCCAGCGCCTCGGCGACGGTGGTGGCCGGGGTCAGCACCACCGGGCGCGGAGTCATCAGGCCGCCCGCGGTGTCGGGGGAGTGTTCGAGCAGCCTGCGTACCGGCTCGGATTCCTCCGGGTCCATCAGCGCCAGCAGCGATTCGGCCTCGTTCTCGGGTAGCTCGCCGAGCAGGTCGGCGGCGTCGTCGGGGTCCATCGCCTCGAGCACGTCGGCGGCCCGGCGCACCTCGAGCCGGCCGAGCAGATCGACCTGATCGTCGTCGGGCAGTTCCTGGACGACGTCGGCGAGGCGTTCGTCATCGAGGGCCACCGCGACCTCCAACCGGCGCTTGTCCGGCAGTTCGCGCAGCAGATGCGCGACGTCGGCGGCCCGCAATCCCTCGAACTGTTCCAGCAGGCTGGTCACGTCCTGGCCGGGCCTGCCGATCTCGTACGGCGTCAACCCGCTGACGTGCTGCCAGTCGACCACATGCACCGTGCGCCTGCGGCCCAGCCGCCGATGCCCGCGCACCGCGACCCGGGACACCCGCCAATCCCGGGTCCTGGTCTGCTCTAGGCCGAGATCGACCACGAACACGTCCACACCGGCCAGATCGGGCAGATCCGGGTCGTGCACGCGCACCGCCGAATCCACGATCTGCGCCAATGCCAGCAGTTCGCCGGGCCGCTGGGCGAAGCGGCGCAGGCTGACGGTGCCGGTATTGAGGGTGACGTTGCCCGGCTCGATGGCGGTCACCCGCAGCATCGGCACGAAGATCCGCCGCCTGGTCGGCAATTCGACCACCAGGCCGTGTACCCGGGGCTGTTGGCGGTCGTAGCGGACTGCCACGACCATGTCGCGGATGCGGCCGATAGACTCGCCGTCCGGTCCCAGCACCGCCAGGCCGGCCAGCCTGGCGACGTAGACCCTGGTAGCTGCCATGACTGCCAGACTAATGACACTGCGGGCCGATTTCGGCCGACGACAGGAGTGTTGATGAAGCCACGCCGTTCCGTTCTGGCTGTGCCGGGCAGCAACCCGAAGATGATCGAGAAGGCCAAGGGGCTGCCGGTCGACGAGGTGTTCCTGGATCTGGAGGACGCCGTCGCCCCGCCCGCCAAGGCCGCCGCCCGCGCCAATATCATTGCCGCGCTCAATGATTCCGGCTGGGGCTCGCAACTGCGGGTGGTCCGGGTCAACGACTGGACCACGCCGTGGACCTACCAGGACGTGATCAGCGTGGTCGACGGGGCGGGCACCGCGATCGATGCGATCCTGCTGCCCAAGGTCACCGACGCCGGCCAGGTGCGGGCGCTGGATCTGCTGCTGAGCCAGCTGGAGCAGGCCAATGGGCTCGAGCCCGGTCGCATCGGGATCGAACCGCAGCTGGAGAACGCGCTCGGGCTGCGCAATATCGACGCGATCGCCACCGCCAGCCCCCGGGTGCAGGCGCTGGTCTTCGGCCCGGCCGATTTCATGGCCAGTATCAATATGCGCACCCTGGTCGTCGGTGAGCAGCCGGAGGGCTACGACACCGGCGACGCCTACCACCACATCCTGATGACGATCCTGCTCACCGCCCGCGCGCACGGCCTGCAGGCCATCGACGGACCGTACCTGCAGGTGCGCGATGTCGACGGATTCCGCCGCGCCGCCGCCCGCACCGCCGCACTCGGCTTCGACGGCAAATGGGTGTTGCACCCGGATCAGGTCGAGGCGTGCAATGAGATCTTCAGCCCGCGCCAGGCCGATTACGATCGCGCCGAATTGATCCTGGAGGCCTACGCCTTCCACACCTCCACCGAGGGCGGGGCCCGTGGCGCGGTGATGCTCGGCGACGAGATGATCGACGAGGCCAGCGCCAAGATGGCGCAGGTCATCGCCGATAAAGGCCGGGCCGCGGGCATGTCGCGCACCACTCGGTTCACCCCACCGGAAAAGTGACGCGCGGTATATAGCACGCCGCGGGGGCGGATGGAATAGCAGAATGGACCTATGACGAATCCCTTGGGGAACGCGAATCGCGGCAGGCAGGGTCTGCCGACGCCGCCGTCGGGCTGGCCGGTGGGGTCGTATCCGACCTATGCCGAGGCGCAGCGCGCCGTCGACTACCTGGCCGACAACCAGTTCCCGGTGCAGGACGTGACGATCGTCGGCGTCGACCTGATGCAGGTCGAGCGGGTGCTCTACCGGTTGAACTGGGGCAAGGTGATCGGCGGGGGTGTGGTCTCGGGTGCGTGGCTGGGCCTGTTCCTCGGTCTGCTGCTGAGCCTGTTCACCACCGGCGGGGCGCTGGGCCCGCTGCTGGTGGGTCTGGTCGGCGGCATCATCTTCGGCGTCATCTCCACTTCCATCCCGTACGCGGCGACCAAGGGGCAGCGCGATTTCGCGTCCACCATGCAGCTGGTCGCGGGCCGCTACGACGTGCTGTGCGATCCCAAGACGGCCGAGCAGGCCAGGGACATGCTGGCGCGGCTGGCGATCTGAGCGCATGGACGTGGTGAACACGGTGCGCGCCGGCGTGCTGCGGCATTTCGGCGTCGACGCCTCCGCGGTGGACGCCGCCTCGGTGACCTTCCTCGGGCTCGAACCGATCGAGATCCTGCGGATCGTGCCTGGTGACGATCTGGTGCATTACGCGACGCTCGGCGGTTCCCGTCATCCGATGGGCGATCCGTCCGAAGTCCTGGCCGACCCGGTGAAAGGCCCACGCGCGGAGCTGATCCTCACCCTGCACGCCGGCCTCGGCGCCGCCTCCGGCCTGGCCCGCACCCTCGGTGTGCTGGCCGCCGCCCCTGCCGTGGAAGGTGTTGTGCTGCAAGAAGATGCGCTGCTCGACCTCGGCGAGCCGATGTGGACGAACGCACCGTTCACCGCGGTCCTCCTCGGCCCCAGCGACATCCCGGACGTGCCCCTGCCCGAACCGGCCGAACCGGTCCGCTACCTCGACGTCGTCCCCGTCACCGCCACCGAAGCAGCCTGGGTCCGGGTGCGCGGCGCACAGGCCTTGCGAGATGCGTGGACGGAAGCCGGAATCGACGTCCGCGACCCGAACCGAGGCGCAGCGTCGTTGTAGAGCGGCGTCGACCGGGGTCGGACGCCGCGTGAATGCGACGGCTTCTCGATAACACACTGAGGGCGCCTGCTCCGTGCGGAACAGGCGCCCTCAGTGGCTGTTATGGAGTCGCGACTACGCCACGCCCTCGGCGCGGGCGGCGGCGGCGACGGCCTCGGCGACGGCCGGAGCCACGCGCGGGTCCAGGGGGCTGGGGACGATCTTGTCGGCGGCCAGCTCGTCGGAGACGACGGCGAGGATGGCGTCGGCGGCGGCGATCTTCATGCCCTCGGTGATCCGGCGCGCGCCCGCATCCAGGGCGCCCTTGAAGACACCGGGGAAGGCGAGCACGTTGTTGATCTGGTTCGGGAAATCGCTGCGGCCGGTGGCCACGATGGAGGCGTACTTGGCGGCGACCTCGGGGTGGATCTCCGGGTCCGGGTTGGACATGGCGAACACGATCGACTCCGGCGCCATCGAGGCGATGAGCTCCTCGCCGATCTTGCCCGCGGACAGGCCGAGGAACACATCGGCGCCGGCCAGCGCATCGGCGGCGGTACCGGTCAGGCCGCGCGGGTTGGTGCGCTGAGCCAGATCGGCCTTGACGTCGTTGAGGTCGGTGCGGTCGCGGCTGACGATGCCCTTGGAGTCGAGCACGGTCACATCGGCGACACCGGCGGCGAGCAGGATGTTGGTGCACGCCACGCCCGCGGCACCGGCACCGGACACCACGACCTTCAGCCCGGAGGTGCTCCGGCCCTGCACCTTGGCCGCGCCGTTGAGGGCGGCCAGCACCACGATGGCGGTGCCGTGCTGGTCGTCGTGCATGACCGGGCAGTCCAGCGCCTCGATGACGCGCTTTTCGATCTCGAAGCAGCGCGGCGCGGAGATGTCTTCCAGGTTGACCGCGCCGAAGCTCGGGCGCAGCCGGATCAGGGTCTCGACGATCTCGTCGACATCCTTGGTGTCCAGCACGATCGGAATCGAGTCCAGCCCGGCGAACTTCTTGAACAGCGCGGCCTTGCCCTCCATCACCGGCAGCGACGCGCGCGGGCCGATATCACCGAGGCCGAGCACCGCGGTGCCGTCGCTGACCACGACGACCAGCCGGTCGGTCCAGGTGTAGCGCTTGGCGAGCGATTCGTCCTCTGCGATGGCGCGGCTGACCTGCGCGACACCGGGGGTGTAAGCGATCGACAGGTCGCGCTGGGTTTCCAGTGGCGCACTCAGCTCTACCGAGAGCTTGCCGCCGAGGTGGCCCGCGAAGATCTCCTCGTGGGTGATCGCCGCGAGGTCGGCGGCGGCATTCTTGCTGGCAGTGGCGTTCGGTGCGTCAGTCACAGATGACACGATTTCACTCCTGCTGGGATCGGTCACAACCGGGGGACGGTTACCGTCGGGTTTTTTGGTACTAGGTGCTTCGTATCGCTCATCGGGTGCGCTGACCGGTACGTTTCGACTTCTCGACAGCCCTGTCGACGTGGCGCGGCACTGATCCGTGGAGCGGAAGCCGGACGGGTGGGTCCGGACAGATCATGCGGTTCGATCCTCCGGACACGACGGTGCGTCGTGAGGCGGTGATCACCGTGATTCCCGTACCTGGCGGTGGCATAGGTCGGGGATCCGCAACATTCTGCCAGCCTGCCCGACCACTTGCCAAACCGGTGGGTCCAGTCGTGATCGTGCACCATCATCCGAGGGTAAGCCGCCGGAATTACCCCGACGTAAGCGGAAACTCGCCTCGGCCGGGGTCGATGCCGTGAGCTGTCCGATGTCGGCGCCGGTCCAGCGGTGAGAAATGCGACGGGTTGCGCGCCGTCTTGCGTACCGAGACCGTATCGAGTCCGCCCGAGCGCAGGCGCACCCGCCACCCGGCGTCGGTCTCGGGGAAGTCGGTGCGCCGGTGGATGCCGCGGCTCTCGGTCCTGGCCAGCGCACTGTATTTCGTCCAGCGTGCCACCGCGAGCATGGCCGCGGCCTCGCGGGCGCGCAGCCGTTCGGCTCCGGTGCCGCCGAGGTCGAAGACCGCGCCCGGCCACATGGCGTCGAGTTCGGCGATGCTGTCGCGCAGGCTGCCCGCACTGCGGCGGTAGCTGCGCCGCAGCGGCAGAGTGTGTTCCTGCACCAGGCCGATGACCGCGCGCGGGTCGATCCGGGCCACCGGGCTCAGGCCCGCCCCGGCACCGGCGGGGGTGAGCGCGAGTCGATCCGGCACCGGCCGCCCACGAGCGAACCGGGCGGCACCGGCTCCCGACCAGGCGCCGGAGGCGATGGCCCAGGTGCTGCCGAATCCGCTGACCGCGCCGGTAAGGGGTTCGCGGGTGGTCACATCGCCGGCCGCGAACAGTCCGGGAATGGTGGTGGCGCAGTCGGGGCCGGTCAGGTGCAGGCCGCCGGTGCCGCGCACGGTGCCCTCGAGGACCGCGCGCAGCGGGATTCCCTTCTCCGGGTCGAGGGTGCCGTGGCGGCGCAGGCGGCGGCGTTGCCCGGGGGAGACCGTCGCGGGGATCCCGTACACCCGCCGGCCCTCGGCCAGCGCGGCGAACGCGGCGCCGCGATGGCCTTCGATGACGGCGCCGGTCTCATCGTGCAAGGTGGCGAAGGTCAGCGCGCGATCGACGGTGCTCACCGAGGCCGCCGGTGCGAGTCCATAGGCGCTGGAGAACTCCATGCCGGACAGTTCGGCGCCGGCCTCGACGGCGAACAGCAGTCCGTCGCCGGTATCGACGTCGGTCCCGGCGCGCCCGGACCCGAACGCGCAACCACCGGTGGCCACCACCACCGCTGCCGCGCGCACGGTCCAGGGCCGGAACTTGTTGTGCCGCTGCATACCCGCGGCGCCGGAGACGATTCCTTCGCTGTCCACCAGCAGTTGGGTGGCCGGGTGGTGGTCGAGCACCCGCACACCGGCTTCCAGTGCGGCCCGGCGCAGGCGGCGCAGATAACCGGCGCCGTCGAGCCACACCCGCCCCGACTGCCCCGCGCCGGAGAAACGGTGCCCGCGTTCGGCCAGCTGACCGATGCGCGCGTGGGCTTCGGCGAGCACCCGGTGCAGGACTTCCGGATCGCCCAGCCAGCCGCCGTGGCCGAGGGCGCGCCGCACGGTTTCCGCGCGCGCCGGACCGGGCGTGACATGCCACAGCGACGTGGGGCCGACGGCGGTCGGGCCTGCGGCACCACAGCGCGCTTTATCGGCGAGGATCACCCGGGCGCCGGCCGCTGCGGCGGAGAGGGCCGCCCAGATCCCGGCGGGACCACCGCCGAGAATCAGAACGTCGGTTTCCCACTCACTCACGAGATCAAATGTTCGGCCACATTTCACCCGGCCGCAACCGATTCCGCAGTATCAGCTCCACCACTGTGTCCACAGCAGCACACCGGCGGTGGCCACCACGAGCAACGTCGCCGTCAGCGCGGCCACACCGCGGTGCCGATCCGAATACACCTGCGCCGCAACGACGATCGCCGCGGAGGCCACATGCCATGTCACCGATTCGGCACCGGGTCCGGGGAAGCCCCGCCGCGCACCGATGATCGCCGCGGCCACCACCACGACGGCGAGCGCGAAGATACCCGCGGCGACCAGGCCACTGATTCCGCGCGCGAGCCTCACGAGCCGATCACCGGCACCCCGGTCGCCTTCCCGACCAGTACCTCGAGCTGGGCGGGATCGGTGGTGAACTCGCCGAGCCGGATGGTCTTGTTGCTGCCGTGATAGTCCGACGAGCCGGTGGTGAGCAGCCCCAGTTCGGCGGCCAGCCCGCTCAGCAGGGTGCGATCGGCGTCGCTGTGGTCGGGATGATCGACCTCGAGCCCGCCGAGGCCGAGTTCGGCCAGTTCGCGAATATTGTCGATGGCCAGCAGCCGGCCCCGTTTGCGCGCCCGGGTGTGGGCGAGCACGCTGACCCCGCCCGCGGCGGCGATCATCTCCACCGCCCGGCGCAGCGGGGTGTCGGCCTTCTCGGCGTAGTAGCGGCCGTGCGGGGCCAGCAGATCGGCGAAGGCGGCGTCGACGGTGGGCACCACGCCCGCCGCGACCAGCGCCCTGGCCAGATGCGGCCGACCCGCCGACGGGCCCGCCGAGGCCAGTACCTCGTGCGGGTCGACCGGCAGGCCGTCGGCGGCCATCCGTTCGGCCATCGCGCGCAGCCGCTCGACCCGCTCGGCGCGCAGCCGTTCGCGCTCGTCGGCGAAACCCCGGTCGGACGGGTCGAACAGGTAGGCCAGCAGGTGCACCGGCACCGGCCAGCCGTCCTCGCCGAGCCCCACACACGACATCTCCATGCCGCGGATCAGGGTCAGCCCGTCGGGCCGCGCGTCCACGGCCTCGGCCCAGCCCGCGGTGGTGTCGTGATCGGTGATCGCGACGACGTCGAGGCCGGCCGCCGCCGCGTTCCGCACCAGCTCGGCCGGGGTATCGGTGCCGTCGGACGCGGTCGAATGGGTATGCAGGTCGATGCGCACGCCCTCCAGTGTGTCAGTGCCCGCCGGTCCGGCTTCCCGAGCCCGTGAACGCTGCGCGTGGCCGGCCGTCCACCACCAGGTGAATACATGGTGGTGCGGCCATGGCGTTGTCGGTGAACTCAGCGCCGTCCGACGTAGCATCATTCGATGCCGTCGTTGCCGTCGTTTCGCGGATCAGCGCGGCGACCTGAACCGCGGCCACCGATTCCGGTCCCCACTGCTCGGGCGATCGTCGATTGCGCCGTCTACGTCGACGGGCAGCGACTGCCCGGGCATTACACCCATCACGAGGCGCTGGCCGAGGTCCGCAGCCGCGGCGAGGGTTTCGTCTGGCTCGGTCTGCACGATCCGGACGAAAGGCAGATGACCGATATCGCCGAGACGTTCGGTTTGCACGCCCTCGCGGTCGAGGACGCGGTGCAGGCGCATCAGCGCCCCAAATTGGAACGCTACGACGACACGCTGGTGCTGGTATTGCGCACGGTGGCCTATCGCGAGCACGAGATCAATCCGGTCAGCGAGATCGTGGAGACCGGGGAGGTGATGTTGTTCATCGCACCGGAGTTCGTCGTGGCGGTGCGCCATGGTGAGCACTCCGGGCTGGCGTCGGTTCGCCGGGAATTGGAGGGGGATCCGGAGCGGCTGCGGCTGGGCCCGGGCGCGGTCCTGCACGCGATTGCCGATTTCGTGGTGGACACCTATCTGGAGGTCGTGCAGTCGATCGAACTCGATATCGACGAAATGGAGGAGGAGGTGTTCACCCCGGACAGCCGAGTCGCTGTCGAATCCATCTACCAGCTCAAGCGGGAGTTGGTCGAGCTGCGCCGCGCGGTCAATCCACTGGCGATGCCGTTGCAGATTCTCAGCCAGAAATCCGATCTGCCACTGCCCAAGGAGATCCGCCGGTACCTGCGCGACGTCGCCGATCACCACACCACCGCGGCCGACCTCATCATCGATTTCGACGACTCCCTCGGCTCGCTGATCAGTGCCGCCTTGGCCAAGATCTCCGTCCAGCAGAACACCGATATGCGCAAGATCTCGTCCTGGGCCGCCATCGCGGCGGTGCCCACCATGATCGCCGGTATCTACGGTATGAATTTCGAGCACATGCCCGAACTGAGAACCGTCTGGGGTTATCCGGCGGTCTGGATCGTCATACTCGCCCTCTGCGGCGGCCTGTACGTCACCTTCCACCGCAACAACTGGCTGTGAGGCGCACTGGCCCGTGGCCTCACGGCGCGCCCAGCTGATTGCCGCGGCGCAGGCGCGATACTCCGGGTGCCGATGCCCAGGCCGCGAAGGCCAGCAGCCCGTCCAGGACCATCGCCAGCAGCGCGACCAGCACCGCGCCCACCAGCACACGGTCGTAGCGATAGAGGCCGATGCCGTCGAAGATATAGCGGCCCAGCCCGCCCAGGTTGACGTAGGCGGCGATGGTGGCGGTGGCGACCACCTGGAGAGTGGCCCCGCGCAGGCCGGTGAGCAGGATCGGCAGCGCGTTCGGCACTTCCACGCGCAGCAGGATCTGGCGTTCGGTCATGCCCATCGCGCGGGAGGCGTCGACCACGTCGTCTGCGACATTGGCGACGCCGGCGTAGGCACCCGCCAGCAGCGGTGGAATGCCGACGGTGATCAGCGCGAGCAGCGGCGGGATCAGGCCGAGGCCGAGCAGCAGCACCATGAAGGTGAGCAGCCCGAGCGTCGGCAGCGCGCGCATGGCATTGGCGAATCCGACCACCAGCGCCGAACCCCGCCGGGTGTGCCCGATGACCAGCCCGAGCGGCACCGCGATCAGCGCCGATACCGCCACCGCGAGGAAGCTGTACCAGAGATGTTCGGCGAGACGGCGTTCGATTCCGGTGGGCCCGCCCCAGTTCGCGCTGTCGGTGAAGTACGCCCAGGCGTCCAGGAAGAGGTTCATGCCGGGGCACCTTTCCGGTGTGTGCGCCGCGAATCCGCGCGCAGCCACGGGGTGGCCCAGCGGCCGAGGGCGTACACCAGCCGGTCGAAGATCAGGGCCAGCACCAGCGTCACGATGATTCCGGCGACGATCTCGTCCGGATAGTCGCGCTGATAGCCCTGGGTGAACAGTTTGCCCAGGCCACCGGCCCCGATCAGTGCGCCGACCGACACCATGGCGATATTGGTGACCACCACGACCCGCAGGCTGGACAGGAAAACCGGCACTGCCAAGGGCATTTCGACGGTCAGGGTGCGCCGTAGCGGACTGAACCCGACGGCCTCGGCGGCGTCGACGATATGGGCGGGCACCGAATCCAGCGCCGCGGGCACCGCGATCACCAGCAAGGCCGTCGAATACAGCGCGAGCGCCAGGACGACGTTGAGCGGATCGATCGTCGAAATCCCCACCAGCGGTGGAATGATCACGAACAGCGCCAGCGACGGCACCGTGTACGCCAGTCCGGCGACGGTCACCGTCAGCCGGCGCAACCACCGCACCCGCCGCACCAGCGCGCCCACCGGAATCGCGATGACCAGCCCGATGAGCAGCGGCAGCAGCGCCAGATACAAGTGGGTGCGGGTGAAACCCATGATCTCACCGAAATTGTCGACGAGGTACCTCATCGGCCGGCGCCCGCCGTCACCGCACCTGCTCCTCGTCCAGGAACGCGCGATTGCGGGCCGCGTCCTCGGCGGCGCGCTGCTCGGCCAGTTGGGCCACCACCTCGGTGGCCAGGATGCCGCCGCGCACCGCACCGGAATCGTCCACGGCCACACCGATTCCCGAGGGCGAGGAGATCGCCGCATCCAGCGCCTGGCGCAGATCGCCGGACGGGGTGAACAGCGAGCCGCCCGCCGAGATGCTGTCGGCCGGTGCCTTGCCGGCGCGCACCGATTCCACGCCGGTGATGTCGATCCAGCCGCCGGGCCGTCCGTCGCCGTCGGTGAGCAGCACCCATTCGCCCGGTGCCAGCCGCAGGCCGTTGATTTCGGCCTCGGTGACGGTGCGGATCTCGTGCAGCGGAACGGTGTCCGCGGCGCGGAACGACAGCCCGCGATAGCCGCGATCGCGTCCGACGAAATCGGCGACGAAATCGGTGGCCGGCTGCGCCAGCACCCGCTGCGGCGGATCGTATTGCTGGAGCACGCCGCCGCGACCGAAGACCGCGACCCGATCGCCGAGGGTGATGGCCTCGTCGATGTCGTGGGTGACGAAGACGATGGTCTTGTGCAATTGCGCTTGCAGCCGTTGCATTTCGACTTGCAGCTCGGCGCGCACCACCGGGTCCACGGCACTGAACGGCTCATCCATCAGCAGGATCGGCGGATCCGCGGCCAGCGCACGAGCCACCCCGACGCGCTGCTGCTGCCCACCCGACAGTTGCGCGGGGTACCGTCGGGCCAGGCTGCGGTCGAGGCCGACGCGATCGAGCAGTTCCAGTGCCGCGGCGCGGGCGGTGCGCCGGGAATCGCCGCGTAGCACCGGAACGGTGGCGACATTGTCGATGACGGTGCGATGCGGCAACAGCCCACCGCTCTGGATGACGTAGCCGATGCCGAGCCGCAACTTCACCGGGTCGACGGTCGCGATGTCACGGCCGTCAATGGTGATGCTGCCCGCGCTGGGCGTGATCATCCGGTTGATCATCCGCATGGAGGTGGTCTTGCCGCAGCCGGACGGCCCGACGAACACGGTGAACGTGCCGGACGGGATGTGCAGGTCGAGATCGCTGACGGCGTGGGTGCCGTCGGGATAGATCTTGCTGATGCCGCGGAATTCGATATCGGACACCGGCGGCTATCCGATCGGCCGGTTCAGGCCCTGGGCGGCGACCCAATCCTTGGCAGCTGCCGCGGGCTCGGTCTTGGTGCTGCCGGAGACCGCTTCGTTGAGCGCGATCAGCTGCTCGGTGGTGAGCTTGGCCGAGACGGCGTCGAGGACGGCGATCAGCTTGTCGGTGCGTTTGGCGGCGTTCAGCAGCGGAACCACATTCTGTGCCGGGAAATTCGACTTCGGATCCTCCAGCACCACCAGGTCGTTGGCGGCGATGGCGGGGGAGGTGGTGAAGATATTGGCCGCGGTGACCTGCCCGTCCACCAGCGCCCGCACGGTGGCCGGCCCGCCGCCGTCGGCGATCGGCACGAAATTGCCCGGGCTGATATCGAGGCCGTAGTTCTCCTTCAAACCGGGCAGTCCCACGGGGCGTTCCTGGAATTCGGCAGGCGCACCGAATTTCACTTCGGCCGAATGTGGCGCCAGATCGGCGATGGTGCGCAGGTTCCACTGGTCGGCGGTGGCGCGGGTGACCACTACGGCGTCGGAATCCTGGCCGGGGGCCGGGGCGCCGAGGGCCAGGTCGGAGCCGATGGCGGCGGCCAGTTCCCGATCGATGTCGGCGGGCTGGGTGGCGGTGCTGTCGGGTTCGAGGTATTGCAGCAGGTTGCCGGTGTATTCCGGGATGAGCGAGATGGCGCACTGCCGCAGGGCCGGGATGTAGGCCTCGCGGCTGCCGATGTTCAGCTTGGTGTCGACGGTGAAACCGTTGACCCGCAACGCTTCCGCGTAGACATTGGCCACCGTCTCCGATTCCGGGAAGTTCGCCGAGCCCACGATGATCGTGTCGCCCTCGCAACTACCCTGACCTGCCAGTGGATCGGAGTTGCCGCACGCGGACAGGATCATCGCGGCGGCCAGTGCGGCGGCGGCGAACAGGACACGGGCGCCGGTGCGGGTGAGCCGGGCGGCGGTGCGCCCCCAGCGGGCGCCGTCGGGAGTCGGTGTCACGTGGGTCCTTCCGCAGGCCGGCAGTGCGCGATCCCGGTGCCCGGTGGCCACCGGTACATTCTCCACTGACCATAGTGCCCGCTCGACCTTGTCGATGTGGGCTAGTCCTCGGCTTCGGAAAGTTGGTGTCGCGCCGATGGTGCTTGCCGCGCCGCTGCGGGTGCTGGCCCGGATCGTCGTCGTCGCGCTGGCCACGGTGGCGGTGTCCTGCGGCGATGATTCCGCACCCGAACCGCTGGTGGTCGGCTCCGGTGACGGCGCCGAATCGGTGCTGCTGGCCGAGATCTACGCCCAGGCCCTGGCCCGCACCGGCGCGGCCGTGGTGGTGGAACCCGGCCTCGGTGGCCGCGCGGACCGGCTGGCTGCCCTGGACGCGGGCACGGTGACGCTGGTCGGCGACCACAACGGCGCGCTGCTGGCCGAGCTGGCCGGCAACGCGGCGGCGTGGAGCACCAAGGAAGTGACCCGCGAGCTGAACCGCTCACTGCCGCAGGGGCTCGTCGTCACCGACGCCGCCGACGGTGCGGATCTGCGGGCAAGCGTGCTGGTGAACGCGACCGCACCGGTCGAGTCCATCGCCGACCTCACGCCGGCATGCCCGTCATCGGCCGCCGGTGTGGCGCCGGTGCCCGGCCTGCTGCCCGCGCCGCCGCAGGCGCTGCGCATCGACGGCTGCGAATTCGCCTCCACCCAAACCTTCGCCGACCCGGCCGAGCTGCGAAAAGCGCTGGTAGAGGGCCGCATCCAGGTCGGCTTGCTGGCCGGTCCCGCCGAATTCGCGCCCCGTGCGGCCGAGGGCCTGCGCGTGCTGTCCGACGACGACAACGCTCTGCGCGCGGAGAACCCGATTGCGCTGGTGCGCAAGGGCGCGCTCGACGACCGCGAGTGGGAGAAGCTGAACTACGTCGCCGGTGAGCTCACCACCGACCGGTTGGCCGCCATGGTCGCGGCGGTGCGCGACGAGAACGCGAACCCCGCCGAGCTCGCGCGGACCTGGCTGGATGATCACGGCCTCTGACCAGCCGGGTCGACCCACCGCACTGCCGCTCGCTCACCACTGACTGCTCGGCCGCCATGGTCGCGGCGGTGCCGAGGAGAACGCACTGTCTTTGTGGCCTCGGTAACTGCTCTCCACCATTGATGCCCGCGACTTCCGCGCCGTATATTCCAACTGGAATATTTGGTGCGGAGTATGTCGCCGCACGCCGATACAGTCCGTGACGCTCGCCGACATCCAGCGAGCAGCGGGCGTTGGCCTGGAAAGGGGTCGTCATGGGGCAGCGCACAGGTGCGGCGGTCACACCGCTGGCTATCGCTGTGCTGGCCCTGCTCGAAGAGCGGCCGATGCATCCGTACGAGATGTACCAAATGCTCACGCTGCGGGGCGAGGACAAGCTCGTCAAGGTGCGGCCGGGGTCGCTGTACCACGTGGTCACCCGGCTGGCCGAGCTGGAACTGGTGCGCGCCGAAGGGATCGACCGCGCCGGTAATCGGCCCGAACGCACCACCTACCGGATCACCCCCGACGGGCGCGAAACCCTGCGCAACCGGATCGCGGAACTGCTGCGCACACCGCTGCCGGAGTATCCGCTGTTCCCGGTCGCCCTCGGTGAGGCGCACAACCTGCCCAAACCCGAGGTGCTGGCCTTGCTCCGGGAGCGCGTCGACCACTTGGCCGGGGAACTGGCCGAACTGGAGACGATGATCGGCAAGGCCGAGCGCAAGCAGGTGCCTCGCCGGTACTGGATCGTGCTGCCGTATCTGCGCGCCACCGTGCGCACCGAGATCGACTGGGTCGAGCAGCTGCTGGAAGAACTCGACAGCGGTGCGCTGATCTGGGACGAATTCGATCCCGTCACCGGCGAACGCGCCGAGCCCGGCGATTGCCCGCCGGCACATCCCGTCGAGGCCGGCGATATCGCCGAGGAACCCGCGGCCTCGTGAACCACCGAACCGACAACGACGTCGCTCGTCATCCACATCCGAGTTAGGAACGAAACCGATGTCCACTCAACGTAATCCGTGGTTAGCGCTGTCGGCGCTGGTCGTCGGGTTCTTCATGATCCTGCTGGATGTCACGATCGTCGCGGTCGCCAACCCGGCCATCCTCGACAGTCTGCACGCCGACATCTCCCAGGTCATCTGGGTGACCAGCGCCTACCTACTGACCTACGCGGTGCCGCTACTGGTCACCGGGCGTCTCGGCGACCGTTTCGGGCCCAAGAACATCTACCTGATCGGCCTGGCCGTGTTCACCCTGGCCTCGCTGCGGTGCGGACTGTCGGGCACCATCGAGATGCTGATCGCCGCTCGTGCGGTGCAGGGGCTGGTCGCGGCGTTGATGACGCCGCAGACCATGGCCGTCATCACCCGCACCTTCCCGCCGGACAAGCGCGGCGCGGCCATGGGCCTGTGGGGCGGTGTGGCCGGTCTGGCCACGCTGGTCGGCCCGATCCTCGGCGGTGTGCTGGTCGACAACCTCGGCTGGGAGTGGATCTTCTTCGTCAACGTGCCGGTCGGCATCGTCGCGTTCGTGCTGGCCTGGAAGCTGGTGCCGGCGCTGGAGACGCACGCGCACAAGTTCGACATTCCCGGCGTGGTGCTCAGCGGCATCGGTATGGCGCTGCTGGTGTTCGGCATCCAGGAGGGCAATACCTACGACTGGTCGCTGCGGATCTGGTTGCTGATCGGCGCCGGCCTGGTGGTGCTCGCGCTGTTCCTGGTCAACCAGGCGCGCAATACCGGCGAGCCGCTGGTGCCGCTGAGCCTGTTCCGCGACCGCAACTTCGGCCTGTCCAACCTGGCGATCGCCGCCATGGGCGCGGCCACCACCGCGGTGATGGTGCCGTCGTACTTCTATCTGCAAGCGGTGCGGGAGATGTCGCCGACCGAATCGGCGCTGGTATTCGCGCCGATGGCGATCATCACCGGCGTGATGGCGCCGTTCGTCGGCAAGTTCGCCGGCCGGTTGCATCCACGGGTGGTGCCGACGATCGGTTTCACCCTGTTCGCGATCTCGGTGGCCTGGTTCGCCCAGCTGATGACGCCGGATTCGGACATCATCTGGTTCCTGGTCGCGGCCGGGCTGGCCGGTTTCGCGAACGCGTTCATCTGGGCGCCGCTGGCGACCACCGCGACGCACAACCTGCCCGTCCAGAAGGCCGGCGCGGGTGCGGGCATCTACAACACCACCCGTCAGGTGGGTGCGGTGCTCGGTAGCGCGGCGATCAGTGCCCTGATCGCCGCCCGCATGGCGGCCAACGGCTTGGGTGAGGCGCCCGCCGGTGAAGGCACCGCGGGCCCGATCCCGGAGCCGGTCAAGGACGCGTTCAGCTCGGCCCTGGCGGATTCGACCTACCTGCCCGCGGCCATCCTGCTGATCGGTGTGCTGGCCTCGGTGCTGTTCCTGCGCCCCGGCGTCGCCGCACCGCCGAAGCCACCCACCGAGCGGGCCAAGGCCGAATCGCTCACCACCTGAATCGGATTCGCAACGACACAGGCGCCGGCAGCGAATGCTGCCGGCGCCTGTGTCGTCAGGGGAAGATCAGCTGTAGATCTTCTCCACCTCGGAGGCGTACTGCTTCATCACCACGGCCCGCTTGAGCGACATCTTCGGGGTCAGCTCGCCGGTCTCCTGGGTCCAGTCGACGGTCAGGATGCGGGTCTTCTTGATCTGCTCGGCCTTGGAGACCTTCTTGTTGGTCTCGGCGACCGCCGCGTCGATCTCGGCGACCAGCGCCGGGTTCTCCACCAGCTTCTCGATCGGGGTGTCGGCGGAGACGCCGTTGCGCTCCTTCCAGCCCGGCAGTGCCTCGGGATCGAGGGTGATCAGCGCGCCGACGAACGGCTGGCCGTCACCGACCACCATCACCTGGCTGATCAGCGGATGCGCCCGCAGCGAATCCTCCAGCAGCGCGGGGGAGACGTTCTTGCCGCCCGCGGTGACGATGATTTCCTTCTTGCGGCCGGTGATGGTGACGAAGCCGTCGGCGTCGATGGCGCCCAGGTCGCCGGTCTTGAACCAGCCGTCCTCGAAGGCTTCCTCGGTGGCCTCGGCATTGCCCCAGTAGCCGTCGAACACGACCGAACCCTTGAGCAGCAGCTCGCCGTCCTCGGCGATCTTGGCGGCGTGGCCCTCGATCGGGCGGCCGACCGAGCCGACCCGGATGTGCTCGGGGGTGTTGACGGTGATGGCGGCGGTGGTCTCGGTCAGGCCGTAGCCCTCGAAGATGGTGACGCCGACGCCACGGAAGAAGTGGCCCAGGCGCGCACCCAGCGGGCCGCCACCGGAGACCGCGGCCTCACACTGGCCACCAAGGGCGACACGCAGCTTGCTGTAGACCAGCTTGTCGAAGACGAAGTGCTTGATCTTGGTGACCAGGTCGGCGCCGCCCTTGTCGAGGCCCTCGCTGTAGGCGATGGCGGTCTCGGCCGCCAGATCGAAGATCTTGCCCTTGCCGCCGTCGTGCGCCTTCTGCTTGGCGCTGTTGAACACCTTCTCGAACACGCGCGGCACCGAGAGGATGAAGTGCGGCTTGAACTCGGCGAACTGGTCGACCAGGGTGGTCCAGTCCGAGGTGTGCGCGACGATCACCTTGGCGTCGAAGGCGGCCAGCGCGACGGCGCGGGCGAACACGTGCGCCAGCGGCAGGAACAGCAGGGTCTTCTTGCCCTCGACGATGAACTTGCCCAACGCGATGCGGTCGGACTTCGACTCCGCCCACAGGTTGGCGTGGGTGAGCATGACGCCCTTGGGACGGCCGGTGGTGCCCGAGGTGTAGATCAGGGTGGCCGGCGAGGAAGCGCCGACCTGGGCGCGGCGCTCGTGCACGACCTGATCGTCGAGGTCGGCTCCGCGGCTGATCAGCTCGTCGATGGCGCCCTTGTCGATCTGGGCGATCTCCTTCAGCTCCGGCAGCGAACCGGACTCGATCTCGTCGACGGTGGCGCGGTGCTTGTCGTTCTCGACGATCAGCAGCTTGGTGGCCGAATCCTGCAGGATCCACTTGGCCTGCTCGGCGGCCGAGCTGTCGTAGATGGCGACGGTGCACGCGCCGGCCGCCCAGATGGCGAAGTCGAGCACGGCCCACTCGTAGCGGGTGGCCGACATGATGGCGACGCGGTCGCCGAGTTCGATGCCGGTGGCGATGATGCCCTTGGCCACCCCGGTCACCGTCTTCGCGAATTCCGTCGCGGTCACATCCCGCAGGCCGCCGCTGCCGTTGGGCACCTGGAACAGCACCGCGTTCGGCGACTGTTCGGCATGGCGGAACACATTGTCGGAATTGTTGGCGTCTTCCGGGATGGTGTAGGAAGCCGGGGCTTCGAACTCTCGCATCATGGCCCTTCCACGTGGGTTAACTCATCAGTAATTTACGGCACCTGCGCCGCGGCCGTGACGTCGACCACCGCAAATAGGTCCGTATCCGCTCAGTGACGAGCGGATACGGACCTGTTCGCGATCATCCTAGGTCGCGGATATGCGCCGGGCGTATGGCTTCGGCCAAGAACTCCGACATCTCGCGCAGCACCGCCGAGGCCGGGCCGACCAGCGCGGCTTGCAGCTGCGCCACATGCCACAGCCCGCGGCTCTCGGTGAAGGCGACGGTGACGCCCGCGTCGCGCAGCGAGGCGGCCAACCGCACGCACTGCGGATGCAGCAGCTCGCTGACGTCGACCTGGACGTAGGTCGGCGGCAGCCCGCGCAGCTCCCCGAGCAGCGGTGCGTAGCCCGGATCGGCGTTGTCGCCGTTGCCGAGATAGGCCGCGGCGCACGCGCGCGACCACGGCTTGCTGATCACCAGATCGCGGTGGCGGTCCGGGATCTCGTTCGGATCGGTCCACGGTGCGATCAGGCCGAGCGCGGCCGGGGTGTAGCCGTGCCGCGCGATCAGCCGCTGGGCGGTGGCCATGGCCAGGCCGCCGCCGGCCGAATCGCCGGAGATGGCGATCTGGCCGGGTGCGTAACCGTGCGATTCGACCAGCTCGAGGAACGCCGCCTCGGCGTCGTCGAGACCGGCCGGGAACGGATGCTCCGGCGCGAGCCGGTAGTCCAGCGAGTAGACCGCGCAACCGGTTTCGTGCGCCAGCCGGGCCGTCAGCGAACGGTGGGTGGCCAGCGAGCCGACCGCGTAACCGCCGCCGTGCAAATAGAGCACGGCACCCTCGCCCGGGGTTGCGGTGGTGAAGCGGTCCGCGGGACGTCCGGCGAGCTGGATCCGCTCGATCCGGGTGCCCGGCGGCGCCGGCTGCAAGCGCGAGCCGGCGTCGAGCAGGAGTCGTTGCAGCTTCCAGGGCAGCCGATCGTTGAGCGTGGCCCGATAGACCGGGCTCAGGATCGTGCGCGCCACCGGGAGCGGAATGGCGATATCACGCATCGTCGTCCCCGGCTCAGGGCAGGAAGCGGCGCTCGACGGTGGCCGAGATGCGCTGGTAGCCCGAGGCCAGGACCCGCACGTACAGGTCGAGGAACTTGGCCTCCCAGCCGATCAGCACCCGGCCGTGCTTGCGGCGCACTCCCTCGGTGATCGTCTTGGCGGCCATTTCCGGGGAGTGGATGGCCAGGTACTTGTCGAACATGGAACTGGCGTTCTTGCCGTCGATGCCCTCGGCGTAGGTGGCGTTGCGGGCCACCGCGGTCTTGATGCCGCCCGGATGCACGCAGGTCACCTCGACCGGCGTCTTGGCCACGATCATCTCCTGGCGCAGCGCCTCGGTGAAGCCGCGCACGGCGAACTTGGCCGAGTTGTAGGCGCTCTGGCCGGGGACCGAGATGAGGCCGAAGAGGCTGGACACGTTCACCACGTGGCCCTCGCCGGACTCGATCAGGTACGGCAGGAACGCCTTGGTGCCGTTGACGACGCCCCAGAAGTCGACGTCCATGACCCGGTCGAAGTCCTTGAACTCGGTCTTGACCACATCGCCGTGGTGGGCGATGCCGGCGTTGTTGTACACCTGGTGCACGACGCCGAAGTGCTCTTTGACCGCGTCGGCGTAGAGCAGCACCGCTTCGCGCTCGGCCACATTGAGCCGGTCCGACTTCACCTGCGCGCCCAGTTGTTCGCACAACCGGACGGTCTCGGCGAGACCGTCGGCATCGATATCCGACAGCGCCAGCTTGGCGCCGCGGCGGGCCAGATCGATGGCCAGCGCACGTCCGATACCGGAACCGGCACCGGTGATCACACATACCTTGTTACGGAAGTAAGCGTCCTTGCTCACTGGGCTGCCACCACTTTCAGGTCGGGGCGAGTGGAGTTGTCATCGGTAGTCGTGTCGTAGGCCTCGACGTCGAATTGCTTGGTGAGCCTACGGAATTCGAAGGTGAAGTCGGGCCACAGCGTGGTGTTGTTGCCGTGCTTGTCCAGGTACCAGCTGGAGCAGCCGCCGGTCATCCAGACGCTCTTGGCCAGCTTCTTCTGCAACTCGGCGTTGTAGCGGTCCTGCACCTCGCGGCGCACCTCCACGGTACGCAGATCCTGCTTGTCGAAGGTGGCCAGTGCGTCGGCGATGTAGTTGATCTGCGATTCGATCATGTACACCATCGAGGTGTGGCCGAGCCCGACGTTCGGGCCGAGCAGGAAGAACATATTCGGGAAATTCGCGATCGAGGAACCCTTGTAGCCCTGCTGGCCGATCTCGTCGAACACCTCGGTCAAGCTGCGGCCGTCGCGGCCGAAAATGGTCTCGTAGGTCGGCGAATCGGTGACGTGGAAGCCAGTCGCCACGATCAGCGCGTCGATCTCGCGTTCGGTGCCGTCCTTGGTGACGATCGAGTTCGGCCGGATCTCGGCGATGCCGTCGGTGACCACGTCGACGTTGTCGCGGTCCAGCGCCGGGTAGTAGTCGTTGGAGATCAGCATGCGCTTGCAGCCGATCCGGAAGTCCGGGGTGACCTTGGCCCGCAGCTCGGGGTCGCGGATCTCGTAGCGCAGCTTGGCCTTGGCCAGCAGCTCGAAGCCCTGCATCAGCGCCGGGAACTTGGCCAGGCCGACGACCTGGGTTTCGCGCGCGGCGTAGATCGCGGCCCGCGAGAGCCGCTGCACGCCGGGGATGTACTTGAACGCCAGCTGCTCGGCCTTCAGATACGGCCGGTCCAGCCGGGGCAGCAGCCACGGCGCGGTGCGCTGGTAGACGTCGAGGTGGCCGACCTTCGGCGCGATGGCGGGCACGATCTGGATCGCCGAGGCGCCGGTGCCGATGATGGCGACGCGCTTGCCGGTGAGGTCGGCGTCGTGGTTCCAGCGGGCGGAGTGGAAGATCTCGCCCTCGAAGCTGTTGATGCCCTTGATGTCGGGCAGGTTCGGCTCACACAGCGCGCCCACCGCGGAGACCACGGTGTCGGCGGTGAAGTTGCCCTGCGAGGAGGTGATCTCCCAGCGCGCGGTGTCGTTGTTCCAGCGTGCGCCGGTGACATCGCAGTCGAAGATGTGCTTGTCGAGCACGTTGTACTTCTTGGCCACGCCCTGGATGTAGGACTGGATCTCGCCCTGCCGGGAGAACGAGCGCGACCAGTTCGGATTGAGCGCGAAGGAGTACGAGTACAGGTGCGAGGGCACATCGCACGCGGCGCCCGGGTAGGTGTTGTCGCGCCAGGTGCCGCCGACATCGTTGCCGCGTTCCAGGACCAGGAAATCCTGGCGTCCCTGTTGGCTCAGCCGGATGGCGAGGCCGAGGCCGGCGAAACCGCTGCCGATGATGATCGTCCGCAGATGGCGGGCGTGCTGGTTAGCGACAGCTTTGTCTGTAACCTTGCGACTCATATACTCAGACTAGAGCCCTATTGAGTAGCAGTCAACAGCTCTGTTGAATCACAGTCAATAGTATTGACCCACGTTCAGTAGGATGGTCGCGTGAGCACGAGTCCTGGAGAAACCGCCAAGCGTGTCCGGCTGAGCCCGGACCAGCGGCGCGCGCAGTTGATCGAGCTCGGCGTCAAGATGCTGGGTGAGCGCGCCATCGAGGACATTTCCATCAGCGAAATCGCTGCCCAGGCAGGAATTTCGCGCGGCCTGCTTTTCCACTACTTCCCCACCAAGCAGGACTTCCAGCTCGAGGTCGTGCGGCACGCCAACGCCGAACTGCTGATGCGCGTCGCGCCGGACCCGACCCTGGGCCTGTTCGACATGCTGCGCGATTCGGTCAGCCGCTACATCGACTACGTCAGCGAGAACCGCACCTCGTACCTGGCGCTATTGCGCGGTCCCGCCAGTTCGAGCCCCGACCTGGTCGCCCTGGTCGAACAAACTCGCAATGCCATCGTCGACATCATCCTGACCCAGGTTCCCATGACCCCCGAGGAACGCGACCACCCCCGCCTGGTGCTAGCCGTGCGCGGCTGGATCGCCTTCACCGAGGAATCCACCCTGTCCTGGTTGCGCAACGAGACGATCACCCGCGACGAACTGATCGACTTGCTGGTCGAGTCCCTGCTGGCCCTGTCCATGGCCATCAACCCCGCCCTCGCCGCGGCATTGCGTTCCTGAGCCGGCCGGGAACCCGCCCGGGGAAACCCTGCCAGTAGAAGCCGGGGCGTTCGCGGTGGGCCGGTCGCGATTAGCTTGGGTCCGGTCTCGTACTCCGCGCAGGAGCACCGACCCGCCTGTCAGCACGGCGGACGGTGGAGGCCTTCTGGTGAAAGGACCTGTCGAAGAATGCGCATCATCGTCAATTCCGCTGCCGTGGCCGCGGTTTCCGTGGCCGTGCTGGTGGGTGTCGCCGGGCAGTCCGCGGCCGAGTCGTCGGTTCGGCCCGGTGCGGCTGCTCCCGTCTCGGAGTCGACGGGGTATCGAGTTCCGGTTCGGCCACCCCGCTGCTGAAGGCGCTGCTGTGCGCACTCAGCGGGGGCGTCACCGGCTCGCACGAGACCTCGCCGCCCACCTGCTACCTGCCTATGGCGTAAGCCGGTTCGTGATCACCGCCGGGTGGATCCGGACACCGATTCCGGTCCGGATTCCGCCCGGCGTAGCGCTTGCGCGAGAGCGCTGATGTGGGCGATGGGCGGGTCGTAGCCGGGAAAGTAGCAGCACACGCGCTCCGCGACATCGCCGAAACGGCGCGAGATCTCGTCGGCACAGGATTCCGGCGTGCCGCGCACTGCCAAAGTGTCGAGCATGTCGTCGGAGATGCGGTCGAACATCTGCATGATGTCGCCGGATTTGGACAGGGCGTTGAGTTCGGGTTGGAGCTCACCCCAGCCTTCGACGTCGAGGACGGGGCGGTAGGCGGGGGTGGAGCCGTAGAAAGCGAGGAGGCCGCGGACCCCTCGGGATGCCGCGGCCAGCTCTTCCTCGGTGCGGCCCATGGCGACGATGGCCTGCGGGTAGATCGCGAACTCGGTGCGGCCCGCGCGTTTCAGGCCCTCGGCGACGGCAGGCAGGGTGCGTTCGCGGAAATGGCGGTGCGAGTTGAACGGCATGACCAGCAGGCCGTCGGCGACCTCGGCAGCCGTGCGGGTCATCAGCGGGCCGAGGGCGCCGAGCAACACCGGGGGCGGACCGTAGGGGTTGGGGCCGGGGACGAAGGTCTTCGGCATGAGGGTGTGGCGGGTGTGTTCACCGCGGAAGTCGAGCTCGGTGCCGTCCTGCCAGGAGTTCAGGATCGCACGCACCGCGAGTACGATCTCGCGCATCCGCGCCGCGGGTGCCGACCACGTTGCGCCATAACGTTTCTCGATATGCGGCCGGATCTGTGACCCGAGACCGAGCCGGAAACGCCCGCGCGACATCAGCTGCAGATCCCACGCCGCATGCGCCAGATGCATCGGGCTGCGCGGCATGGCGATCGCGACATTCGTCATCAGATCCGTCTCGACCTGTCCCGCCACCGCCGCCAGCGGCAGCATGACGTCGTGCGGGCCCTCGAAGGTGAACAAGCCCGCGGCACCGGCGTCGACGAGGGTCCGAGCGCGTTCGACCGATCGGTCCGGGCGCGCATCCAGTTGAAAATCGAGCAGCACCAACTCATCCAACCGCAACGGCTCCGGTTCGGACCGGCGAATGAGTGGCTTCGGTGCCGGCGCGACCCGGCGACCACGGTCGAGTCGGGACGAGGGCCGGCCCGGGAAGGGGTCACCGAGGCTACCATCGTCACCCGCTCGTACATGCTGTTCGAGGACGCGATGCAATGAGCCGCGCGCCGGGCAGGGCGGCACGTGCCTGCGAACCCACCCGGAAACGCCCGACGCCGGGCCCGAAACACTCTGCGAGAGAGCGAATCCGGACCCGGCGTCGGTGAGTAACCGCTGATCAGGCGATCGGCTCGAAGGCCTCGGCGATGATCTCGGCCTGCTCGACCGCGTGCACCTTGCTCGAACCCGAGGACGGCGCCGACATGGCGCGCCGCGAGATCCGGCGCAGCTTGCCGAAACGCTCCGGCAGCAGCTCGGGCAGGTTCAGGCCGAAGAACGGCCAGGCACCCTGGTTGGCCGGCTCCTCCTGCACCCACGCGATGTCGGTGGCGTTCGGGTAACCGGCCAGCGCCTCGTTGAGCCGGAACTTCGGCATCGGGTAGAGCTGCTCGATGCGCACGATCGCGACGTCCTCGCGCTTCTGCTTGGCCTTGGCCGCGGCCAGCTCGTAGTAGAGCTTGCCGCTGGTCAGCAGCACCCGCTTGACCTTGCCGCGATCGCCGATGCCCTGCTCGTAGGTGGGCTCGTCGAACACCGAGTGGAACTTGCTCTCGGTGAAGTCCTTCAGATCGCTGACCACGGCCTTGTTGCGCAGCATCGACTTCGGGGTGAAGACGATCAGCGGACGGCGGATGCCGTCGAGGGCGTGGCGGCGCAGCAGGTGGAAGTAGTTGGCCGGGGTGGACGGCACCGCCACCGTCATCGACCCCTCCGCGCACAGCTGGAGGAAGCGTTCGATGCGGCCGGAGGTGTGGTCCGGGCCCTGACCCTCATGACCGTGCGGCAGCAGCAGCACGACCTCCGACAGCTGACCCCACTTGGCCTCACCGGAGGAGATGAACTCGTCGATGATGGACTGCGCGCCGTTGACGAAGTCACCGAACTGCGCCTCCCACAGCACCAGCGCGTCCGGGTTGCCCAGCGAGTAGCCGTATTCGAAGCCGACGGCGGCGAACTCGCTCAGCGCCGAGTCGTGCACCGCGAACCAGCCCGGGTTGGCAGACCCGATGTTGTGCAGCGGGGTGTACTCGTCGGCGGTCTTGCGGTCGATGATCACCGCATGACGCTGGGTGAACGTGCCACGACGGGAGTCCTGGCCGGTCAACCGCACCGCACGGCCCTCGTCGATGAGCGTGCCGAAGGCCAGCAGCTCGGCGAAGGCCCAGTCGACCTTGCCCTCGTAGGCCATCTCGCGCCGCTTCTCCAGCACCGGCTTGACGCGCGGGTGCACGTTGAAGCCCTCGGGCACGTTGAGGAACGCGTCGCCGATGCGCTGCAGCACCGACTTGTCCACGGCGGTCTGCACCGTCGCGGGTACCTTCTGATCGTCCTCGACCGATTCACTGGGCTCCGGCGAGTACTTCTCCAGCTCGCGGACCTCGTTGAACACCCGCTCCAGCTGGCCCTGGTAGTCGCGCAGCGCGTCCTCGGCCTCTTTCATGGAGATGTCGCCACGGCCGATCAGGCTCTCGGTGTAGCTCTTGCGCACCGAGCGCTTGGTGTCGATGACGTCGTACATGTACGGCTGGGTCATCGACGGGTCGTCGCCCTCGTTGTGGCCACGGCGGCGGTAGCAGATCAGGTCGATGACCACGTCCTTGCGGAACTTCTGCCGGAAGTCGACGGCCAGGCGCGCGACCCAGTCGCAGGCCTCCGGGTCGTCACCGTTGACGTGGAAGATCGGCGCACCGATGAACTTCGCGATGTCGGTGGAGTATTCGGTGGAGCGGCTGTTCTCCGGCGCGGTGGTGAAGCCGATCTGGTTGTTCACCACGATGTGGATGGTGCCGCCGACGCGGTAACCACGCAGACCCGACAGGTTCAGCGTCTCGGCGACCACACCCTGGCCGGCGAACGCGGCGTCACCGTGCAGCATCAGCGGCATCACCGAGAAGCCCTCGGGGCCGTCGCCCTTGTCCAGCAGGTCCTGCTTGGCGCGGACCAGGCCCTCGAGCACCGGGTCGACCGCCTCGAGGTGCGAGGGGTTGGCAGTGAGCGAGACCTCGATCTCGTTGTCGCCGAACATCTGCAGGTAGGTGCCGCGCGCACCGAGGTGGTACTTCACGTCGCCGGAGCCGTGGGTGGCCGCCGGGTTCATGTTGCCCTCGAACTCGGTGAAGATCTTCGAGTACGGCTTGCCGACGATATTGGCCAGCACGTTGAGCCGGCCGCGGTGCGGCATACCGATGACGACCTCGTCGAGGGCGTGCTCGGCGCACTGGTCGATGACCGCGTCCATCATCGGGATGACCGATTCGGCGCCTTCCAGCGAGAACCGCTTCTGGCCGACGTACTTGGTCTGCAGGAAGGTCTCGAACGCCTCGGCCGCGTTCAGCCGGTTCAGGATGTACTTCTGCTGAGCGACGGTCGGCTTGACGTGCTTCTGCTCGACCCGCTCCTGGATCCATTCGAGCTGATCGGTCTCCAGGATGTGGGTGTACTCCACACCGACGTGGCGGCAGTAGGAGTCGCGCAGCACCGACAGCACATCGCGCAGCTTCATCCGCTCCTGGCCGTGGAAGCCGCCGACGTTGAACTCGCGGTCGAGGTCCCACAGGGTCAGCCCGTGCTGGGTGACATCGAGGTCGGGGTGGCTGCGGAACTTGTCCTTGACCAGGCGCAGCGGGTCGGTGTCGGCCATCAGGTGGCCGCGGTTGCGGTAGGCGGCGATCATCTCGAGCACGCGGGTGCTCTTGTCGACGCCGCGTTCCTTGATGTCCTTGCGCCAGCGCACCGGCTCGTACGGCACACCGAGGCCGTGGAAGATCTCGTCGTAGAACTCGTCGGAGATCAGCAGCTGGTGGATGGTGCGCAGGAAGTCGCCGGACTCCGCACCCTGGATGATGCGGTGGTCGTAGGTCGAGGTCAGCGTCATCAGCTTGCCGACACCGATATCGGCGATGCGCTCATCGCTCATACCCTGGAACTCGGCCGGGTACTCCATGGCGCCCGCGCCGATGATCGCGCCCTGACCCGACATCAGCCGCGGCACCGAATGCACGGTGCCGATGGTGCCGGGGTTGGTCAGCGAGATGGTGACGCCGCTGAAGTCCTCGGCGGTCAGCTTGCCCTCGCGGGCACGGCGCACGATGTCCTCGTAGGCGGTGTGGAACTGCCCGAAGGTCATCTCCTCGCAGCCCTTGATCGCGGCCACGACCAGCGAGCGGTTGCCGTCCTTACCGGGCAGGTCGATGGCCAGGCCGAGGTTGGTGTGCGCGGGGGTGACCGAATGCGGCTTCCCGTCGATCTCGGCGAAATGCCGGTTCATGTTCGGGAAGGCCTTGACCGCCTGCACGATGGCGTAGCCGAGCAGGTGGGTGAAGGAGATCTTGCCACCGCGGGTGCGGGCCAGATGGTTGTTGATGACCAGCCGGTTGTCGATCATCAGCTTGGCCGGGATGGCCCGGACGCTGGTCGCGGTGGGGATGCTGAGCGAGGCGGACATGTTCTTGGCGACCGCGGCTGCCGCACCACGCAGCACCTTGGTCTCGTCGGCCGCGGGGGCGGCCGGCTTGGGTCCGCCGGTCGGCGCGGCGTTGGAGGTCGGCGCCGGGGTGGTCTTGGGGGCGCGCGCCTGCTGCGGAGCGGACGCCGGGGCCGCCGCTGCCGCAGTGGTGGCCGCGGGCTTCGGTGCCGGAGCCGGAGCGGGCGTGGCCTTGGGGGCGGCGGGCTTGGGGGCAGCAGCCTGGGGCGCGGGCGCCGGAGCCGAGTTCACCGTCGCGGTCGTCGCAGCCTGCGCGGGTGCCGGGGCGGGAGCCTGCGCGGGCGACGGCTGGCCGGCCTGGGACTCACCGGACGCGTCGGGGGTGTAATCGGCGAGGAACTCGTGCCAACTTTCGTCGACCGATGATGGATCGTTCTTGAACTTCTGATACATCT
Source organism: Nocardia cyriacigeorgica GUH-2 (assembly GCF_000284035.1). NCBI lineage: Bacteria > Bacillati > Actinomycetota > Actinomycetes > Mycobacteriales > Nocardiaceae > Nocardia > Nocardia cyriacigeorgica. The sequence goes on along the minus strand of NC_016887.1, from coordinate 4,888,945 downwards.
CGTCGACTAGCCACTGGTTCTGTCCGAACTGGGAAGTTGAGCTGCTCACAGCAGGTGTTCGCCTCATTTCGTTCTTCGCGCTGCGACGTTTGTGACGTGCCCGGCACGGGGATCGGCGGATGCGCGCCGATGCGCCCTCTGTCGAGGATAGGCCCAGCCCCGAATCGGCGGTGCTACCGACCGGCGGACAGACCGCTCCTCCATGGTGACGACCTGTCTTCCGCTGAGAATATTCCCTCCCGTTCTCCGGCCGCTGCCCAGAGTCGGGCATACGCGCCGCGCGCGGCCAGCAGTTCGTCGTGGGCGCCGATTTCCACGATCCGGCCGTGGTCGACGACGGCGATCCGGTCGGCGCGCGCGGCCGTCGCCAGCCGGTGCGCCACCACCACCGTGGTGCGGTCACGGGCCAGCGATTTCGTCGCTACCAGCACCGATTGCTCGGTATCCGGGTCGAGAGTGGCGGTCGCCTCGTCCAGCAGCAGGAGGTCGGGGTCGACCAGTTCGGCCCGGGCGAGCGCGATCAGCTGCCGCTGGCCGGCCGATAGGCCGCGGCCGCGTTCACCCACCGGTTGGGCCATGCCGAGCGGCAGCGATTCGATCATCGCGATCGCGCCGACCGCCGCGGCGGCGTCGGCGATCTGTTGTGCGGTGGCCGATGGTTTCCCGAATGCAATGTTGCTGGCGACGTCGCCGGTGAACAGGTGAGGTTCTTGCGGGACGATGCCGAGACGGCGGCGGTAGTCGCCGAGCCGGTAGTCGCGCAGGTCGACGCCGTCGACCCGGACCGCACCGGCGCCGTCGGCCGGTAGGTCGTAGAGGCGGGCCAGCAGCTTGACGATGGTCGATTTGCCCGCACCCGTCGCACCGACCAGCGCCAGGGTGGAGCCGGCCGGGATATCGAGCGAGACGCCGTCGAGGGCGGGCTGCTCGGTGCCCGGGTAGGCGAAGCGCACCTGGTCCAGGCCGACGGCGCCGTCGAGCCGGCCGGTGATGGGAACGGCATTGGGCGGGTCGGGGGCGATGGAGGATTCGGTACGCAGCAGCGCGCCGATCCGCCGCAAACCCACCTTGGCCTGCTGATAGCCGTCGAAGACCTGGGACAGGTGCTGCACCGGGCCGAACAACAGCTCCAGATAGAGCACGAAGGCGACCAGGGTGCCCGCGCTGGTGGTGCCGCCGGCGATCTCGCGGGCGCCGACGAACACCACCATGGCCAGCGCCAGGTCCGACCAGGCCGAGATGAACGCGAAATACAGGGCGATGGCCCGCTGCGCGCGCATCCGGCTGTGCCGGTAGCGCTCGGAGTATTCGGCGAAGCGCCGGGCCGCGAGCGGTTCGTGCCGGTAGGCCTGCACCGCGCGCAGTCCGCTGATGTTCTCCTGGAAGTCGGCGTTGACGGTGGAGACGTGTTCGCGGGAGATGGTGTAGGCCGCCGACGACACCCGCCGGAAGATCACCGTCGCGAGCTCCAGGGGCGGGAGCACACCGAGTAGCACCACCAGTGCCAGCGAGGTATCGATGACGAGTAGTGCGACCGCGATCGCGACCAGAGACAGCGCACTGACGAGCGCGGTCGAGACACCGGTCTGCAAGAAGGTCGACAGCGCGTCCACGTCGGTGGTCATCCGCGTCATGATCCGGCCGGACAGTTCGCGCTCGTAGTAGTCCAGGCCGAGTCGTTGCAGGTGGGCGTAGCTGCGGACGCGTAGTCCGTAGAGCACCCGCTCGCCGGTGCGGGCGGTCAGGGTGGTGGTGGCCGCGGCCACGACCCAGCCCGCGACGACCAGCACCGTGCCGAGGACCGCCGCCCGAACCAGCGCGCCCATATCGTCACCGCCGACGCCGGCGTCGATCGCGTACCGCACGATCGGCGGGAACCCGATGCCGATCAGTGCCTCGACTGCCAGCAGCACCATGACCGTCAGCACCAGGGCGCGCACCGGCCACAGCAGCCGGATCAGCCGGAAGCCCGGATCGGGTTGCCGCAGCCGGGCCGCGTCGAGGCCGGGTTGCTCGGTGGCGGGCGGGAGCTTCTCGATGGTGCGCCGCAGCTCCGGCGTCTCGCTCAGATCGGCGGCCGCGGCCCGGCCCGCGCCGCGCGGCGTCCGGCGGGGCGGTTCGAGGACCGGGGGCGCGGTCACCGGCAGCGCATGGGCGGGTGCGGGGAGGCGGACTACCCGGTCGGCATGGGCCAGGGTGGATTCGCGGTGGGCCAGGATGATGGTGGTGCGATCGCCGCGATCGGGTAGCGCATCGAAGATGGCGGCCTCGGTGACGGCGTCGACGGCCGAGGTGGCGTCATCGAGGACCAGGATCCGCGGCCGGGCCAGCAGTGCCCGCGCCAACGCGATGCGCTGGCGCTGGCCACCGGACAGGGTGAGCCCGCGTTCGCCCACCACGGTGTCGTAACCGTCGGGCAGCTCGTTGATGAACTCGTCGGCCGCGGCCATTTTCGCCGCCTGCCGGATCTCGGCATCGGTCGCCTCGGGACTGCCGAGGGCGATATTCGCGGCGATCGTGTCGGAGAACAGGAACGGGTCGTCGAAGACCACACCGATGGCGGCGCGCAGGTCACTCGCCCTCACGTCGGCGATGTCGACGCCGTTGTCGATTGGCCCGCCACTGCAGTGTGGCTGGCTGGAGGCAGCTCCGTCGCGGCCGGACCCCGCTGGCTCGGGGTTACCGGTAGCGGTCGGCGGGGGCGGTACGCGTCTGTCGCCGTTCGCGGGTTTGGGGTTCGCGGGTTTGGGGTTCGGGATCGGAGCGTCGGCGTCGATCACCGTGTGGGGCGTTGCCGCGGTATCCGGTGTGGGCGGCTCGTGACTATCGCCGTTCGCGGGTCCCGGGTTCGGGATCGTGACGGCGCCGCTCATGATGTCGCGCGTTGCCGCTGTACCCCGCGTGGCCGAGAACAGCCGGATCGCACCGGAATCGGGCGCGTAGAAGCGGGGAAGTAGCAGGGAGAGGGTGGTTTTGCCGGAGCCGGCGGGCCCGATGATCGCCACCGTCTCGCCCGGACGGACGGTGAGGTCGAGATCGCGCAGCACCGGGCGGTCCGGATCGAAGCCGAAGGTGAGTGCGTCGATGTCGATGCCGAGCGGCCCGTCCGGCAGGTCCCGGGGGTGTTCCGGGTCGGCGACGGTGGGCGCGGCGTCGATCACTTGGAATACCCGTTCGGCGGCGGCCCGGGTGAGCTGGGCCATGATCACCACCGAGGCCATGGTGCGCGCGGTGGTGGTCATGGTGGCGACGTAGGCGGTGAAGGCGAGGAACGTGCCGAGGCCGATGCTGCCGCCCATGGCCAGCACGCCGCCGAGGGCGACCACACCGACCAGGCCCATCTGCGGGATCGCGGACAGCGTCGGTGCGAAGCGGGAGTTGATGGTCGCGGCCCGCATGCGTTCGGCGAACAAAGTGCGGCCGTGCCGTTCGAGCAGGTCGACCATCCGCGCTTCCTGGCCGAACCCCTTGACCACCCGGACGCCGGTCACCGTTTCCTCGACGTGCTGGGCGAGGTCGGCCGCCCGCTGCTGCGCCGACCAGGTGGCCGCGTACAGCTTGGGCCGGATTCGATACACCACCACGGCGATGGCGGGGACCACCAGCAGCGCCACCGTGGCCAGCACCGGCGACAGCCACATCATCACCGCGGCGGCCAGCACGAATTGCAGCAGCGACATCCCCGACAGCGGCGCCATCGCCAACAAGCCCTGCACCAGTTGCAGGTCGGTGATCGAGCGTGACACCACCTGCCCCGTCCGGATGGCGTCCTGTCCGGCGCCGTCGAGCCGTTGCAGCGACCCCAGCAGATTCACCCGCAGCGCATGCTGGACGTCGAGCGACAGGCGCCCGGCCAGCAGCCGCCGCCCGAAGGAGGCGAGGAACCGGCCGAGGGCGAGCAACACCAGCAGCGCGGCCACCGTGCCGATCACGCCCGTATCGCCGATCCCCGCCGCGTCGACCGCCCGCTTCGTCAGCAGCGGCGCCACGATCTCCGCGGCCGCGCCCGCCAGCACCGCCGCCGCGATCCCGGCAACAGTCCGCCGATGCCGCGCGGCCTCCCCCCAGAGCCGCCGAATCCAGCCGGGCGCCCGCCCCCCGACCTCGATTCCCCCGGATACCTCTGTGCTCACCCGCGCCGATCCGTCCACAACAAGCCCCCCGTCAGCCACCCCTCACTTCGTGCCATCGACCATAACGACACCCACCGACAGGAAATTTGTTCCCGCCTGCCTCGCCGCCAGCGAGCAGCCCAACCAGCTACGGCCGGCTCAGCAGCCGATCGCTAACTCACAGATCGCGGGAGCGCACCGACCACCAGCCCAGACCGCCGACGCCGATGGTCCACAGCAGCAGCACCACGATCGCTGCGGGTGTCGGTGCGAGGAGGTCGGCGCCGGCGAAGGACCCGACCATAAGAGTGCTCACCGTCGACGATCCGGGCAGCACGGTGGAGATGCCCGCGATGCCGAGTCCGGTGGTGACCAGCCAGATCAGCGGTTCGATGATCAGCAGCCAGCCGAGCACCAGGGCGACGCCGGCGCCGGGCGAGCGCAGCCACAGCCCCAGGCCCGCGCCGATCACCGACCAGCAGACCGCCGCGATCAGCCCGCCACCGAGGACGGCGAACAACTGCGCGGTGAGCTCGAACTTGCCGTTGCCGAACGCGAACAGGCACCCCAGCGCGACCAGTTCGACCGCCACCGCCAGCCCCAGTGCGACAGCGGCGGTGACCAGCAGTTTCGCGCCGACCAGCCGATCGCGGTCGAGCGTGAACATGGCGGTGATGGCCATGGTGTCGTGCCGGAATTCGCCGCCCGCGGCCGCCGCGCCGTATCCGCCGACCGCCAGCACCACCGCGATCAATGCCAGGTACAGCCCGATGGTGGCGGCGCCGGTGGCCGGTTCGCCGTCGGGATCGGCCGGGCCGGACAGGATCGCGGTGACCGAGCTGGTGACCACGGCAATGGCCACCACCATGGCCGCGAGCAGCCGCGGCCAGCGCAGCGTGGCCGTCTTGCGTAGCTCGGAGTTGATCGCCGGCAGCAGGTCCGCAGGCAAGACGTCGATCATCGTGGAATCCCGTACGGCATCGGAGACGGTTGCGGAGGTCGAGCGGGCTGCGGCGGGGCGGCGGTGCCGGAAACCACCGGGCGGTTGCGGGCCGCGGCGGTGAGCGAGGCGAGGACCCGGTCGGGATGAATGGGATCGGCGACGATGGAGTCGATGCGGACGCCGGCCGCACCGGCCACCGCCAGAATCCGGTCCTGGCTCGCTTCGGCGACGGCGAGCCTGCCGTCCTGCCGGATCACGGCGTCGGTGTAGCCGTCCACCGCCAGCGCCGTGGCCAGCGCGATCGCCGACGACGACGCCACCACCAGCCGGTCGGGGTTGTTGCGCCGCAGCCGTGCCGGGCTGCCCTGATACACCACCGAGCCCTCACTGAGCACGATCACGGAGTCGGTGAACGGCAGCACCGCGGCCAGGCTGCGCCCGGTGACCAGCGCGCTGCCGCCGCGGCCCGCGTAGCCGCGCAGGAAGTCGGTCAGCCAGGCGTGTTCGACGCTGTCGAGCTCGAGGGTCGGATCGTCGAGGACCAGTAGCTGCGGGTTCGGTAGCAGCGCGGTGGCCAGCGCGGCCCGCAGCTGTCGGCCGGGGCTGAGCCCGTCGGGTTTGGTGCGAGCGAAATCGGTGAGCCCGGTCAGTTCCAGTACCTCGCGCACGCGCCGGTCCGGCAGGCCCGCGGCGGCGGCGTAGATCCACAGGTGGTCGCGGATGGTGCGGCCGGGGTGCAGCCCGCGCGGATCGAGTACGCCGCCGATCCCCGGCGCGTATTCCGGCCGGGCGGTGACGTCGAATCCGCCGGCTTGCGCCGATCCGGCGGTCGGTTCGAGCAGTCCGAGCAGTACCCCGACGACGGTGGTCTTGCCTGCGCTCTCCGGGCCGACCAGCGCGGCGACGGTGCCGGGCGCGACGGTGAAGCTCACCTCGCGTACGGCCTCGGTGAAGTCGTAGCGCTTGGTCAGTCCGCGGACGGCGAAGGCCTGCGGTCGTGCGGCGCTCACCGGGAGGCGGCCGGGGGCGTCGGGTAGGCCGGGGCCACGGGCGAGGATTCCAGCGCGGTCAGCGGATCGGCATCGATGATCAGCGGCTGATCGGCCGGGAAGTGGGCAGGTGGCGGGCCGAAGGCCTTGCGCGCGTTGGTGATCGTGGCTTTGCCCAGGGCGCGGTTGCCTGCCCCGCCGATAACGGCGCCGATGCCCGCAGGCACCACCTTGCCGGCCATCAGCGCGGCGCGTTTGGTGATGAATCGGACGATGAACCGCTTCAACAGCGATTCGTTCATGCCGGCCAGGCCCGGAATCTTGGTCGCGAAGGCCGTGCCCCAGTGCTTGGCCGAATGGCCGATGCTCTTCTGCACGACCTCCATGCCGGTATCGCCCAGCACGACCGCGAGCACCAGGGCCCGGCGCTGCTCCTTGTCCTGCGGGCGCACCCCGTGGACCGAGGCGACCGCGAGGGTGAACACGGCGGAGGCTTCCATGAAGAAGGTGGTCTCGGCGCTGACCGCGGCCAGTGCGGCGACCGTGCCGACCCCGGGCACCGCGGCCGTGGCGCCGACCGCGCTACCGCTGCCGGTCACCGCGAGCAGATACTGCTTTTCCAGCCGCTCGATGATCTGCGCCGGGCTCTCGTCCGGATGCGCGCGCCGCAGCCGCGCGACGTACTTGGCGACCGCGGGGGCTTGCAGGCGGGATCCGGTGTCGAGTAGCTCGACCACCGCTTTCTCGAACGCCTTGGTGAACACGGCCTCATCCTCCTCTTCGGCCTCTGCTGCGCAACTGTAGGGCACCTGCGCCGTCAGCTCGTTCTGACAACGGATTACCCGCTGCAATAGGTTCCGACCCCGCGGCGTGCGAATCGGCACGGTGGGCCCGGTCACGGACCCAACGGTCGGGGAGAACGCGGCCCTATCGCGGCTCGCGCAGCGCCGGTACCCGTTCGCTCAGTGGGGGCGGGGGCGGCGGGGTGCCGTCGCCGAAGGGCCTGCCGCCCAGCGCTTCACGCCCGTGCGGGGTGAGCCAGTTCGACAGATCGGGGCCCTTGGGCACGATGCGGGTGGGGTTGATATCGGTATGCACCACGTAGTAGTGGGTCTTGATCTGCCCGAAGTCGACGGTGTCGCCGAATCCGGGGGTCTGGTAGAGGTCACGGGCGTAGGCCCACAGCACCGGCATCTCGGTGAGCTTGTTGCGGTTGCATTTGAAATGCCCGTGGTAGACGGCATCGAAGCGGACCAGCGTGGTGAACAGTCGCACGTCGGCCTCGGTGATGGTGTCGCCGACCAGGTAGCGCTGCCCGGCCAGCCGGTCGCTGAGCCAGTCCAGGGCGGTGAAGAGCCGGTCGTAGGCGGCGTCGTAGGCGTCCTGGGCGCCGGCGAAGCCGCAGCGGTAGACGCCGTTGTTGACCTCGGTGAACACCCGTTTGTTCACCTCGTCGATCTCCGCGCGCAGCTGCGGCGGATACAGCTGCGGTGCGCCGGGTCGGTGGAATTCGGTCCATTCGGTGGAGAGATCGAGGGTGATCTGGGCGTAGTCGTTGGTGACCACCTGGCCGGTCGGCACATCGACCATGGCGGGCACGGTGATGCCGCGCGGGTAATCGGGGAAGCGGGCCAGATAGGCGTCGCGCAGGCGGTGGATGCCGAGCACCGGGTCGACCTCACCGGGGTCAAGGTCGAAGGTCCAGCTCAGCTTGTCGTGGGTGGGCCCGCACAGGCCGAGTGAGATGACCTGTTCGAGCCCGAGCAGGCGGCGCACGATCAGGGTGCGGTTGGCCCAGGGGCAGGCGCGGGCGGCGACCAGCCGGTACCGGTCCGGCGTCACCGGATAGCCGTCGCGGCCGTCCGCGGTGATGCGGGTGGTGATGTAGTTGGTGTCGCGCTTGAACTCGCCCGGCTCGACGTAGCTGCCTGCCTCCGATTCCGCCTTGGTCACACCGACAGTCTCGCAGATACCGGCCGGGCCGATGGCTTTACTCTGGCCGAATGAGTGACACCAAACCCACCAGACTGGAACGCGAGATCGTCGGCGACGGCGCCGAGGTGGCGACGCTGACGCTGGCGAGTCCGCCGCTGAATCTGTTCGACCAGGCCATGTTCGACGCTCTCGTCGCCGATATCGCCGAGTTGACCGCGAACCCGCCGCGCGCGGTGTTGTTGCGGGCGGAAGGCAAGGTCGTCTCCGGTGGGGTCGACGTGCACACCTTCGAGGGGCTGACCGCCGAGCAGGGCGCCGAACTCTGGCGCGACCTGTTCGCCCGGATCTGCCATCCGCTCGAGGCGCTGCCGTGCCCGGTGGTGTTCGCCGCGCACGGGCTCACCCTCACCGCGGCCTTCGAGATCGCGCTGGCCTGCGATCTGATCCTGGCCGCGCCCAAGGCGAAGTTCGGCCTGGTGGAGATCGTGGTCGGGCTGACGCCGTCGATGGGCGGCCCGCAGCGGCTGGCCGAGCGCGCGGGTTCGGGCCGGGCCCGCGAGCTGGTGATGACCGGCGATCTGTACGACGCGGCGACCATGGCCGACTGGGGTGTGGTCAACGGCGTGCACGAGGATCTCGACGCCGCGGCGCAGGCGCTGGTGCACCGGCTGGCGCAGGGCCCGACCCGCGCGCACGCGGCGACCAAGAAGATCGTCGAGGCCTGGCGTTCGGGCGGCGTGGCGCATGCTGATTCGGTGACCCCCGAGGTGTCGGGCGAGCTGTTCGCGACCGAGGACCTGCGTGGCGCGGTGCGCAGCTTCCTGGAACTCGGGCCGGGTAAGGCGACCTACACCGGACGCTGATCCGCCACCTCCGGCGCGCGTGCGGATGACGACACGGAAACTTTCGCCGACTCCGACCGCGAATTTGTGATCTGCGTCATATAGTCACAGTGCCTGACGGTTCGAAGCACGCGGAGGTCCGATGAGAGACGGCACGACAAGGCTCATCGGGCCGGGCGTGAACGAGCGCGCCGAGTCCCCGGCCGGCCTGCTGGTCGAGTATCCGGCCGGGGAGCGGGCCGGCGATCCGCTGGCCCGCGGCGCCGACGGTGTGCTGCGCTACGGCAACCTCACCCCCGCGCTGACCGAACTGCTCGATCTCCAGGTGCATGCCTTCGCCACCCGCGAGGCCGTGGTCGAGGTCGGCGGACCCCGCCTGACCTACCGCGACCTGTGGCATTCGGCCTCGCGGATCGCCGGTGGACTCCAGGAGCACGGCATCGGCTACGGCGACCGGGTCGCGGTGCATCTGCCGGTCGGCGCGCGCTGGGTGCAGGCATTTCTCGGCGCGCTGCTCAGCGGCGCGGTGCCGGTGCTGGTGCACGACGGGCTACCGGCGGCGGTGGCGGAGCGGGTGATCGCCGACAGCGGCGCCGATTTCGTGCTCGGCGGCGGCGCCCGCGGCTGCGGTTCGACCAGGACGGGCAGCGTCGCCGATACCGAACTCCCTGACGGCGCGGCCTTCATCGACGACGGCGCCGCGCTCGATGATCTCGCGCTGCTCTGCTACACCAGCGGCACCGCTCCCGGCCCGGCACTGCCCAAGGGCGTCGAGCTCACCAACGAAAACCTGCTCTCGGCAATCCGTTCGGTGGTGGGCGCGCTCGATCTGCCCACCGACGGATTGCGCAATCTGGTGCTGCTGCCACTGGCCCACGCCAGCGGCTGCGTCGATCAGTTGCTGCCCACCTTTGCCGTCGGCGGCACGGTGGTGCTCGCTCCCGATACCGGCCGGCTCGCCGAAACCCTTGCCGCCGAACGCATCGACATGATCGCCGCGACCCCGCGCATCCTCGGCGCCCTGCTGCCCGAGCTGGCCGCCGAACGGGCCGACGGGCTGCGCACCGAGGGCGTCGCACGCATCAGCACCGCGGGCCATCGCGCCGAACGGGCGGCCTCCGGCGTCGACGCGACCGAGCTGCGCGCGATCTTTCCCGACGCGCGGCAGTGGGCGGTCTGGGGCGCCACCGAGACCAGCGGCATCGGGCTGGCGGTCGACGATTCGCTGGCCGATCCGGGCGGGACCGTGCTCGGATTGCCGTTCGGCGGAACCGAATTGGCGCTGTGGGGCCCGCGCGCCGGAGACGGGCACGGCGAACTGCTGTGCCGTGGCCCCAATGTCACCCGCCGATACTGGAACGACCCGAAGGCCACCGCCGACCGCTTCACCGGTAGCTGGTTCCACACCGGCGATCAGGTCACTATCGGCGCCGACGGCCTGGTCCGGCGCAGCGCGTAGCGGGGCCGGTCAGCCCACCAGGCGCTCGCGCAGCCGGTCGCGCAGGTCGGCGGTGAGCCCGATGACGTCCAGATACGCCTCGAGATCGCCGTGCAGCTCACGCAACGATTCCAGTCCGCTGCGCAGATACTCCTCCCGCACACCGAGCAGATCATCGGAGAAGACGTGGTCGGGGCCGAGGTTCTCGGTGAGCATGGCCCGCAGCACCGGGACCGCGGAGTTGCTGAGCAGGTAGTCGGTCAGCACCGCCTGCTCGTCGACGCCGACCGCGCGCAGCAGGGTGGCGACCGCCCAGCCGGTGCGGTCCTTGCCCGCCGCGCAGTGCACCAGGACGGCGCCGTCGCCGGCCACGATCGACTCGGCGATGGACCGGATTGCCGCGTGCGCTTCCGGCCGGGCCGGGAACATCCGGTAGACCTCGATCATGTGCGCCATGGCCGCGCCCGTGGCCGGGTCGTGCGGTGGCGCCTCGCCCATATCCGAGTCGAACGGGGTGACCGTGAGGTGGATGCCGTCGGGCAACTGGTCGGCGCCGTGTTTGGCGATCTCCGGCTGGCCGCGCAGGTCGTGCACCGCGCGTACGCCGAGTTCGCGCAGCACCGCGTGACCGGCCTCGTCCAGGCTGCTGAGCTGAGCCGATCGCAGCAGCACACCCGGCCGGACGGTGCCGCCGGTGGCGGTGGGCAGGCCGCCGACATCGCGGAAGTTGAAGGTGCCGGTGATGCGCAGGTGGCCGGCCAGGGGCGAGAGAGTCACTTGCCCAGGCTAACGGTCGGCGTGCGAGGCCGGCCAGATGTCCGTTTTGCGAGGTCGAGCTGTGTGATCGGCCACAGCGCGAAGGGTGCGGAGCCGATCGTGTCGTACGCTGATCGATGCTTTGTGCCGTACACGGGGAGGGGCGAGAGTGATGTTCGCAGAAGCGATTCCGGCGCGGTGCGGAAGAGTTCGACATCGTTCCGTTTAGGTAACAAAACAATCTTTAAGTCTGAATTTACCCATGGAACTAGTTCTTAAACCTTGAAAACCTTCTACCATTGATGAACGTTGCCTGGATGGGCTGCACTTTCCCGACAAGTGCCCGCCAGGTGGCAATCGCGGCCGACGAGGTGCGCGAGATCTGTTCGCCGAGGGAGTCGTCGTTGATCGCACGTGGAGAATTGGTGGAGGCCCGATTGCGGCCGACCGTCTGCGAGGCAGTCGAGAATGCGGCTGCTTCGCTCGATATGCACGGTGTGCGCGCACTGCGAGTGCTGCTGCACGCCGGTTTCAGCGCGTACTGGCCGTTGGTGAAGGCCACCCCCGTCAAGCAGTTGCAGGCCTACGAAGAGGCCCTGCAGCGGTTGCGTGAGCATTGGGACGGCGATGCCGAGCCGGCCGCCGCCGGCGCCGCGCTGTTCCGGGACATGGATGCCGAGGCCGCCGTCTTTCTGGAGATGTGCGCCCGGCGCGCGGGCGCGCAGTGGCTCGAGCCGGTGGAGGCCGTCGCGGCCTATGTGGTGTCGGTGCTCCAGGGCGCGGTGCTGCGCTGGCTGGCCGACCGTGACGACGAGACGATCCTGGTGGTGCTCGACGATCTGGTATCGAGCCTGGCCACCCGCGCCGCGGACGCGTAAATCGACCTCCGCGCAGTACTGGACGCCTGACCAGTTGCATGGTTGAGTGGGTGGGGTGACCGAAACGTCGCCGATCGCGGGGCTGCATGCGGCCACCGCCGACCTCGAGCCGCCCCTCGCCGCCCTCGACCTGACCGCCCTGCGGGCCAATGCCGCCGACCTGGTGCGCCGCGCCGCGGGCGTCCCCATCCGGGTGGCCAGCAAGTCCGTGCGCTGCCGCGCCGTCCTGGAAGAGGTGCTCGGCTCCGGGCTGACCGCCGACGGCGGATTCGCGGGCATCATGTCGTATTCGCTGGCCGAGGCCATCTGGCTGGTCCGGCTAGGCGCCCGCGACGTGCTGCTGGGCTACCCGGTGACCGACCGCGCCGCGCTGGCCGAACTCGGCGCCGATCCGGTGCTGCGCGATGCGATCACGCTGATGATCGATGACGCCGAGCAGCTCGAATTCATCCGCACAGCGATCGGCAGCGCAAACGTTCACCCCCGGATCTGCCTGGATGTCGATGCCTCGCTGCGGATCGGCCCGCTGCACCTCGGGGTGCGGCGCTCGCCGATCCGGACGCCCGAGCAGGCCGCCGTGCTGGCCGAGGCCGCGAAGCGGCGCGGCTTCGAGGTGGTCGGTGTGATGACCTACGAGGCGCAGATCGCGGGACTGCCGGACAGCAATATCGCGGTGCGACTGGTGAAGAAGGCCTCGGCCGCCGAGATCGGCCGGCGCCGCGGTGCGGTGGTCGAGGCGGTGCGGTCGGTGGCCGGGCAGCTCCAGATCGTCAACAGTGGTGGCACCGGATCGATCGAGGTCAGCACGGGCGACGCCGCCGTCACCGAGGTCACCGCCGGGTCCGGCCTCTACGCGCCGACCCTGTTCGACGACTATCGCGCGTTCACCGCCACGCCGTCACTGTTCTTCGCGTTGCCGGTGGTGCGCAAGCCGGCCGACCGGATCGCGACTCTTTTCGGTGGTGGCTATATCGCCTCGGGTCCGGCGGGCGCCTCGCGGGTGCCGAAGCCGGTGTGGCCCATCGGTTTACGCTTGATCGGCACCGAGGGTGCGGGCGAGGTGCAGACGCCGCTGACCGGCGCTGCCCAGCTGCGCATCGGCGACCGGGTCTGGATGCGGCACGCCAAAGCGGGTGAGCTGTGCGAGCGGTTCGACCGCGTGCACATGGTCGACGGTGACGGGAAGCGCACGTCGGTACCGACCTATCGCGGTGAAGGAAAATGCTTCGGCTGAGCGGGGCATACGCCGCCGGAAATGCGATACAGAATTACCGCCTGTAGTAGTAAGCAATTCGAACTAGTCGATAAGAAACCGACTGGTTTGAATAATTGATCGAGTATTGCCGCTATTTCGCCGATCGGTAGCCGAGCGGCGGTGCGGTAAACCCCGCGACGCTATACGGGTACTCCCAACCGGTATGCGAGCGGGCGAATTCCACCGTCCGGATCCTGCTCAGCCCAGCCGCAGAAAACGCGACAGCTCGGTCAATTCCGCGGCCGTGGCGGGCAGGTACTCGGTCAGCAGCGGCGAGCGGATGATGAGGGCCTTCCACAGCGCCCGACACAGCGCGCCCTGCACGAGCGCGCGGGAGATCAACGCCGACAAGCCGTATGGCGCGTCGGCCGGGCTCGACGTCGCCAGCGACACGATGACGACGGCCGCCTCCCGTCCGCGGAACAGCTCCGGCGTCCCGACCAGCACATCGTCGATCTTGGCGCGGGCCAGCAGCGTCGAGATCCGCGCGACCTGAGCGCGGTACGGGGTCACCACGAAGATGTCGTGCGGATGCAGCCGCCGCGTCGTCGCGCCGATCGTCCAGGTCAGGCCCAGCAGCGCCCGGACCCGGCGCACCACCTCGCGGGCCTCGGCCACCGATTCGGTCGAGTTGCCGTGATGGTCCACCAGGATGGTGTCGATTCCGGGTTCGGTGTCGCCGAGGCGCCGCGCCAGGGTGACGGTGTCGCTGGCGCGCAGCCGGCCGCCGTAGTAGAGCCGTGAAATCGGTTCGGCCACCTGCGGATGCATGCGCCAGGTGCGGTCCAGGAAGTAGCCGCGCTCGGGCGGCAGGATGTCGGCGCCGTCGGTGAGGCGGCCGAGGACGGATTCGCCGACCGGTTCCGGATGGGCGGCGCCGGTGCGCTCGTCGGGGGCGAACGGCACGCTCGGGGTAGCTGCCGGTGCGGGCACCGGATCGCCGATGACCAGCAGGTTGCGCGCGCTCACCGCGGCGGCGACCGCGTCGGCCAGCGGGAAACGTCCGGCGTCGGCGATCACCAGCAGATCCAAATCGTGATACGGCACCAGCGTGGGGTCGGCGAAATCGGCTGGCGCGCCGCCGATCACGCAGCCGTTGATCGCATTGTCCAGGAAACGCCGGTACCGTCCGGCGTCGATGACGGCCCATTCGGGCGCCGGGATCGTGACATCCTTCTTGGCCACCAACTCCGGCAGCACCCCGACCTCGACCACCGCATCCAGGAGGTTCTCCACGATCGCGGGCGTCGGCGCCACCACCCCGACCCGCCACCGATACCGGGTGACCATGCGCTCGATCACCCGGGCCGCGGTCACCGTCTTCCCGGTACCGGGCGGGCCCTGCACCGCCACATAGGAATCGTCGAGCGAGCGCACGGCCGCGGTGATGGCGGCGGCGTGATCGCCGTGCACCGGCGGAAGCGGGCCTTCGTCGTGCAGCCGGGGCGGGCGGCGGGCAAGGATGTCGAAGACCGGGCCCACCGGGATCTGCGGCAACGTGACCAGCAGTTGCTGGGCGTGGTGCTCGATCGCGGCGTCCACGTGGGCGTCGGCGGCGGGCAGGCCGGGCGCGATGGCGGCGGGCAGATCGTCGAACGGGGCGCAGCCGGTGGGCAGCCGCTCCTCGAGCCGGACGGTGTCGTCGAATTCGGCGTCCACCGAGCAGCCGAGCACCGTGGCGGTCGCCGTCGCGCGGTGCCCGGCGGCCGCGACCATGCCCTCGGCCACCGGACGGTCGTAGAAGGTGTAGACCGACGTGCCCGGCGCGAGCCCACTGCCCGCACCCATCCTCCCGGTCAGCGTGATGAAACGGCGCATCGCGTTGCCGCGCGGGCCGATATGCCATTTGGTGTCGACGGTGCCCCAATCGGCGATCAGCACACCCGGCGCCTCCGGCCACTCGTCCACCGGATGGCTGAGCCGATCGGCATGCGCCCACCACAGCGGCTGCCGCTCCCGGCGCCGATACCCCAGCGCAGCCGCCATCAGCGAAGCCACCTGACGCGCGGTGGATTCGGCGTCTGCCCGTTGCTCAGCCGAACCGGGCGCCGGTGCCTCGCTCTCGTCCGATCCGGGAAGCAGATCGGCCCCCGCATCCGACGCGGCGCCGGAGGAACCGGCCGCTGCCTCACCGCTGTTGGTGCCGACCGGCCCGGCTGCATACGGGTCGTGCCGTGTTCCCGGCGCGGCGTATGCCCGCGTGGGTGAGGTGGTTGACGCCGGCCCATGCTCGCCGGGGCCGGCCGGAACGGCAGGGGTAGCAACCGCGTTCGCGGTGGTGTGTGCGGCCTGCGGGACGCGCTCGGCGAATTCGGCGAGCGCGGCTTCCAGAGGGGTCGGCCGGCTGACCGGTTCCGGCGAGGCGCTCCGGTGGCGCTGGGCCGTGGGTGCGATGTGTTGCTCGGCGGCGCGGTCGAGCAGCCAGTCGCGCAGCCGCAGCACGGTGACGCAGTCGTGGCCGGAATCGGCGGGCAGCTGCGCGTCTGGCAGCAGCGCGCGCAGTCGGTCCGGGGCATAGGAGTCGACGCCGATCAGCAGTGCGCTGCGCACGATCGGATACAGGTCGACGAAGACGCCGCCGCGCAGCAGTTCGTCGATCAGGTCTTCGCTCGCACCGAAGCGGCCACCCGCGCACAGCAGCGCCGAGCGGACCGCCGAGGTGTAGTGGAAGACATGCAGCTCGGGATGGGCGCGGCGACGCTGTGCGATGCTGTCGAGCAGGTGGTTGAGCGCGGCGCGCTGCTGTGCGCGGGTCTCGGCGGAGCCACTGCCGAGTGCCGCCGGAATCAGCAGCGACAGCTGGACTCCGTCGGCGTCGGCCAGCTCGACGCGCAGGTGATCCACCGGGCCGCCGGTCCCTGCCGCATCCTCGCCGTCGGCTGCGGTGTCGATGGTGAGTGCGAGATCGCCGGGGGAGCGGAGCGGCAGTGCGCCGAGCGCGGTGGGATCGACGATGGTGTAGGCGGGGTGGCCGGAATCGTCGCGGCGCAGCTGGATCTCGGCTTGCCTGCGCAGCCGCAGCAGGGTGCGCGGTCCCACCTCGGGCAGGGATGGCAGCGGTCCGGTCGTGCTGGCCAGCCGGTCGATGGTGCCGATCCCGGCCTCGCGCAGCCGGGCCCGCGCGGTGCCGCTCATCCCCGCTACCAGCAGCAGATCGCGGGCGGCGGTGAGCGCGTCCACGCACACCGCGCAGTGTCCGCAGGCCAGGTAGCGCGGGTCGCCCCACTGCGCGGGCAGCAGTTCGCCCAATTGCTCGTCCACGATCTGGCGCACCCTGCGGCGGCGGGCACGATACACCGGAAGCAGTTCCGCCAGCGGCAGTGTCCGCACGCCGCGGTCGTCACGGAGTGCGATCAGCGGGTCGGCGGGCACGCCTGCGGCCTCCAGCTGCTCCGCAGCGGCGGCGAGCTCCAGCGCGGTCGTCATGGCATCCGCCTCGACAGCGACACCGACCAGCTGATACCGGACGCGGTGCGCGGCGCGGACGAGGAAATCGGCGCGGCAGGCGAACTCACCGTCGAAGAACACCGCACCCGCGATCACCGGCGCCCGTTCGCCCAGCGCGGCAAGGGTTTCGGCGTGTGCCTGCCGCAGCCGTGGAATCAGCTCGCCGGTGTCGGCATCGGAAAGATCGAGTGGTCCGGCCACGTCCGGCCCGGCGATCCGGACCGGGTGAACACCGCGCCGGGCGAACTCTGCCGCTAACGCGTCGACGTGATCTCGTTGCGCCACGTGTGGTTCGGGCTGCCCGTTGCGGCCCTCGTCAGCGCCGCGATCGCCGTCGATATCGGTGTCGAGGGCGTGCAGCATCGCGAATTCGCACCGCGCGGCGCGGGCGAGGTCGACGGCGGTGCTGACGACGCGATCACCGAACACGAACAAACGCGGCCCTCCTGTGCCCGGACTCCGGCACCGGTCAGCGCATCTTTGCGCACCGGACGGCAACACCTTAGCCAGCCGGTGCGCACCGCGCCGCAGCCTGCCCGGTCCGGCGTGGCGTCAGGACCGGGGCTTGCGGCGCTCGAATCGCTTACCGGCGTCGCGGTCGCGGCGCGGGCCGCGAGCGAACGAGCGCTGTCCGGGCGGGCCCTGATCGAGCTGCAACTGGATCAGCACACCGCTGATCCTGGTGCGCCGCAACGCTTCCAGCGTTTCCTGCGGCAGGTTCGCGGGCAGTTCGACCAGGCTGTGGTCGGGCCGGATGCTGATATGACCGAAGTCGCTGCGCCGCAGCCCGCCCTCGTTGGCGATCGCGCCGACGATCGCGCCCGGCACCACCCGATGCCGTTTGCCGACGCTGATCCGGTAAGTGGCCAGCTCCGCGCCGGTGGCCCGATGGCGGGACGGGCCACCGGAACGTTCCTCGTCGAAGCGGCGCGGCGCGCGCTCGCGGTGCGGGCGCTCGACCGGCTCCGGTTCGGGCTCCATGAAGAAGTTGTCGCCGTCGTGCGAGCCGACGGCCAGCGCGGCCGCGATATCGACCAAGGCGATGTTGTGCTCGCGCTCGTACTCCTCGATCAGCTTGCGGAACAGCGCGAGGTTGGCGGAGTTGAGGTTTTCGGTGATGGCGTCGCCGAACTTCGACACCCGCTGGGCGTTGACGTCGTCGACGCTGGGCAGCTGCATCTCGGTGAGCGGATGCCGGGTGGCGCGTTCGATGGCCTTGAGCAGATGCCGTTCGCGCGGGGCGACGAACAGCAGCGCCTCACCGGAGCGGCCGGCGCGGCCGGTGCGGCCGATGCGGTGCACGTAGGACTCGGTGTCGTGCGGGATGTCGTAGTTGACCACGTGCGAGATGCGGTCGACGTCGAGGCCGCGGGCGGCGACGTCGGTGGCCACCAGGATGTCCAGCGTGCCCGCCTTGAGCTGGCCGATGGTGCGCTCACGCTGGGCCTGGGCGATATCACCGTTGATGGCGGCGGCGGAGAAACCGCGGGCGCGCAGCTTCTCGGCCAGCTCCTCGGTGGCCTGCTTGGTGCGCACGAAGATGATCATCGCCTCGAAGGATTCGACCTCGAGGATGCGGGTCAGCGCGTCGAGTTTGCGCTGGTGCGACACCTGCACCCAGCGCTGGGTGATGTTGGTGTTGGTGGAGGTCTTGGCCTTGACGGTGATCTCGACCGGATCGTGCAGATACTGCTTGGAGATCTTGCGGATGGCCGCGGGCATGGTGGCCGAGAACAGCGCCACCTGCTTGTCGGCGGGGGTGTCGGCGAGGATGCGCTCGACGTCCTCCTGGAAGCCCATCTTGAGCATCTCGTCGGCCTCGTCGAGCACCAGGTATTGCAGCTGCGACAGGTCGAGGGTGCCCTTTTCCAGATGGTCGATCACGCGCCCGGGCGTGCCGACCACCACATGCGCGCCGCGCCGCAGACCCGACAGTTGCACGCCGTAGCTCTGTCCGCCGTAGATCGGCAGCACATGCAGCCCGGGGATGTGTGTGGCGTAGCGGCCGAAGGCCTCGGCTACCTGGATGGCCAGCTCCCGGGTCGGGGCGAGCACCAGCGCGCGCGGCGCCTTACCGGTGGGCTCGAGCCCCATCAGGATCGGGATGGCGAAGGCGGCGGTCTTGCCGGTGCCGGTCTGCGCCAGGCCGACGACGTCGGCGCCGGCGAGCAGCGGCGGGATCGTCGCCGCCTGGATCGGCGACGGCGATTCGTAGCCGACATCGGCGATGGCCCGCAGGATGCGGTCATCGATGCCGAGATCGGCGAAGGTGGGGTCGACAGGGCTGGTATCGCCGCCCGCGGCGGCGGATTCGTCGTCGCTTGGCATGCTGTCGACCTGATTTGTGCTCATTGAGCAGCAGTTTACTGCGTCGCGGTGGCTGTCCCGGCCACCGGGCCAATACGGTGAGACCTATGCAACCGCAGAACACGGCCGCGACCGCGGCCTCCGGGTACGGGCGTGTCGAGGTGGCGGTGGTCCAGTTCGCGCCGTCGACCGAGCCGTCGCAGAACCTGCATCAGCTGCGCGCGCATGTGCGCGAAGCCGCCGAGGCCGGGGCGCAGGTGGTGGTGGCGCCGGAGTATTCGATGTTCGCCGTCAGCAGGCTCGATCATCGGGTGGTTGCCGTCGCCGAGCCGCTGACCGGGCCGTTCGTCACCGAACTCGCCGCGATCGCCGCCGACTACCGGGTGCATCTGGTGGCCGGTGTGGTCGAGACGACGGCGCCGGGCGAGGACCGCATCCACAACACTCTCGTGGCCCTGAGCCCGGACGGAACGCTGCTCACCCGGTACCGCAAGGTTCACCTCTACGACGCCTTCGGCCATCGCGAATCGGAGGTCGTGCGGGCCGGGACCGTGGCCGATCCGGCGGTCTTCACCGTGGGCGAGCTCACCTTCGGCATGCAGACCTGTTTCGATCTGCGCTTCCCCGAGGGCTGCCGCCGGGTGGCCGCGGCCGGGGCCCAGGTGCTGCTGTTGCCCGCCCAGTGGATCCCGGGGCCGGGCAAGGTCGAGCAGTGGACGACGTTGCTGCGCGCCCGCGCGATCGAGAACACTGTTTATGTGGCGGCCGCCGACCAGAGCGCCCACCGGGGCGCGGGGGCGTCGATGATCGTGGACCCGGCCGGCGTCGTCCTCGCCGAACTCGGTGACGAACCGGGCGTGCTGGTAGCGACGGCCGATCTCGCCAGGCTGACCGAGGTGCGGCTGGCCAACCCCAGCCTGGACCTGCGGCGATTCGAGGTGGTCGAGCGCGCGGCGGAGTAGCGTTCGAAGTAATGGTGTACAGCGATCGTGACGCCGCCGGTCGCGCGCTGGGTAAGAGATTGTCCTACCTGCACGCGTCGAATCCGCTGGTGCTCGGTCTGCCGCGCGGTGGCGTCCCGGTCGCGGCCGCGGTGCGTGCGGTGATCGGCGGCGATCTCGACATCCTGCTGGTGCGCAAGCTCGGGGTGCCGTGGCAGCCGGAGCTCGCGGTCGGTGCGATCGGCGAGGACGGCGCCCGGGTGGTCAATTCCGATGTGCTGGCCCACACCGGGCTCGCCCGCGAGCGGATCGACGAGATCGAGGCAGTCGAACGAGCCGAGCTGGAACGGCGCCGGACGATCTGGCGCGGCGACCGCGAACCCATTCCGCTGGGCGGGCGCACCGTCGTCCTCGTCGACGACGGCATGGCCACCGGAGCCAGCATGCTGGTCGCCTGCCGGGTGGCGCGCTTGCGGATGCCGCAGCAGATCGTGGTCGGCGTGCCGGTGGCCTCGGCCGAAGCCATGGACCGGGTGGCCTTCGAAGCCGACGACGTGGTCTGTCCGCTGGTCCCGCCCAGCCTCGGCGGCGTCGGCAACGCCTACCGCGATTTCCACCAGCTCGCCGACCACGAGGTCACCGAGCTGCTGCGCGCCGACGTCTGAGCGACGAATCCGGCCGCTACCGCTTTACCACTGGTCGGCGAGTGCGGTGCGACGCTGGGCGGCGGTGACCATCGGGCGCAGGTGGCCGGTGAACTGTTCGGCGTCGACCGCGACGAGGTCGACGCTGTTGCCGGTGCGGACCAGGTAGCGCCCGTCCTCGGCGACGTCCACCCAGCACAGCACACCGAACGGGTCGAGTTCCTCATCGCGGCGCACCGACACGACGATCTGGCCGATGCCATCGCGGCGCTGCCGCAGCAGTTTGCGAATGCGGGTCGGTTCGGTGGGTCCGGCGACGGGCATCGTCACCAGGTTGCGGCTGTCTTCGATCACTCGCGACAGCGGCGCGTTGAGGCGCGGGCCGGTGCCCGCGGGGCAGCCGGGCAGCATCGACACCACCCGTCCCGGCAGCGATTTGGCGCCACCGGCGATCACCGTCAGTTCGGCACCGCGATCACGTTCGGAGCCGGGCCGCTGCGACGCCACCACCGCGACATTGCCGCTGGCCGCGCCGAGCACCCGGACCGGTTTGGTCACTCCGTCCTCGCCGGTGCGTTCCCCGAATACCTCGACGCAGACGTCGGGGCGGGCCAGCACGCGCAGCGCGGCTTCCAGGTCGGCGTCGAGGGTGCGCTCACACCAGTCGGTCAGGGCGGGCATTTGCGCGGCGCGTTCGGCGGTGTCGCGAGCCGACAGCCGCACGGCCAGCGGGTAGGGGATGCGGTCGCCGTCGGTCCGGGACCAGGCCATGGCGAACTGGTCCGGGGTCATGCTCCAGTTCACTCGTGCTCGGTCCACTCACCCAGGACCGGCGGCGTGGTGGGGTCGAGCGAGCCGATCAGCTCACCGCCCTCACCACCCGGTTCGAGGAAGGTCAGTTCGTCGTCGACGTAGTGCAGGTCGTCGTCTTCGTCGTCGAACTCGTCGGTCTTGGCCGGTGCCGGTTTCGCAGCGACGGGGGCAGGCCCGGAGCGGGTGGTGTCGGCGGCGGCCAGTGCGCCGCCCATGAGTCCGCCCATCGCGCCCGCGCTCATTCCGGTGATCGCATCGCCGCTCGATCCGTGCGAATCCTGGCGCTTGTCTTCACGTTTGCGCTGGTCGTCGGGGCTGGTGTTGGCGGTGGCGGTGGGGCCGCCTGCGATCGAGGCGGGAGCGGTGACGGGCGTTGCGGGCGCGGTAGCGGGCATCGCCGCCGGGCGGTCGACGGGCGCTGCCGGGACGGCGGCGGCGGCGGGTGCGGTGGCTGCGGCCGGGGTGGTGGATGCCGGTGCCTGCGGTGCGGTTTCCGGGGCTACCGGGACGACCGGTGCGGCGGCCGCGGGAATCGTCACCGGGGCGGGCGCATCGGGTTCGGCGGCTTCCTCCGTCGTGGCCACGGGCTGCGCGGGAGCTTCGGGCTGGGGTCCACCGGCGACGACGCCACTCACCCCGGACGGCTGACCCACCGGCCTGCCGTCGCCGGTATCCGGAACCACGATCGACACCGGGCCCGGCCGCGCTCCCTCCGGAGCGGCCTCCACCGACGCACCCGTCACCGCGTCCGGGAAGGCCGGAATTCCGGTGCCAGTGGGGATGAACGCGCTGGTGTAGATGCTCTCCATCACCCGGACCACGTCCTGGCGCGAGCCCTCCACGGATTTGGCCACGGCCACGTTCTCGCTGGCGCGCGCGGGATCCAACAGCGCTGCCGCCAGATCGGGCTCGGCGTCCGAGGGCCCCGGCACCGCGGCACGCAACGCCTCGGCGGCATCGCCTGCCTGCCCGAGCCGCTGCCCGACGATCGTCATCACATCGGCGAGCTGCCTGCCCAGCTGCTCGAAATCGCGCACCGCCGCCGCGGCCTGCTGCGCGGCCCCGCCCCGCCAGCCGTCGGCGATGGCCGAGCGAATCTCGGTGTGCGCCTGGTCGATCGCGTCGGTGAGGCCGGTGGCGGTGTTCTGCCAGGTCTGCTGTCCGGCCAGCAGCGTGGCGGGTGCCAGTTGCTGCACGGCGGCGTGGATCTGCTGGTGGGAGAGGTTGTCGAAGATCTCGACCGTCGAGGCGTAGTCGGGGTCGACGCGCTGGTGGGCACCGCGTTCGGCGGAGCGTGGCATATCACGCATCGGCGGCCACCTTCCTGGTGGCGGCGGCGACGGCGTCGTCGGTATCGCGGTAGGCCGCGGCGGCGGCGCGGAAGGTGTGCGCCAGGCTGCGCGCGGCGGCGGCGTAATCGCGCAACTGCGCGATGGCATCGGTGGCCTTGCCCTCGAAACCGCGGCGCAGGGCGTCACCGGAGGCGAAGCCGCCGAAACCCGGCAGGGTGGTGGCCGCGGCGAGCTGCTGGATCTGGATGTCGACCTGATCGGCGAGCTGTTCGTAGCGCAGGGCGCACTGTTCGGGCGCCCCCTCGGCCACCAGGACTCCGTCGATCCACAGATCGCCATTGTCGACCGCGGTACCGAGTGCGGCGATATCGTTGCGCTGCACCTCGTCCCCCTTCTTCCCATCGGCTGCCTGCGCAGCTGTCGGTCACGAGCGCCGTGCCAACCCCATGACGACTCCCAGCGTCCACTCCGCGATGTCGGCACCGACCCGCGCGTGCACCGGCTCGTGCAGCAGATCGTGCCCGGCGTCGGCGTACTCCCGCAAATCTACCCATTTATGGCGTGCAGTCCATACCCGCATCGCGTCGACGGGCGCGCGGCGATCGTCGGCGCCGTGCACCGCCAGCACCGGAAGACGCGGCGGCAGCGGGGTTCCCACGGCCTCGGGTGTGCCGCCGCCGAGCGCGCGGCGCGGCACACCGGACAACACCAGACCGGCCAGTGCCTGCGCGGTCAGCGACGGGACCAGCGGGTAGTCGGCGGCGACGGTGTCGGTGCCGCGGGCCGCGTCCGGATCGGCGGCCTCGGTGTCCGGTGGGATGGCGGCGCCGAGGGCGCCGAGCGCCGTGACCGCCCCGAGCGAATGACCCATCAGGATCAGCGGTGTCTCGGGGACTTGCGCCCGGACGACGTCGATCATCGCGACCGCATCGGCCACCAGTTCGCGTAGGGTGCCCGGCTGTTCGGGATCGCCTTCGCTGAGCCCGTGCCCGGCGGTGTCCAAAGCCCACATCTCGATATTCGCGCCGCGCAGTACCCGCGCGAACCGGTGGTAGTGCCCGCTGTGCTGGCCGATGCCCGGCAGCAGCACCAGCACCGCCACGCGATCTTCGTCCGGCCACCGCCGATAGTGCATCCGGCCGCGCGCGCCGTCGAAGTAACCCATCACCGCATCGTGGCAGAATTGCTGGGGCAGTTGGGGACTCACGTTCTGGTACTGGTGCGTAGTTTTGCGGTTTCGGCTATGCCGTTTCTCACAGGTGGGGGGGTTGCGCGCAAGCGCCCGGCGCCGTTAGCGAATCGCCTCCTGGGCTCGCTCGGCGATCTCGCGCAGACAAGTCCTGAGCTCCGTCGGTTCGTGCACCTGGAACGGCACACCCAGGGCGAGCAGCCGCTGGGCCAGCCATTCGAGGGAGTCGTCGCGGTCGCAATCCATCCGGCAGGTGGTGGCGTCGACTGCGGTGATCTGGCCCGGCTCGTCACCGAGGCGGCCGGTGACCCGGTGCAGGGGTGCGTCGATGGTGACCCGGACGCGTAGCACCGGGGTACCCCAATCGGTGCGGCGACCGGCGACGTAGGCGGCCGGATCGTCGGCGGGCAGGGTGCGCGGGACGAAACGGGCGCCGGTCGGGCGGGCGCGGTCCACCCGGTCGACGCGGAACATGCGCCACCCGTCGCGATCGAGGTCGTAGCCGACCAGGTACCAGCGCCGCCGGGACGGGACCAGCCCCACCGGCTCGGCATGACGTGCACTCGATGCGCCCGCTGCGTCGCGGTAGTCGAAGCGCACCCGCTCGGTATTGGTCACCGCGACGGCCAGCGCGGTCAGCACCTCCACGTCGACGCCGGGATCCTCGCCCGACGGCGGCACCAGCGCGGTGCCGAGCACCCGCACCCGCCGCCGCAGTTTCGCCGGCAGCACCTGCTCGAGTTTGGCCAGCGCGCGCACCGACGCCTCCTCGATCCCGGTGATCGCCGAACCGGCGGCGGCGCGCAGCCCGACGGCGAGCGCGACGGCCTCCTCGTCGTCGACCAGCAGTGGCGGCATGGCGGCGCCGGCGACCAGCCGATAGCCGCCCGCCGCGCCCATGGTGGCCTCGACCGGATAGCCGAGTTCGCGCAGCCGGTCGATATCGCGGCGCACCGTGCGACCGGTGACGCCGAGCCGCTCGGCCAGCTCGCTGCCCGGCCAGGCGCGTGGGGTCTGCAACAGCGACAGCAACCGCAGCAGGCGTTCAGGGGTGTCGGTCATGTCTTCCAGGCTCCCGGACAACTAGGACCCGATCGGTCCTATATGGCTCCTAGCGTAGTTCTCGACCCGCACAGCGACAGGAGATACCGATGACCTTCCCGATCCGCCCCTTCCGCATCGACATCCCGCAGGCCGACCTCGATGACCTGCACGAGCGGCTCGCCCGCACCCGCTGGAGCGCCCACCGGCTGCCGGGCGAGGACTGGAAGCGCGGTGTCCCGCTGGACCACCTGAAGGAGCTGGCCGACTACTGGCGCACCGAATTCGATTGGCGCGCACAGGAAGCGGCGTTGAACGAGTTCCCGCAGTTCCTGACCGAGATCGACGGACTCGACGTGCATTTCGTGCACGTGCGCTCGCCCGAGCCGGACGCGATTGCGCTGCTGTTGACCCACGGCTGGCCGAATACGTTCGTCGAGTTCAGCAAGACCATCGGCCTGCTCGCCGATCCACGGGCTCACGGTCTCGACGACGCCCAGGCCTTCCACGTCGTGGTTCCCTCGGTCCCGGGCTTCGCCTTCTCGGCCCCGCCGGCCGAGACCGGGATGAGTACCGGGCGGGTGGCCGCCATGTGGGTGACGCTGATGGAGCGGCTCGGCTACGACCGCTACGGCGTCCAAGGTGGCGACCTCGGCGCCTACATCGCGCCGGAGATGGCGATCGCCGCGCCCGACCGGGTGATCGGCGTGCATATCGACGGCGGCATCGGCATGCCGACCGCCGCGGACGTACCGGACATGACCGACGACGAACGCGCCGAATGGGATCTGATGCAGCAGTGGATGACCGGCGTCGACCACCACGCCCTACTGCACGCCGCACCCCAGACCTTCGCGCACGCCTGGACCGATTCGCCGGTCGGCCTGCTGGCCTGGATCACGCAGAAGTTCCACGAGTTCTCGCCGCTGCCCGAATACACCATCGACCGCGACCATCTGCTCACCAATGTCGCGCTGTATTGGTTCACCGACACCGCGGGCACCTCGTCGTGGCCGATGTACAACGGGCTCGGCGACGGCGGTTTCACCTGGCCGAAGGGCCAGCGGCTGGTGCCGACCGGGACCTACGGCGGCGGGTCGGCACTGATGCGGCGACTGGCGGAGAAGGACAACGACATCGTGCACTGGCCGGAGGGGAACCGCGGCAATCACTTCGTCGCGATGGAGCAACCGGACGCGCACGCGGCGGATATCCGCGCGTTCTTCGGCAAGGTGGCAGTGCGCCACGGTTGAGGGGATCAGCGGTTAGGCGTGGTACGGGCCGCCCGACTCGGACGGCCCCCCACCCTCAGCGCTCGCCCTGCACCTGGGTGCCTGCGGGCACCTGCGGCTTGGGCGGCGCGGTGGTCGCGGCCGGAGCGGGCGCCGGAGCCGGGGCGGGCTCGGGGGCGGGCGGCGCCACCGCTTCACCGGAACCGGCATTACCGGAATCACCGGGCGCGGGCGCCGGGGCGGGTGCAGGTGCCGGAGCCGGGCTCTCGGCGGGCGGCGGCGGCAACTGCACCGGCTGCTCGGCCACCGAGAAGGTGCCGACGGTCGGCATCATGACGCAGCGTGCGCCCGGGTAGTCGATGGTGCCCCACATCGAGGCCAGCACCGTGCCCGGCCCGCTGTTGACCGTCTTGGCCAGCGCGGGCGTGCCGAATTCGGTGCGCTCGTCGAGCATGTCGATACCGCTGGCGCCGTTGTTGATGTTCACCCAGGCCACCACCAGACCCGAGGACAGCGGGACGCCGGAGTGCGCCGGGGTGGCGTGGAACATCAGGGTGCCGGGCGCGCTGTTGACGCCCACATTAGCGGCGGGGCCGTTGGCGGTGCCCGCGCCGATGATCGTGGTGACCAGGCCGTTGACGCCGCAGCCGAAGGTGGGCGCGGGGTAGGCGAAGGGGGCGAAGGCGCCGTTGATGTCGCGCAGCTTCGCCACATCGACCAGGCGGGTGTAGTCGCGCAGCGCGCCCACGCCCGCGGTGGCGGCCTTGTCGTCCTTGGCTTGTTCGGCGAGCTTGGTGATGCCGGCCTCGAGCGGGCTCGGCGCCGGATCGGCGGTGGCCGTCGCGGTGAACGTCAGGGCCGCGCCGACTCCCAGGCAAGCGGTGGCCGCGGTCACGCGTGCGATGGTTCTGCCGTTCACTGACTCAACTCCCTCGTTCCGAACACTGGGGCGACCCGCGCCCCGTGCAGCAACGTACCAGGGCCCCGGCCGATCTGCCGGGGTTGCTTGCGGCGATAGCGCAGATCAGGCCATACGGATGCGGTACGCGTGTCGCTCGGATGTGATCCACCTGACAGCGCAGGATTCCGGAAGGAGTAGTTTGGTCCGGGAGATACGAGACACGCAGGGAGATGCGTATGAAACTAGCCCTTTCCCCCGACGACGTCGCCTTCCGCGACGAACTGCGCACGTTCTATCGCAACGAAATCCCCGCCGACATCCGTGACCGGGTCAAATACGGCCACGAGCTGTCCCGCGAGGACATCGTCACCGCGCACAAGATCCTCAACGACAACGGCCTTGCCGTGCCCAACTGGCCGGTGGCCTGGGGCGGCAAGGACTGGACGCCGATGCAGCGCCACATCTGGCAGGACGAGATGCAGCTGGCCTGTGTGCCCGAGCCGCTGACGTTCAACGCCCAGATGGTGGGCCCGGTGATCGCCCATTTCGGTTCCGAAGAGCTCAAGCAGCGCTTCCTGCCGCCCACCGCCGCGCTCGACATCTGGTGGTGCCAGGGCTTCTCCGAACCCGACGCCGGCTCCGACCTGGCCTCGCTGCGCACCACCGCGGTGCGCGACGGCGATTCCTACATCGTCAACGGCCAGAAGATCTGGACCACCCTGGCCCAGTACGCGGACTGGATCTTCTGCCTGGTCCGCACCGATCCGAACGCGCCGAAGAAGCAGGCCGGTATCTCGTTCCTGCTCTTCGATGTGAAATCGCCCGGCGTCACCATCCGCCCGATCAAGCTGATCGACGGCGGCTACGAGGTGAACGAGGTCTTCTTCGAAAACGTCCGCGTCCCCGCCGATCAGCTGGTCGGTGAGGAGAACATGGGCTGGACCTACGCGAAGTTCCTGCTCGGCAACGAGCGCACCGGCATCACCGGCGTCGGCCGCACCAAGGTCAAGATCGGGGTGGCCAAGGAATACGCCGCCGCCACCCGGTCCGGTTCGGGCACTCTGCTCGACGATCCGCTGTTCGCCGCGCGGGTCGCCGAACTGGAGAACGAACTGCTGGCACTGGAACTCACCCAGCTGCGGGTGGTGTCGAACTCCTCGGACGGTAAGCCGAATCCGGCCTCGTCGGTGTTGAAGCTGCGTGGTTCGGAATTGCAGCAGGCGGCCACCGAACTGCTGCTCGATATCGCAGGCCCGGACGCGTTGCCGGTCGGCGCGGACGATATCGCCTCGCCGGGCTGGGCCCAGCGCAGCGGCCCCGGCTACCTGAACTATCGCAAGACAACCATCTACGGAGGTTCGAGCGAGGTGCAGCGCACCATCATCGCCTCCACGATCCTCGGATTGTGAGGCGACACCATGGATTTCGATCTCACCGATGAACAGGTCATGCTGCGCGACACCGTCCGCGAACTGCTGGCCCGCACCTACGATTCCGAAACCCGCCTGAAGGTCACCGAGACCGAACTCGGCTGGAGCCGCGATGTGTGGCGTCAGCTGGCCGAACTCGGCGTGCTCGGGCTGAGCTTCGCCGAAGAGGACGGCGGCATGGGCGCCGGCCCGGTGGAGACCATGCTGGTGCTCGAAGAGGTCGGCCGCAGGCTCGCGCCG
Organism: Nocardia cyriacigeorgica GUH-2; assembly: GCF_000284035.1. Taxonomy (NCBI): domain Bacteria; kingdom Bacillati; phylum Actinomycetota; class Actinomycetes; order Mycobacteriales; family Nocardiaceae; genus Nocardia; species Nocardia cyriacigeorgica. Next base: position 4,860,320 of record NC_016887.1, on the reverse strand, counting down.
GAACCGATTCTGGACGCGGTGCTGGTGCCCGGTGGGCTGGTGGCCGCGGCGGGCACCCCCGATCAGCGGCAGCGGATCCTGCCGGAACTGGCCGCGGGCAACAAGCTGCTCGCCTTCGCCCACGCCGAGCCGGGTATCCGCTGGCCCTCGGCCGAGATCACCACCCGCGCGGTGCCGCAGGGCGACGGCTATGTGCTGGCGGGTGTGAAGAACCCGGTGGCGCACGGTGATTGCGCGGACGAGTTCGTGGTCAGCGCGACGCTGCCGGACGGCGGTGTCGGGCTGTTCCTGGTGGCGGCCGATGCCAAGGGCGTCAACCGCACCTCCTACGCCACCGTCGACGGTCAGCGCGGCGCCCAGCTCGAATTCGACTCCAGCCCCGGCGAGCTGCTCGGCGACAATGCCGACTCCTCGGCCGCGGTGCGGTCGGTGCTGGCGCAGGCCCAGGCCGGTCTGTGCGCCGAATCCATCGGCGCCATGGAGGAGGCCCTGCGGCTGACCACCGAGTACCTGAAGACGCGCAAGCAGTTCGGGGTCACCCTGTCGAAGTTCCAGACGCTGACCCAGCGCGCGGCCAACATGTATGTGTCGCTGGAACTGGCGCGCAGCATGAGCCTCTACCTCACCGCCTCGCTGGCCGACGGCAAGGACGACGCGGTCACGGTCTCGCGGGCCCGGTTGCAGGTCGGCCGGTCGGCGCGGCATGTGGGCCAGGAGGCGATTCAGATGCACGGCGGTATCGGTGTCACGGCCGAATACCCGGTGGGTCATTACGTCGCCCGGCTCACCGCCATCGAGCGCACGCTCGGCGGCGGGCTCGAGCACCTCAATGTGCTCGCCTCGCAGGTCGGCAATTACGAGCTGCCGGAACTGTAAGCACTCGCACGGAGAACGGCCCCGGTGGTTTCACCGGGGCCGTTCGCTGTTCATGGGCTCCGCCGCACGGCAGCCGAGTTCCGATGACGATGCGTCGGCGGCCCGGCCGTCGTCGCGCCGGGCGAATCAGTTCTCCCCGTCGACCGACGGCGTCGGCACCCGGTGTGGCGCGCGCGGGGTCGGCTGCGGGAGTTCGGTGTCCGGCAGTTCGGTCAAGGCGGGCCGGGTGGTCGGCCGGGTGTAGGTGTAGGTCTGCGGATCGGTGGTTTCCTCGTCCGGTTCATAGGTCGGCAGTGGGCGCGTGGTCCGGGCCGGGCGGGTGGTGGTGGGCTCCCAGTCCTCGGTGGTGGTGGGCGGCTCCGTCGTCGTGGTCCGCTGAGCCGGGCGCGGGCGGCGGGACGTGGTGTCGGAGTCGGACTCGGCGCCCTCGGTCGAATCCTCGTCGGGGTTCTCGGTGGTCCAATGCGCGGGCAGGGTGCGCCGCGGGCCGGGATCGGGGGCGATCTTCCAGGTGGGCGAGGGCGGAATGACCACCCTCGACGCGGTGATGGTGGTGCCCTCGACCACGGGGGCGGGGGCGTTCGGCCCGGAACGGATCGGCGGCGGTGCCACGTAGGTGTCGTCGTGCCCGACACCGCAGGCGCCGATGAGGACCAGACCGAGGGAGACGGCTCCGGCGGCCGCCACGGGACCGACGATTTTCGCCCTGCTGCTCTCCATCGGTGACGCTCCTGGGTAAGTACGAGTCGCGCTCACCCTAGACGAGAGCAACTGTCCGGGCCAGATGGTGGTCCCGGCGGATTATCGACCTTGCTATTACACTTCCATAGCGCACGCTGAAGTGATGTAATAATAGGTGGTGACGAAAGGGGTGGCCGCCATGGCTACGCATGAGGTGACGAATCAGGTTCCGCCGCTGGTCGACTACGACGCCGCCGACTATCCGGCGCTGACCGAGGCCCTGCACCGCGCGGGCGCCGGCCACGCGCTGGACGAGTTGCATCAGGTCGGCAGACTGGCAGGCGGAAGCGAGGCCGTCGAATGGGGCGATCTCGCCGAAGCGCATCCGCCGCAGTTGAAAACCCATGATCGCTACGGCAACCGAATCGACGAGGTGGCCTACGACCCGGCCTACCACCGGCTACTCGGCCGCGCGGTCGAACTCGGTCTCGGCGGCACACCGTGGTCGGGGCCGCAGCCCAACGCGCATCTGGTGCGTGCGGCCAAGCTGGCGGTATGGGGGCAGGTCGACGCGGGCCACGGCTGCCCGATCTCGATGACCTACGGCGTGGTGCCGGCGCTGCGCAACAACCCGGCCCTGGCCGAGAAGTACGAGCCCCTGCTGACGTCCACGACTTACGCCCCGGGCCTGAGCGCACCGTTGTCGAAACCCGGTCTGCTGGCGGGCATGTCGATGACGGAGAAGCAGGGCGGCTCCGATGTCCGGGCCAACACCACGCGCGCGGTGCCGCAGCCCGACGGCAGCTACCGGATCACCGGCCACAAGTGGTTCACCTCGGCACCGATGTGCGATGTGTTCCTGGTACTGGCCCAGGCCCCGGGCGGGCTGTCCTGCTTCTTCGTGCCCCGGGTACTGCCCGACGGCACCCGCAATACCTTCCGGCTCCAGCGCCTCAAGGACAAGCTGGGCAACCGGTCCAATGCCAGCAGCGAGGTCGAATACGACGACACCGTGGGATGGCTGGTCGGCGCGGAGGGCCGGGGGGTGGCGACCATCGTCGAGATGGTGAACATGACCCGGCTGGACTGCACCCTCGGTTCGGCCTCGTCGATGCGGGTCGGCGTCACCCAGGCCGCCCATCATGTGACCTACCGGCGTGCGTTCGGCGCCGCGCTGATCGATCAGCCGTTGATGCGCAATGTCGTCGCCGATCTCGCGGTGGAGGCCGAAGGCGCGATGACGGTGGCGCTGTGGCTCGCCGACCTGGTCGACCGCAGCGGCGACGAGCAGGCCGATATGCTGCGCCGCGTCGGCTTGGCCGTCAGCAAGTACTACGTCTGCAAGCGTGCGCCCATCCATGCGGCCGAGGTGCTGGAATGCCACGGCGGCAACGGCTATGTCGAGGAATCGCGGCTGCCGCGGTTGTTCCGGGAATCGCCGCTGATGTCGATCTGGGAGGGCACCGGTAACGTCGCCGCGCTCGACGTGCTGCGGGCCATGGCGAAACAACCGCAGGCGCTGTCGGTCTTCCTGGACGAACTCGGCCTCGCTACCGGCGCGGACGCCCGGTTCGATGCCGCGCTCGACCGATTGAAGCAGCAGTTCACCGACTTCGACACGATGCAGTACCGGGCCCGCCGGGTCGTCGGCGAGATGGCGCAGGTCCTGCAGGGATCGCTGCTCGTGCGATTCGGCCATCCGGCCGTCGCCGACGCGTTCTGCGCCACCCGCCTCGACCACGATCGCGGCGATGTGTTCGGCACCTTGCCCACAGGAATCGACATCGCACCGATCATCGATCGCTGCACCCCGAAGCTGAGTTGAGGTGGTTGTCATGACGATTCAGCCGCAGACCGGTTCGCGCAACCGCGCGGGCGAGCCGGAGGAATACGCGCGGATGCTGCACGAGCTCGCCGACGCCTCCGTAGAACGCCACTTCAGCCCGTACGACGACGTCGACTGGGACGCAGCCGATCTGCAGATCCGGCTCGACGATCCGCGCTGGATCCTGCCGGAATTCGACCCCCTCGGCGCTCACCCCTGGTACCAGGCCCTGCCGAAGGACCGGCAGATCGCCATCGGGCTGTACCGGCAGGCGAATACGGCGCGGGTCGGACTGCAATTCGAGCAGCTGCTGATCGCCGGCTTCATGGTGTATCTCAACCGATTGCCCAATGGTTCGGCCGAATTCCGGTACGCGACCCATGAGGTGATCGAGGAGTGCAACCACACGCTGATGTTTCAGGAGGCGGTGAACCGATCCGGCGTCGACGCACCGGGATTCGGGCCGCTGTTCACCGCTTTCAGTCCGCTGGTCGCGCTGTTTCCGCGGATTTCGGCGCCGTTCTTCTTCATGTGCGTGCTCGCCGGTGAAGAGCCCATCGACCACATCCAGAAGGAATATCTGCGCAGCGACGCGGGCTACCATCCGATGCTCGCGAGCGTGATGCGGATTCATGTCGCCGAAGAGGCAAGGCATATCTCGTTCGCGCACGAATTCCTGCGTCGGCGGGTACCGAAATGTTCACCGGCGCAGCGATTCCTGCTGTCGCTGGCCTTCCCGATCGCGCTGCGGGTCGCCTGCGATCTGATCGTGATTCCGCCCGCGGCGTTCTGGCGGGAGTTCGACGTACCGAGGTCGGTGCGCCGCGATCTGTTCTGGGGGCTGCCCAGTTCGAAGGCGAGGCTGAGTGGGTATTTCGGCGACGTGCGGATGCTGGCCGAGGAGATCGGTGTGCTGAATCCGGTGTCGCGCAAGCTCTGGCGGGTGCTGGGCATCGACGGTCGCGCCTCCCGTCATCGCGGCGAGCCGGACCGCGCGCCGCGCCCCGCCGACCGGTGAGCTCAACCGGTCGGCAGGTCCTGCTCGCCGATGAGGTTCTTGGCGAAGAGGTAGAACTCGGTGCGGAAGCCCGCGTACCGGGCGCGGATCTCGCTGCCCGGCCAGTCGTCGGGCAGCAGTTCCGGCGGCAGTACCGGATCGTCGAGCAGGTGGCGCACCATGGCCGCGGCCACCTCGAACCGGGCGGCGATGCTGTCGGCTTCGTCGAACGCGGTGAGCAGGGCGCGGGCCCGCTCGGCCCAGCGATCGGGCTGGAACAGTCGCTGGGCCAGGGTGGCCGGCGGCTCCTCGGGTCGTCCGGTGAACAGGCTCAACCGTCGCCGGGAGGTCTCCGGCAGGTCGACGGCGATATTGTCCGGCCGGCACCACACGCCCTCACGGAGTTCGCCGAACCGCGCCAAGCGCAGGCTCTCCCGGAACGCCGCACGGTCGGTCGAATCGGCGGCACCGATCATCACGATCGCCAGCTGCCATCCACCGGCCCAACTGCCCGGGTGCTGCTCGATCGCGACGTCCTGGCGCCGCTGCCGCTCGGCCAGTCGCGCCGAGAGCCGATAGGTCGCGTCGGCGCCGCGTTCCAGATCACCCGCCGCGACCATCCTGGTCAACGCCGCCCGCAGCGCCGACTCCTGCAACCCCAGTCCGGTGCCGACCCGCACGATCCAGCCGACCGGTGCCTGCGCGGGATGCGTACCGAGCAACACGCTCAAGATCGCCGAGCGCGCGGTGAGCGTGCGGACCGGTGGGGAAGGGGCGGCAGACACGGGCAGAGCCTACCGGCCGGGCGAGTCCGGCTCGCCGGCCCTCGGCGGCCCGGACCGAAGTCGCGCGGCGCGGCCGAGGTGCGTCTGCCTCAGCGGGAACCAGTCGACGCCCACTGTCGAGGCCAAGGCTGTGGCATGCAGGTCTGAATGTGGCTGATAGCATCCTCCCGGATCCTCACCCTGACCGTGCCCACCGTGGCCGCGCTCAACGGCCACTGCTTCGCCGCCGGCGCGATCTTCGCCGCGGCCCACGACGTGCGCATCATGCGCGCCGATCGCGGCTTCTTCTGCCTGCCCGAGATCGGCCTCGGCTTCGCCATGCCCGGCGGCCTGGTGATCCCCGGCGCCATGACCGATCTGCTCACCACCCGGCTGCCCGCCGCCGCTGCGCACGAGGCGATCCTCACCGGCCGGCGCTACGGCGGTGTCGACGCCGCGGCGGCCGGGATCGTCGACGCTGCCGTGCCCGCCGAGGAAGTGCTGCCCAAGGCCATCGAGGCCGCGGCCGCGCGGGCCGGTACCCGGGGTGCCGCACTGGGCGCGATGAAGCAATGGATGTACCGCGATGTGATGCGCTCGCTGGAGACTCTCGCGTTGAGTCTCGACCGCACTGCCTGATAGCTCCCTCCGGAATCCGAACTGCCCGCCGGCATGACCACGGTCGTGTCGGCGGGCAGTGGCATGTCGAGGCGGCTATGAGCGCACGCTGCAGAAAGTCAAACATCGTTAGGTCAGATAACGAACCGATCACCTCGGCGTGTCGGGCGCCCGGGTGCGGCAGAATCCACTGGTTGTGGTCGTAGCGTATGTGATGCAAGTTACGCGTGAGACGCCTGAAACCTGGATGAGAGCGCATCGAGCGGTTGGCGCGCACGGAATTACTCAGAACGGCGTCATCGAGGAGTAGATGATGGGAGCTTCTTCGACCACCCCCCTGTCCGCCGCGGCCACTGCGGCCACGGCGTCGTCGCCGGATCTCGGCGATGCCCGATCGCGTGCCGTGCCCGCCGTACTGTCGCGGGTGCTGGCCTGGTTGTTCTTCATCGGTGGACTCGTCGGTGCGATTCTCGGCATCGCGGGTCTGCACGTCGAAATCACCGTCGCCGGACTCATTCTGGCCTGCACGACCGGTCTGATCCTGCTCAAACTGCGGGCCGATACGGCGGGCACCGCGGCCGCGAGCTGACCGGCTAGCCCGTCGAAAAGCGCGGGCACGCACCAGGCTTCGTTGCCTAGCCTGGATCCATGGACATCGAGACCACCGGCGACGCCGTCCGGTTCCGTGAGACGGCCGGCGCGGTGCTGCGACAGGATCCCCTGCGGCATACGGTGATCGCCACGACCGTCAACAACATCGCCTCCGGGCTGGACAGCCCGCCGGAGCCGCCGATTTTCATCACCGCGCGCACCGGCGCAGGCGCTGCCGGCATCGCCATGCGGGCCGGCCGACGCGATATCTACCTCGGCGCGCTCTCGCCGGACGTCATCGCCGCTGTCGCGGACACCTTCGCCACCACCTCACCGGGCGCCGGTGGGGTGGAAGGCCCCACCACCGTCGCCGAGGCCTTCGCCGAGCACTGGTGCACGGCGATGGGCGGCGGCCCTGTTCCCGCCTTCGCTACCACGCTGTACCGGCTGGGTGATCTCGTCGCACCCACGGTGCCCGGCACCGCCCGGCAGGCCACCGAAGCGGATCTCGACCTGTGCCTGTCGTGGATGACGGCCATGCGTGTCGAGACCGGCATCCCGGCGGGCGCGCCGTCGGAGGAGGCGTTGCGCAAACGGATTCGCGCGGGATCGTGGTGGTTGTGGGAAGACGGCGGCGAACCCGTGAGCCTGGTCGCCCGCCAGCTCCCGTCCTTCGGCTGGTCCCGCATCGGACCCGTGTTCACTCCGCCGATCGCCCGCGGCAGGGGGTATGCGAGCGCGCTCACCGCCCATGTCTCGCGGGTGTTACTGGCCGAGTCGGTCGATGTGTGCTTGTTCGCCGACACCGACAACGAGCTCACCAATCGGCTCTACCGCAGACTCGGCTTCCGGGCGGTCGACGGCTACACCGCGTTCCGGTTCGATGGCGCCGAGGCCCTCGATCCGGCTGGGGCTCGGTGACCTACTCGTAGGCGACTACGCGGCGTCGAGTCCGGGCGCTCGGCGAATTGTCAGGCCGAAGCCTGGTCGTCGGCCGGCCAGATGCTGCGCAGCGGGCGCAGTCCGTCCTCGACGTAGTCGGCTACGGGGCGGGTACCGCCGTCGAGGTACCACTGCTCGAGGGCGGCGAAATAGCCGAAGGCCAAGGCATTGGCGGCCACCCGGGCCTGAGTGTCGGTCAGTCGCCCGGTCGACGCGATCAGCGGGGTGAGTCGCTGCGCGGTGCGGTCGGCCGAGGCGCAGGCGGCCATGCGCACCGACGGCTCGGAGAAGTGGTAGCGAATCCTGCGCCACGGCCCGGTGTCGACCGCGCGGTCTGGCGGGCCCGAACGGTGCTCGGCCACGCCCTCGTCGGTGCGCACCGAGCGCAGCAGGCTGCCGATGGGATCGCGCGGATCCACCATTTTTTCGATCTCCTCCGCGCTGAGGGTGTCGAATTCGTCGGCGACGATGATCCCTTCTTTCGTGCCGAAGAGGCGATAGACCGTCGATGCCGACACTTCGGCGGCCGCCGCGATTTCGTCGATTGTGACGGCGCCGAAGCCCTTCTCGTCGAACAGGTCGAGGGCTCGTTCCTGGATGGTGTGCATCGCCTTGACGCGCCAGCGTTCGCGAAGTCCGCTCATGCGGTCACAGTATCAGCAAGTAACTGTCTGAAGCGTCTGGCTGTCTTTCAGGCATTGACTGTCTGTAGACGGGATCGTACAGTCACTCTCTAGAGAAAGTGACTTTCTGAAATGCGGCGCCCTGCGCTGCTATCGCCTCTACGCCCTCGCCACGAAGGACTCGTGCCATGCACCGACTCGGCCACCACACCCCGCTCCGGCCGTTATCCGGACCCGCTACGCGAGGGGGCCGGCATGACCGCGACTGACACCGACGTCACGCCCGCACCGTCCGCACGGTCCGCCACTCGCACCGACCACACCTCGGTCGCGGCGTTGCTGCGCCCGCACGCCCGGGGATTCGCCGCCGTGATCGGTCTGCAAGTCATCGGAGCGGTTGCCGGGCTGGCGCCGCTGCTGGCCGTCGTGGAGTTGGGCCGGGTTCTGCTGTCTCCCGGCCCGATCGATGACGGCCGGGTCTGGTCGGCGGTGCTTCTCGGGGCCGCGGGCCTGTTCGTCCGGCTGTTGTTCACCGGCGCCTCGTCCGGACTCGGCCATGTCCTCGACGGCCGGGTGCAGCTGTCGCTGCGCCGGCAGTTGGCCGCCCATCTCGGTCGGGTGCCGATGGGCCTGCTCGCCCGGCGGCGCACCGGTGAGCTGGCCAAGGTGGTCGGCGAGGATGTGAGCGCGGTGCATCCGTTCATCGCCCATGCGCCCGGCGAGCTGGTGTCGGCGTTCGTGGTGCCGCTGGTGTCGCTGCTGTATCTGCTCACCGTCGACTGGCGGCTCACCCTGATAACCCTGATTCCGGTGCTGCTGGCGGTGGCGCTGGTTCCGTTGATGATGACCCCGGCCCGGCAGCGTGAACAGCGCGATGTCGATGCGGCGATGGGACGTATCGCCGACACCGCGGTGGAGTTCGTGCAGGGCATCGCGGTGGTCAAGGCCTTCGGCGGTGGTGACCGCGCGCATCGTCGGTTCCGCACGGCGGTCGACGATTTCGCCGAAACCTTTGTGCGCTGGGTGCGCGGTATTTCGCCGATCGCCGCCGGGATGCAGCTGGCGTTATCGCCGCCGTTCGTGCTGCTGGTGGTGCTGACCGGCGGCGCGGCCCTGATCACCGGTGGCAGCCTGGCGGCCGCGGATCTGCTGCCGTTCCTGCTGCTCGGCCTCGGCCTGACCGCACCGGTCGCCGCACTCGGCCACGGATTCGACGACTTGCAGGCGGCCGGCCGTGCGGTCGGCAGGATTCGCGATGTGCTCGATGTCGAGCCGCTGCCCGAACCCGCGCATCCGGTCGCGCCGCGTGGCCATCGGGTGCGCCTGCGCGATGTCGGATTCGCCTACGACACCGGCCGTGAGGTGCTGCGCGGCATCGACCTGGTGCTCGAACCGGGAACGGTCACCGCGCTCGCCGGACCGTCCGGCAGTGGCAAATCCACTCTGGTGCAGCTGCTTCCGCGGTTCTTCGATCCGACCCACGGCACCATCACCATCGGCGGAGTCGACCTGCGCGAGATCGACAGTCACGCGCTCTACCGGACGGTGTCGTTCGTCTTCCAGGATGTGCGACTGCTGCGCGCCTCGGTGGCCGACAATATCGCGCTCGCCGTGCCGCACGCCGACCGCGAGCAGGTTGTGCGGGCCGCCCGGCTCGCGAACATTCACCAGCGAATTCTCGAGCTGCCACACGGCTACGACACTGTGCTCGGCGTCGACGCCGGGCTGTCCGGCGGCGAATCGCAGCGACTGGCGCTCGCTCGCGCGCTGCTGGCGGACACGCCGATTCTCGTTCTGGACGAGGCCACGGCATTCGCCGACCCGCTGACCGAACACGCGGTACGCGAGACCCTGACCGATCTGCGCGGGGAGCGGACCCTGCTGATCATCGCCCACCGGATGGAGACCATCGCCGACGCCGACACCGTCGTCCTGCTGCGCGACGGCGAGATCGTCGAGCGCGGTGCGCCTGCGCGACTGCTGGCCGGAAACGGCCCGTTCGCCGAGTTCTGGCGCACACATCGAGGAGAGGAACTGTCATGATCGCCCTGCTGCTGCGCGTGCTCGGGCACCGGTACGCGGGTCCGGTGCGACGGGCCGTGGTCCTGATGACCGTCACCGCGATCGCCGAAGGTGCCTCCTATGCCTTCATGGTCCCGGTGCTGCGGGAGTTGCTCGGAAGCGATCCGGGCGCCGCCCGGCCGTGGCTCGCGATGTTCGCCGCCGCCGTCGCGGGCTACGCGGTGCTGCGCTATGTCAGTGATCTGGCCGGTTTCCGGGCCGGCACCACGCTGCTGCGCGGCACCTATCACCGGCTCGGCGATCATCTGGCCCGGCTGCCGATCGGCTGGTATGGCCGTGACCGGGTCGGTGAGGTATCGGTGCTGGCCAGCCGGGGTGTGCTGGAAGCGATGAGTGTGATCGCGCACCTGCTCGCGCCGTTCATCGCCGCGATCGTGACGCCGCTGACGATCGTCGTCGTGATCACCGTCGTCGACTGGCGGCTCGGCCTGGCCGCGCTGATCGCCGTGCCGCTCGTGGCAGCGATCCAGTCCAGGACCGCACCGGCCATGGCGGCCGCCGACGCCGAACGCCACGACCGTGACCAGCAGGCGGCCGGGCGAGTTATCGAATACCTTCAAGCCCAGCCGGTGCTGCGGGCGGGCGGGCGCACCACCGAACGGTTCGGTCTGCTCGACGACGCGCTGCGCGGCATCGAACGCGCCTCCCGTCGCTCGGCACTGTCGGCCGTGCCCGGCGTCGTCGGACTCACTCTCGCTGTCCAAGCGATGTTCACCGCGCTGCTGGCCCTCGGGGCCTACCTCGCTGTGGGTGGATCCCTCGGCGCCGCCGAGGTTCTCGCGATCCTCGTGCTCGCGGCCCGTTGCGCGGACCCGGTGCTCGCGCTGGCCGACATCGGCGGGAAACTCCGCAGTGCGCGGGCTCAGCTCGTCCGGCTGGACGCGCTCCTGCGCACCGAGCCGCTGCCGGAGCCTGCCCAACCGCTCCAGCCGAACGGTCATGATCTGGAGTTCGACGCCGTCACCTTCCGTCGTGGCGCCCGTACGGTGATCGACGAGCTGAATCTGACCGTGCCGCAGGGCCGGCGGGTGGCGATCGTTGGGCCGTCCGGCGCGGGCAAGAGCACCCTGCTGCACCTCATCGCACGCTTCCATGATGTGCATGCGGGGGCCGTCCGAGTCGGCGGTGTCGATGTCCGCGATATCGGCACAGCCACCCTGATGGCGCAGATCGCCGTCGTCTTCCAGGATGTCTATCTTTTCGACGGCACCATCGAAGACAACATCCGGCTCGGCAGGCCCGAAGCCACCGACGCCGAGGTCCGCGCCGCCGCGAGCGCGGCGCAGCTGGACGAGGTGATCGAACGACTACCCGGCGGCTGGCTCGCCGACGTCGGCGAAGGTGGCGCCCGGCTCTCCGGTGGTGAACGTCAGCGCGTCTCCATTGCCCGCGCCCTGCTGAAGGACGCGCCCATCGTGCTGCTCGACGAGGTGACCTCGGCCCTGGATCCGGCCAACGACGCCGCCGTCCACCGGGGCATCGAACGCCTGATGGCCGGGCGCACGGTGGTGCTGGTGGCCCATCGCCTGCACACCGTGCGTACCGCCGACCAGGTCGTCTTCCTCGACGAGGGCAGGATCGTGGAGGCGGGGACCCACGCCGAGCTACTGCGCGAGGGCGGTCGTTACGCCGAGTTCTGGAGCATGTCGGTCGACAGCCGGGCTGTCGACGCGAGCAGAGATCGGTCTCAGGTCGTGCCGTGATTCATCCGATAGGCGGATGCCACCGGTTTGCAGCGTCACTACCGTGGGTAAAGGGCCGGGCCGCATGAGGAGGAAGACGTGAACATCATCGATCTCGGATCGTCGGCACTGAACCTGGCGAACACCGTCACATCGCTGGCCGCCAACGTGACGTACCTGTTGCAGGCCTGGGGTCTGCTGTAGTCGTCCCCCGGTAGCCGCGCCCGGCCGATGCGCGGGCAGGAGGACGAAGCCCGCGGACCGAACCCAGGCAGGCCTCACGGACGGGCGGCGTAACCCGGGGCGACGAAACGCTGAACCAAGCGGCGTTCGGCGGCGGCGTCCGGGAGCGGCCAGGAGAGCAGTGACAGCACGACGCGGACGACCCATTGGGCGGCCTCGTCGTCGGTGGTGCGGGTGAGGCTCGCCGCGATGCGCGACAGCACCGGCGAGGCGGTCAGATAGCCATCGCCCGCGGCGGAGCGGGTCGCCAGCCAGCGCGACAGCACCGGGTCGGCGCGGATGGCCGCGACCGACGCCAGGATCGCCTCGACTACCCGGCGGGCGCCGGTATGCGGTGCTACCGCTGCCGCGACCCGTTCGCCGACGGTGGCCGCGGACCTGGTCAGAACGGCGTCGACGAGCGCGGCCTTCCCGCCGACATGCCGATACAACGTGGCGCGCGAACAGCCCGCCCGGGCGGCTACCTCGTCGACGCCGACGTCGTCGATCCCGCGTTCGAGGAACAATGCGGTGGCGGCCGCTTCGATGCGTGCGACAGCGGCCGCGCGGCGGTCGCCACCGGCGAGCCAGTCTCGGCGGTGCTGAGCCATGCCGTCGCCTCCTGAAGTCGGGTGTCGTCTCAGCATGAGACAACTTCCACAATTTGTGTACCCCATATCTCGACGTCATCCGCCGATGTCGATGGCATCTCCGCCGGGAACCCCTGCCGCTTGTCTCGCGCCGAGACCTCTGTTGACCTGGGTATCGGCGACAGCGCAGCGTCGATCCCGGTAACGGCAGCGAGAACGGGAGTGCGCAGTGGTGGCACCGAGCGGTATCGACATCTTCGACCCGGCGAATCTGGACGACCCGTATCCGATGTACCGGATGTTGCGCGAGCAGTCGCCGGTATGGCGGGTCCCGGGGACCGACTTCTTCCTGGTGACGTCCTGGGACCTGGTGACCGAGGCCGCCACCCGAGTCGAGGACTTCTCCTCGAACCTGACCGGGGTGATGATCCACCAGCCGGAGGGCCCGCCGCTGGTCTTCGATATGGACGGCGGCGGCCAGGCCGTTCACGTCCTGGCCACGGCCGACGAGCCGGTGCACGCCGCGCATCGCAAGCTGGTCTTCCCGTACATCGGCAAACGCGTACGCGGCCTCGGGCAGCTGGTGCAGGACATCGTCGACCGGCTCTGGCGCGAACAGCTGCGCGGTGACCGCATCGACATCGCTACCGGGATGGCAGACCGGCTGCCGCTCGCGGTGGTCGCCGAGATCATCGGGTTGCCGCCGCAGCACGTACCGCAATTACTCGGCTGGGCCTACGACGCCACCGAGATGCTCGGCGGCATCGTCGCCGAGGGACGGCTGCCCGGGTTGGTCGGCTCCGCCGCCGAACTTGCCGGATACCTGCATGATCAGTTCGCTCGCGCCCTCGCGAGGCCCGATGGCACCGGGATCGGGCTGCTGGACGTACTCGCCTCGGCATGCCGACGCGGTGAGCTCGAACCCGACGTCGCCGTGCTGATCCTGGTGCAGTTGGTCGGCGCGGGCGGCGAGTCGACGGCGGGGCTGATCGCGAACGCGGCGCGGATCCTGGCCGAGCACCCGGGCATACAGGATCGGTTGCGCGCCGACACCGCCGCGATCCCGGCCTTCCTCGAGGAAGTTGCGCGGGTGGAGTCGCCGTTTCGCGGACACCATCGCCACATCACCCGGGAGACCACGCTCGGCGGGGTGGCGCTGCCCGCGGGCGGTCATCTGTTGCTGATGTGGGGCGCGGCCAACCGCGACCCGGGCACCTTCACCGATCCGGACATCGTCGATGTGGACCGTTCCGGCCGCACCACGCTCGCGTTCGGCAAGGGCGCGCACTTCTGCATCGGCGCTGCCCTGGCCCGGATGGAAGCCCTGGCCGCGATCACCACGCTGCTCGAGCGCACCACCGGATTCGGGCTGGTGGACGATGCCCCGCCGCGGTGGGTGCCCAGCCTGATGGTCCGCAGGCACGCGAGCCTGCCCCTGCGGGTCCGGCTACAGTGATGGACACCTGTCCGAGCGGTGTTCCGGTCAGCGGGACTCGGGGCGTGGGCAGGCGCGTTCCACCCATACGCCCGGCTACGGTGAGAGTTGTAGCCCGCCCGGGCCACGCGCGCAGAGAGGAGAGATCGTGCCCCAGAACGTCCGAGGTGTCATCGCCCGTCGATCGGGTGCTCCGGTGGAACTCGTCACGGTCGTGATCCCGGACCCGGGGCCCAACGATGTGGTGGTGCGGGTGCAGGCGTGCGGGGTGTGCCACACCGATCTGACCTACCGCGAGGGTGGGATCAACGACGAGTTCCCGTTCCTGCTCGGCCACGAGGCGGCCGGAATCGTGGAGACGGTGGGCGAGGCCGTCACGCATGTCGAGGTCGGCGATTTCGTGGTGCTGAACTGGCGCGCGGTCTGCGGGCAGTGCCGGGCGTGTAAGCGCGGGCGGCCCTGGTACTGCTTCGACACCTTCAATGCCAGCAAGCCGATGACGCTCGAGGACGGCACCGCACTCACCCCCGCCCTCGGCATCGGAGCGTTCGCGGACAAGACGCTGGTGCACGAGGGTCAGTGCACGAAGGTCGATCCGGACACCGATCCGGCGGTCGCCGGCTTGCTCGGCTGCGGCGTGATGGCGGGGCTGGGAGCGGCGATGAACACCGGCAATGTGGGCCGTGGTGATTCGGTGGCCGTCATCGGCTGCGGTGGCGTGGGCGATGCCGCGATCGCGGGCGCCCGGCTGGCCGGGGCGACCACGATCATCGCCGTCGACCGCGACCCGAGCAAGCTCGACGCCGCCCGCGAACTGGGCGCCACCCACACCATCGACGCCTCCACCGCCGACGCGGTCGCCGAAATCCAGGAACTCACCGGCGGTTTCGGCGCCGACGTGGTGATCGACGCGGTCGGCCGCCCGGAAACCTGGAAGCAGGCGTTCTATGCCCGCGACCTGGCGGGCACCGTGGTCCTCGTCGGTGTGCCGACTCCCGATATGACCCTCGAGATGCCGCTGATCGATTTCTTCAGCCGCGGCGGTGCGCTCAAATCCTCCTGGTACGGCGACTGCCTGCCCGAACGTGATTTCCCCACGCTGATCGAGCTGTACCGGCAGGGCCGGTTGCCGCTGGAGAAGTTCGTCACCGAACGGATCGGGCTCGACGCGGTGGAAGAGGCCTTCCACACCATGCACGGCGGCAAGGTGCTGCGTTCGGTGGTCGTGCTGTGACCCGGGTGGAGCGTATCGTCACCTCCGGCCAGTTCTGCCTGGACGGCGGCTGCTGGAATGTGGACAACAACATCTGGCTGGTGGGCGACGACAACGAGGTGCTGATCATCGACGCCGCCCACGACGCCCGCCCCATCCTGGACGCGGTGGCCGGCAGGCGCGTCACCGCCATCGTCTGCACCCACGCTCACAACGACCACGTCACCGTCGCCCCGCAGCTGTCGGCCGCCACCGGTGCGCCGATCTACCTGCACCCCGCCGACGACGTGCTGTGGCAGCAGACCCATCCGGGCGTCGAGTACACCGCACTCGGCGACGGGCAGCGGCTCGAAGCGGGCCCCGCGCAGCTCGAGGTGCTGCACACCCCCGGCCATTCCCCGGGTTCCTGCTGCCTCTACCTGTCCGAGCTCGGCGAATTGTTCAGCGGCGATACCCTTTTCGAGGGCGGGCCGGGCGCCACCGGCCGCTCGTACTCGGACTACCCGACCATCCTGGCCTCGATCAACGACCGGTTGTTCGCCTTGCCGGACGAGACGGTGGTGCACACCGGGCACGGGCCCGACACCACCCTGGGCGCCGAGCGCGCGAATGTCCCGGCTTCGGCGGGCACCGAGTCCTGATCTCGGGAGCGGTCGTGGGCGAAGATGTTCTGTGGGGTGGCGATAAGCGTTTGCCAACCGTGGCAATCGTCCGGGCGACACGCGCGCGTGTTCTGAGAAGATAAACGGCGCAAGGTATTTCATCGACCACGCGCCGTTCAGGTCGCGCTGTCTCGAAGGGCCACAGCCATGACGAGCCTGCCTGCTTTTCCCGCCGCCGAGGAACGACCACTCGACACCTGTCGCCGGCTACAGAAGATCGCTCCCGTTGTCGAAGTCGAATTTCCCGGCGGCGTGCCCGCCTATCTGGCGCTGACACACAAGGCGGTCGAGGAGATCCTCGCCGGCGACAACAAGACCTTCGCCCGCGACCCGAAGCACTGGCCCGCGCTCTATGACGGATCGATCCCCGAGGACTGGCCGTTCCGGGCCATCGTCCAGGGCGACCACCTGTCCACCAAGGATGGTGCGGACCACCGCCGGTTGCGCGGTCTGGTCGGCAAGGGCTTCACACCCGCGCGGGTGCGCGCGCTGGAACCACGCATCCAGCAGCTCATCGACGCGCTACTGGACGAGGTCGAGCGGGCCGGAGACGGGGTCGATTTGGTGCCCGCCTTCTGTGACGCGCTGCCGATGGCCGTGATCAGTGAACTGTTCGGGGTGCCGGAGTCCGAGCGGGCGCAACTGCGGCGGTGGACGCTGGCCTCGCTGCGCAGAACGCCACGCCCGAGGAGGCGTTCGACACTCAGGTCGCGCTGCGTGGGTATCTGTACGAGTTGGTGCGGCGCAAGGAGAACGAGCCCGGGGACGACCTCACCACCGATCTCGTCCGCGCCCGCGACGACGGGGAGCGGCTCACCACCGACGAACTGGTCGCGGTGCTGTGGCTGATGCTCATCGCGGGGCATGAGACGACGGTGTATCTGCTCGGCAACGCCGTGCTCGCGCTGTCGCAGCATCCCGATCAGCTCGCGATGACGAAGGCACAGGATCGGTGGGCCGAGGTGGTCGAGGAGACGCTGCGCTACCGGCACTCGGTGATGATGACGAGTTTCCGGTTCACCCTCGACGATGTGACTATTGCCGGCGTGCCGATTCCCAAGGGAAGCGCGGTGGGCGTGGTCTACCAGGCCGCCGGGATCGATCCGGCGCAGCACGGAGATACCGCGAATCGGTTCGACATCACCCGGCCGCAGGGCGGGCACCTGGGATTCGGACATGGCCCGCGCTACTGCATAGGTGCGCCGCTCGCACGACTGGAGGGCAGGTTCGCCCTGGAATCGCTGTATCGACGGTTCCCGGACCTGAGCCTGGCCATCGATCCGGACGACGTCCCACACGCCCCGTCCTTCTTCACCATCGGCCCGCTGTCCATACCGGTGAACCTGGGTAGTTCTCGGGGCTGAACGCGAACCCCGTGGGAACCTGCGTGGCGCGCCGGGATTGCCCGGCGCGTCACTCGGGTGAAGCATCCACTGGACGCGGCCGACGCCCCGGACGCTTCGGATCCCGGCGTCCGGACGGCGGTGGCCGAATGCCGGTCAGGGCGCCGCGGTAAACGTCACCGCAGCCGTCGCGGCCGGGTCCGCCGTCACCGCGCTCACCCGCACCCACGTGTTGTTCACCGCGGCCGCGCCCGAGAGCGGGTCGGTGAGCGATGGGTCGTGCAGCAGGTTCACATTGACGCCGGGCTGGGCGGCGGCCACACTCCAGCCGACACCGGGTGCGCTGTGGCCCCACCCGTGCGGAATGGCGACGACGCCGCGGCGGATGTCGTCGCTGATCTCGACCGGCAGGGTGATCGCGCCGACAGGGGAGGCGACGGTTGCCGAATCACCGTCGGCGAGACCGCGTTCGGTGGCGTCCACGGGGTGCATGAGCACGGTGCAGCGGTCGCGGCCCTTCATCATCGTCGGGATGTTGTGCAGCCAGGAGTTGTTGCTGCGCAGGTGGCGGCGGCCGATGAGTTTGAGATCGAAGCCTTCGCCCGGGGCGGTCAGTGCCCGACCGGCCGCGGCATCGTCGAGGACCGAGGTGATCGCGCGTAGGAAGTCGGGCGGTGCGAGCTGCACCTTGCGGTCGCGGGTGCCGATCAGTTCGGGTAGCCGCGGCCGCAAGGGGCCCAGGTCGATGCCACCCGCGGCCTCGCGGATCCGCTTGACGGTCAACCCCTTACGGCCTTTGCGCAGCACACCGTACGGGCCCGTCGCGACCGCACCGGCAATCATGCGTTGCGGACTCAGTTGCGCGAATACCGCGTTCACGGCCCGCCCGGTGAACCGGCGGACGGGCAGCGGCACCACCTCGGTGATCAGCCGAGCCAGGATCTGCCAGTCCTCCATAGCGTCGGCGGGCGGCTCGAACACCTTGGCGTCGTAGCGAGCGTTGTTGCGCACGCTGAACACCGGGAACAGGATGTTGAGTTCCTCGCGCTCGAGCGGGGACACCGGCGGCAGGATGATGTCGGCGTGACGCGTGGTCTCGGTGATATACATGTCCACGGCGACATAGAAATCGAGCGAGGACAGGGCCGCTTCCAAGCGCCCGCCCTGCGGGGTGGACAGCACCGGATTCCCGGCGTAGGTGATCATCGCCTTGATCTGGCCTGGTCCCTCGGTGAGGATTTCGTCGGCCAGCACGCCGACGGGTAGCTCGCTGCGGAAGGACTTGTGTGCCCCGGTGCGGTCGGTCCACGCGCCGTGGCCCATCGGCAGGTATTTCGCGTAGCGAGCGGCGTCGACCGGTGGGGTGCCGAACATCTGGCCGCCGGCCCGGTCGAGGTTGCCGGTGACCGCGTTGATCGTGTTGACCAGCCAATGCGTCAGCGTGCCGGTCACCTGCTGGCATACCCCGATCCTGGCGTAGAGCACCGCCGACGGCGCGGCCGCATGGTCGCGGGCCAGGCGCCGAATCGTCTCGGCGTCGACGCCCGCGTGCGGCGCCATGGATTCCGGTGTGGTCCCGGCGACCAAGCGGCGCAACCGTTCCCAGCCCGCGCATTGTTCGCGCACCGCGCGCTGGTCGCAGAGCTTTTCGGTGACCAGCACGTGCAGCATGCCGAGCAGCAGATACACGTCTCCGCCCGGTGCGACGGCGACGTGTTCGTCGGCCAGCCGCGCGGTTTCGGTGCGCCGCGGGTCGATGACGACGACGCTGCCGCCGCGGGCGCGCACATCGCGGATCCGCTGTTTCGCGCCGGGCATGGTGGTGATGGAGCCGTTGGAGACCGCCGGGTTGGCGCCGAGGATCACCAGCCGGTCGGTGCGGTCGATATCGGCGATCGGCATCAGCACATTGGAGCCGAACATCCGCCAGGCGGTGAATTCCTGCGGGAACTGGTCGATGGAGGAGGCGGAGAAGAAGTTCCTGGTCATCAAGGCCGCACGCAGCAGGCCGCCGTAGAGCACCGAGGAACTGTGCGCGGCCGGATTGCCCATGTACATACCGATGGCGCTGGGTCCGTGCGCGGCGCGGATCGCTCGTAGCCGCTGCCCGATCTCGTGGAACGCCTCGTCCCAGCCGATCGGCTCGAAGCCCTCGCCGACCCGCCGCATCGGCGTGCGGAGCCGATCGGGATCGTGGTGCAGACCGCCCGTCGCCGTGGCCTTCGGGCAGATGTAGCCCTTGGACAGCACGTCCTCGCGGTTGCCCTCGATGCGGGTGACCCGTTCGTCTTCGACCGTGACCAGAATTCCGCAGTGCGCCTCACACAGCGTGCATTGCCGCGCGACCGTTCTCGTGCTCATCGATGAACCCGCCCCTTCTGTCGACGTCGGAGTCCACGCTATCGGGTGAACGGGCCGGATAGATCCGACTACGGTCGGATTTCTCGACGGCGCAGCGTATTACCGGGGTCGGAGGATGATCACCGGAATTTTTCGGTCGGTCCACGACTGGTAGCTGTCGAAATCGGCGTAGAGGTCCACCAGCATCGGCCACAGCCGGGCCCGCTCTGCGTCGTCGGCGACGTGGGCGCGCACCAGCCGGCGTTCGGTGCCGATCTGCACCGCGGCCTCGGGATCGGCGACCAGGTTGCGGTACCACTGTGGATGGTTCGGCAGCCCGCCCTGCGAGGCGACGACCACCAGGTCCTCACCGTCGACCAGGTACACCAGGGGAGTGGTGAACAGCTTGCCGGACTTGCGTCCCCGGTGTTCGAGCAGCAGATTGGGCGCGGGCTTGCGGAAGGCGGCCCCGACGCGCCAGTTCTTGCCGATCCGGCCGCCACTGCGCTGGTAGAGCCACACATGGGCGCGCGACATCAGCTTGATGATCTTAGGTACCAGCGGCGAATCGAGTTTGGGTGGGCGTTTGGTCGGCACGGCGTTTCCGTTCAGAGGAGGTCAGCGCAAGATGAGTAGTGCGGATTTCTCGATGCGGTCGGCGATTTCGGAATACGACCCGTATCCCATGCCCGCCCGCACCAGTGCGCCCGCGTAGAGCAGTTCCAGCGATTCCACGACGTCGTCGTCGGCGTCGGGTCCGAGGGCGCGCACGATCCGTTTGCGGATCTCGCCGCCGATGCGGCCGCGCAGATGCGCCACATCGGGGTCGCGACCGAGCAGCGCGCTGGTCACCGCACCCGACACCTGCTGCTCATCGGCGACGAGCATGGCGATATTGCGCAGTTCGGCGACCACCCGGACCTTGGGATCGGGGTCCTCGCTGACCGGCGACGGTGACGCCGCCAGTCGCCGCCAGAAGATCTCGGCGACCAGATGTTCCTTCGAGGAGAAGTAGGTGTAGGCGGTGGCCGTGCCGACCCCGGCCGCCGCGGCGACCATCCGGATGGTCATCCCCGCGAATCCTTCGCGCGCGAGTACCTCCACCGCCGCCTTGGTCAGCTTGTCGACGGTGTCGGCCTGCTTCTCGGTGAGGCGACGCCGGGTCGCCTCGAGGATGATGGAATCGCCTTCGGACATGTGTCTGGATACTACATTCTCAGTTCTTGGCCGCGGCGATGCCCGCGCGGCGTCCGTAGAAGCTGCCGTCGCCGAGCGAGGCCCCGCTGACATAGCCGCCGGCGCAGATGCCGGAGGTGCAGCGCCCGGCCGCGTACAGCCCGGCGATCGGCGTGCCGTCGACGTGCAGCACCCGGCTGTCCAGGTCGGTGCGCAGCCCACCGAGGGTGAAGCCCGCGGTGAATCCGCGCATATCGAAGCCCGCGACCGGGCCCTCGATCGGCGTCACCCATTCCGGTTTCTTGCCGAGCAGGGGATCGGCGCCCTTGGTGGCATGGCGGTTGTATACCTCCACCGTCGAGGTCAGCGCCCCGGCGGGCAGCCCCATATCGGATTCGAGTTCGGCGACCGATTCCGCGGCCCAGGTGGGCGGCTGCCGGAAGAACGGCGTGGAGGTCTCGGTGGTCAGCGCCTGTTCGTAGGCGGATTCGCCGATGACGAGATAGGCCTGGTTGTCCTGCTGGATCAACGTGGCCTGACCGATGCGGCCCGGGTAGGTGTCCTCCGCGATGTAGCGCTGGCCGCGTCCGTTGACGAGGATGCCGCGCGCGAGCAGCTGCGGATCGCCGAAGAACGCCACCTCGGTGGCGTCCATATGGGCCAGCTCCGCGCCGAGGGCCTGCGCGACCCGGATGCCGATGCCGTCGTGCTCCTCGATGGCGGCGGCGGGCCGTCCGATCAACCGCGGTGCGTACCCCTCGATCATCTGCTGCTGGTAGGCGAAGCTACCGGTAGCCAGCACCACACCGCGGTCGGCGCGGATCGCGACCTGCTTGCCGTAGCGTTTGGCGATCACACCGACGACCCGCTCGCCGTCGACCACCAGCCGCTGGATCCGCATGTCGTATTCGACGCCGACGCCGAGCTTTTCGGCGGTCTCGGCCAGCGGCTTCATCAGCATGTAGCCGCCGCCCTTCTCGCCGGTGCGCTTATCGGACATCTGCGGCACGTGGCCGCGCGGGGCAGGTTCGGCGATGGTGTTGAACGGGGCCGCGTTCTCCCCGCCGGTGTACATCAGGCCCTCGTCATGCGGCGGCTCCCAGCCGGGTTCGGCCCAGAACGCTTCCCGGAACGGCACACCGTTGGCCACCAGCCATTCATAGTGCTCGACGCTGCCGTCGCAGTAGTCGACGATCTTCTCCCGATCCGCGCCCGGACCGAGCGCGGCGAGCAGGAACTTCGCCATGTTCTCCGGGGTGTCGTCGAAGCCGAGCGCCCGTTGCAGGGGCGTGCCGCCGCCGAGGTAGATGAATCCGCCGGCCAGCGCGGCCGCACCGCCCCAGCCGCCGGTGCGTTCCAGGATCAACACGCTCGCGCCGGCCCGCGCGGCCTCGATGGCGGCGCAGACCCCGGCGATCCCGTACCCGGCGACGACGACGTCGGCCGCGTGATCCCAGCTCGCCACCTCCGTCACCGGCAGCGGGCGGACGGTGGTCGGTGTCGATTCAGCCATGCTGTGTACTCCTTACAAATCTGTGCGCGCGAGCCGGACGGGTGCGCATCGAACCCGCGGGCCGGCCTGCTCGCGCCGATCCCGTCTGCCGCCGTCGGTGATTCGCCGCCGAGTCGACGTCCGGTGTCGCGGCGTGGTTACGCTCCGCGCGGGGGTCTGCCGCGGCAGCCCGGGGCCGGGCGATCGTGGTCGCGCGAGTGCCGATCCGAGCATCGTGTGCGCTGCTTCGCCGCATGTCCAGGGCTTGTCCCACTGTGTGGCGCGATGGCGCTGCCGCCGGCCTCATGACGTCGGCGGTTCGGCGGAGGTCTCCTGCTGCTTCTGCTTGTCCCGCGCCGCCTTCTTCTGCTGACCCACGATCGTGGTGACCGAGATGTCGAGCTTGCTGCCGTTCGGCCAGCCGATGTAGTGGCACAGGAACAGCGCGATCTCGTGCAGTTCGTCCTCGGTGAGCTCGCCGTTGCGCAGGGCGGCGCCGATCTGGATGGCGGCGGTATCCATCAGCCCCTGCGCGGTGAGCGCGCCGAGCAGGACCAGCCTGCGGTCGCGGATGCTCAACCCCGGCCGGGACCAGACATTGGCGAACAGATGGTCGGCCGTCATCGCGAAATGGTCGCTGGGATAGTCCTGGAACGGGGTGCCGTACACCTCCTCCATCTTCGCCAGACCGCGTTCGCGCAGCGTGGGTTCGGTGCCATTGGCGGTGGGCTCGCTCATGCGCGCATCTCCTCTGTCGCGGGGGCCGGGGCGTGGATTGATGTCGAGCTCATCGGCTCTCCTCGTCGGGTGCCTGCGGGACACCGAGTCCCGGCCCGAGATGCTCGCGCGCCAGCGCCGCCAGCGGCAGGTCGATGCCGAGCCGCTTGCCCAGATCCAGCGCCAAGGCCAGGTCTTTGTCGCCGAGACCGCGCACATGGCTCATGATCGGCAGCCAGAAATCGCCCTCGGCGATCGGCCCGGTGCGATCGCGCAGCATGATGGCACCGGGTCCACCGGTCACCGCGTCGGAATGCCGGACCACCTTGCCGAGGGTGGTGAGGTCCAGGCCCGCCGCCTCGGCCAGCCGCTGGGCCTCGGTGGCCGCGGTGAACGCGACGAAATGCAGCAGGTTGCGGGCCAGTTTCATGCGAGTGCCCGCCCCCACCGGACCGGCGTGCACGATGAGATCGCCGAAGCAGCCGAACGGTTCGCGCACCCGGGCGAAGGCGGTCTCGCTGCCGCCGACCATCACCGCCAGCGCACCACGGTTCGCGCCCGGCGCACCACCGCTGACGGGTGCGTCGACCAGTTCCACACCGTGTTCGGCGCACCGCGCGGCCTGCTCGACCGCGGTGGAATCACTGATCGTGGAATGCACCGCGACGGTGGTGCCGGGCGCCGCGGTCTCCAGCAGCTCGCCCACGACTTGCCGAACCTGTGCGTCGTCGACCACGACCACCGAGATCACCGCGCACTTGGCCGCGAGTTCGGCGGTCGAGGACGCGGACTCGGCGCCGGCGTCGGTGAACGGCGTCACGGCCTCGGCACGCATATCGCAGACGGTGAGCCCGCCCGGCCAGTCGAGCAGCCGTTTCGCCATCGGCGCGCCCATGCTCCCCAGGCCGATGAAGCCGATCCGGGCCGCGCCTGCCGCCTCGCTCACGACCGGAACACCTGCCCGCCATCGACATTGAAGATCTGCCCGGTGACCCAGCTCGCCTCGTCCGACAGCAGGTACAGGCAGGCGCCGACCAGATCCTCCGGCGTGCCCATCCGCTTGAGCGGCAGCCGCTTGATCATGTCCTCGACGATGACGCCCGGCGTCACCGTCTTGGTCGCCTCGGTATCGATCGGCCCGGGCGCGATGGCATTGATCCGGATCTTCGAACCACCGAGCTCGAAGGCCAGCTGCTGGGTGAGGCCGTTGATGCCCACCTTCGCCAGCCCGTAGAACCCGGAGTACACCCAGGCGGCGGTGGAGGACTGGTTGACGATCGACCCGCCGCCACCCGCGGCCATATGCTGCCAGACCGCCCGGGTCATGATCAGCGCGCCGTTGAGGTTGACGTTCATGAACCGCTGGTAGTAGTCCCACGGCACGGTGAGCAGCAGGTCCAGCTTCATATCGCCGTAGATGGCGGCATTGTTGACCAGGTGGTCGATGCCACCGAATTCGGCGACGGTGAAATCGGCCAGCGCCGCGGCGGATTCGGGATCGGCGACGTCGACCTCGGCGAAGACGGCGGTGCCGCCGTCGGCGACGATCTTCTCCGCCACGGCGGTGCCGAGTTCGGCATTGCGGTCGGCGACCACGACTTTCGCGCCCTCGGCGGCCAGCGCCTGGGCGTAGGCGGCGCCGATGCCGCGCGCGGCTCCGGTGACGATGGCCGACTTTCCGGTGAAACGGACCATGATGGGTGCTCCTGATGCAGTGAGGGTGACGGTCAGCTGGGGGCGGCGGTGGCGATGAGCTTGGTTTCCAGGTATTCCTCGAACCCGGCCACGCCCATTTCGCGCCCGATGCCGGACTGCTTGTAGCCGCCGAACGGTGCGTCGGCGGAGTACCAGACACCGCCGTTGACGGCGAGGGTTCCGGTGCGCACCCCGTCGGTGACGCGCCGGATGCGTTCGGGGTCGGTGCCCCAGACCGCGCCGGACAGGCCGTACGGGGAGTCATTGGCGAGGCGGATGGCGTCGTCGTCGCCGTCGTGCGGGATCACCACCAGCACCGGGCCGAAGATCTCCTCGGTGGCGATGGTGGCGTCGGGGGCGACGTCGGCGATGAGGGTGGGTTCGATGAAGTAGCCGCGCTCGCGTCCGGCCGGGCGGCCGCCGCCGGTCACGATGCGTCCGCCTTCGTCGCGGGCGATCGCGAGATACCGTTCGACCCGGTCGCGTTGCCGCGCCGAGATGAGCGGTCCGCAGACCGTGCCGGGCGCGGATGGATCGCCGGGGACGATGCCGCCCATGGTGGTCGCCGCGATCTGGACGGCCTGGTCGTAGGCGGCGCGGGGGACCAGCAGCCGGGTGGTCAGCGCACAACCCTGCCCGGCGTGCACGCAGACCGAGAAGGCGGTGACGCCGACGGCCGCACCGATATCGGCGTCGTCGAGCACGATGGCCGCCGATTTGCCGCCGAGTTCGAGGAAGGTCTTCTTGATGGTCGCCGCGGCCGCCGTCATCACCGCGCGACCGGTGGCGGTGGAACCGGTGAAGCTGACCATATCGACGCGCGGATCGGAGCTCAGCTGGGCGCCGAGGCCGTGATAGTCGGAGGTCACGATATTCACCACGCCGGCCGGGATATCGGTGTGCTCGGCGATGATCCGGCCCACCGCGGCCGCACACCACGGGGTGTCCGGCGCCGGTTTGAGCACCACGGTATTGCCGGCCGCCAGCGCCGGGCCGAGCTTGGCGAAGTTGATCTGATGCGGGAAGTTCCACGGGGTGATGGCGCCGACCACGCCGGTGGCTTCGCGCCGTAGCACCCGATGGCTGCTGACGCCCATCGGCGCGGCCACCCCGAGATCGGTTTCCCAGCTGTAGGTCTCGGCCAGCTTGGCCGCGAAATCCAGATCGGCGATCGGGCCTTCCAGCTGCGGTCCGCGGGTGAACATGATCGGCGCGCCGGCCTCGGCGATGGTGATCTCGCGCAGCTGCTCGACATGGTCCTGGAGGGCGGTGCGCAGCTGGGTCAGGCAGTGCGCGCGGAAGGCGTGGTCGCGCGACCAGTCGGTGGTGTCGAAGGCCGTGCGGGCGGCGGCGATGGCGGCATCCATATCGGCGGCGTCGGCATTGGCGGCGTGCCCGAGTTCTTCCTCGGTCGCCGGGTTCACGGTGCTGAAGACGCCGGCGCCGCCCTTGCCGATCAGTTCGCCACCGATCAGCAGGGGAGTGCCGTCTGCGGACAGCAGACTGTTCATAGTCGACTCCGTACGTGTCTGGACAGGTGTACGGAATATAGTCCGGACTCTTTCGGTTAGGCAAGAACTTGTTCTAGAAGTGTGTGCCCCTGTGGCTGGTCGCCGGGTGCGTCGGCGCGGTACGGCATTGCCTGCGGAAATCTCGGCCTTCACCGTAATCATGCTGGCTAAACAGCCGGAATCGTTGTCGGAGCGGCGGGACGCTGGTACCGTCCAGACACATGTCCAGCTATGTGTCTATACCGGACGGCCACGGCCGGAACTCCGCGGAGAACCGGTTACCGAATGCGAGGTGGGCGGTATGACGGCCGCGTCGGTGGAACCACTGAATTTCGACCCCTACGACTACGCCTTCCACGAGGATCCCTATCCCGTGTATCAGCGGCTGCGCACCGAGGCGCCGCTGTACTACAACCCCGATCTGGATTTCTGGGCGTTGTCGCGGCACGCCGATGTGTTCGCCGGCTTCCGCGACGCGACCCGGCTTTCCAGCGCGAACGGGGTCTCGCTGGATCCGGCGGCTTGGGGGCCGCATGCCCATCACGTGATGTCGTTCCTGGCCATGGACGATCCGCGGCATATGCGGATGCGGCGGCTGGTGTTCAAGGGCTTCACTCCCAAGCGAGTCGCCGAGATGACCGACCGCATCCGCGAGCTCACTCTCGAACACCTGGAACCAGGGTTCGCAGGGGAGAAGCTCGACTGGATCGAGGATTTCGCGGGCAAGCTGCCGATGGACGTCATCTCCGAAATGCTCGGCGTGCCCGCCGTCGACCGCGCGGAGATCCGCAGGCTCGCCGACCTGGTGGTGCACCGCGAAGACGGCGTACTCGATGTGCCGATGGGCGCCATCGAGGCCTCGGTCGCGCTGATCGGCTACTACACCGACATGGTCGCCCAGCGGCGCAAGCAGCCGCTCGACGATCTGACCTCCGCGCTGCTCGACGCCGAGATCGACGGCGACCGGCTGACCGATCAGGAAATCATCGGCTTCATGTTCCTGATGGTGGTAGCAGGCAACGAGACCACCACCAAACTGCTCGGCAACGCGCTGTACTGGGGCGCGCACAATCCTGGCGAGTACGCCAAGGTGGCGGCCGACCCGGGTCTGGTGACCGATTGGGTCGAGGAGACCCTGCGCTACGACACCTCCAGCCAGATCGTGGCGCGCACCGCGACCGTCGACATTCCGCAGCACGGTGGCGTCATCCCGGCGGGGTCGAAGGTGTTGCTGCTGATCGGCTCGGCCAACCGCGACGCGGAGGTTTTCGAAGACGCCGACCGCTACCGCATCGAACGCACCGACAAGGGTGCGCTGGTGAGTTTCGGTGCGGGCGTGCACTTCTGCCTCGGCGCCCATCTGGCGCGGCTGGAGGCGACCGTCGCCCTGGAGGAATTCGCCGCCCGCACCCGCGCCTACGAGGTGCACGAGGCCGAGGTGGAGCGGGTGCATTCGACCAATGTGCGCGGCTTCGCCCGGCTCCCGATCTCGGTGCGGCCCCGATGACGCCGCCCACTCGATTCCCGCAGACCCCGAGACAGGAGGTGCGCTGATGCCGCGCTTCGAACCCCACCCCGCCCGCCGCCCGGCCCTGATCGCGGGCGCGTCCTCCGGAATCGGCGCCGCCACCGCGCTCGCGCTCGCCGAACTCGGGCACCCGGTCACCCTCGGCGCCCGGCGCGTGGAGCTGTGCGAAGAGCTGGCCGGCAAGATCCGCGCCGACGGCGGCGAGGCCCTCGCGCATCGTCTCGACGTCACCGATACGGCCTCGGTGGACGCGTTCGTCGCCGCCGGTGAACAGGCGCACGGGCCGGCCGAGATCCTGGTCTCCGGCGCGGGCGATATCGAGTTCTCGCTGATCGAGGAGATGGATCCGGAGCGTTTCGCCCAGCAGGTGCAGATCCATTTGATCGGTGCTCATCGCCTGGTGCATCGCGTGCTGCCGGGCATGGTGGCGCGGCAGCGGGGCGATCTGGTGCTGATCACCTCCGACTGCGCGCCCGCGCCGCGACCGCGGACCGGTGCATACAGTGCGGCCAAGGCCGGGCTGGAGAACATGGTGACCCAGCTACGGATGGAGTTGGAGGGCAGCGGCGTTCGCGCCTCCATGGTGCGTCCGGGGCCCACGCTCACCGGCATGGGCATGAACTCCACCCCCGAGGTGGTCGGGCCCTTGCTCGAGGACTGGAAGGACTGGGGTTTCGCCCGGCACCCGTACATGTTGCGGGCCTCCGATCTGGCCGCCGCGGTGGTGGCGGTGGTGAGTACGCCGCGCGGCTCGCATCTGGTGTCGGTGGAGGTGCAGCCGGAGGCGCCGCTGAAGCCACGCCGAACCTCTGGACGCGGGCCGGAGGGGGAGTAGCGATGAGGATTCGGGTCGATCTGGATCTGTGCCAGGGCCATGCGGTCTGCCAGGACGAGGCCCCGGACATCTTCACCGTGCCCAAACGCGGGCAGGTCGTCATCGGTAACGAACACCCCGATGACGCCGCCCGCCCGGACATCGAACGGGCAGTGCGGTACTGCCCGACCCAGGCGTTGTCGATCGTCGACGACGCCGGCACCGATCCCGCGCCCAGCGGGACCGGCGAATCTCAGGAAGGTAGACGGTGATGGCAGGTTTCGATCGCGCGGAACTCGACGACATGGTGCAGCGCTGGGTGGAGGCGAACCGCAGCTGCGAGGACAAGCGCGACTGGGCGCCACTGGCCGAGATGTACACCGAGGACGCCACGTACGGCTGGAACTACGGGCCCACGCAGGAATTCATGGCCGTCGGCCGCGATGAGATCCGCGATTTGGCATTGGTGCAGGAAATGCAGGGGCTGGAGGGCTGGACCTACCCGTACCAGGAATTCGTCATCGATGAGCGGTCCGGGAATGTGATCGGCCTGTGGAAGCAGGTCGCCGACGTCACCCGCGCGGATGGCACGCACTACAGCCCGCAAGGCATCGGCGGCAGCTGGTTCCGCTACGCCGGTGACTTCCAGTGGTCCTGGCAGCGCGATTTCTTCGACTTCGGCAATGTGTCGGCGCTGTTCATGGAGATGATCCAGAACAATGCGCTGACCGAGGGTATGCAGAAGCGGATCCAGCGGTCGGTGTCGGGTGAGCCGCTGCCCGGCTGGTACCGCATCGGTGAATCCCCGGTCCCGATGTGGTGAGCTCATGTCCGAACCAGTGAGCAATTACGCGGATCTGTCGCGGGAGTCGCTGGCGACCCTGCTGCCCGAACTGCTGCTGAGCGGTCATCTCATCGACCGCTCCGGAATGGCGCACACCATCGGCGCTTTCGGCCGCGAAGGCATGACCGAGGTGGCGATCACCGAATGGCAGCTGGCCAGTCCGGTCTACACCCGCCGCATGCAGCGCGCCCTCGGCTTCACCGGCGACACGGTGGAGACCATTTTCAAAGGGCTCCAGTTCGATATCGGGGCCCCACCGCAGTTCATGGATTTCCGGTACCGGCTGCACGACGACCGGCACGGCGAATTCTGGCTGGACCACTGCGGGGCACTGGCCGATGTGGAACCGCTCGGCACCGACTTCGTCATCGCCATGTGCCACGACATCGAAGATCCCACTTTCGATGCCACCGCCCTGGCGACCAATCCGCATGCTCAGGTGCGTCCGGTGCACCGCCCGCCCCGCGAACCCGCCGACCGGAAGCCGGTGTGCGCGTGGACGGTCACCATCGATGCCGCCCATATCCCGCCGCCCGTTCCGGAAGGCGCGGAGCTGGTCGCGGGGTCGGCGGCGGCGCATACCCGGTTGACCGCCATCGATCCCGGCGAGGAGGGGCGCGGCGACTATTCGGGGCCGCTGCTCAGCGATATCCGATTCGCCGATTTCTCCCGCTCGGCCTTGATCCGGCTGGCCGACGAGGTGTGCCTGCAACATCATCTGCTCACGATCGCCTTCGGGATCGCGGTGCGCCGGCGCACGGATGAGGAATCCGCGCTCGACATCCTGCGCAAACAATTCGCCGGCATTGCCGGACTGACATCCGAAAGGCTCCGCAAGGCGCTCGGACTCGGCACCGATATTCCGGCGCTGGTCGAGGTGCTGCGTCATCATCCCGCGTTCAATCCGCTGCCCTATACCGGCATTCGGGTGGACGCCGACGAGGACACGGTGCTGCTGAGTTTCCCGAAACACAGCGACGCCGTCGCCGACGGTGCCTGGCCCGCGCTGATCGAGCCCGGCCACACCGAGGCCCTCGATGCCATGGTGCGTGGGGTGAATCCGAGCTTCCACGTGCGCGATACAGCCGAATCCGAGGACGCATGGACGGTGCGGATCGCGCTGGCGGACGAGCCGGCTCGGGAGGCGATCGAGGTGGCGATCGCCAAGGTCAGCACCGGGGCAGGTTTCGCCTTCACCGATCGCGGAATTCCGCTGCCCCTCACGGTCGTGTGAGCGATTCCAGAAAGGACACCCCATGACATCGACCTTGCCCCCGGGATTCGATTTCACCGACCCCGCCCTGTGGGCCGAACGTCGTCCCGTCGAGGAATTCGCGCTGCTGCGCCGGACCGCGCCGGTCTGGTGGAATGCCCAAACCGATGACAACTCCGGCGGTTTCCGCGACGGCGGATTCTGGGTGGTCAGCAAGCTGGCCGATATCAAGGAGATCTCCCGGCATCCCGAGTTGTACTCCTCGCAGGACAAGGGCGCGATCATCCGGCTGCCGGGCGACATCACGCCCGAACAGATGGAGGTGACCGGCGCCCTCCTGGTCAATATGGACCCGCCGAAGCACTCCAAGATCCGCCGCATCATCTCCAAGGGTTTCACCCCGCGCGCGGTGGAGGGGCTGCGGGCGGCGCTGACCGAACGCGCCGAAAAGATCGTGCACGAGGCCAAGAAAACCGGCGGCGGCGACTTCGTCGAACAGGTCGCCTGCGAGCTGCCCTTGCAGGCGATCGCCGAACTGCTGGGCGTGCCGCAGGAGGATCGGCGCAAACTGTTCGACTGGTCGAACCAGATGCTCAACTACGACGATCCCGAATACGGCGATTCGACGATGGCTTCCGCGGAGATCCTCGGCTATGCCTGGAATATGGCCGAGCAGCGGCGGGCCAGTCCGGTGGACGATATCGTCACCCAGCTGGTCAATGCCGATCTCGATGGCGAAGGGCTCGGCTCCGACGAATTCGGATTCTTCGTCATCCTGCTCGCCGTCGCCGGCAATGAAACCACCCGCAATGCGATCACCCACGGGATGAAGGCCTTCGTCGATCATCCCGAACAATGGGAGCTCTACCGCGAGCAACGGCCGCGCACCGCACCGGATGAGATCGTGCGCTGGGCCACCCCGGTGACGGCCTTCCAGCGCACCGCCACCGAAGACCTCACCCTCGGTGGCCAGCACATTGCCAAAGGTCAGCGGCTCGGCCTGTTCTACGGCTCGGCCAATTTCGACGAAGAGGGCTTCACCGACCCGTTCACCTTCGACATCCTGCGCGACCCCAATCCGCACGTCGGTTTCGGCGGCACCGGCGCGCACTACTGCGTCGGCGCCAACCTGGCCAAACTGGAAATCGACCTGATGTTCAACGCCATCGCCGACGCGATGCCCGAGATCACCCCACTGGCCGATCCGGTACGGTTGCGCTCGGGGTGGATCAACGGAATCAAGAAGTGGCAGGTGCGATACGAGTGAACGTTCGAGACATTCCGGTGCGCACGCTGTCCGGTGAGCCGTCGACGCTCGCCGGACTCGTCGGTGACCGGGTCGTGCTGCTGGTGAACGTGGCCTCCAAATGCGGCCTGACCCCGCAGTACTCGGGCCTGGTCGAACTCCAGAAGAGCTACGGCGAACGCGGTTTCAGCGTGGTCGGCGTGCCGTGCAATCAGTTCATGGGCCAGGAGCCGGGCACCGCGGAGGAGATCCAGCAGTTCTGCTCGATGACCTACGGCGTGGATTTCCCGCTGCTGGAGAAGACCGACGTCAACGGTGAGGGCAGGCATCCGCTGTACCAGGGCCTGGTCGACACCGCCGATACCGAGGGTGCGGCCGGCGATATCCAGTGGAACTTCGAGAAGTTCCTGATCGCCCGCGACGGCACGGTGGCCGGCCGGTTCCGTCCGCGCACCGCCCCGGACGATGCCGCGCTGGTGGCGGCGGTCGAAGCGCTGCTCTGACGCACGACAAATAATGGGGCCCGCTCTGCTGAGCGGGCCCCATTGTTCATTTCTGTCGTCTGCGATAGCGCACGGTGCACGGCTTCGCCAACTGCACCACCATCTTGCTGTGGTCGTTGCGGTATTGCGCCGACGGCAGCGCCATCTCGAACTCCCAGTCCCGCAGCAGAATCGAGAAGATCGCCTTCAACTGCATCAAGGCGAACGGTGCGCCGACGCACCGATGCCTGCCCGCGCCGAACGGAATCCAGGTCCACCGATTGATGATGTCTTCCTGGTTCGGGTCGATATAGCGGCCGGGGTCGAAGGTGTCCGGGTCCGGGAAATCCTCCGCGATCCGGTTCGAGATCGCCGGGCTCGCCGCGACCATATCGCCGGGCTCGATCCGGGCGCCACACACCTCGAATTCATCGCGCGCCACCCGCATCAGGATGATCAGCGGCGGATGCATCCGCAGCGTCTCCTTCAACACCGCCTCGAGCTGCGGAATCTGGCGTAGCGCACCGAAACTGATATCGGAGCCGTCGCTGTAGAGCTCATCGAGTTCGGTCACCACCTTGCGCAAATGCTCCGGGTGCCGCAGCAATTCGATGACGCTCCACGCCGCGGTTCCGGAGGTGGTGTGATGGCCGGCGAACATCATCGAGATGAAGATGCCGGTGATCTCGCTGGCGCTGAACCGCGGATTTCCGTCCTCACCCGGGACCGAGACCAGCACATCGAGCATGTCGCGATCACTGGAATCGGCGGGCGGATTCGCCGCGCGGGAGTCCATGATCTCCTGCACCAGCGCCACCAGCTCCCGGCGCGCGGCATCACGACGCCGGAAACTCTCGATCGGCGCGTACGGATCCACATAGGCCAGTGCGTCGGTCCCGCGCTCCAGATCGTGGTAGAGCTGGGCGAACCGGCCGTCGAGTTGATTGCGGAACTTCACCCCGATCAAGCAGGCCGAGGAGGTGTAGATGGTCAATTCGGCGAAGAAATCGAGCAGATCGATCTCGCCCGAATCACCCCAATTCGCCACCATCCGATCCACCTCGGCCGCGATGGTGGCCGCATGCCCGCGCATCTGATCGCCGCGCAGGGCCTGATTGTGCAGCATTTCCTTGCGGCGCTCGGGCGGGGCGTCGAATACAACGCCTTCGCCGAAGATCGGTTTCATGAACGGATAGGCCGCTCCCTGATCCAGATCCTCATCGCCCGCGCGGAAAAAGAACTCATTGGCCTCGGCCCCGGTCAGCAGGATGACCCGCTTGCCTGCGAGTTCGAAGGCGCCGACATCGCCGCATTCCTCGCGAACCCGGCGCATCAGCGCGATCGGGTCGACCCGGAACTCGTCGAGATGGCCGTGTTCGGAGTCGCCGCCGGAGACTCGTCGCGGCTGCACCAGAGTCATCGAAAACCTCCCGGTGATCACTGTCCAGACATATGATGGACACGTGTCTGGACAGTACTACGACACAACTCGGCCCGGCAAGCGATCGACAATCGCCCCTGGTCGGCAAGACGGCAGTGCCGTACCGGTTCGTCGGTAAGCGGGTGAGCGGTGGAATCGAGACAACACACCGGGACCGAACGTTTCGTGCTGTTTCGCGCGACGTGGCAGCTGATGCGATACAAAATCGCCGCGGCCGCACTGGTTTTCGCGCTCGTCGCGGTGCTGGCACTCACCTGGTCGATGTACGCAGGCGGATTCGCGGCCACCGCGACGGTGACCGTCGAGGCGCCGCGCAGCGGACTGGTGCTCGACCCGGATGCCAAGGTGCGCTTCCGCGGGGCGCAGATCGGGCGGGTGGCCGGCATCGAGCACGTGGGCGATCGGGTTCGATTGCGGCTCGAGCTGGATCCGGACCTGCTCGGGATGGTGCCAGCCGATGCGAGTGTCGATATCCGCTCGACCACGGTGTTCGGTGCGAAGTACGTCAACTTCGTCGCCGCCGCGGACTCGTCGTCGGCGCCGCTTCGGCCAGGTGCCGTGGTACGCGCCCAGGACGTGACCGTGGAATTCAACACGGTGTTCCAGCGCCTCACCGATGTGCTGGGCAAGATCGACCCCGCCAAGCTCAACGCCACCCTCACCGCCATCGGCACCGCACTGCACGGGCGCGGCGCGACCATGGGTGAGCTCCTCGCCGACGCCGATCGCTATCTGCGCGAGATCAATCCGCATCTACCTGCGCTGCGCCGGGATCTGGCGAGCGCGGCCCAGGTGACCGAGACCTACGCCGACACCGCGCCCGATCTGCTGCTCACCCTCGGCAACGCCACCGCCACCAGCGCGACCGTCACCGAACAGGCTGCTCAGATAGACAGCCTGCTACTCGACCTCATCGGCCTGGCCGACACCACCGGCGCGGTGCTCGGGCAGAACGAACAGCCGCTGGCCACCGGGCTGGAATTGCTCTTGCCCACTGCGGAATTGCTGCACGAGTACCGGCCGGTGCTCAACTGCGTGGTCGTCGGCCTGGCCCGGGCACTGCCGCTGGCCGAGGCGATCATCGGCGGGCAGAAACCCGGCGCCATGTTCAATGCGAGCTTCATGTACGGCGGGGAGGCCTACAAGATCCCGGAGGATCTGCCGAAGGTCAATGCCACCGGCGGGCCGCGCTGCGACGGTGTGCTCGACCGAGTGCCGGGCTCACACGCGCCCTATGTGGTGACCGATACCGCCGAATCCGATCCGTACGCGCCGACGACAGCTGTACGCCTGAACGGACCCTCGGTGTTCCAGGTGCTGTTCGCCGGACTGCCCGGGGTGACGCCGCGATAAGGGTGGGTGATCGTCGCCGGCCGAGAGCTCGGTGCGGGTTCAAGACTCCCGGATCACCCAATCGAACGCCCGCGCCTCCGAGCGCGCGCCCTGGGTGGCCCGCGAACGGTTGGGCTCGCCGAGCGCGCCGAGGATTTCTTCGGTGAGCCCGACCAGCTGAGCCAAGGTCGACGGTGTGAACCAGTCCGGACGGGTGGCGAAGAGCAGATCCTCGGTCGCGGTATTGCCGCTGGCCCCGGGCGCGAACGGGCAGCCGCCGAGTCCGCCGAGCGAACCGTCCACCATGGTGGCGCCGGCGTCGATCGCGGCCAGCGAGTTGGCCACGCCCATGCCCCAGGTGTCGTGACCGTGGAAGACGATGCGCCGATGCGGTGTTCGCTCGCGCACCGCGCGCACCAGGGCCGCGATCTCGGCCGGATAGGCCTGGCCGAGGGTGTCGGCGAGCACGATGTCGGCCGCGCCCTCGGTGCGCGGATCGGCCGCGATGGCCAGCACCCGCTCCGGATCGACTGGGCCGTCGAACGGGCAGGTGAACGCGGTGGCCAGGCACAACTGGATGGAACCGCCAGCCTCGGTGGCGATGCGCACGGCGTCGGGCATGGCGGCGACGCTGGCCTCGGTATCGCGGCCGATATTGGCGCGGTTGTGCGCATCCGAGACCGAGAAGCAGTACTGGAAATTGCGCACGCCCGCCGCGACGGCCTTCTCGACGTGCCGCGGCGTCGCCACCCACAGCCAGCAGCGCTCGAGTTCCTCGGGCGTCAGCGCCGCGACCAACTCCATGCTGTTGGCCATCGGCGGCACCAGATCCGGGCGCGCGAGGGACCCGATCTCCAGCGCGGGCACCCCCAGCGCGAGCAGCCGCCGGACGATGTCGACCTTGTGCTCCACCGGCAACGGCTTCCCGGTCAATTGCAGCCCGTCGCGCAGGGTGACATCGCGCAACAACGGTGCCGTGGTCACAGCCATCGTGGTGCTCGCTTGTCCTGGGCCTGCGGCGGCACACACATCACCCCGCCGCACGGCTTCTCGTTCATCCCGGCCGGATTCGGATGCACGGTCGGGCGGCGATGTTCGGGGGCGCGCAGCTCCCAGCTGCGACGCGCCGGTGGGCGGCGCGGAGTCCGGCGGCGCCTCACGAGGCCGCCTCCTGCTCCCACGCACCGGTGAGGGCGTCGACCTCGGCCTCGCTCATCCCGAGCAGGCCGGTCAGCACCTCCCTGGTGTGTTCGCCGAGATCGGGGCCCACCGAACGGATCGGTAGTGAGCGCTCGCCGATGACGGGGACGATGCCGGTGAAGCCCACCTGTTTGGGTTCGGGTTCGCCGACGTCGACGGGGAAATGCTGGATCATGTTGCGCGCCGCGTACTGCTCATCGGCGACGATATCGGCGGCGGTGTAGATCGGCCCGCACGGAATCGCGGCGTCCTCCAGGATGCGCAGCGCCTCCTCGCGGGTGTGCCGGATCGTCCATTCGCCGATGGCGGCGTCGAGGCGGTCGCGGTGGCGCCAGCGGCCGGCGTTGTCTTGGAGTTCGGGGTCGTCGGCCAGGTCGGGGCGTTCGATCACCTTCATATAGCGCTGGAAGATGGCATCGCCGTTACCGCCGATGATGATGCTGGTGCCGTCGGCGCACGGATAGGCATTGCTCGGTGCGATGCCCTCCATCCGGCCGCCCACCCGCTCGCGATTGATGCCGTAGGCCAGATAGTCCGGGACCAGCGATTCCATCACCGACAGGATCGCCTCGTTGAGCGCCACGTCGATGACCCGCTGTTCCAGCGGCACCGCCGCGTCGCTGCGCTCGCGCTGGAACAACGCCATGACGGTGCCGAACGCCGCGTAGATCCCGGCGATGGAGTCGCCGATCGACACGCCCACCCGCACCGGCGGACGGTCCGGGTCGCCGACCAGCTCACGCAAACCGCCCACCGCCTCCGCCACCGCGGCGAAACCGGGGCGGCCGGCCAGCGGACCGGTCTGGCCGTAGGCGGAGATGCGGGTGATCACCAGATCCGGATTGGCCGCCTCGAGAACGTCGGGCCCCAGCCCCCATTTCTCCAGCATGCCGGGCCGGAAATTCTCCAGCAGCACATCGCAGTGACGCACCAGGTCGAGCACGACCGCGCGGCCGGCCTCGGTGCGCAGATCCAGGGTGATGGACTTCTTGTTGCGGTTGACGGTGCGATAGAGCATGGAGGTGTCGCCGCCGTATAGGCGCCAATTGCGCAGTTCGTCCCCGGTCCCGGGGCGTTCCACCTTGATCACCTCGGCGCCGAAATCGCCGAGGATACGTCCGGCGGTCGGTGCGGCCACATAATTGCCGAGTTCCAGGACGCGCACACCGTCCAGGGGCCTGATGCTCATGGCCAACAGTGTGAACCATGGGCGTGTCCGCCCGGCGTCCGCCTCCGCCGGGCGAGTCGCACGGTGGCTCAGGCAGCGAGGGTGCGCGGCACGTCGATGATCGAATAGTGCTCGGCGTCACCGGTGCGCACGGTGCTGAGCGCGCCGTCGACGCCGACCGGGATATCGCCGGCCAGGGTGATCCGGGTGAGCCGGCGCGGCTGATCGTCGTAGTCGTCGACGGCGTAGTGCTGGGTGGCGCGGTTGTCCCAGATCGCGACGTCGCCGTCGGACCAGTTCCAGCGCACGGTGTGCTCGAGCTTGGTCACCCGGTCCTGGAACAGCCGGAACAGCGCCTGCGATTCGGCCGCCGAGAGGCCGACGAAATTCTTGACGAAATGGCCGAGCAGCAGGGCCCGCTCGCCGGTCTCCGGATGCACCCGCACCACCGGATGTTCGGTCTCGTACAGCGTCGACTCGAACTCGGCCCGGTATTCGCGCTGGTGAGCGGTGGGTTCGGTGCCGGTGCGGGTGGCGTAGTCGTAGGCGTTGGTGTGTACCGCGCGCAGGTTCTCCGCCAGCAGCTTGAGCTGATCGGGCAGCGAATCGTAGGCGGCGACGGTCGAGGCCCAGGTGGTGGAACCGCCGTAGCTGGGCAGCCGGACCGCGCGCAGGATCGACGCCTTCGGGATCCGGTCGACGAAGGTGACGTCGGTATGCCAGCTGTTGGCGCGGCCGCGCTCGGAATCGATGGCCAGGGTCTTCACCCCCTGCGAGGTGACGGTCGGATGCGGGGTGGTCGGGCTGCCGAGCAGTTGGGCGAACCCGTACTGGCCGTCCTCGTCGAGGTGCTGCTGGCCGCGGAAGAAGATCACCTTGTGCTCGAGCAGCGCGCGGTGGATGGTGGCGACGGTCCCGGCGTCCAGATCGGCGCCCAGCCGGGCACCGTCGATCCGGGCGCCGATGCGGGAACCGAGCTTGACCACCGAGACGGCGGTGGCGGGAGTGGCGTTGTCGACGGTCATGAGGCACCTTCGCGGGAGAGCGGATGTTGATACCCGCGAGCACACCACCGCCCCGCCCGCGCCGACAGGTTTACGGTCGCGGTGATCGCAACACCGCTGCCTCAGCCGACGTGTTCGCGCAGGTACGCCATATCGTCGGCGACGCCCTCGGCCGGGGTCTCCAGGATCACCGGCGCGCCGGCGGTGCGGCAGACCTCGGCCAGCAGCTGCGGATCGATGGTGCCGTCGGCGAAGTTGGCGTGCCGGTCGGCGCCGGAATTGAATTCGTCGCGCGAGGAATTCAGGTGCACCAGATCGATGCGCCCGGTGATCGCGCGGATCCGCTCGACCACGCCGACCAGGTCCTCGCCACCGGCCCAGGCATGACAGGTGTCGAGGCAGAAGCCCGCACCGAACTCGCCGACCGCATCCCAGAGCCGGGCGATGGAATCGAAATGCCGTGCCATGGCGTGGTTTCCGCCCGCGGTGTTCTCGATCAGGATCGGGACCGCGAACCCGCCCTTGTCCTGCTGGCGTTCGAACAGCTTGCGCCAGTTGACGATTCCCGCCTCGATCTCCTCGTCGGAGCGGACGTGCCCGCCGTGCACCACCAGCCCGAACGCGCCGATATCGGCGGCCGCCTGCGCCTGCTGGGCGACCGCGTTGCGGGAGGGCATGCGCAGCCGATTGTTCAGGCTCGCCACGTTGATCTGGTAGGACGAGTGCACGACCACATCGATGGGGCTGGCCAGAATCTGCTCGGCCCGTGGGTGCGGCTGTGGTTTATCCCAGCTCTGCGGGTCGACGACGAACAACTGGATGAGATCGGCGCCGAGTTTCTCACCCCAGCCGATCGGATCGCTGTCGAGCCGGACATGTGCTCCAATGCGCATGCAGTCACCATATCGACCGCCACCGACAGCTTCGGCCGTGTTGCGTCCTGGCGGGTCGAGGAGATACATCCGTAGGATTGAATTCGACCCGGAGAGGGGGGTGTGTACGGTGCTGGCGCCTGGCGACGAGTTCGTGGGGTACACCATCCGCAGGGTGCTCGGCCGGGGCGGTATGGGCACCGTCTATCTGGCCAAGCATCCCCGCCTGCCACGGCTCACCGCGTTGAAGCTGCTCAATCGGGAGCTCTACACCGACAACGAGATCCGGCGCCGCTTCGAACGCGAGGCCGATCTGGCCGCGCAACTGGATCACCCCAATATCGTCACCGTCTACGACCGCGGCGCCGAAGACCGGCAGCTGTGGATCTCCATGCAGTTCGTGCCCGGCGCCGACGCCTCCATCGCCGACGTGAATGTGCTCGCGCCCGGGCGCGCGGTGCAGATCATTGCCGAGACCGCGGCCGCGCTGGATTTCGCGCACGCCAACCGGGTGCTGCACCGCGATGTGAAACCGGCCAACATCCTGCTCGCCAAGGCGCCGATCGGGCAGCCGGAGCGGGTGCTGCTCACCGATTTCGGTATCGCAGGCATGCGCGACAGCGACACCACCCTGAGCTCGGCCGACACCATCACCGCCACCCTCGCCTTCGCCGCCCCCGAACAACTCACCGGCGCGAAACTCGACCACCGCGGCGACCAGTACTCGTTGGCCTGCACCCTCTACTGGCTGCTCACCGGCGATTCGCCGTACGCGGCGGCCAGCCCGGCCGCGGTGATCAACGGCCACCTCACCGCACCGGTGCCGCGGTTGAGCCGGGTCCGCCCCGGACTGCCACCGGCGCTCGACGAGGTGCTGGCCCGCGCGCTGGCCAAGGACCGCAACGATCGGTTCGACAGCTGCACCGAATTCGCCGCCGCCGCGCGCCGGGCGCTGGGCAGTGCCGGGGCGCCGCCGCCGTACACCGGATGGCTGCCCGCGCACGGAGCGCATCTGGCCCCGCACGGTCACGCCGGGGCGCACGGCCATTCGGCGGCACCGAGCCGCAACCATGGTCACCCCGGAATGCCGGCCCACCCGCCGCCACACCATGCGCCACCCTCGCGTGGTGTCGCCCTGCACCGCTACCCGCAAGGCCGGGTGCCCAGTCCGCACTACCCGGGACCGCCGCCACATCCGGCGCCGCTCCACCCCTCGACACCGCCACCGCCCGGCCCGCCGCCGAGTTCACCGACCGGCCACCCGGTGGCGCCGCCCGGGCCGCCGCTGAGCTCACCGACCGGCAGGCCCATCGCGCCGCGCGCCCGTGGTCCCGAGTCCCGGCCGGACCACCGATTCCCGCCCGGACCGGCGCACCAGCACGGTCCGATGCCGCCGAACGGCCCGTACGGCGGTCCCGGTGCGGGACCGGCACCGCGCGGCGGGCAGCAGCGGCCGGGCGATGCGCCACCGCCGGGAACGCGGCCGATCCCGCCATCAGTTCCGCAGAGCGGGCCGCCGCCGCAGTCGCCACGCCGCCCACCCACCCCGGCGGTGATCGACCTGCCGGGCGCCCCGCGCCGGGTCGGCCGGGCGCCGTTCGGTGGTTCGCTCGCCCAGCCGCGGCAGCCTCCGCCGGAACCGGAGCCGCCGGCCTGACCCGGACCACGAGCGACCGTAAGCCTGCCGACCGAGGCCGCTGACGGCCCGGTCCGGGAGGGGCGTGCGCGAACGCGGCCGAGCGAGATCGACGTCGCTGACCGCATGTTCCGCGGGAGACAGGCGTGCGCGACCGCAGAGACGGTAAGTGGCGTCATCGCTGACGTCCTGATCGGCGGTCCGCATCGCGCCCGGGCCGATCGCGCTGGTGAGAGCTGCCGCCAAGCCATGCCCCGCTCCGATGACCAGCGGTCGAGTACCCGACGGCTGCTATGGTTTCCGTGCTTTGCGTGGTCGGGCCGGACAGGTTCGACCATGTGTTCTTTTTGCCTGTACGCCTGTTCATCGGTGGGTCCCGGTGGGCGGCGGGAAGTGGAGCAGAAATGCTGGCCAACGGCGACGTTTTCGCCGGCTATGTCATCGACCGGGAACTGGGTCGCGGTGGCATGGGCTCGGTGTACCTCGCGAAGCATCCGCGACTGCCGCGGATGACGGCGTTGAAGCTGCTGAACCGCGAGATGTTCTTCGACAAGGAGGTGCGGGCGCGGTTCGAACGGGAG
Source organism: Nocardia cyriacigeorgica GUH-2 (assembly GCF_000284035.1). Lineage (NCBI taxonomy): Bacteria > Bacillati > Actinomycetota > Actinomycetes > Mycobacteriales > Nocardiaceae > Nocardia > Nocardia cyriacigeorgica. The sequence goes on along the minus strand of NC_016887.1, from coordinate 4,818,882 downwards.
GCGGATCTGGTCGCCCGGCTCGACCACCCCGGCATCGTCACCGTCTACGACCGCGGGCTCGAAGACGAGCAGCTGTGGATCTCGATGCACTACATCGACGGCATCGACGCCGCGTCGGTGGATCCGCGCAGGCTGCCGCCCGAACGCGCGGTGCAGATCATCAAGGAGACCGCCGACGCGCTGGATTACGCGCACGGCATGGGTGTGCTGCACCGCGACGTCAAACCGGCCAATATCCTGCTGGCCCGATCCACCGGTGGCCGCGGCGAGCGCGTCTATCTCACCGATTTCGGCATCGCCCGCCTGCGTGATGACACCGGACACCTCACCCAGACCGGCACTTTCACCGCCACCCTGGCCTACGCCTCGCCCGAGCAGCTCACCGGCGCGAGCCTGGATCACCGCTCCGATCAGTACTCGCTGGCCTGCACGCTGTTCTGGCTGTTCACCGGGCACGGCCCGTTCCAGGCCACCAACCCGGCCGCCGTCATCCAGGGCCATCTCCAGTCGCCGCCGCCCGCGCTGAGCTCGGTGCGGCCCGGCCTGCCGCAGGCGCTCGACGGCGTGCTGGCCAAGGCCATGGCCAAGCGGCCCGACGACCGTTTCGCCTCCTGCTCGGAATTCGCCGCCGCCGCCCAGCAAGCGCTGAACATGCCGAGCGCACCGGCCATGCCGATCGCCGGACCGACCGCGCAGGGCATGCCGCTGCAGGGCGGCCCGCGCACCGCGATGGGGCCGACGCCGACCGCTCAGGCGCCCTACCCGACGGCGAACGCCCAGTTCACCAGCGGCGCCACCGCCCAGCCGCACGGCAGCGGCACCCATCAGCAGCCCTTCGCCAGCGCCGCGCACCAGCAGCCGCACGGCAGTGGCACGCACCAGCAGCCGTTCCCCAGCGGCACCCATCAGCAGCCGTTCGCGGCCAATGCCCAGCAACAGCCGCACGGCACCGGGCAGCCGCAGCCGTTCGCGAGCAGTCCCGGCGTGCCCGCGCCGCCGCCGATGGCGAATCAGAACTCCTTCCAGCAGCGGCCCGGGTTCAACCAGTCCCCGCCGCCCATGTCGCCGGTGTACACCGGACAGCAGGCGCCGAAGAAGAACACCGGACTGATCGTCGGCATCGCCGTCGGTTTGGTGCTGCTGCTGGTGGTGATCATCGGCATCATCGCCGCCGTCGCGAGCAGCGATTCGAGTTCGGCGAGCGGATCGACCTCCACCACCACGACGACCTCGACCAGCGTCGCCCCGGTGCCCGCGACCGCGGATTCGATCAGCGAGGAATTCCCGTCCATGGTGCCGGCGTCCTCCAGCGCCGAAGTCGGCTACCACAACGCCAAATGCTGGGAAACCGAACCGCAGTACGCGCCCGACCCCGAGACCGGAGAACCCGATTTCGGCAATTACGGCTGGCAGTGGCGCTGCTACGGCGGGTCCGACAACGACGACCCGTTCTACCGCTTCTACGTCTACGACAGTCCCGCCGACGTGCAGGCGGTGATCGACGGACTCCCGGCCAGCGCCACCAAATCCTCCGACACCCACGGCGGCCACACCTACACCAACTACAAGATCGACTCCGACGGGCCGAAGATGGTCACCGTCTTCACCGGTCAGCCCGAGCGCGCCCAGTTCCTGATGTACACCGACGGCATCGTCGGCACCATCGACCAGGTGCTGACGTGGTGGAAGTCGGCCCCGCTGAACTAGCCGCAGGCGAGCGATTCCCCGGGTCATCCCCGGGGTCTGGGTGGATTCCCCGATGGCGCGACGGCGCGAACGCCGACAGACTGGTCACCATGACCTCGCACGCCGTTGGCATCGACCAGGCCCAGACGCAGGCTCCGGCCGTCGTCGCGGCCACCGCCGAAGACCTGACCAAGGTGTACGGGACCGGAGACACCCAGGTCACCGCGCTGGATTCGGTGTCGGCCGAATTCGTCAAGGGCGAATTCACCGCGATCATGGGACCGTCCGGCTCCGGCAAATCCACTCTCATGCACTGCCTGGCCGGGCTGGACAGCGCCAGCTCGGGCACGGTGCGCATCGGTGACACCGCGCTGAACGAACTGTCGGACAAGCAGATGACGCGGCTGCGGCGTGACCGCATCGGGTTCGTGTTCCAGGCGTTCAACCTGGTCCCCACGCTGACGGCGCTGGAGAACATCACCCTGCCGCTCGATATCGCCGGACGCGCCCCCGACCAGCAGTGGCTCGACACCGTGCTCGACCGGCTCGGCCTCACCGACCGGCTGACCCACCGGCCCAGCGAACTGTCCGGCGGGCAGCAGCAGCGGGTGGCCTGCGCGCGGGCGCTGGCGGGCAAACCGGAGATCATCTTCGGCGACGAACCGACCGGCAACCTGGACTCGCGCTCCTCCGGTGAGGTGCTGTCGATCCTGCGCACGGCGGTCGACGAATTCGGGCAGACGGTCGTCGTCGTCACCCACGACCCGCACGCCGCTTCCTTCGCCGACCGCGTCGTTTTCCTCGCCGACGGCCGCATCGTCGACGAATTGCGCGGTCCCACCGCCGAATCGGTGCTGGACCGGATGAAGGCGCTGGAGACCAAGTGATGGCGGGCAACCCGATGCGCAAGGTCGCCTTGCGCAATCTCGCCGCGCACAAGGTGCGCCTGGCGCTCACCCTGCTGTCGGTGGTGCTCGGCACGGCGTTCATCGCGGGCTCGTTCGTCTTCACCGACACCTTGCAGCGCACCTTCGACGGCATCTTCGCCGACGAGGCCAAAGGTGTGGACGTGCGCGTCAGCCCGGAGGAACGGCAGTCGCTGGGTGTGCCGCAGGAGGTGGTGGACAAGATCGCCGCCATGGACGGCGTGCGCGCCATCGCGCCGAGCGTGAGCGGGCCGGTGGTGCTGCTCGACCCGGAGGGCAAGAAGGCCGTGCAGACCGGCGGTGCGCCGAGCTGGGGCGAGTCCTATCTGCCGCCGGAGCGGGCGATCGCCGAGCCCGAGCAGTTCGTCGCGGGCACGCCGCCGTCGCGTCCCGGCGAGATCGCGCTGAACACCGGAGGTGCCGAACGCGCCGGACTCGAGGTGGGCGACCGTACCAAAATCCTGGTCCCGTCGCAGGGCACCGTCGACGTCACGCTGACCGGCATCTACGACGTCGCCGCCGATACCGGCGGATTCATCGGATTGCTGTTCGAGGACAGCCAGGCCCGCGCGCTGTTCACCGACGGCAAACACGTCGCGCACGTGGACGTCGCGGCCCAGGGCATCCCCGGCGACGAACTGCGCGACCGGATCGCCATCGCGTTCCCCGACTTCAAGGTGCAGAACGGCGAGCAGGTCCGCGCCGAGATGAAGGCCGAGATCTCCGAGGCGCTCAACTTCATCAACTACTTCCTGCTCGCCTTCGGCGCGATCGCGCTGATCGTGGGCACGTTCATCATCTACAACACCTTCTCCATGATCGTGGCCCAGCGGCTGCGTGAACTCGCGCTGTTGCGTGCCATCGGGGCGAGCAGTCAGCAGGTGGGCCGGTCGGTGGTCGTGGAGGCGCTGGTGATCGGTGTGATCGGCAGCGTCATCGGGTTGGTGGCCGGGGTCGCGCTGGCCTTCGGGTTGTCGGCGGTGCTCAACGCGTTCGACCTCGGATTGCCGACCGGTTCGATGACGGTGCTGCCGCGCACGATTCTGGTCGGGCTGCTGGTCGGCCTGCTCGTCACCATGGTCAGCGCGTACGCGCCGGCGCGGCGGGCGGCGAAGATCCCGCCGGTGCAGGCTATGCGTGAGGAGTTCGCCTCGGCCGATGAATCATTGCGGGTCCGCACCTGGCTGGGGCTCGCGCTCGCGGTGGCCGGGGTGGTGCTGGTGGTGGTCGGCGCCCAGTCGACCGGCGGAACGGCCGCGGCGACCGTCGGCGTCGGCGCGCTGGGGTTGATCTTCGCGGTGCTGCTCGCCTCGCCCGCGCTGTCGCGGCCGGTGGTGGGTGGACTCGGGCTGTTGCTGCGCCCGTTCGGTCCGATCGGTGCGATGGCGCGCAACAACGCCGTGCGCAATCCACGCCGGACCGCGGCGACGGCCTTCGCGCTCACCCTCGGGCTGATGCTGGTCTCGGCCATCGGCATGCTCGGCGCCTCCGCGAAGGCCAGCGTCGGCGTGCTGGTGGACAAGGGCGTCGCGGCCGACTACGTGCTGGCCGGTCCGCAAATGGGCGGGCCGCAGTCGATCGGCGTGCCCGCGCCCGCTGTGGAGGCCGCGCGTCAGGTTCCCGGAGTGGACGAAGTCGTCGCGATTCGTGGCGTCGGCGTGAAGATCGGCGACGACGAGGAATTCGGCACCTCACCCGACGGCCCGCTGGACCGGGTGCTGAACTACGACATCCTCAGCGGCACCGGCACCCTCGGTGAGCGCGACATCCTCGTCGCCGAAGACGAAGCGGCCGAACATGATCTGAGCGCCGGTCAGCGGATCGAGCTCACCAGCATGGACAAGAAGCAGATCCCGGTCACCGTGGCCGGTATCTACCGGAAGTCGCCGCTGATGGGCCCGCTCGTCGTCGCGCCTGCCGTGTTCGACCAGGTCATGCCGCCCACTATGCGCGTCAACGTGCTGGCCCTGGTGGCCGCCGAGCCCGGTGCGGATCTGGCCACCATGCGCACGGACCTGGAGCAGGCCACCGTGCAATCGGTGTTCGGCGCCGACGAGTCCGGCTCGGATCAGACCACCGAGGCGTCGCTGGTCCAGGTGCAGGACCGGGAGGAGTTCAAGGGCGCGCAGGGCAGGCAGATCAACACCATGCTCGCCATCCTGTACGGCCTGCTCGCGCTCGCGGTGGTGATCGCCATCCTCGGCATCGTGAACACCCTGGCGCTGTCGGTGGTGGAGCGTCGCCGCGAGATCGGCATGCTGCGCGCCGTCGGTACCCAGCGCGCCCAGGTGCGCCGCACCATCTACCTGGAGTCCATGCTCATCGCGGTCTTCGGCGCCATCGTCGGCGCCATCCTCGGTCTCGGCCTCGGCGTCGGATTCCTGCGCACCCTCCGCGACCTCGGCCTCGACCAGATCGCCGTCCCCTGGGGCCAACTGGTGCTGATGCTGATCGGCTCGGCGGTGGTGGGTGTCCTCGCGGCGCTCTGGCCTGCGGTGCGCGCGGCCCGGACCCCGCCACTGGCGGCCATCGCGGATTTGTAGGTGCTGGTCGGCGACGGCTCCGGGCCGTCGCCGGCCAACTCAGCTGTGATACCTGGCCATCCAGCCGTAATCCATATAACCGCTGCCATCCGTGGGCGGGCGCGGGCCGAACTCGATGCTGAAATCATGCGCGAGATCCCAGACGGGACCGGCGACTTCGCACGCCCCGGCCCAATCCTCGGGTATGCCCTGATAGCCGTAGCGGGCGCCGAGCAGATTTCCGCACATCGCCCCGGTCGCATCGCTGTCGCCGGAATGATTCACCGCCAGGCGCAGGCCGCGCTGGACGATCTGCTGGGTCGTCCCACCTCCCGACTCCGCAGACAGCGCGGCGTAGGTCGCCATCGCGAGCGCTTCCGGTGCGGTCCATCCGGCACCCAGCGATTCCAGCCGCTCGGCGGTTGGTTCCCCACGGCCTGACAAGCGCACCGCCTGCGCGAGTGCTTCCGATACCTCGCGGTGATGGTCGTGCCGGGCAAGTTCCGTGCGTGCCCGGTCCACCGCGGTGCCGAGGTCGTGTCCGGTCCACAGACCCGAAATGATCGCGGCGAAGGCTCCGGCGGCGAGCCAGCCGCTCGGATGGCCGTGGGTCAGGGCGGCGGCGTCGCAGGCGAGTTCGAACGAGGACGTCAGGGTGGGCAGGAAACCGCAGGAGGCCACGCGAACCGCGCACGCGGAACCTTTGGAGTCGTTGATCGGTGCGGTGGTGGTGCCGAGGGGCCGGCGCGGCTCCCTGCGCTCGGCCGCCGCCCACAGCGCGTTCAGGACGGTGCGGGAGGCGCCCCGCCGCTCGGCGATGGCGGGCAGGTCCAGCAGGGCGCCGTAGGGCGGATAGTCTTGCTCGGCGACCGAATCGACCTGCGATCGTAGCCATTCCAGGCACAGCGACTGGAAGATCGCGATCGTCGGCCCACCGGTACCGCGTTCCCGGGCTCGGACGCTGCTGCGGATCATCGCATCGACCATCAGCAACGCGAGCTGGCTTTCCTCCGAGGTCCGCCCGGTGAACTCCGTCGGCTGATTGCTGTACTCGGCCACCTTGCCGCGAAACCCGCACCGCCCGTACCGTTCCCGGATCTCGCCGAGTGTCAGATTCTCCACCGTGGCACCGAGCGCGTCACCGACTGCGCCGCCGAGCAGGCACCCGTGCGCGATCGGGAACGTGGCCGGGGGAATGCTCGCCAGAGGTGAATACGGCCGCGGCATGGGCGCAACCATCGCGAGCCCCTCGCCAGGTTCCGGCATCCCGGGCAGCGGTGGTTGGTCGGAGAACACAAATGGTTCCGGCAGCCAGTCCGGCCATGGGTTCGGCGGCAGTGGCAGTTCGTTATCGGTCACGATCGTCCTGTGGTGGTGTTGGCCCAGGTGCGGATGTCGCCGCGGTTGAGGGCTAGGGCGAGCAGGTCGGGGAAGCGGTCGGGGGTGCAGGCGAAGGCGGGGATGCCCAGGGCGTCGAGGGCGGCGGCGTTGTCGTGGTCGTAGGCGGGGGCGCCGTCGTCGGAGAGGGCGAGCAGGACGATGACCTGGACGCCGGACTCCTTCAGGGCGTTGACGCGGCGGAGCATGTCGTCGCGGATACCGCCCTCGTACAGGTCGGAGATCAGGACGAACAGGGTCTCCTCGGGGCGGGTGACCAGGGTCTGGCAGTAGGCGAGGGCGCGGTTGATATCGGTGCCACCGCCGAGCTGGGTGCCGAACAGGACGTCGACCGGGTCGGACAGATGCTCGGTCAGGTCGACCACCTCGGTGTCGAACACGACCAGGGAGGTGCGCAGCGATCGCATGGAGGCCAGGACCGCGCCGAACACCGAGGCGTACACCACGCTCGAGGCCATGGACCCGGATTGGTCGATGGCCAGCACCACGTCCCGGCGCACCGCCTTGGCGCGGCGCCCGTAGCCGACCAGGCGTTCGGGGACGACGGTGCGCTGTTCGGGCAGATAGTGGGCCAGGTTCTTGCGGATGGTGCGGTCCCAGTCGATATCGCGCGGCCGCGGCCGGCTTACCCGGGCCGCCCGGTCGAGCGCGCCGGTCACCGCGGCCACGGTGCGCGCCGCCATCCGCCGCTCGATATCGCGCACCACCTGCTCTACCACCGCGCGGGCGGTGGACCTGGTGGTTTCCGGCATCACCCGGTTCAGGCTGAGCAGTGTGCCGACCAGGTGCACATCCGGTTCCACGGCCTCGAGCAGCTCGGGTTCGAGCAGCAGTTGGGTGAGGTTCAGCCGTTCGATGGCATCGCGCTGCATCACCTCCACCACCGATGACGGGAAGTAGGTGCGGATGTCGCCGAGCCAGCGGGCGACTCGCGGCGCCGAACCCTGGAGGCCGGCCGAGCGCGGGCCCGAAGCGGCAGGCGGGTCGCTGTCGTAGAGCGTGGACAGCGCGCCGTCCATGGCGGCGTCGTCGGCGGAACCGAGCCCACCGAGTTCGGCTTCGGCGGCGGTGCCGAGCACCAGACGCCAACGGCGAGTGGCGGATTCGCTGTCGAGCTGATCGTCGTCCGGCCGTGTGTCGTTCATGGCCCCACTCCCAGGATGTCGGCGACCACCCGCATCGCCCGGGCGCCGCGGTCAGGGTCGAGCTGCCGTGCATCCGCCGCACCTGTCCCGCCCGATACTCCGTCACGCACGGCGGCTCCGATGGCTCGGCGTTCGCCCGATTCGAAGGCGCCGAAGGTGCGGCGCAACAGCGGCAGGGTCTGGACGAACTGGTCGTCGTCGAGGGTGCGTAGCCAGTCGTCGACCAGGCGTAACAGTTCGCGGTCGTGCACCAGCAGCAGCCCGCGCCCGCCGAGGAAGCCGTCGATCCAATCCGCTTTGGCCGCAGCGGTACTGCCGATCGACAGCGCCGCGGCGAGCCTGCGCGCGGATTCGGCCGCATCGATGCGGCCGGCATCGCACAGCAGCCGCACCGTGCGGCCGACGATCGCGCCGTGCACGTCGTCGCGGTCGGCGATACGGTGCAGCGCCTCCAGCCAGGCCTCGCGTGCCGCGGTGTCATCGCGGATGTGGATGGCGGTGTGTCCCGCATCGATCAGGTCGCGCAATTCCACCGCCGCGTCGGTATCCAGGCCGGTGACCGCGCCGTGCAGGCCCGCGCAGATGCGGATGAGCATGCCGTCGGCGACGTGGGTGAGCGCCGCGGTATCGGTGCCGCGAACATCGCCATAACGCAGGGTGCGCACCAGGGCGGGCAGCGCGGCCAGCAGATGGGTGACGTCGTGATCGAGAGCCGCCACTGATTCCAGCCGGCCGATGAGTCCGGTCGTCGCGCCGCCCAGATCGGCCAGCAAGGCCAGGCCGAGTGCGTCGGTGAGGTCGCCGACGGTGCGGTCGTCCCGGTCCGCGGTATCGAGGAGTTTGGTTTCCGCGGCGGAGGCGACCGTGGTGCCCCAGCGCGAGGCCTCGATCACCGCCACGGCGAATTCCGGTTCCCATTGCAGGGTCCAGGTTTCGCGGAAGGTGCCGGTGGCGCGCACGTCGCTGTCGGTGGGGATGCCCCACTCCACCTCGAGGATCCGCAGCCGGTGCAGCAGCCGGGATTTGAGCCGGTCGCGCTCCTTGCGCAGGTCGAGTTCGACGAGGGCGGCCTGTGGCTGCTGTTTCAACCGCAGGGTGCGGATCTGGGCCCGCAGATCGGCGTCCAGCGGAACCGTCGGCGTGGTCGCCGGGACCGAGCCGAGCGCCTCACCGACCACGAGTTCGGCGCCGATCAACCGCAGCATGGCCTCGTCGCCGTCGCACAGCACCGCGCGGGTGGCCTCGGTGACTTCGGAGAGCCCGGCCAGCGGTCGATCACGCAGCGCCGCCAGGGTTTCGGCGAGGCGCACCGCCTCGATGATGTGCGCGCTCGACACCGGCAGGTCGTGGCCGCGCAGCGTGGTGGCGACCTTCGTCAGCCAGCGGGGGATGGGCTGCTCGGTCTCGGTGAACAGATGGTGATACCAGCCGGGGGAGGTGACCCCGGCGCCGTACCCGGACGACGCCGCCAACCGCGAATGCGTCCACGGCACCCACGTCAACCGCGCCTTCACCTTCGGCAGGCCTTTCAACAGCCGGGCGTCGGGTGCGGCCGGACCCAGCGGCTCCACCAAGGCGGGGGCGTGCCAGGCGCCGCATACGATCGCGACCCGTTGGGCGCCGCCCTTCAGCACCTTGCGGATGGTCTGCCGCATGTACGCCTCGCGCCGCAGTGTGTGGGCGTCGATGCCCTGTGCGGCGGCGACCAGGGTCGGCTCGGTCCCGGTGCTGCTGTCGTCGTCATCGCCGGTACTGCGTGACTCCGATTTGGACCGGGCGTCGTGGTGCCCGTCGTTGCCTTCCTCATCGGTTACCGGAACAGGCTCGGCCGCATCTGGTTTCGTATCCGGCGTAGCGCCCTGCCCCGGAGGAGGCCCGCCGCCCGGCTGCCGCGGATCGGTCGCGGTAGTCGCCGGTCCGATGCGGCGGGCGATGCTGTCGCGCAGCGCGCCCATCGCTTCGGTGAGCGCGTCGAAGGTTTCGATGTCGGTGGTGGATTCGACGATCGCGTCCCACCAGCGTTCGGCGTCGTCGTAGCCGGCGGCAGCGGCCAGTTCTGCGAGAGGGTCGATGCTGTCGCCGGGCTCGGCGTCCAGGGCGAGCACGGTGGTGGCGGGCAGATCACAGAAGTGCACCGGCACACCGTGTTCGGTGGCGTAGCGCAGTGCCTGCCACTCCGGGGAGAATTCGGCGAACGGCCAGAACGCGGCGCGGGTGGGTGCCTCCGGCACGTAGGCGAGCATGGCGACCGGCGGCACCAGGCTCGGATCGCCGAGGTAGGCGGTGAGCGGGTCGGCGTCGGCCGGGCCCTCGATCACGATGGTGTCCGGGCGATAGTGGTCCAGCGCCAGCCGCAGCGAGCGCGCCGAACCCGGGCCGTGATGCCGGATCCCGAACACCCGCGTTCGCGGTTCGGAGGCGTCCGAGCCGGAGTCGGGGTCGGCTGCGCTCATCCGCCGACCTCGCGGCACGCGCGATAGAAGTCGGACCACTCGGGGCGTTCCCGGACGACGGCCTCCAGATATTCGGTCCACACCACGGCGTCGGCCACCGGATCCTTGATCACCGAACCGAGCACCGCGCCGGCCACATCGCCGGCGCGCAGCACACCGTCACCGAAATGCGCCGACAACGCCAGTCCATTGGTGATCGCCGAGATCGCCTCGGCGGTCGACAAGGTGCCCGACGGTGACTTGAGTTTCGTGCGCCCGTCGGCGGTGACGCCCTCGCGCAGCTCGCGGAAGATCCGCACCACCCGCCGCACTTCCTCGGCCGCTGCCGGTACTTCGGGCAACTCCAGGGCGGACCCGAGTTGGGCGACCCGTCGGGTGACGATGGCGACCTCGTCCTCCTCACTGGCGGGCAGCGGCAGCACCACGGTGTTGAACCGCCGCCGCAGCGCCGAGGACAGTTCGTTGACACCGCGGTCGCGATCGTTGGCGGTGGCGATCACGTTGAATCCCTTGGCCGCCTGCACCTCCGCGCCCAATTCCGGGATCGGCAGCGTCTTCTCCGACAGCACCGTGATCAGCGCGTCCTGCACGTCGGAGGGGATGCGGGTGAGTTCCTCGATACGGGCGATGGCACCGGTGCGCATGGCGGTGAGCACCGGTGAAGGCACCAGCGCACCGTCGCTCGGCCCTTCCGCGAGCAGGCGCGCGTAATTCCAGCCGTAGCGAATCGCTTCCTCGCCGGTGCCCGAGGTGCCCTGCACCAGCAGCGTGGAGGCGCCGCTGATGGCGGCGGAAAGATGTTCCGACACCCAGGTTTTGGCGGTACCGGGCACTCCGAGCAGCAGTAGCGCGCGATCGGTGGCCAGGGTGGCCACCGCGACTTCCATCAACCGGCGCGGCCCCACGTACTTCGGGCTGATCACCGTGTCGTCCTCCAGGGTGCCGCCGAGCAGGTAGGTGACCACCGCCCACGGCGACAACCGCCACGACGGTGGCCGCGGCCGGTCGTCCACCGCGGCGAGAGCCCGCAGCTCATCGGCGTAGGCCTGTTCGGCGTGCGGACGCAGCAGATGCGTGTCGGTAGCGGTCACTGCAACTCCTCGAGCATCGTCGATCGGGTGGTGATGTCATCGGCGAGCCGGTCGAAGGCCCGCGTCCAGGCCGGGTCGCCGCAGCGGCGGGCCACGGTCGTCGCCAGTGGCGCCGCGGCCGGCGGCAGGTGCACCGACGCGGCGGTCAGCAACGACCGGTGCGCCGTCGGAGTGGTGCCGTGCGCGCCCGGACGTCGTTCGGCCGCGCGCGCACGTTCCTGGAGCAACAGCAGCACATGCCGGGCCACGGGTTCCGGCCACGGATGCCCGAGGGCCGGTAGCAGCGCCTCGATCTCCGACAGCCAGGCGCCGTCGAGGCGCAGCACATGCCGGCTGCGGTCGGCCGGCGGGAGCAGGCCGAACAGTTCGCGGCGGCGCAGCATGGCCAGATCCGAGGGGACGCCGGCGTCGAACAACGCACGGGCCCAGCGCGGATCGCGTTCGGCCAGGGTGGCATCGACCCAGCCGTCGAACATCGGCTGCCGGAACCGGTCGTCGATCCCCGCGCCGGTGGCGCGCTGCGGGGAATGCAACACCGCCTCCCAGTGGGCGAGCGGGGTCGCGGCCACCAGATGACGCAACCGCCCGGCCGTGACGTCGGGGGCACCCGCCCACCGATACCCGAATTCACCGGCTCGGTCGGTGATGCCATCGCGAAGGGCCGCGGCATCGAGTTCGTCCGGTATCTCCACGCTCACCTGCGCGTGCAGTGCGCGCCTGCCGATCCGAATCCATGTCTCGGCGCGTTCGGTCATCCGGCGGGAGAAGGCCGAATCGGGTAGCAGGCGCAGCAATCCGGCCGCGGTCCGGCGCACATCGCCGCGCCGGTCGTCGAGGGCCGACTCCAGCAGCGGCTCGTCGGCGGCACCGATCCCGTCTTTCAGGACCGCCAGCAGCTCGGCTTTCAGTGGCCCGGTTTCCGATTCCCACGCCGAGTCCAGGACCGCCCGGGCGGCGGACGGATCACGGTACCGGAGCGCGGCCAGCCACGCGGTTCGCTCGGCCGGCTGCCCGAACCGCCACGCGTCGTCACTGCTTGCCTCGGGTGCCGCCGTCCCATACCGGATCAAGCTGTGCCAGGCCGGGTTCCGCTCGGCCAGCCAGCGGCCCCGGGTTCCGGCCAGCCGCAGCAAGGGTTCGCGCACATCGGCGTGGCCGGCGGCGAAATCGAGCAGCTGCGCACACAGCACGTCGGGGGCTCGATAGTCCGAGGGCGCCGCGGCGCCCAACCATTCGGGCAGGAAATGCGAACGATCGCGCAAGAGCTGGGTGAGCCGTTCGGCGGCGGCGCGCGGTAGCAGCGCGCGTGGGTCGTCGTCGGCAGGCTCCGGTAGCTCGGCGTGGTCCGGGAGCACGCCGCCGCGCGCGAAAGCGGTGTCCAAGGCGGCGGATTCGAGCAGTGCCAGGGCGGGATCGTTATCCAGCCGGTCCACCGCCGCGGCGACGGCGGAGGTCAATGCGCCCGTCGGTGGCGGACGCCGCGCGGTGCCGAGCAATGCCGCGGACGCCAATTCGGCCGAGGCGAGGGCCTCGCGTCCACCCGGACCACTCGCCGCCGCGGCGACATCGGTCACCTCGCCCGAGGCCAGCACCGACAGCGGCAGCAAGCCACTGTCGGTCCATTCGGCCGTGACGGTCACCGGATGACCACCGGAGACGCCCAGCAGTTCCCACGGCGGCTCCACGTTCGCTAGTGGGAGTGCCGCACGGCCGTCGGGTTCGGCCAGTTGCCAGCCGCGTTCCCCCGGCACCGGCACGACGTCGCCGAGCAGCATCGGCCACGCACTGAGCCACGGGTCGGCAGCGAGCGCATCGGCGTACTGGTCCAAGGCGGCGCCGATTCCGGAACCGGCCTCCCGAGGCACCGTCGTGAAGGGCTCGGCACCGCCGTGCGCGGCGCCCCACAGCGCCCGCAACGGTGCGGCCGCCGGATAGAAGTGCAGATCGGCCTCGGCCATCATCCCGAGCGCGGGCGCTTCGACGGCGAACCCGGGCGAACCGAAACTGTGGTCGATCAGCAACCCCCAGCGGCCGCTGCGCCGCCCGTACAGCCAGGTGCGCCGGGTGTAGAGACGTTCGTCCTCGGTGACGCGGAGACCGACGGTCATCCACTGGTCGCGGACGGCCGGTTCGGCCCGCACCGCATCGGTCCTGGTCGGATAGCCGATATGGGTGCGGACGCTGGCGGCCAGCGGGGCGGGCAGCTCATCGAGCCTGCGGTGAGCGGTGACCAGCAGATGCAGCCGCGCGTACCGGTCAAGCACGACCTGCGGCCAGTCGGACCGGGTGATCACGGCCGCGGGCACCTGCCGCAGGATCGCCGCCACACCCGGCGCCTGCGCATCCACCATGCGCGCCGCCATCGTCTCGAACGCACCGAACGACCGATCCGACTGCGCCAGCCCGGTGCGCACCTGGTCGGCCAGCCAGATATCGAGTTCGGCCAATCCCGCGCTCACCCGTACCCGGCGTTGCTGCGCCGTGGCCGGGTTCTGGCGCGCAGTCACCGGCTCTGCCTCACGTGCTCCATACTTCCCCCGCTCGTCGAGCCCCCTGCATTCGGTCCCCGGATTTGTACCCCATCGCACCGACAAGTTCCCTCGCCACCCGCATCTACCTGGGAAATCGACTGTGCCGTCGAATTTTTCGACAACCGGCCGCATCGCTTGCGGTTGCGTACCGGTGTGAGCTCTGGCATTCTGACCTGTTCGGCTCGCCCGAGCCACCCGAACAGGGTGACACACCAATGAGCTGCCCGTCGGGGCTGGCGAGGGGTGGACATCGGAGCGCAGCCCCGTGTTTCGATGGCCAATTCCATCCCCGCGGGCAGTTTCTCATCTGTGCCTATGCCCGGCTATCGGGTAGCGTTTCCGGCAGCTTTCGTACAGTGCGACCGCGCGCGGGGTGGAGGTGCGCCGCGGTTCGGTGGTGCAGGGGGTGGTATGCGCACGAATTCCGAGACGGGCCCGGCGAGCCGGCAGGCACCCCGCCTGGCCGAACTGGTCATGCGGCGGCTCGACGCCGACCCGGCGGTCACCCCGGATATCGCGCACACCGTGCTCGCCGCCCTCGGCGATCTCGAAACGGGCGAACCCACAGCCGAATTCGACGCCACCGGTATCTTTCTGCGCGCGATCCGTGTGCGCGGGTTCCGCGGCATCGGCGCCGAGACCACCCTCGAACTCCCTCCCGGTCCCGGCCTGACCTTGGTGGTCGGACGCAATGGTAGCGGTAAATCCAGCTTCGCCGAGGCTGCGGAACTGGCACTCACCGGCGGAAACCGGCGCTGGGACGGGCGATCCGCCGCATGGCGGGAGGGCTGGCGCAATCTGCACGAACCCGAAACCACCCGGATCGAACTGGATCTACTCGCCGGCGGCGAGCCCCCCGAACTCACCGTCGTCAAGGAGTGGTCGCCCGACGCCGCGCTCTCGGAGGCACGGTGGACCCAGCGCACGCCGACGGGCACTGCACCGTTTCCGGCGCGCCGCTGGTCGGTGCCGCTGGAGCTGTACCGCCCGTTCCTGTCCTACAGCGAATTGGGTGCGCTGGTCGACGGCAAACCGAGCGAATTGTTCGATGCCCTGCACCAATTGCTCGGCCTCGATGAACTCACCGTCGCCCAGGAGACCATCCGGCTGCGCCGCCTGGAACTCGAACGCGCTGCCCGCGACTCCCGCCAGGAACGGCTCGAGCTGCTCGCCGACCTGGCCGCTGTGGCCGACGATCGCGCCATCCGGATGAGCGAACTGCTGCGCCCGCCCGCACCCGACCTCGCCGCGGTCGAGTCGGAACTGTTCGGCGCCGATCCGGGCGGCGAACCCGACGGCCTGCGCGCCATCGTGCGGCTGCGCCTGCCCTCGGAATCCGACGTCGCCGAGGTCGCCGACCGGCTGGCCGAATGCGGCGCCGCCCTCGACCGCGACTCAACCGCCGACGCCGAAGCCGACCTGCGCATCCTGGACCTGCTCACCCGCGCCCGCGACCATGCCCTGCTCAGCGGGCCGTGCCCCTGTCCGGTGTGCGGGCAGGGCAGCCTCGACCCGCAATGGTCACAGGCTGCCGACGCTTCCATTGCGACCCTGAGCGAGCGGGTAGCCGCGTTGGCCGGCGCCCGCGACGAGCTGGGTGACGCGCTGCGGGCGGCCCGCTCCCTGCCGGAGCAGATTCCGGCCGAACTGGCCTTCGACCCGCGCAATCCACCCAGCGTCGACACCGCCGCCGTCCGGCGCGCGTGGTCGGAATGGGCGGCGCTCACCAACGCCGAATACACCCCCGACCTGCCCGGCAGGCTGCGCGCGGCACACGCGCGCCTGGTCGACGAACTCGACTTCCTCCAGCAGGGCACCCGCAAGGAACTCGACCGGCTCGACGAGGTCTGGGCTCCGCTGACCCCGCGCATCGCCGCCTGGCTCGACGGTGCCCGCGCGGTGGCGGCACACGCCGAGGAACTGCGCACGGTGCGCAAGGCCGAGGAGTGGCTCAAGGCGGCCACCGCCGGGCTGCGCGGGGAACGGATGGCGCCGCTGGAGACCACGGCGCGCTGGGTCTGGCACAGCCTGCGTCAGCAGAGCAACGTCGAACTGGGCGGCATCCGGCTGCAAGGCAATGTGAACACCGCGCGGCGGGTCCTGCTCGACGTCACCGTCGACGACGTGGACGGCGCCGCACTCGGCGTGATGAGCCAGGGCGAGCTGCACGCCCTCGGGTTGTCGCTGTTCCTGCCGCGCGCCACCGTGGAGGACAGCCCGTTCCGGTTCGTGATGATCGACGATCCGGTGCAGGCGATGGACCCGGCCAAGGTCGACGGGCTCGCCCGGGTGCTCGCGACGGTGGCGTGGACCCGCCAGGTGGTGGTGTTCACCCACGACGAGCGGCTGGCCGAGGCGGTACGCCGGATGCAGATCGACGCCAGGGTGCTCGAGGTACAGCGGCGCGAGCGTTCCCGGGTAGAGGTGCGGGTGGCCGGCGACCCGGTGCTGCGCTATCTCGACGACGCCCGCGCGCTCACCCGCACCCCGCAGCTGCCACCCGCGATCGCCGACGAGCTGGTCGCCACCTGCTGCCGGTCGGCGCTCGAGGCCGCCAGCCTGGCCCGGGCGCGACGGGTGCTGCTCGCCGACGGCGTCGACCATCGTGAAGTGCAGCGGCTCATCGATACCGCCCAATCCACCCGGGCCATGGTCGCGCTCGCGGTCCTCGGGCCCTCGGGCCGGATCGAAGACTTAGGCAAACACCTTGCTCGCGAAGGCAAATGGGCCGTCGGCGCGCTGCGTGACGCCACCGCGGGCGCGCATGTGCCGATCGGGCGCAGCATGCAGGAGCTGATCGCCGATACCGAGAAGCTCGTCGACTGGCTGGCGCGATGAGCGAGGAGGCCAGACCCGCGCGGCGGCGCCGTCGTGGGGCCCGGGGTAAAGGCGGACGGTCGCGGCGAGGTCCCCAATCGCCCTATTCGCATGGCCGAGGTCGCGATGAGTACCGCTCGGATGTGCCCCGCCCGACCGTCGCCGAGCGGCTGGCCGCGGTGGACGGGCTGCTCGACGGCACCGTCACCGACGCGGGTGGCCTGTGGTCGCGGGCGACCGCATGGATCCTGCGGATCGCGCTGGAACAGGTGGTCGACGAGCTGTGGGTGCGGGTGGCGCCGGAGCTGATGCGCTGCCCGATGCGGGCACAACTGCTGGCCCTGCGCACCTTCGCCGGGCCACTCACCGCCGCCCGGATCGCCACGCTGTGGTCGGCGCTGTCACATGCCGCCCACCACCACGACTACGAGCTGGCCCCCGGCGTCACCGAACTGCGACGCTGGCGAGAGGAGACCGCACGCATCGCCGACGAACTCGCCGCGATCCGATGAACGCCGGCCCGCATGATCGGGGAGCGCTCGCCCAGAAGTGTGCAGGCAGCCGCGATCAGGACCGCCCACCCGATGTCGCGGAGGACTCCCGGCTTGGCCGTAGCGACGACGGGTGAGCATGATCGACGTCATGGATCAGACGCAGTCCTGCCCGTGCCGGCGCGGTGAACCGTTCGGCAGCTGCTGCGCGTCGATACTGGCCGGTGAGCGTGACGCGCCGACCGCCGAGGCATTGATGCGCTCGCGTTATACCGCTTTCGCCGTCGGCGACGTCGACTATCTGCGCCGCTCCTGGCATCGGCGCACCCGCCCGAAAACCCTGGAACTCGACCCGGATCAGCGCTGGCTGTTCCTCGAGATCCAGCGCACCGAACGCGGTGGCCCCTTCGACGACACCGGCACGGTCGAGTTCACGGCACATTACCGGGATGAGTCCGGCCGTGGCAGCCTGCACGAGGTCAGCCGGTTCGCCCGGGAGGACGGGCGCTGGGTCTACCTGGACGGCGAGGTCAGCGCATGATCCGCGCCCTCGCCCGGACAACGCTGGCACCGGTAGGGTTCGCCGCATGCCACGTGTCGCGATCGAGTACTGCACCCAGTGCCGCTGGCTGCTGCGCGCGAGCTGGATGGCGCAGGAACTGCTGAGTACCTTCGCCACCGAACTCGGCGAGGTCGCCTTGATCCCGGGGACCGGCGGGGTCTTCCGCATCACCGTCGACGGTGAGCAGATCTGGGAACGCAAGGCCGACGGCGGATTCCCCGATATCGCGGTGCTCAAGCAGCGGGTGCGGGACCGGGTGGCGCCGGAGCGCGATCTCGGCCACGTCGACCGCCGGGACTGAACGGCGCGGCTCAGCCGCAGCAGCCGCCCCCACAGCAGCCACCGGACGGACGCGGAGCGGCGACGGGCGCCGGTGCAGCGGCCCGGCCGACAGTGGCGAAGGTGGTGAGCAATTTGACGGTGTCGTCGTGCCCGTTCGGGCAGGCGGCGGGCGCGGACGCCTCGGCCATCGGACGGTTCACCTCGAACGTGTCACCGCAGCTGCGGCACCGAAAGTTGTAACTCGGCATCGGCCCAGTGTAGCCAGGGCGTGACCGAGCAGACATTCGCCGCGGAATCGCTCGCTGAACTGCGCCGCCGACTCGCCGGGAGCGACGCGCCGTCAGATGGTTTGCTTCGGTCACCACGGGTGTCACGAGCACCGTCGTACCCTCGATAGACAGAGGTATGGAGGAGGGTCCGCGATGAGCACCGAGTTGATCCGAGCGACGGCCACGCAGGACGAGTCCGGGCCGGTGGCCGATACCGAATACGGCCGGGTGCGCGGGCTGCGCGAGGGCGGGGCGCTCGTCTGGCGTGGGATTCCCTACGCCGCCGCACCGGCAGGCCCGCGCCGATTCTCCCTGCCTCGGGCCCCTCGACCGTGGGACGGCATCCGCGAGACCGTCGAGCCGGGCGAGATCGCGCCGCAGAACATGGACAACACCGTCCCCATCGACAAGGGCCTGCGGATGGGCGAGGACTGCCTGTGGCTCAATGTGTTCGCTCCGGCGGGCACCGAAGACGGCCCGCGTCCGGTGATGGTGTGGTTACACGGCGGTGCGTACTGCCTGGGTACCGCGGCCCAGGGCATCTACGACGGCCGCAAGTTGGTCGAGACCGGCGACGTCGTCGTGGTGACGGTCAACTACCGGATCGGCGCGCTCGGCTTCCTCGACCTGTCCTCGCTGTCGCCGGACTTCGTACCCAATCTCGGCCTGCACGATCAGGTGTTCGCGCTGGAGTGGGTGCAGCGCAATATCGCCGCGTTCGGCGGCGACCCGGACAACGTCACCCTGTTCGGTGAGTCCTCCGGCGGCGGCTGCGTGACCGCACTGCTCACCGCGCCCCGCGCGGCCGGGCTGTTCCATCGGGCGATCGCGCAGAGTCCGCCCGCGACAACAGTGTTCGGCCGCGAACGCGCCGCCGGCGTTGCCGATCGGTTCCTGGAACTGATCGACCTGCCTCGTGAACGGGCCGGCGAACTGCTGGAATGCCCGCTCGACCGGATCATCGACGCGGCCGCGATCCTGATCGATGAGGTGCCGATCCAGGCGCCCGGAACCTTGGCGGCGGCGCCTGTCGTCGACGGTGATCTGCTGCCCGGCTATCCGACCGACCGTTTCCGCGACGGGCTCTCGCACCAGGTGCCGCTGATCATCGGCACCAACAAGGACGAGGCCTCGCTGTTCCGGCTGTTTCGTTCACCGATCATGCCGGTGACGCCGGAAGCAGTGAACGCCATGCTCAACGGTGTGCAGGAGAGTCATCCGGGGATGTCGCACGAACGCATCGCCGAGATCACCTCCGCCTACCCGGATCTGGCCAAGCCGCGTGGCGCGCTGGCCATGTCGACCGATGCCGCGTTCCGGATGCCCGCGCACTGGGTGGCCGACACCCATTCCCGGCATTCGCGCACCTGGATGTACCGGTTCGACCATGCCACCCCGATGTTGCGGGCCGCGCGCGTCGGAGCCGGGCACGCCACCGAATTGCCCTATGTCTTCGGCAATTTCGGCACCTTCAACCATGATCCGACGTTCTGGCTGGGCGGCCGCAAGGTGGCCACCGAGGTGTCGGGGCGGATGATGCGACGCTGGCTGGCCTTCGCGCATCACGGGGTGCCCGCAGCGCTCGACGGGTCCAAGCATTGGCCGCCGTATCACGAGGCGACCCGCACCACCCTGCTCATCGATGCCGTCGACCGCGTGGTCGACGATCCGGATCACGACCTGCACACCGCGTGGGGTGAACAGGCGGTCGGCTTCGCCTGAGCGTGCCCGGGCGGGCCATCCCCGCCCCGGCCCGCCCGGAACACGGGCCGGCGATCAGACGCCGCTGTGCTGCGGGCTGCGCGCCCGCGGGCCCAGGTTCACCGGCATCTGCTCGTATCCGTGCAGCGTGTACAGCTGCCTGCGGCGTGGTGGGCCTTCCAGCCGTAGCTCGGGGAAGCGGTCGAACAGTGCGCGCAGGGCGTAGGTGGCTTCCATGCGGGCCAGGCTGGCGCCGAGGCAGACGTGGATGCCGCTGCTGAAGGTCAGATGATCCTTGGCATTGGCTCGGGTGATGTCGAACCGGGCCGGGTCCTCGAAGACCGCCGGATCACGGTTCGCACCCGCCAGTGACAGCACGACGGTAGCGCCGGCGCGTAGTGGCACGCCCTCGAACTCGAGATCTGTGAGTGCGGTGCGGGCCGTGGTCTGTACCGGCGGATCGAACCGCAGCACTTCCTCCACCGCGTTCGGCCACAGTTCCGGTTCATCGCGCAGCCGGGCCAGCTGTTGCGGGTGGGCGAGCAACTGGCCGACACCGTTGGAGATCAGGTTGACCGTGGTCTCGAATCCGGCGCCCATCAGCAGGCTCGCGGTCGCGATGAGTTCTTCGGTGTTCAATTCGCCGGCGCTGACCAGCGAGCTGAGGATGTCGTCGCCGGGGGCACGGCGTAGCCGCTCGATGTGTTCGATCAGGTAGTGATTCATGACATGCGTCGCGTCCATGGCGTTCTGGTGCGCGCGCCAGGAGATCCCCAGGTCCAGCAGCGGGGTCATCCGGTCGCCCCAGCGCAGGAACATCTCCCGGTCGGCATCCGGGAAGCCGAGCATCTCGGAGATGATCGCGATCGGCACCTGCGCGGCGTAGGCGTGCACCAGATCCGCCGACCCGTGCGGCGGGAGGGCGTCGAGCAGTTCGGTGGTGACGCTTTCGACCCGATCGCGCAGCCTGCCGATGGCGCGCGGAGTGAAC
This sequence comes from Nocardia cyriacigeorgica GUH-2, assembly GCF_000284035.1. NCBI lineage: Bacteria > Bacillati > Actinomycetota > Actinomycetes > Mycobacteriales > Nocardiaceae > Nocardia > Nocardia cyriacigeorgica. The sequence goes on along the minus strand of NC_016887.1, from coordinate 4,798,017 downwards.
GCCGACGCCACCGGTTTACGCATGCGGGTGTGCTCGGGCGGGTCGATCACCAGCATCGACGGCGGTTCCACCGGGTTGGGCGGCACCGGGAAATGCTTGGCCAGCCGTTGCAGTGGGCCGGGGACGAAGCTCTCGGGCGCGCGGACCCCGAACCGGTTGTCGCGCAGGATGGCTCGGCTCAGCGCGTGGTCGAAGGTGACCCACGACAGCGCGGCCCGCCGTAGCCCGCCCTCGCCGCGTAACTGTTCGATCAGCGGATACGGATCGTCCACCCCGACGGGCCCGCCCATCAACTGGGCGAACGCATCGCCACGGCGGGCCTGCGCTCGCAGGACCGCGCGCGGGGCACCGTGCACCGACAACCACCGGAACAAATACTGCGGCTTCATCTCTCACCCGACCCCATCGTCTGATGTGTGTGCGATATCACCACGGTACGGAAACCGCGCAGCGGCGGGAACGTCCCGGAGTCGGACAATCGACCTATACCACGGTAGGAGCCGGGGCCGGTGTCAGCCGCGCAGCGCGGTCACCCGTTCGGTCTCCACCCGCCGCTCACGCAGCGCTGGATCCGGGTTGACGACCTGCACCAGCGAGGCCCCGGCCGCGAGCACCGCGATGAAACCGTCGATGAGCTCGGCGGGGGTGTCCCACGGCGTGCTCGACAGCACCCGGTCGCCTTCGGCGAAGCCCTGGCGCAGCGCCGAGGTGCGGGCCTCGGCGAGCACCTCCGACACCGACATCCCGTCCAGCGCGACGCCGATACCGCCGGGCAGGAACTGGTCGCCATGGACACGCACCGAGGTGGCGAAATCGGTGATGCCCACCGGCAGATCGCGCACCGGCGCCCCCATCGGGTCCAGCGACAGGGCCGCGACCTCGCCCGCGCCGTCGGTGTCGTCGAGCCGTTCCACCGTGGCCAGGGCCAGATCGGCGTCCGGATCCGGGTGCAGTACCACTTCGGTGCCCGCCCACCAGCAGCCCAGCAGCACCGCCGCGGTCTGCCAGTGCGCGGGCAGCAGCACCGCGACCCGGGCGCCCGGGGTGAGCCCGAATTCGTCGCGCACGAGATTGGCGGTCTTGGCCGCCCAGTTGGCCAGCGTGAGCCCGGACAGTTCGATCCTGGCCCCGGTGGCGTCGTCGTAGTAGGTGACGCGCGGACCCGCGGGTTCGCGCGCGAGGATCGGGTCGAGCACTGCCTCGGTGAGGGTCAGTGCTTGCTGATCACGCATCGGCTGGTTCACGCTCACTGGCTGTTGGCTGCGCGGTGGCTAATTCACGCATGTCGGTCCGTTCTTGCCTGCATCGATCGGGGGAGCCGGCGGTACGGGGGTGGCGGAAGTCGACGGAGTGTCGAAGTCGAACATGCTGCCCGCCTCCGACCCGGGACCAGAATAGTCGCTCGCCAGCACGACGCTCACCGTATCCGGCGCAACCGTCTCATCGGCCAGCACGGTCAGCCCGCCGAGCGCCTCGGCCACCGCCTTCGCCTTCGGATCCGAGGTCGACGCCGCGAGCACCCGGCTGCTGGTGACCGGCTCGCCGGTGTAGTTGGCCACCTCGCCCTGCTGGAAGCCCTTGGCGCTCAGGGCTTGTGAGACCTGGCCGGCCAGCCCGCCGACGAGGCTCGCGTTGAACACGTCGACCGTCACCGTCGACGGTACGACCGCGGGCTCGTCGGGTTCCTCGCTCTCCTCGCCGACCAGCGACGCCACATACGACTTGACGGCCTTGGGCTCCACCCGCACCACCGATTCGCCGTCGGCGGTGGTGCCGTTGAGATCGGCCACCGGAATCGTCTCGAAGGTGACCTTGCCGCCGGTCAGGTCTTGCAGCTGCTGCAGGAAGGCCAGCACATCCCAGTCCTCGTCGAGCACGACGGTGCGGCCGACGGCCTCGCTCAGCTCGCTGAGCCGGCTGGGATTGCTGAGTGTGTCCTTGCTCAGCACCTGCTGCACCAGCTGGGCCATGAACACCTGCTGGCGCACGATACGGTCCAGGTCGCCGCGCGGCAGATCGTGCCGCTGACGGACGAAACTCAGCGCCCGCGGACCGTCCAGGCGCTGCCTGCCCGCCGGGAACGACGCGCCGGACATCCACTCGTCGACCGGATTGTTCAGGCAGACGTCCACCCCGCCGACGGCGTCGGTGAGCAGTACGAACCCGAGCAGGCTGACCTCGGCGTAGTGGTCGACGGAGATGCCGGTGAGCCCGGCGACGGTCTTCACCAGGGCTTGCCGGCCCGCCTGGGTGGATTCGCGTTCGGCCTCCTGCTCGGAGACGCCCTCGTCGAGCAGCTCCTGCTGCTCCTTCTGCTTGGTGATGCCGTAGGCGGAATTGATTTTGCCCTTGCCCAGGCCCGGGATGTCGACGTAGGAATCGCGCGGGATGGAGATGGCTGTCGCGGAGCTGCCGTCGTTGGGCACCCGGACCAGCACGATGGTGTCGGTATTGGTGCCGATCTCGTCGCCGGCGTGCAGCATGGCGCGCTCGGCGTCGGTCAGCGGGTTGCCGTGCGCGTCGGTGCGCGAATCGACGCCGACCAGCAGAATGTCCACCGCGCCGTCGCGCCCGCCGCCAAGGCCCAGATCGGAGATGCGCTCGATATTGGAGATGAGGCTGTCCACGCTGCGCCAGGCCAGGCCGGTGACCACCAGCACCAGCACAGCGATCACCGCCACCAGCGCGCGCACCGGGCCGAACGAACTCGGTTCCCAGTCCGTGCGGGATATCGGTGCGCCACCCCCACTTGCCGCCCTGCGCTGCGCCACCTGCGGTCCTCTCCACCCCGTCGGGTCCGCTCGACGGATCCGGCGATCGATTCCAGTCCTCTCGACTCAGCGTCGCTCATGACACCCAGCCCCATCACGAGGCTAACCAACGGCAACGGTGGTGGAGCCGAACCGCTGGTGTGACGGCGTGCCAGACTGGCCGCATGACCGCCGCTACGCCGCCTGAAACGCCGTCGGACCCCGCCCTGGCCGAGCGCTTGGTCGTCACCGGTGCGGGCGGGCTGCTCGGCCACGAGTTGCGCCGGTTCGCGCCGGGCGCGCGTGCCTTCGGCCACCGCGAACTCGATATCACCGACGCGGGCGCCGTGCGCGCGGTCGTCGGCCCCGGTGACGTGGTGATCAACTGTGCCGCGTTCACCAACGTCGATGCCGCCGAATCCGAACCGGCCGCCGCCTTCGCCGCCAATGAGACCGGTCCCGCCGTCCTCGCGGCGGTCTGCGCCGAGGCCGGCGCGCGGCTGATCCACATCTCCACCGACTACGTCTTCGACGGCACCGCGACCCGCCCCTATGAGACGAGCGACCGCACCGCGCCGCTGTCGGTCTACGGGCAGTCCAAACTCGCCGGTGAGCAGGCAGTTCTCGAGTCGGAAGCGCAGGCGCACGTGGTCCGCACCTCGTGGGTATTCCGCGCGGCAGGCGGCGACTTCGTGGCGACGATGCTGAAGCTGGAAGGCGAACGCGACACCATCGACGTGGTCGACGACCAGCTCAGCTGCCCCACCTACGGTGGCGATCTCGCCCTCGGCCTGCTCGAACTGGCGCACACCCCGCAGGCTCCACGGCTGTTGCACGCCACCAATTCCGGCACCGCGAGCCGGTTCGATCTGGCCCGCGCGGTCTTCGCCGGTGCCGGCGCCGACCCGCAGCGGGTGCGGCCGTGCGATTCCTCGAAATTCCCCAGACCCGCTCGGCGCCCGGCGTATTCGGTGCTGTCGGGTGCGTCCTGGGCCGACGCCGGACTGACGCCGCTGCGGGATTGGCGCTCGGCGCTCGACGACGCACTCAGCCGCCGCTCCAGTTAGGCTGGACCGCTGTGAGCCCCTCCGATTCCACGGGTCAGCCGAGCCTGGCCGTCGTCACGGTCACCTACTCGCCCGGCGAGCACCTCGAGCACTTCATCAGCACGCTGGCCACCGCCACCGCGGAGAAGCCGCAGGTGATCCTGGCCGACAACGGGTCGGTCGACGGAGTGCCGGAGATGGTGGCCGAGGCCAACTCGCATGTGCGGCTGCTACGCACCGGGGGCAATATCGGCTACGGCGGCGCGATCAACCGGGCGGTCGCCGAGCTCGATCCGTCGATCGAATTCATCGTCATCTCCAATCCGGACATCCGCTGGGGCAACGACGCCATCGACGAGCTGCTGGCCGCGGCGCAGCGCTGGCCCCGCGCCGGTGCGCTCGGGCCGATGGTGCGTGAGCCGGACGGCAGCGTCTACCCGTCCGCGCGGTCGGTGCCCGGCCTGCTCGACGGCGCCGGTCACGCCATCCTCGGCTCCATCTGGAAGTCCAACCCCTGGACGGTGCGCTACCGCCAGGAGAACGAGCAGATCTCCGAACGCACCGTCGGCTGGCTGTCCGGGTCCTGCCTGCTGGTGCGCCGGGCGGCGTTCGACGCCATCGACGGCTTCGACTCGCGCTACTTCATGTACATGGAAGACGTCGACTTCGGCGATCGGATGGGCCGCGCGGGCTGGCACAACGTGTTCGTGCCGAGTGCTGAGGTCACCCATGCCAAGGGCCACGCCGCCGGACGGCACCCCGAGCTGATGCTGCCCGCCCACCACGCCAGCGCCTACCGGTTCCAGGCCGACCGGCATCCGCACTGGTGGCAGGCCCCGTTGCGGCTGGCGCTGCGGGTCGGACTTGCGGTTCGCTCCCGGATTGCGGTTCGATCTGCGCTGCGTGCGAAGGCGCGCGACGTTGCTTCGTGAGTGCACCGCTCGCGGACGATCCACTGTGAACAGAGGACCCTCGATGTCAGGACATTCAGGCACCGACGCCGTGATTCTGGTCGGCGGTCAGGGGACGCGGCTGCGTCCGCTGACCCTGTCGGCACCCAAGCCGATGCTGCCCACGGCCGGACTGCCCTTCCTGACCCATCTGCTGGCGCGCATCGCCGAAGCCGGCATCACCCACGTCGTGCTGGGCACCTCGTTCAAGGCCGAGGTGTTCGAGGAACATTTCGGTGACGGCGCCGACCTGGGCCTCGAGATCGAGTACGTCACCGAGACCGAACCGCTGGGCACCGGCGGCGGCATCCGCAATGTGCTGCCCAAGCTGCGCGCGGACAACGTCATGGTGTTCAACGGCGACGTGCTCGGCGGCACCGATCTCGGCGCCATCCTCGACACCCATGAATCCACCAAGGCCGACGTCACCCTGCATCTGGTGCGGGTGAGCGATCCGCGCGCCTTCGGCTGCGTGCCGACCGACGAGAACGGCCGGGTCACCGCGTTCCTGGAGAAGACCCAGGATCCGCCCACCGATCAGATCAACGCCGGTTGCTATGTGTTCCGGCGCGAGTACATCGAGAAGATCCCGTCCGGGCGTCCGGTGTCGGTGGAGCGTGAGGTGTTCCCGGCGCTGCTCACCGAGGGCGCGCGGGTGCAGGGCCATGTCGATACCTCGTACTGGCGCGATATGGGCACACCCGAGGATTTCGTGCGGGGTTCGGCGGACCTGGTGCGCGGTATCGCGCCCTCGCCGGCGTTGCCCGGGCAGCGCGGCGAATCGCTGGTGCACCAGGGTGCGGGTGTGGCGCCGGGGGCGCTGCTGATCGGTGGCACGGTGGTGGGCCGCGGCGCCGAGGTCGGTGCCGGTGCCCGCCTCGACGGTGCGGTGCTGTTCGACGGTGCCCGGGTGGAGGCCGGGGCGACCGTCGAGCGTTCGATCATCGGATTCGGCGCCCGGATCGGCCCGCGGGCGCTGGTCCGCGACGCCGTCATCGGTGACGGCGCCAGCGTCGGCGCCCGCTGCGAGCTGCTGCGCGGCGCGCGGATCTGGCCCGGGGTGGAGATCCCCGACGGCGGTATCCGCTTCTCCACCGACGTCTGACTCAGGCCGCTCAGGGCGTCGGCGCGACCAGCTGACGGCGCGCGCCCGCTACCGCACGGCACAATCGGGGGATGGCTGATGTCGTGGTGGTGGGGTCGGGACCGAACGGGATAGCGGCGGCGGTGGTGCTGGCGCGGGCCGGACTGTCGGTCGAGGTGTACGAGGCCCAGGACACGGCGGGTGGTGGGTGCCGCACCGCCGAGGTGACGCTGCCCGGGTTCCATCACGATCTCTGCGCCGGCGCGCACCCGATGGCGCTGGCGTCGCCGTTCTTCCGGGCCTTCGATCTTCCCGCGCACGGCGTGGAGCTGCTGACACCGCAGGCGTCCTACGCTCATCCGCTCGACGGCGGCCGGGCCGGGGTGGCCTGGCGCGATCTCGAGCGCACCGTCGACGGGCTCGGCGCCGACGGCCCGGCCTGGCGATCGCTGTTCGCGCCACTGGTGCGGGACTGGCCGCAGGTGGTGGACCTGGCCATGTCGGATATGCGGCATGTGCCTGCGCTGTCGCCGACAGCGGTGCGGTTCGGGCTGCGGATGCTCGAACAGGGATCCCCGCTGTGGAATGTCCGATTCCGGGAGGACGAGGCGCCCGCGCTGCTGTCCGGTGTGGCCACCCACGCCATCACCGAACCGCGCGCGTTGCCCGCCGTGGGCGCGGGCCTGCTGCTGGGCACGCTCGCCCACGCCGGCGGATGGGTCATTCCGCGCGGCGGCAGCCAGACCATCATCGACGCGCTGATCGCCGAACTCGAGCGGCTGGGCGGCCGGGTGTTCACCGGGCATCGGGTCGATTCGCTGGCGGAGTTCGACGACGCCCGCGCGATCGTCCTCGACACCGCACCCACCGAACTGCTGCGCCTCGGCGGTGAGCGCCTTCCGGACCGCTACCGGCGCAAGCTCGGCCGGTTCCGCTACGGCGGCGCCGCGTGCAAGGTCGACTTCGCGCTCTCGGGTCCGGTGCCGTGGCAAGCCGAGGGGTGCGCCTCTGCCGGGACCCTGCACCTGATCGGTACCCGCGCCGAAGCCATGGCGGCCGAACGGGCCGTCGCCGCTGGACGGCATGCCGAACGGCCGTATGTGCTGTCCATCCAGCCCGGCGTGGTGGACCCCAGCCGCGCACCCGAGGGCAACCACACCTTCTACACCTACGCCCATGTCCCCAACGGCTCCGACCGCGATATCAGCGACGCCGTCATCGCCCAGGTCGAGCGGTTCGCCCCGGGTTTCCGCGATCTGATCCTGGCGATGAACGTGCGCACCGCCGCGCAGATGCCCGTCCACAACGCCAACTACGTCGGCGGCGACATCTCCGCCGGTGCGATGAACCTGCGCCAGACCGCCTTCCGCCCGCTGGCGCGCTGGAACCCGTACGCCACGCCGCTGCCCGGCGTATACCTGTGCTCGTCGTCGACCCCGCCGGGCCCGGGCGTGCACGGTATGTCCGGCCTGCATGCCGCCCAGCACGTGCTGCGCACCCGCTTCGGTGTGCGCACCGACCCACTCGAGCTCCTGCGCACCGCCCCGGACGACGTCGGCGCATGAATCGACTGCTCACATCGCCCCAGCACGCGAAGTGAGGTATGCCTCACCCGGTAGGGCCGAACGTCCCTACTGCCACCGTTCGAGGCCGTCGTACTGTCGATTCGTGAGAACGACACTGCTCGCGGTCGTCGCCATTGCCGCGGTCACCGGTACCGGGACCGTCGTCGGTGTGGCGCCCACCGCCACGGCTCGACCCGCACCCGGCATCGAACTGTTCACCGCCGACGGCCGCACGCCGCTGGCGCAGACGCCGGTGCACGTCGGCGACACCATCGTGGTCCGCGGTCACGGTTTCGATCCCGAGGCCAATACCTCCGGCCTTCCGGTCCCGGTGCCGCCGGGCGTACCGCACGGCACTTTCGTCACCTTCGGTGCCTTCGCGCCGGACTGGCGGCCGTCGCAGGGCGCGCCGAGCAGTGCCCGCGCCACCGAGCGGTCGGCGGCGAAATGGGTGCTGTCGGAATCGGCGCTCAACCGCGTGCCGAGCGCGCCGTTCGACTTCCGGCGCACCATCCGCCACCAGTGGGTCGAGCTCGAGCCCGATGGTGATTTCACCGCGACTTTGCAGGTGCGACTGCCCGAACAGCTGCCCCCGGACGCGCGTTTCGGCGTCTATACCTATGGCGCGGCCGAAGCGGTGAACGCCGCGCAGGAGCTCGCCGTCCCCGTGGTGTTCGATCCGGCGCCCGGACCGAACGCGCCGGCCCCGCCGCCGCAGGACCTGCGCTGGGCCTTCGCGCCCGGCTTCGACACCACGGTCACCGAGACCCTGCAGGGTTCCCTCGCCGGTTCCGAGGGCGCGGGCATCCACGACGACGGCAGCCTCGGATTCACCTTCGACTCCGCCGATCTGGACCCAGGCACCGGTTACGGCACGGTGCGTTACCGCGGCACCGTCGTCGCCGCCACCCGCTTCCATCTGGGCGAGATCGCGATCGTGAATCCCTGGATCGAATTCACCCCCGAGGCCACCTGGCTGACCGCCGAGACCTCGACCTCTGACACCGTCGGCGCGGATTCGCTGGTCCGGATCCGGCTGGCCCGCCTCGACACGGGCCCGGCAGCGGGCACCACGCAGTGGACCGACGTACCGGCCCGATTCGAGCCGGCGCTGCGGCCTGCCTCGCTGCTGCCCTACGCGAATTCCCAGGCCGCGCCGATCAGCTTCCGCATCGGCTGACACCCGCCGACGACAGCGCCCCTCCACCGCAGGCGCGGGGGAGGGGCGCTCGGCTCCGGCGTAGGTCAGACCGGCTGCGTCCGATACAGGTCGGGCTCCAGGTAGATCACCCGGGCCGCTGGAACGGCGGCGCGCACCCGAGCCTCGGCCTCGTCGATGGCGGCGGCGATGGCGGCGATGTCGAGACCGGGCGCGATCGCGACCTTGGCGGCCACCAGCAGCTCCTCCGGGCCCATGTACTGGGTCTTGAGGTGGATGATGCGGTCGATGCGCTCGCCGTCGACGAGGTTGGCGCGGATGGCCCGGTCCTCCTCGGGGGTGGCGCCCTCGCCGATGAGCAGGCTCTGCATCTCGATGATCAGCACGATGGCGATCACACCGAGCAGGCCGCCGATGGCCAGGGTGCCGATGCCGTCGAAGATCGCGTTGTCGGTGATCATCGTCAGGCCGACGCCGGCGAGGGCGAAGATCAGGCCGATCAGCGCGCCGGTGTCCTCGAGCAGCACCACCGGCAGTTCCGGGCTGCGCGAGTTGCGGATGAACCGCCACCAGCTGGCCTGGCCCTTGAGCGGGCGTGATTCGCGCACGGCGGTGGTGAAGCTGTAGGTCTCCAGCCCGATCGCGATCACCAGGATGACGACCGCGACCAGCGGTGAGCTCAGCTCCTCCGGATGCTGGATCTTGTGGATGCCCTCGTAGATCGCATACACCGAGCCCAGGGTGAACAGCACCAGCGCGACCACGAACGAATAGAAGTACCGGTTGCGGCCGTAACCGAACTGGTGCAGCTCGTCGGCCTCCTTCTCGGCGCGGCGCTGACCGAGCAGCAGCAGGCCCTGGTTGGAGGTGTCGGCCACCGAGTGCACACCCTCGGCGAGCATGGACGCCGAGCCGGTGATCGCCGCACCCACGAACTTGGCCACCGCGATGCCCGCGTTCGCCAGCAACGCGGCGACAATCGCCTTCTTCCCACCACTAGCCGACATCCGGCCGCCCTCCTGTTCGATGTGCCGCACCGTCGCCGTGGTGCGCAGTCGGAGTCCGATCGGTCCTTGCCGGACCGGACCGGGCCGCGAAACAGACTATGCGAGGCGCGCGCCCCTCGCTGGCCCGGATCCGGATAGCGGTCCTGTTGGACCGGACAACGTCAGGCCGTCCCGCCGACGCAGGCGCAGAACACCTGGGCCGGACCGTCCAGCGCCTGGGCCCGCACATCGCTGTCGGCGGCCGAGATCCAGGCCGCGGCACCACGTTCGAGCACCAGCTCGGACTCGCCCTGGAACAGGCGCACCGAACCGGCGGTGCACAGCACGATGCCGGGGCCGGCTTCGGTGAGCGGCACCAGCGCCGAGCCCGCGGTCAGATCGAAGCGGCGCAGCGCGAACTCCGGGGCGGGCGTGCGGTAGCGCACCGAGCCGTCACCGGCCGGTTCCGGCAGCACAACTGGCAGATCGATCGGCTCGAAATCCAAGACCCGCAACAACTCCGGGACGTCGACGTGCTTGGGGGTCAGACCGCCGCGCAGCACATTGTCGGAGTTGGCCATGATCTCCACGCCGAGTCCGCGCAGGTAGGCGTGCAGATTGCCGGCGTCGAGGAACAGCGCCTGCCCGGGCTCGAGCGTCAGCCGGTTGAGCAGCAGCGCCGCCAGTACGCCCGCATCGCCCGGATAGTTCTCGGCCAGTTCCAGTGCGGTCCTGGCCTCGGCGGCGAACTTGCGTTTGCGGCTGGACAGGTAGCGCACACATCCGTCGAGCACCTGCGGCAGCAGCGTGGCCAGCACGTTCTGCGGCAGCGTGATCCAGGTGGTGAACAGGGTCCGCAGCCCGGCCGAATCCGGTTGGGCGGCGAGCAGATCCGCGTAGGGAGTCAGGGCTTCGACGTCGAGGGCGCGCAGCAGCTCGACGGTGCGCTTCGGTTCCCGGAACCCGGCCAGTGCCTCGAACCGGTCCAGCGCCACCACCAGTTCCGGCTTGTGGTTCTCGTCGCGGTAGTTGCGCATCGGCGAATCCAGCGGCACCCCGGCCTGATTCTCCCGATGGAAACCGGCCTGGGCCTGCGCGGAGCTGGGATGGGCCTGTAGCGACAGCGGCTCCTCGGCGGCGAGGATCTTCAGCAGGAACGGCAGCCGGCCCCCGAATTCGGGTGCGACCGGGCCCAATTCGCGGTCCGGGTCGGCCGAGACCAGTTCCAGCAGCGAGGTGGTCGAACCGTTGCCGATGCGAACCTGGGCCGGATCGGCGGGGTGGGCGCCGAACCACAATTCGGCTTCGGGATGGGCCGAGGGAACCGGACGGCCGCACAGCTTGGCGAGCGAGGTGCGCGAGCCCCATGCGTAAGAGCGCAGCGCACCGACGAGTTCGTGCACTAGTAGCGTCCCCCGTCGAACTGGTCCGAGCCGAACTGTTCGGGGGCGGGACTACTGGTGACCTCGCGGGTACCGATCAGGCGCAGGTAGGCGGCGGTCATCTCGAGGCGCAGCGCGAGCACGGCGAGCCGTTCCAGATCGCTGCCGCGGGCCGGGGTCTCGGCCTCGGCCGACTCCGGCTGGGGTGCGGCCGGATCGGTCATATCGCTGCGCAGCAGGTCGAGATCGGCGGCGACCAGATCGGCGTCGACCAGGCCGGAACCCGCGCCGGAGAAGATGGCGAGCTTGCGGCGCGCGGCGACCTCGTCGGGGTCGGTGCTGAGCACCAGCACCCGCATTCGCTCGACCGGGGCCGGGCCGTCGAGCTGCTCGTCGTGGAACAGCGGGTCGAAATCGGGTGCGGATTCGCCCGCGGCGGCGACCATGCGCGGATGGGCCGCGACGGCACCGGCCAGGTCGACCGCGGTGGCGATGCGGCCCGCCGACTGCAACAACACCTCGGCGGCATGGCCGGCGAGTTCGGTGGCGGCTGGGGAGTCACCGGCGAGCACCAGCGCCCGCTGCTGCATCCGGGTGGCCAGGGTCTTGGCCGGATTGCGGAACACCTCGTGCTGGGGGCCATCGCGAAGCGCCTCGGCATCGACCAGATCGGCCAGCTCGCCCAGCGCCGGCAGCGACGGCGCGCTGCGGGCCGGGTCGATCGCCCGCAGCACGGCGATGCCGATCGCGAGATAACGCAGCAGCCGGTTGTGATCGAGCACGGGCAGGCGCGGGGAGAGCAGCGCCGAACGACCCGCGGCGACCGCGCGCAGCGGACCCTCGTGCGGTGCGGCCACGATGACCTCCGCACCGCGACGCTGGGCCCGGTCGACGGCATCGACGAGCCGGGGATCGCCCGCGTCGTCGCCGGCGACCACCACGACATCGAGCGGACCCACCCACGGCGGCACCGCGACGACGGGCACGATCGGCAGGCCGGCCTGATCGCCGAGCGCGGTGATGAGCAGCCGCGCGGCGCGGGTGGCCCGGCCGGGGCCGCAGACGAAGACCAGACTGCGGGGGCGCAAACCGTCCAGCCGCTCCAGGATGCCCTCGTCGACGGCGGCCGCGGTAGCGCGGATCTGAGCGCCACCTGATGCGGCCGAGCGCAGGGCGCCGCCGCTGTCGGCGGCCTCGAGCGACTCCGCGTCGTCGAGGTCGAGCACCGGTGTTCCAGCGATCATCGGGCGTCCCACCTCCCCTCATCGCGCTGTGTTCGCCGTCGGCCCGCAGCCTTCGGGGCGGTGTCCACCGGGACCATGCCACTCCGGATGGGGCCGGGCGAATCCAAGGTCTGTGCTTCCACTATTCCAGTCGGGAACCGACTATGCCCGGGATCCAGGGTTGGGAAGATCGCTCCGCCCAGACGCTCGAATCCCGAGCGTGTGATTCCTTTCCTTAGTAATTCCACTATCCCAGTCAGGACCTGACGATGCTCAGGATCTCGGTTACGAGTGCGTCTACTTCCTCCGGCGATCTGGCCTCGACGTTGAGACGAAGGAGCGGTTCGGTATTCGAGGCGCGCAGGTTGAACCACGCGTCGTCGGGCAGGTGCACGGTGACGCCGTCGAGGCGGTCCACCGACACCACCCGGTCGGCGAAGGCGTCCAGCACCGCGCCGGTGCGTTCGGCGGCATCGGCGACGGTCGAGTTGATCTCGCCGGAGGCGGCGTAGGTGTTGTAGGAGGCCATCAGCTCCGACACCGGGCGGTCCTTCTCGCCCAGCGCGGCCAGCACGTGCAACGCGGCCAGCATGCCGGAATCGGCGCCCCAGAAATCCCGGAAGTAGTAGTGCGCGGAATGCTCGCCGCCGAACACCGCGCCGGTGGCCGCCATCTGCTGCTTGATGAACGAATGGCCCACCCGGGTGCGCACCGGGGTGCCGCCCAGTTCGGTGACCAACTCCGGCACCGCGCGCGAGGTGATCAGGTTGTGGATGATCACCGCGCCCGGCTCCTTGCCGAGCTCGCGTTCGGCGACCAGGGCGGTGATCGCCGACGGCGAGACCGGATCGCCGTTCTCGTCCACCACGAAGCAGCGGTCGGCGTCGCCGTCGAAGGCCAGGCCGATATCGGCGCCGCTGGTGCGGACCAGCTGCTGCAGATCGAGCAGGTTCTTCGGGTCCAGCGGGTTGGCCTCGTGGTTGGGGAAGGTGCCGTCGAGTTCGAAGTACAGCGGCACGATCTTCACCTGCGCCAGGCTGCCGAGCACGGCGGGCACGGTGTGCCCGCCCATCCCGTTGCCCGCGTCCACGGCGATGGTCAGCGGCCGGATACCGGACAGGTCCACCAGCTCGCGCAGGAAGCCGGCGTAGTCGTCGAGCAGGTCGGTCTCGGTGGCGCTGCCGCGCGGGCCGTCGTAGCCGGGGACGCCCGCGGTCACCTCGGCCGCGATGGTGGCCAGGCCGGTGTCCTGGCCGACCGGGAGCGCCTTGGCGCGGCACAGCTTGATGCCGTTGTACTGGGCGGGGTTGTGGCTGGCGGTGAACATCGCGCCCGGGCAGTCCAGCTTGCCGGAGGCGAAATAGAGCTGGTCGGTGGAGGCCAGGCCGATGTGCACCACGTCGAGGCCCTGCGCGAGCACGCCCTCGGCGAAGGCGGCGGCCAGTTCGGGGGAGGAGTCGCGCATATCGTGTCCGATCACGATGCGCCGCGCGTCCTCGGCACGCATCAGCCGCGCGAACGAAGCCCCTACGTCGGAGACGAATTCGGCGTCGATCTGGTCACCGACCACACCGCGGACGTCGTAGGCCTTGATCACCGCGTTCACGAAATCGGCAGAGCGGGCGACTGTCATAGCGAACACCCTAGTGCCCGGCGCGGGTGGCGCTCACATGGTCCCGGTGATTGCCCGCGGGCACGGCCTCAGCTGGGCGGATCGGGCAGCACGCGCAGATGTCCGCGGCGGCCGGTGCGGGTGGTGCGCGGCGGCGGGGGCGCGTAATCGCGGTAGCCGCGCTGGTCGGGTTCGGGCGGGCGGCGGCGTAGTCCGGCCTCGCGGACCGCCTCGGCCAGCGCGGTCAGATCGTCGTCGTCGGGTGTGCTGGAGGAGAATCCGCCTTCGTGCCGGACCATGTCCCAGCCCTTGGGGGCGGTGATGCGCGAGGCGTGCGTCTCGCACAGGTCCCAGGAGTGGGGTTCGGCTACCGTCGCGAGCGGACCGACCACCGCGGTGGAGTCCGAGTAGACATAGGTGAGCGTCGCGACGGCCGGATTCTTGCAACCTGGTCGGCAGCAACGACGCATGGGAATCACGCCAGTGAGAGTAACCCCCTTGACGGCCGGGGGTGGGCAGACACGCTCAGTGAATCCCGTCCCATCGGCGCGTCGTGCGTCACTCGGCCGGGGTCAGCGCCCGATTCCGCGCCGATTCACCCGCGGCGGGGCGGCTCAGTTCGGTTCGGGATCGATGACGTCAGGGTCGACGCCGAGATAGGTGGCGATCTGCTGGACCAGAACCTCGCGCAGCAGATCCACGAGATCGTCCGGATCGCCGGCCCGCAATTCCAGCGGTTTGCGGAACAACACCACGCGGGCGCGGATCGGGGTGCCGTGCCGGTCGACGCCGGCCGGGATCAGCCGCGACAGCGGCACCGGCCCGTCGGCCACCACCTCGTCCGGCCAGGTGACCGAATCCGGGTGCAGCGGACGGATTTTCGGCACGTCGTCGACGGCGATGTCGAGCTTGGTGAGCCGATCGTGCCACCGCGAATCCAGCGGAGCGAACGCCTCGAGCACCAGGCGGTCGAACTTCTGCCCGCGGGTGCGCCAGGCGGGGACCGTCGGCGGCAGCATCGGCCCGCGTACCCCGCGGCCACGGCGGGTCACCGACCGGGCTGTCGGGGGACGACGGTTGCGCGAACGTGCCATACCCCAAACGTTAGTCAGGTGCTCGGACCCACCCTCGGCCCGCCCCGGCCGCCGGTGCCGGGGCGGGCCCGCCGGAACCTGGATGGTCCCGGCTCAGCCGATGCCGCGCTTGAGCCTGCGGCGCTCGCGTTCGGACAAACCGCCCCAGATACCGAAGCGTTCATCGTGTGCGAGTGCGTATTCCAGGCACTCGTCCCGAACCTCGCAGCCCATGCAGATCCGTTTCGCCTCGCGGGTCGAGCCGCCCTTCTCGGGGAAGAACGCCTCCGGATCGGTCTGCGCGCACAGGGCACGTTCCTGCCACTGTTCCTCGATGGACTCGAACATCTCGTCGAAACCCGGCACGACCAAGCTGAGTCGGGGCGCCGAGTCTCGCTCACCCCCCTCGTGGTCCTTCCACCCGGCCTCTGCGCAGACGCTACGTGCTGCGCCTGCCGTGGAATCGGTTTGCGATACGCCGCCCGGCATGCCCGAAGGGGCCAGCTCATTGGCCATCGCTCCGCCTCCTCACTGTGTGTTAGCGCAGAATGCTTCTTTCCGCCGGACCAACACGCCTACCGACGGCACTACTCCGCGACGTTGTCTCGCGGACATCCCCGAGCATGCCGTCCCGTTCGAACATTCGTTCGAAAAACCGTTCGCGCCTTGAACTCTCGCGCGATCCCGGAATGACATGACTGTGATTAGACACGCCGGACGCAGCGATGGTCAAGCCGCTGTCGCTATTCCGTTACTATCCGGCAGCGCTTTCGAAGACGATCTTGAACCATCACATAGCAAATGACCAGCAAATATAGGTCGAAGCGGGCCCGATCGAGAGACGCTTAGGCTATGTGGATGTGACTTCAGAACAAGCGGACATCGCACCCGGCAATGGGCCCCGCATCGCCGTCCTGGTCGGCGGAGTGGGCGGTGCGCGGTTCCTTCAGGGCGTTCGGGAACTGCTGCCCGAATCCGACGTTTCAGCGATCGTCAATGTCGGTGACGACGTGTGGATGCACGGGTTACGAATTTGTCCCGACCTCGATACCTGCATGTATACCCTCGGTGGCGGCATCGATACCGAGCGCGGCTGGGGCCGGGTCGGCGAAACCTGGCACGCCAAGGAAGAGCTGGCGAAATACCACGCGCAGCCGGACTGGTTCGGACTGGGTGACCGCGATATCGCCACCCACTTGATCCGCACGGAAATGCTGAACGCCGGTTACCCGCTATCTGCGGTGACCGAAGCGCTGTGCAATCGATGGCAACCCGGTGTGAAACTGATCCCGGCAACCGATGATCGTTGTGAAACCCACGTCGTTGTGAGTGACCCGGACAACCCTGGCGAACGCCGCGCGATCCATTTCCAAGAGTGGTGGGTTCGATACCGAGCAGACATCGAAACTCATGGATTCGCCACAATCGGCGCGGATCAAGCCAAACCGGCGCCAAATGTGATCGATATCATAGGATCTGCCGATGTGGTCTTGCTCGCACCATCGAACCCGGTGGTGAGCATCGGAGCCATTCTCGCGGTGCCCGGCATCCGCGGCGCGCTGCGCACCACCGAGGCGAAGGTCGTCGGCATCTCGCCGGTGATCGACGGAAAACCGTTGCGCGGCATGGCCGATGAGTGCCTGTCGGTGATCGGGGTGGACACCTCGGCCGAGGCGGTGGGCCGGCACTACGGTGCGCGCTCGGCGACCGGCATCCTGGACGGCTGGCTGGTGCACACCACCGACACTGCCGACGTCCCCGGCGTGGAGGTGCGCAGCGTGCCCCTGCTGATGACCGACCCGCCCACCACCGCCGAAATGGTGCGTGCGGCACTGGATCTGGCTGGAGTCAAGCCGTGACCGGGCCCGTCGACCACGCCGCCGGCGAGCTGCGGCTGCTGCCGATCACCGGCCTGCCGGAATTCCGTCCGGGCGACGATCTCGCCGCGCATATCGCCGCGAACGCGCCCTGGCTGGCCGACGGCGATGTGCTGGTGGTCACCAGCAAGATCGTCGCCAAGGTCGAGGGCCGCATCGTCGCCGCGCCGCTGGATGCGGAAGAGCGCGACACCGCGCGACGGGCGCTGGTCGATCAGGAGGCTGTGCGGGTGCTCGCTCGCAAGGGTCGCACCCTCATCACCGAGAACCGGCTCGGCATCGTGCAGGCCGCCTCCGGCGTCGATGGCTCGAATGTGGAGCAGGGCGAATTGGTGCTGCTGCCAGTCGATCCCGACGCCAGCGCGAAGGCGTTGCGGTCGGCGCTGGCCGAGCGGCTGGGGGTGGAGGTGGCCGTCGTCGTCACCGACACCATGGGCCGGGCCTGGCGTAACGGCCAGATCGATGCGGCCATCGGCGCCTCCGGGCTGCGGGTACTGCACGACTACGCGGGCGCCGTCGACGGGCAGGGTAACGAACTGCACGTCACCCAGGTCGCCATCGCCGACGAGCTGGCCGCGGCGGCCGATCTGGTGAAGGGCAAGCTCGGCGGCGTCCCGGTAGCGGTCGTGCGCGGCCTGCCGATCTCCGACGACGCCTCCAGCGCAGCCGATCTCGTGCGCCGCGGCACCGACGACCTGTTCTGGCTCGGCACCGCCGAGGCGATCGAGCTGGGCCGCTCGGAGGCGGTGCTGTTGCGGCGATCGGTGCGCGAGTTCGCCGCCGACCCCGTCGATCCGGAACGGGTGCGCGCGGCGGTGTCGGTCGCCTTGACCGCGCCGGCGCCGCATCACACCCGCCCGGTGCGCTTCGTCTGGGTGCGCGATCGCGCGCTGCGGGAGCGGCTGCTGAACGAGATGGCCGACAAGTGGCGCGCCGATCTCACCGCCGACGGCCTGCCCGCCGATCGGGTGGAACGCCGGATCGCCCGGGGCCGCATCCTTTTCGACGCCCCCGAAGTCATCATCCCGTGCTGCGTGCCCGACGGCGCGCACGACTATCCCGACGATCGGCGCCGCGCCGCCGAGCAGACCATGTTCACCGTCGCGGTCGGCGCCGCGGTGCAGGGACTGCTGGTGGCGCTGGCGACCGAAGGCCTCGGCAGCTGCTGGATCGGCTCGACGATCTTCGCGCCGGAGACCACCCGGGCGGTGCTCGGGCTGGCCGACGACTGGAATCCGCTGGGCGCCATCGCGATCGGTCATCCGCTCGACGAACTCACCCCGCGCCCGCCGCGCGCGCCCGGTGACGCGCTGGTCGAGCTGTGAGCGCGCAGTCGCTGCACGCCTCGGCGACCGAGCTGCTGGAAGGGTGGTCGCCCGCGACGGGGCCGGATGCCTCGTTGCGGGAGGCGATGCTGGCCTTCCTCGGCTCGGCGCCGCGTGGTTGTCTGCGTGAGCACGCCGCGGGTCACATCACCGCCTCGGCGGTGGTGTTCTCCGCTGACGGGAACGAGGTACTGCTGACCTTGCATCCACGGGTCGGCCGCTGGATCCAGCTCGGCGGGCACTGCGAGGAGGACGACGCCACGGTTGCCGAGGCAGCCCTGCGCGAGGCCACCGAGGAATCGGGGATCGCGGGGTTGCGGATGGAGCCGGGGCTCTACGGTGCGCAGGCGCATCCGATCACCTGCTCGCTCGGGGTACCGACCCGGCATCTGGATCTGCTGTTCCGGATCACCGCGCCCGCGGGTGCGGTGCCGGTGCGCAGCGCCGAATCGACCGATCTGCGGTTCTGGCCGATCGACGCGCTTCCCGAGAATGCCGATGTGCTGATCCGCTGAACCTGCTCGACGAGGGCGCCCGCACAACCTGTGCGGGCGCCCTTCTTGTGCCCGGACATCACGGACGGTCGTCCAGGTCACGGACGCTTTACAAATTCCTCCGTTTGTATAGACCAAGGACAAAGCGAGGTCTATCGTCAACTCCAGGTGGTAGTGCACATCACATGTGATGTGTGTCGCATGAAGGAGACGATGATGTCGACGGATGCCGAAACCGCAGGTCTGGCGGCGCACACGCCGGCCTGGCGGGACCGGAAGCGGTATATGTGGCTGTGGGGCCTGTTCGCCCCCACCGGGCTGTTCACCATTGGGCTGCCGCTGGTCTGGGCGCTGAACGAACTCGGCTGGTCGGGCGTCGCGCACGTGCCGTTCTGGCTCGGTCCGATCCTGGTGTACCTGGTGATCCCGCTGGCCGACATCTTCTTCGGTCCGGACGGCTCCAACCCGCCGGACGAGGTGATGGAGTGGCTGGAAAACGACAAGTACTACCGCTACCTGACCTACCTCTACCTGCCGTTCCAGTACGCCTCGCTGATCATGGCCTGCTACTTGATCTCGGCGAACGATCTGAGCTGGCTCGGCATCGACGGCGGGCTGCTGGTGGTCGACAAGATCGGCCTGGCCATCACCGTCGGCATCATCGGCGGGATCGGCATCAACACCGCGCACGAGCTCGGGCACAAGAAGGTCGATCTGGAGCGCTGGCTCTCGCGCATCGCGCTGGCCCAGTCCTGCTACGGCCACTTCTACATCGAGCACAACCGCGGCCATCACGTGCGGGTCGCCACGCCGGAGGATCCGGCGAGTTCCCGGGTGGGCGAGACGTTCTGGGCCTTCTGGCCGCGCACCGTCATCGGCAGTCTGCGCTCGTCGTGGCGGCTGGAGAAGACCCGGCTCGAACGCCTCGGCAAGAAGCCGTGGACCTTGCAGAACGAGGTGCTCAGCGCCTGGCTGATGTCGGTGCTGCTGTTCGCGGTGCTGATCGCGATCTTCGGGATCGGCGTGCTGCCGTATCTGCTGTTGCAGGCGCTGGTGGGGTTCAGCCTGCTCGAGGCCGTCAACTACCTCGAGCACTACGGGCTGGTGCGTCAGCGCACCGCCAGTGGGCGCTACGAGCGGCCCGCGCCGGTACACAGCTGGAACAGCGACCACCTGGTCACCAACATCTTCCTCTACCACCTCCAGCGCCACAGCGACCATCACGCGTATCCGACCCGGCGCTACCAGACACTGCGCAGCTGGGACGGTGCGCCGAATCTGCCCAGCGGGTACGCGAGCATGATCCTGCTCGCCTATTTCCCGCCGATCTGGCGCCGCGTGATGGACAAGCGGGTGCTCGCGCACTACGACGGCGACATCACCCGGGCCAATATCCATCCGGCCAAGCGGGACAAGGTGCTGGCCCGCTACGGCGCGAGCGGACGGGATCATGCCGAAGGGGACACAGCATGAGCGCGTATCGGTGTCCGGTCTGCGAGTACGTCTACGACGAGCGCACCGGCGAGCCGCATGAGGGCTTTCCGGCGGGAACGCCGTGGTCGGCGGTGCCCGACGACTGGTGCTGCCCGGACTGCGGTGTGCGGGAAAAGATCGATTTCGAACCGGTCGGCAGCGACCAGGCGCGCCGGTAGGCCGGCCGACGAGGACAGGAAGACGACATGACCGACTACAAGCTCTACCAGTGCATCCAGTGCGGCTTCGAATACGACGAGGCCAAGGGCTGGCCGGAGGACGGCATCGCGCCCGGCACCCGCTGGGACGACATCCCCGACGACTGGACCTGCCCGGACTGCGGCGCCGCCAAGGCCGATTTCTTCATGGTCGAGATCGAGCGGTCGTGAGATTTTTGACTGCGGCAGATGCCCGTGCCAGTGTCGCAGGCATGCCGCGCAACGGGTCCAGACTTCCCTATCAGGAGGCCGCACGGGAACTGCTGCGCAGTTCGGTCCTGGACGCGATGCGCGAACTGCTCACCGAGCGCGACTGGTCCAAGATCACCCTCGGTGATGTGGCCACTCGCGCCGGTGTCAGCAGGCAGACGCTGTACAACGAATTCGGTTCGCGGGCGGGGCTGGCGCAGGCGTACGCGTTGCGGCTGGCCGACGATCTGGTCGACCACGTCGGGGCCGCCATCGACGACAATGTCGGCGACGCCCGCGCCGCGTTCCGGCAAGGGCTGTCCGGATTCTTCGTCGAGGCCGCCGCCGATCCACTGGTGCGTTCGCTGGTCGTCGGCGAGGTCAAGCTCGACCTGCTGCGGTTGATCACTCTCGATGCCGAGCCGCTGGTCGAGCACGCGACCGAACGATTATCGATCGCGTTCCGGCACAGCTGGGTCGATGCCACCGCCGCCGAGGCCGATGTGCTCGCCCAGGCCCTGGTGCGCATCGCACTGAGTTATATCCCCACCCCACCCGCTCCCGGGCGCGACGCCCCCGAGGAGCTGAGCGCGTTGCTCGGTCCGTACGTCGAGGCGATTCTGGCCGCGCGCAAGGTGCAGTAGCCGCAGTTCCGCCGGGCCGCGCGCGGTCCGCCGCGGCGGAGATGTCCGGACCATTCCAGCTACGTCACGGTGGCCCATTTAAGTGGCGACGCCCCCTCCCAGCAGCGGGAACGGATCCGTCGCCCGCGCCCTGTGTCGTCTGTCACAGCGTTGACGGGTCAACGCCCCTTTATCAGCGCTGTAATGGTCACCACGTTTCGCCCCCAACGGAAGGTGTAACAGACCACACGTCTGAGACTATGGATCTCCGTTGGTGTCAGGGTTCATTTTTAGCGGGGCAAGCGTGCAAACGGTTGGCAAACCGAGGGGATCGGCCGATCCCAAACGCCACCTGTGGTTTCTCGGTCTCATCGCGCCTGCGTGCGCGTTGCTGCCTTCTCAACTGGTGTTGCATACCGGGCTGACCGTCTTCTGGTGGATCGGCCCGATCATCGTGCTGATCGTGATTCCGGTGCTGGATCAGCTCGTCGGCGAGGACGGCAGCAACCCGCGCGATGAGGACTACGAGCTGCTGTCCAACGACCGCTACTACCGCTGGTGCACCTACCTGTTCCTGCCCATCCAGCTGATCGGACTGGTCGTGGCGGGCTATCTGTGGTCCGGTGACGAACTGAGCGTCGTCGACAAACTCGGCCTCGCGTCCACCCTGGGCCTGGTGTCCGGTATCGGCATCAACGCCGCGCACGAACTCGGCCATCGCGTCGAACGCCTGGAACGCTGGCTGGCCAAGATCGCGCTGGCCCAGTCCGGCTACGGGCATTTCTTCGTCGAACACAACCGCGGCCACCACATGCGCGTGGCCACCCCGGAGGATCCGGCCAGTGCCCGGCTCGGGGAAACCCTGTGGGAATTCCTGCCGCGCAGCGTCTCCGGCGGCTTCCGCTCCGCGATCCGGCTCGAGCGCGCCCGGCTGGCACGCCGCGAGCACGGCTGGTGGAGCGTGCACAACCACATCCTGCAAGCCTGGTCGATGACGCTGGTGCTGTTCGGCGCGCTACTGGTGGCCTTCGGCTGGCAGATCCTGCCGTATCTGCTGCTCCAGGCCGTGATCGGCGTGATGCTGCTGGAGACTGTCAACTACGTCGAGCACTACGGACTGCTGCGCGAGCGCAGGCCCGGCGGCCGCTACCGGCGCTGCTCGCCGCGCGACAGCTGGAACAGCGACCGGCTCGTCACCAATATCTTCCTGTTCCACCTCCAGCGCCACAGTGACCATCACGCCAACCCCGGCCGCCGCTATCAGACCTTGCGCAGTTCCCAGCAGGCGCCGCAATTGCCGGCCGGCTACGCCACCATGATCCTGCTCGCGGCCGTCCCGCCGCTGTGGCGGAAGGTGATGGACCCGCGGGTGCTCGCGCACTACGACGGTGATGTCACTCGCGCCAATATCGCTCCGCGCAGGCGTGTTCGGTTGCTGGCCAGGCACGGGGTCCCCGCGACCTGAAGCCGGTGGCTCGGTTGCCGAGCACTGGTGCGGCGGGAGCGACTAGCCTTGCTTCGGAACCGATATCCGGAGAGAGGCTGATCCAGGCGCATGACGACCTCAGAACTTCCCGCACGTACGTCGCTGACCGCTGATGTCCGTAACGGCATTGATTACAAGGTGGCGGATCTGTCCTTGGCCGAGTTCGGTCGTAAGGAGATCCGGCTGGCCGAGCACGAGATGCCCGGCCTGATGGCCCTGCGTCGCGAGTACGCCGAGGTGGCGCCGCTGAAGGGCGCGCGCATCTCGGGTTCGCTGCACATGACGGTGCAGACCGCGGTGCTGATCGAGACCCTGACCGCCCTCGGTGCCGAGGTGCGCTGGGCCTCCTGCAACATCTTCTCCACCCAGGACCATGCCGCCGCGGCGGTGGTGGTGGGCCCGCACGGCACGGTCGACGAGCCCAAGGGCACCCCGGTCTTCGCCTGGAAGGGCGAGACGCTGGAGGAGTACTGGTGGGCAGCCGAGCAGATGCTCACCTGGCCCGGCGAGCCGGCCAACATGATCCTCGACGACGGCGGCGACGCCACCATGCTGGTGCTGCGTGGCGCGCAGTTCGAGAAGGCGGGCGTGGTGCCGCCGGCCGATGAGGAGCATTCGGCCGAGTACACGGTGTTCTTGAACCTGCTGCGGGAACGGTTCGAGACCGACAAGGGCAAGTGGACCGCCATCGCGGAGAGCGTCAAGGGCGTCACCGAGGAGACCACCACCGGTGTGCTGCGGCTGTACCAGTTCGCGGCCGCGGGTGAGCTGGTGTTCCCGGCGATCAACGTCAACGACTCGGTCACCAAGTCGAAGTTCGACAACAAGTACGGCACCCGTCATTCGCTCATCGACGGCATCAACCGCGGTACCGATGTGCTCATCGGTGGCAAGAAGGTGCTGATCTGTGGTTACGGCGACGTGGGCAAGGGTTGTGCGGAATCGCTTGCCGGACAGGGCGCCCGCGTGCAGGTTACCGAGATCGACCCGATCAACGCGTTGCAGGCGCTGATGGACGGCTACGACGTGGTCACCGTGGAGCAGGCCATCGGCGAGGCCGACATCGTCATCACCTCCACCGGCAACAAGGACATCATCACCCTCGAGCACATGAAGGCGATGAAGGACCAGGCCATCCTCGGCAATATCGGTCACTTCGACAACGAGATCGATATGGCTGCGCTGGAGCGTTCCGGCGCAACGAAATTGAACATCAAGCCGCAGGTCGACCTGTGGACCTTCGGCGATTCCGGCAAGTCGATCATCGTGCTGTCGGAGGGCCGCCTGCTGAACCTGGGCAATGCCACCGGCCACCCGTCGTTCGTGATGTCCAACAGCTTCTCCAACCAGGTGATTGCCCAGATCGAGCTGTGGACCAAGCCCGACGAGTACGACAACGAGGTCTACCGCCTGCCCAAGCACCTCGACGAGAAGGTCGCGCGCATCCACGTCGAGGCCCTCGGTGGCACGCTGACCAAGCTCACCAAGGACCAAGCCGAGTACATCGGTGTGGACGTCGAAGGGCCGTACAAGCCCGACCACTACCGCTACTGATCCGCTGATCGCCCGGTGGCCCGTCGACGCATCCGTCGGCGGGCCACGCGCATTCAGCACACGGTGCCGGCCGGGCACGACCGGTCAACCGTCGAGTTCGCGCCCCGAGTACCCTGCTCGCCATGGGTGCACTGATCGCGGTCGAGGGGCTCGACGGCGCCGGGAAACGGACGCTGATCGATGGCCTGCTCACTGCCCTGCGCGAGCGCGGGCTGCGGGCGGGCACTCTCGCCTTCCCCGCCTACGGCCGCTCGATCCACGCCGACCTCGCGGCCGAGGCGCTGCGCGGAGCGCACGGTGATCTTGCGGCGTCGATCAACGGCATGGCCGTGTTGTTCGCGCTCGATCGCGCCGATGCCGCAGCGGAATTGTCGAATCTGTTGGACAGCAACGACATCGTGGTCCTGGATCGCTATGTCGCTTCCAACGCAGCGTATTCGGCGGCGCGCGCCGAGCAATCGGCCGACGGCGAAATCGTGGACTGGGTGGGCGATTTGGAGTTCGGCCGGCTGAAGCTGCCGGTGCCCGCGCTCACCGTGCTGCTGGACGTGCCCACCGAGGTGGCCGCCGAACGTGCCCGCAGGCGCGGCGAACTCGACTCGGCCCGGGCACTGGACGCCTACGAACGCGACGGCGGGCTCCAGGCGCGCACCGGCGCGGTGTACCGGGAGCTGGCCCAGCGGGACTGGTACGGCCCGTGGTGGACATACCGATCCGATGACGATCGCGCGGCCCTACTCGCCCGTTGTGTGGAAATCCTGGGCGAATAAGGTTGGATATGCGGCGCGCGTGCACCAGTAATGCGCGTGGTGGCCCGATACTGGCGTGGGAGATGACAACATAGAGATATGAAGCCGAAGATTCTGGTCGTCGACGACGATATGGCACTCGCGGAGATGCTCACGATCGTCCTGCGCGGGGAAGGGTTCGACCCGCATGTGGTCGGCGACGGCACGCAGGCGCTGTCGGCGGTCCGGGAAATCCGCCCCGATCTGGTGCTGCTGGACCTGATGCTGCCGGGTATGAACGGCATCGACGTCTGCCGCGTGCTGCGGGCCGATTCGGGGGTCCCGATCGTGATGCTCACCGCCAAGACCGACACGGTCGACGTGGTGCTCGGTCTGGAGTCCGGCGCCGACGATTACATCGTCAAACCCTTCAAACCGAAGGAACTCGTCGCCCGCGTGCGGGCGCGCCTGCGCCGCACCGAGGAGGAGCCCGCCGAGCTGCTCACCATCGCCGACATCGTCATCGACGTGCCGGCGCACAAGGTGAGCCGCGAAGGTCAGCAGATCTCGCTGACCCCGCTCGAGTTCGACCTGCTGGTGGCGCTCGCGCGCAAACCGCGGCAGGTGTTCACCCGTGAGGTCCTGCTCGAGCAGGTCTGGGGCTACCGGCACGCCGCCGATACCCGCCTGGTGAACGTGCACGTCCAGCGCCTGCGCGCCAAGGTCGAGAAGGATCCCGAGAACCCGGAGATCGTGCTGACCGTGCGTGGGGTGGGGTACAAGGCCGGACCGCCGTGATCGGTCGTCGGTCCGGGTCGATGACTCGGAGGCGGCGGCTTGCCTGAGCACGAAGGCGGCCGCCTGGCCTCGCTGCAGCGAGGACTCGCGCCGGTCGGCGCGTGGTTCAAGGGTGTCGGCAGTTCGCTCGGTCACCTGTGGCGGCGTTCGTTGCAGCTGCGCGTCATCGTCTCCACGCTGACGTTGTCGCTGATCGTCATCACGATCCTGGGTGTGGTGCTCACCAGTCAGATCACCGACCGGCTGCTGGACGCCAAGATCAACGCGGCCATCGAGGAGATGGACCGCGCCCGCGCCACGGTGCAGAGCCAGCTACAGGGCGCCCATGATCCGGCGCTGCTGCGTCAGCGTCTGGCCGATGCCCGCACCGCGGTGTCCGATCGCGGTGGGGAGAGCCGGTCCGGGAGCGCGGCGGGCAGCTTCGATTCGGCGCTGAGCATCGTCGGCGGCACGCCGCCGCAGCAGATCACCGCGGGCCCGATCGAGCAGATCCCGGACGAGCTGCGCCGGTTCGTGCAGGGCAACCAGGTCAGCTATCAGTTCGCCACGGTGAACGATCCCGACGGCTACCAGGGCCGGGCGCTGATCATCGGCAGCCCCAGCGCCGACAATCCGACGCTGGAGACCTACCTGATCTTCCCGCTGGCCAACGAGGAACGCTCGCTGGCGCTGATGCGCGGCACCATGATGGTCGGTGGTCTGGTCCTGCTGGTGCTGCTGGCCGCGATCACCGCGCTGGTGACCCGGCAGGTGGTGCTGCCGATCCGGTCGGCGGCGCGCATCGCCAGCCGCTTCGCCGACGGCCGGTTGCGCGAACGCATGCTGGTGCGCGGCGAGGACGATATGGCGCGGCTGGCCGAGGCGTTCAACGAGATGGCCGAGAGCCTGTCGAACCAGATCACCCAGCTCGAGGAGTTCGGCAATCTGCAACGGCGGTTCACCTCCGACGTCAGCCATGAGCTGCGCACCCCGCTCACCACGGTGCGCATGGCCGCCGATCTGATCCACAGCAGCAGCGAAGATCTCGACCCGGCGCTGGCGCGCAGTGCCGAACTGCTGGTCACCGAGCTGGACCGGTTCGAGGGCCTGCTCAACGATCTGCTCGAGATCAGCCGCCACGACGCGGGTGTGGCCGAATTGCAGGTGGAATCGCTGGACGTGCGCATGTGCGTGCGGGCCGCGGTGTCCACGGTGCGGCATCTGGCCAAGGAATCCGGCGTCGAGGTGGTCGTCGACCTGCCCGAGGAGCCGGTGGTCGCCGAGGTCGATCCGCGGCGCGTGGAGCGGGTGCTGCGCAATCTGCTGGCCAATGCCATCGACCACAGCGAGGGCAAGCCGGTGCTGATCCGGATGCGCGGTGACAGCGAGGCCAATGCCGTCGCGGTGGTGGTGCGCGATCAGGGCGTGGGTCTGCGGCCGGGGGAGGAGAAGCTGGTCTTCAGCCGGTTCTGGCGGTCGGATCCGTCGCGGATGCGGCGCTCCGGCGGCACCGGCCTCGGGCTGTCGATCAGCGTCGAGGACGCCAATCTGCACGATGGCAAACTGGAGGCCTGGGGCGAGCTCGGCGTCGGCGCCAGCTTCCGGCTGACGTTGCCGCTGGTGCGTGGCCGCAAGATGGGCAAGAGTCCGCTGCCGTTGGAACCGGGCGTGCGCAAGGTCCGCGGCGGTGCCGAAACCTCGGCCGTGGACGCCGAATCCGCGCAGTCGGCCGGTCCGGCGCTGTCGGAGGCGAGCGGCCCCGGCGCGGCCGAGGCGCAGCCACCGGAGCCGGCTCAGGAGCCCGAAACGGCTGCCGGTCCGGACGGCGACGCGCCGGACCCCGAACCCGGCCCGCCCACCGACGGCACATCGGGCACCGGCTCGTCCACCGACGCCGTGCTCACCGACACCGGAGACAAACAGCCATGACCATGCGGCCCACCGATCCCAGCACCGCGCGGGGCGGGCGATTACTCGCCGCGCTGGCGGCGGCGCTGGCCGGGGTTCTGCTGCTGGGTGGTTGCGCGAGCCTGCCGGAGTCCTCGCAACCGCAGGCGCTGGGCACCATCAACCGGGAACCGACCTCGGCGGGCCCGCCCGCGCCGCTGGAAGGCCGCGACCCCGGCCTGCTGCTGCTGGACTTCCTGCAAGCCAGCGCCGACCCGACCAACCGGCATCTGGCCGCCCGGCAGTACATGAACCCGTCGGCGGCCACCAAATGGAACGACGCCGCCGGCACCACGATCGTCGAGCGGCCCGACACCCTGCTGGAATCGCGCACCGAAACCACCGCGACCTACCGCATCCGCGCCCAGCGCGTGGCCGAGCTCGCCCCCGACGGCGCCTACCGGGCCATCGACGGGCCGCCGCTCGAATACAAGGTCGAGATGAGCAAGGTCGACGGCGAATGGCGCATCGATGAGCTGCCCGACGGCGTCGTCATCGACAAGCCCGCTTTCGCCAAGTTCTACCGCCGCTATGTGCTGTATTTCGTCGACCCGACCGGCAACGCGCTGGTGCCCGACCCGCGCTGGATCGCCTCGCCCAAGGATCAGCTGACCCAGCGGCTGCTCACCCTGCTCGGCGAGGGCCCGCAGCCGGCCATCGCTCCTGTGGTGCTCAACGAGCTCGATGCCCGGAGGGTGACGTTGCGCGGCCCGATCACCAAGGCCAACGGCGATCCCGAGGAGGTCGGCGTCGGCCTCGGCGGGGTGCGCATCGACCTCGCCGGCGCATCGGGCCTGGCGCCACGGGAACGGGAACTGCTGGCCGCCCAGATCGTGCTCACGCTGGCCAAGGCCGATGTGCTCGGCCCGTACCTGCTGCTGGCCGACGGCAAACCGCTCGACGAGCGTTTCGCCGCCAACGGCTGGTCGGTCGCCGACGTGCACCAGTACAGTCCCGAGGCCTTCGCGCAGAACCAGACCGGCTTGCACGCCCTGCGTGACGGCGCCCTGGTCGAGGTGCGTGACAACGGAATCGCCCCGGCACCCGGCTATTTCGGCGCGGTACACAATCTGCAATCGGTCGCGCTCACCCCGGATGGGCAGCTGGTGGCCGCGGTCGCCGACGCGGGCAGGCCCGCACCCGAACCGCCGCGGACGTTGATGATCGGCAGCTACGGCGGCAATCAGTTCCCGGTCGCCGAGGGCACCACCATCAGCCGTCCGTCCTGGACCGTCGACGGCACGGCCGCGTGGGCGGTGATCGACGGCGAGCGGGTGATCCGGGTGGTCAACGACCGCGCCACCGGCAACGTCTCCGTGCAGGACGTCGACATCTCCGCGCTGACCAGCGGCTCCAGCGGTCTTCGGTTGCCGATCACCGAGGTGCGGATCGCGCGAACCGGGGTACGGGCCGCGCTGATCGCCGACGGCAAGGTGTACGTGGCGGTGGTCGAACGGCGCCCGGACGGCAAGTTCGCGCTCACCTCGCCACTGCCCATCGCGGTCGGGCTCAGTACGCCCGCGGTCTCACTGAACTGGCTGACCGCCGACACCATCATCCTGGCCCGCGACGGTGACGTCGACCCGGTCAGCACCGTCTCCATCGACGGCTCCCAGCTGATCTCGCAGACCACCCGCAACCTCACCCCGCCGGTCCGCTCGGTGACCGCCGCCCCCGACCACCAGTACGTCGCCGACTCCCGCGCGGTGCTGGAGTTCACCACCAATCCCGAAGGCGGCGAACAATACTGGCGTGAGGTTCCTGGCCTCGGCGCCAGCGCGGTACCCATCCTGCCGGGCTGACCCGCGCGGTCGTTCGTGTCGGTGGGCCCGGGCACACTCGGGCGATGCGAACCCTGCTGGATCTGGTGTTGCCCCTGGAATGCGCCGGCTGCGCGAGCCCGGGTACCGGCTGGTGTGCGGGGTGCGCCGCGCACTTGAGCGGCCCTCCGCAGCGGATCCGCCCGCGCACCGATCCCGGCGTCCCGTGCTGGGCGCTGAGCCGTTACGCGGGCCCGCCGCGACGCGCGGTGCTGGCCGCCAAGGAGCGGCGCAGGCATGATCTGGCCGAGCCGATCGGCCGGGCGATGGCCGCCGCGCTCGCCCGGCTACGCGGCGAGACCCGGCCACTCGTGTTGATCCCGGCGCCGAGTCGGCGGGTCGCGGCGCGGCGGCGTGGCGGAGATCCGGTGCTGCGGTCGACGTACGTGGCGGCGAGTTGGCTGCGCGGTTGCCAGGTGCTGCCGGTGCTGGCTGTGTGGCGGGGTGTACACGATTCGGTCGGGCTCTCCGCCGGTGAACGCAGACACAATCTGCGGGGCCGTATCATGACCGCTCACATACCGCCGCTGCCGGCAAACGCGCAGGTCGTGCTGGTCGACGATGTGCTGACGACCGGGGCGACCGCCGCCGAGTCGATCCGGGTGCTGACCGGGGCGGGACTGGGAGTCGACGCGGTGGTGGTGACGTGTGCGGCTTGACTTCAGGAAATTTGCGTGAACAGTGGCGGACCAGCGGTTGTCGTACTAGCGTCGCGGTCACACACCCGAACCGGCAGTTTGGAGGTGGGTCTCGGACTAATGGTGCCGAGCGACTGTCATCCGGCAGTTCGACCGGCACGTCTCAATCCCGCCGCACGCCAATCGGGTCGTGCGGCCAGATCCGGGAGGTACGCGTGACGACTTCTTCACGACCTTCAGTGCAAGATGTAGATCCTTCGACGCTGGAAGCTCAGCGGGCCGAGCAACCCGAGGCGGACCGCCCACGAGCCACCCGCGCCGACATCGTGGTGAAGGGCCGCAATGTCGAGGTCCCCGACCATTATCGAATTTATGTGTCGGAGAAGCTATCTCGACTGGAACGCTTCGACCCGTCGATATTCCTGTTCGATGTCGAACTGTTCCACGAGCGCAATCGTCGTCAACGCAAGGCCTGCCAGCGTGTGGAGATCACCGCCCGGGGTAAGGGTCCCGTCGTGCGCGCGGAAGCCTGCGCGGACAGCTTCTACGCCGCCTTCGAATCGGTGACGTCGAAGCTGGAGAGCAGGTTGCGCCGGACCAAGGACCGCCGCCGGGTGCACTACGGCGAGAAGACGCCGGTCTCGGTGGCCCAGGCCACGGCCGATCTGATCGATGAGTCGCTGTTCGAGCCGGGCGGCGGGGCGCATGAGCATCCCGACGAATCCCGTGGCCGCGACAGCGACGAGCACACCGATTACGCGGCCGGCCCCGGCCATATCGTGCGCACCAAGGTGCATCCGGATACCCCGATGACCGTCGACGACGCCCTGTATCAGATGGAGCTCGTCGGGCACGATTTCTTCCTGTTCCACGACAAGGAAACCGACCGGCCCTCGGTGGTCTATCGCCGACATGCCTTCGATTACGGCTTGATCCGACTGGCCTGACGGCCGCGGCCGGCGGCGGGTCGAGCACCGCCGCCACGGCCATCCGATAATTCCCGGCGACCCGGCCGGTGCCCCGCGCACCGGCCGGGTCTCGTCGTTTCCGGCCATTTCCTCGACTCATCAACTTACTTCAGAGTAAGTTGGTGGGACCGAATGGCTGAAAGGAACTCGCGTGGCAACCAGGGCTGCTCGCCGTGCCGTAATCGTCTCCGGCGCACGGACTCCGTTCGTGCGCGCGTTCACCGATTACACCCGGCTGGATTCGATCGACCTCGCCGATATCGCGGTGCGCGGTCTGCTGGAACGCACCGGCCTGGCCGGTGACCAGGTGCAGGCGATCGTCTGGGGCGGGGTGGTGTTGCCCAGCGCTGCGCCGAATATCGCGCGCGAGATCGCCCTGGACCTGAAGCTGGACCCGGGCTGCGAGGGCTACACCGTCACCCGGGCTTGCGCCTCCGGTTTACAGGCGGTGACCTCGGCGGCCGCCGCGATCGAGCGCGGCGAATACGACATCATGATCGCCGGCGGCAGCGATTCCACCAGCGGCGCCGAGGTGAAGTTGCCGCAGAAGATCGTGCACGCGATGGCGCCGCTGGCCCTGGGTAAACCGAAGCCCAAGGACTATCTGTCGGCGATCGCGCAGCTGGCACCGTTCACCGACCTGCTGCCCGCGCGGCCCAAGATCGCCGAACGCACCACCGGCGAGGTGATGGGGGAGTCGGCGGAGAAGATGGCGCGCATCCACGGCATCGGCCGCGCCGCTCAGGACGAGTTCGCCGCCCGCTCACATCACCGGGCCGCCGCCGCGATCGATTCGGGCCGGTTCGATCAGGAAGTACTCGCGGTCGACACCCCCGACGGCGCCCGGATCACCCGCGACGGTCTGGTCCGCGCCGACACCAGCATCGAGAAGCTGGCCAAGCTCGAGCCGGTGTTCGCCGAGGACGGCAGTGTCACCGCGGGCAATGCCAGCCCGCTCACCGACGGCGCGTCCGCGGTGCTGCTGATGAGCGAGGAGACCGCGCTGGCGTTGGGCTACGAGCCGCTGGCGGCATTCCGGTCCTGGAGCTACGTCAGTGTCGACCCGACCGACCAGGTGCTCATCGGCCCGGCCATCTCCATGCCGCGGGCGCTGGACAAGGCCGGCATGTCGCTGGCCGATATCGACCTGGTCGACATCCACGAGGCATTCGCCGCGCAGACGTTGTCGGTGCTGTCGGCGCTGGCCAGCGACGAATGGGCGAAGACCCGGCTGGACCGCGACACCGCGGTGGGCGAGGTCGATATCGACAAGCTCAACGTGCACGGCGGCTCGGTGTCGATCGGCCATCCCTTCGGCGCGACGGGTGCCCGGATGGTGACGACGATGGCCAACGAGCTGGCGCTGTCGGGTAAGCAGACCGCGCTGCTCGGCATCTGCGCGGCCGGCGGGATCGGGGCTTCTGCGGTGCTCGAACGGGTCTGAGAACCGGACGCACCGTTTTGCGGAGGATCGGACCGGGTCCGCGCTGGATCCGGCCGATCACCCGCCGCCTTGCCGCAGGCTCCGCGAACGGGAGGCTCAGCGGCGGCCGCCGAAGGTCTCGTGATGGACTGCCTCGTCCAGCGGCCGGCCCGTGCGCCAGCCGAATCGTTCCAGGTCGGGCACCTGCTGGAATTCACGCACCGGTCCCACGCACAACCAGGCGATCGGGCGAATCCCGTGCGGGACGCCGACGAGACCGGCCAGGAATTCCGGCTCGTAGAACGACACCCAGCCCACGCCGATGCCTTCGGCGGTGGCGGCGAGCCAGAGGTTCTGGATGGCCAGAACCGCTGAGTAGACGCCGGTTTCGGGGATGGTGGCGCGGCCGAGGACCTGTGGGCCGCCGCGCTGGTGATCGTAGGTGACCACGATGCCGGTGCCACTCTCCTCGATGCCTTCGATCTTGATCGGGTCGAAGGTGGCGGCGCGGTCCGGTGGCAGGCTGTCGTGGAATTCGCGGCGCTTGTCGGCGACGTGCTCGGCGAAGCTGCGCAGCCGGCGTCGGTCGCGCACCACGGTGAAATCCCATGGCTGCGAATTGCCGACGCTGGGCGCGCGATGGGCGGCGTCGAGAATGCGCCACAGGGTGTCGTCGTCGACGACCTCGCCGGTGAATTCGGCGCGCACATCGCGTCGCAGCCGGATGGCGTCGTACACGGACATCGGTGGAGCACTCACCCCGAGAGTCAATCACGAGGTCGATGACGCGCTGCCGAACCTCCCGTCGTCAACGCGGGCGCAGGCTAGGCCGCGAAACAGAAGAGCGTCCTCGGCCCGTGCCGAATAGTGGCAGTGGGCCGAGGACGCTCGATAGACCGATGGGGGCGCCGGACCTAGCCGATCGGCAGGGCCTTGCGCACGAAGCGGCGACGGCCCTCCGCCAGCGCCGTCCGCAGTCCGCGGCGGCGGCCGGTGACCGGGTCGAAGCTGGGCGTGGTGTTGCCGTTGAACTTGCGCTCCGAGGCCGTCTCCGGGGCATCGTCGGCGGTGTCGCGCAGGTACTTGTTCGGCAGCGACAGCTTGAGGATGGTGCGCCAGGCCTTGAAGTACTGCACCGGCAGCGAACCGGTGGTGTAGGGCAGGTCGTACTTCTCCGCCAGCGCGCGCACCCGCACCGCGATCTCGGCGTACCGGTTGCTCGGCAGGTCCGGGAAGATGTGGTGCTCGATCTGGTGGCTGAGGTTGCCGGTCATGAAGTGCATGATCGGGCCACCGGAGATGTTGGCGCTGCCCAGCATCTGGCGTAGGTACCACTCGCCCTGGGTCTCGTTGTCGATATCGGCCTTGGTGAACTTCTCCGCGCCGTCGGGGAAGTGGCCGCAGAAGATGACGGCGTTGGTCCACACATTGCGGACCATGTTCGCGGCCAGGTTGGCGGTGAGCGTGCTGAAGAACGCCGGGCCGGTGAGCAGCGGGAAGACCACGTAGTCCTTGAGCGTCTGCTTACCGATCTTGGTGAGCACCTCCGAACGCTTGCGTTCGAACTCGGCCCGCTCGGGGGTGCCGGGCTTGTACTTGCCCGCGGCCAGCTTGCCCAGCTCCAGATGCTGGATGGCGACGCCGTACTCGAAGAACAGCTGCAACACCAGGTTGTAGACCGGGTTGCCGAGGTAGAACGGCTTCCAGCGCTGATCGCGGGTGACGCGCAGCAGGCCGTAGCCGATGTCGTCGTCCATGCCCAGCACATTGGTGTACTTGTGGTGCAGGTAGTTGTGGGTGTGCTTCCAGTGCTTGGCCGGGCCGGTGTTGTCCCATTCCCACGAGCTGGAGTGGATTTCCGGATCGTTCATCCAGTCCCACTGCCCGTGCATGACGTTGTGCCCGATCTCCATGTTCTCGATGATCTTGGCGGTGCCGAGCAGGGCGACGCCGGCCAGCCAGGCCGGCGGTAGGAAGCTGGCGAACAGCACGGTGCGGCCGCTGATCTCGAGCGCACGCTGCAACCTGATGACATTGCGGATGTAGCGTGCGTCCCGTTCACCACGCGAGGATTCGATTTCCCGCCGAATCGCGTCGAACTCCGCGCCGAGTGCTTCCACATCGGCTTCGGTGAGATGCGCGTACTCCTTGACATCCGAGATCGCCATGGCGGTTACAGTACCGTAAGTTACGAGACCGTAGGTTGCCGAGATCTTGCTGAAATTGTGGCAAATACCGCATTGCGATCAGCCGGTCAGAGCTGTTATTTTGCCGCCCGGCGCGCCCGGTACTCGCGCCGCAGCGACTCGCGTTCGGCCTTGGCCTTCTCCTTCAGCGAGCGCTTGGCCTCCCGCAGCACTTCCTTCTCGTGCCGGGCCTTCTCCTTGAGGGCGCGCTTGGCCTCACGCAGCACCTCTTTTTCGTGCCTGGCCTTCTCCTGCAGCACCGTCTTGGCCTCGTGCAGCGCCGAGCGCAGGCCACGACGGCGGCCGGTCGCCGGATCGATGGACCAGTGCAGATGCTCGGTACCGGTCCAGTTGGTGACCGGGGCCGGCAGGGTGATGCCGGCGAACTTGCGTTCCGAGGAGGTCTCCGGCGCATCGTCGGACGTGCGGCGCAGGAACCGGTCCGGCAGCGCGAGCTTGTGGATGGTGCGGAAGGCCAGCAGATACTGCTTGCCCAGCGAGCCGGTGGTGTAGGGCAGGTCGTACTTGTCGCACAGCTCGCGCACCCGCGCGGCGACCTCGGGGTAGCGGTTGCTCGGCAGGTCCGGGAACAGGTGGTGCTCGATCTGGTAGCAGAGGTTGCCGCTCATGAACGCCATTGCGGGCCCGGCCTGGAAATTGGCGCTGCCCAGCATCTGGCGCAGGTACCACTCGCCCTGGGTCTCGTCGTCGAGCTGTTCGATGGTGAACTTCTCGGCGCCGTCGGGGAAGTGGCCGCAGAAGATCACCGCGTAGGCCCACAGGTTGCGGATCAGGTTCGCGGTGGCGTTGGCCTTCAACGTCGAGGTGAAGGCGGGGCCGGTGAGCGCCGGATAGATCACGAAGTCCTTGGCGACCTGCCGGGCGATCTTGCGGCCGAACACGACATTCGGCTGCGAGCGCAGCTGCCAGCGCGGTGCACCCGACAGCTGCTTCTCGATCGACCAGTCGTGCAGCGCGATGCCCCACTCGAAGGTGGCCGCCAGGATCAGATTCGCCACCGGCTGCACCAGGTGCAGCGGCCGCCACGGCTCGTCCCTGGTCATCCGCAGGATGC
This sequence comes from Nocardia cyriacigeorgica GUH-2, assembly GCF_000284035.1. NCBI lineage: Bacteria > Bacillati > Actinomycetota > Actinomycetes > Mycobacteriales > Nocardiaceae > Nocardia > Nocardia cyriacigeorgica. The sequence continues at coordinate 4,762,386 of NC_016887.1, read as the reverse complement.
CGAAACCGAGGTCCTCGTCCTTGCCGAGGACGTTGGTGTAGGTGTGATGGGAGTAGTTGTGCGCGCGCCGCCACTGCTCCGACGGGCCGGTCATATCCCATTCCCAGGAGCTGGAGTGGATCTCCGGATCGTTCATCCAGTCCCACTGCCCGTGGCTGATGTTGTGCCCGAGCTCCATGTTCTCGATGATCTTGGCCACCGATAGTAGCGCCGTGCCGGTGATCCAGGCCCAGCGGTTGCGGCTGCCGAACAGCACCGCCCGGCCCGCGACCTCCAGCGCGCGTTGGGCGGCGATCGTGCGGCGGATGTATTTGGCGTCACGCTCGCCCAGCGACTGCTCCACCGACCGGCGCACGGAATCGAGTTCATGACCGAGGGTCTCGATGTCGGTGGCCGTCAGATGGGCAAAGGCCTTGATGTCGGTGATGGCCACCGGCGTCCCTTCTGTCTTCGATCAGCCCGGCGGGCCGTATCCGATCGGCCGCGAGGGGCCGTAGTCGACTTACCCAGAGGGTACCCGCCGAACACTCGATCCAGTGGCGTCCGCTCGTTCGATCTCGCTCAGATATCGAGCGTGCAATCCCCGGCCGCGGCCGAGACGCAGGTCTGTACCTTCTCGCCTTCGCGTTTCTCGTTACCGTTGCGCAGATCGCGGGCGTGCCCGGAGGCGATGGTGACCACACAGGTCTGGCAGATGCCCATCCGGCAGCCGAACGGCATCTGCACACCGGCCGCCTCGCCGGCCTCGAGCAGGCTGGTGGCGCCGTCGACCTCGGTGGTGCGGCCGCTGCGCCCGAAGGTGACGGTGCCGCCCTCGCCGACCGCGGACCGTTCGATCTCGAACCGTTCGATGTGCAGCCGGTCGCTGATACCCGCCTCGGCCCAATGCTTTTCGATGTCGTCGAGCATCGGCAGCGGACCGCAGGCCCAGGTCTGGCGCTCACGCCAATCGGGGATGCGTTCGTCGAGCGCGGCGACGCTGAACTTGCCCTGCTGGCCGGTGAGCTGGAGCTGGGCGGTGAAGCCGGGATGCTTGGCGTCGAGCTCGCGCAGTTCGTCGCCGAACATGACGTCCTCGGCGGTGCGCGCGGAGTGGATGTGCACCACATCGGTGACGACGTCGCGGCGGTCCATCGCCCGCAGCATCGACATCACCGGCGTGATGCCGCTGCCCGCGGTGAGGAACAACACCTTCGCCGGCGGCGGCGAGGGCAGCACGAACGAACCCTGCGGTGCGGCCAGGCGCACGATGGTGCCCACCGGCACGCCGTTGACGAGGTGGCTGGACAGGAAGCCCTCCGGCATCGCCTTCACGGCGATGGAGATGACCTTCTGCTTACCCTTGCGCCCGCCCGCGTCCGAATCGGTCCAGTCCGGGGGGCAGGTCAGCGAGTAGGAGCGCCAATGCCAGCGCCCGTCGACCAGCAGGCCGATGCCGATGTACTGGCCCGGCTGGTACTGGAAGTCGAAGCCCCAGCCCGGCTTGATCACCAGGGTCGCCGAATCGGCCGTCTCCGAGCGCACGTCGACGATGCGTCCGCGCAGCTCCCGCGCCGACCACAGCGGGTTGGCCAGGTGCAAGTAGTCGTCGGGCAGCAGCGGGGTGGTCACCCGGGCCACCGCGCCGCGCAGCACGTTCAACCGTCCGCCGCGCTCGGCGACGCTCGCGGCCGGTGCCTCGAGCCAATCGCGGACATTCTTGAAAACCATCGCTGCCGTTCGTCTCCCTGATCATCTGGCGGACCGGTCCACCGCCTGCCCGCAAGGTTACGGCATCGTAGGTTAGCCGCTCGGCGCGGCGCTGTCAGGACCGTCGGCAGTTCAGAGTAATTCGAGCAGGAAGGGCAGTTCCTGGGCGGCGTACCAGGCGAGTTGGTGGTCCTCGGCGTCGCCGAGGACGAATTCGGCGTCGGGGTCGCCGAGGTCGGCGGCGTCGATGACGTCGACGGCCTTGGCGACGGCCGGTTCGGCGTCGGCCAGGTCGACGTGCACCGAGGCGATCTGGTTGTAGGTGATCGGGCCGGACAGGCGGACCACGGCGTCGTCGAGGTCGGGGCGCAGCTTGGCGCCGGTGACGTCGGCGGCGATCACCGCCCGGCGGTAGACGGGGGCGTCCGGCAGGGCGGCCGGTGCGGCGTCGGGTTCGTCGCCCGCGTCGAGGGCTTCGGTGACGGCGTCGCGCTCGGCGGCGATCAAGCGCAGCGCGGCACGGGCCGCCTCGCCCATGGCGACCTCGGCCAGCTCCTCGTCGTCGCCGGAGGCGTAGGCCTCGCGCAGCGCCGGGGTCACCGCGAAGGCGGTCGCGCTGACGGCGCGCAGCTCACGCTGTTCGACCAGCTCACGCAGCATCGGCACGGTCGCGGGCACATAGACGCGAAGCTTGCTCTCAGACGCAGGCACCGAGCATCTCCTCCATGGATTCGTGCACCGACGCCGACAGCACCCCGATATCGGCCATCGCGTCGCGGTCGGCATTGAGCCCGTAGAAGACCCGCCCGTCGTAGGACGTGATCCCGATGCTCGTCACCTGATTACGCAGCAGCGGCGACACCGGATACATCTCCAGCATCCGCGCGCCACCGATGTACATCGGCTGCTGCGGACCCGGCGCGTTGGTGATCACCAGATTGAACGTGTGTTCTGCGAAGGTACTCGCCGCGCGCACACTCATCGCGTGCAGGCTCGCCGGCGCGAAACCGGCCAGATGCACCAGGGTGCGCGCCCGCACGCCGCGCCGGTTCTTGGCCGTGGCCTCGGTGGCATGGGAGATGTGCGAGAGCCGGATCACCGGATTGGGTTCCCCGACGGGCAGGTCGATCAGGAACGACGACACCTCACCGGCCGGCTTCAACGTGTCGTCGGCGCCTTCCACATACACCGACATCGGCACCACCGCCCGCAGCACACTCGAATCGACCAGCGCCTCCCCGCGCGAGAGCAGCCAGTTGCGCAGCGCGCCGGTGACGACCGCGAGGATCGTGTCGTTGATCGAGCAGTCGAAGCGCCGCCGGATCTTGCGGTAATCGTCGAGGTCGGTGGCGACGACGTCGAAGCGGCGCTGCCGCGAGGTGCGGGCGTTGAGCGGACTGTCCGGCGCCCCGGTGGTGACCGACCGCACCGCCGACACCACCGAATCGACCGCCCGCCCGGTGGCGCCGAGCAGCCCGAATCCGCTCGAACCGGCATCGCGCAGCACCTCGAGGGCCTCGCTGGGCTGGCCCGCCAGCTGCGTCAGCGCGCCCACCAGCAGTTCGGTATCGCTGGGTTCGCGCGGCGCGCACCAGGCGTCGTCGGCGAAACCGCGCGGCGAGGTGCCCGAATCCAGGATCACGTGCCCGATCTCCAACGCGCTCTCGCCGTCGACCAGGGCCGAATGCGATTTGGTGAACACCGCGCAGCGCCCGCCCGACAGGCCCTCGATCAGATACATCTCCCACAGCGGCCTGCCCTGATCGAGCGGCCGCGAGGACAACCGGGCCACCAGTTCGTGCAGTTGTTCATCGGTGCCGGGAGCGGGTAGGGCGGAGCGGCGGATGTGGTAGTTGATGTCGAAGCGGCTGTCTTCCACCCACACCGGCCGGCCCAGCGACAGCGGGATCTCACGCACCTTCCTGCGGTAGCGCGGCACCAGCGACAGCCGGGATTCGACCAGGTCGACCAGGCGGGCGTAATCGAGACAGGGCCGGCCCTTGCCGTCGCCGGCGGAATCGGTGGTGGTGTTGTGGAGGATCGCGAGAGAGCCGATGTGGATCGGGTTGCTGCTCGACTCGAGTCGATAGAAGGACGCGTCCTGCGGCGTCAGCCTCGTGATCACGCTGCCCGATGCTCCTTCCCGCGCGGCCCCAGCGAGCCACCCGTCCCGACCATTGTGGTCCCGCCACATCGATTCTTGTCCCATTCTGTGGCATCTCCCGCCGATCCGTCGTGCACGGGTACCGTTGAGGTCATCCCAACCGACACCGCGTGTGCGGTGGCTGCCTCGCCGGTGCTCGGCCCGGCCCGGCCGACGGCCGACCACGGCGCCTACCATGGGTGCCGCATTACCATGAAGCGAGCTGCGGCTTCCGCACCACGCGGGCCGTGCGTACCGGCCCGGGGGGCCGGGGACACGACGACACACCGACCAGAGGACTGACGAGACCCGTGCCTGCGCTGACACTGACGAGGTTGCTACGGATTGGTGAGGGTCGCATGGTCAAGCGGCTGTCCCATCTCGCCGACGAGGTTCTCGCGCTCGAGTCCGACTACGAGGACTTCACCGACGACGAGCTGCGCGCCAAGACCGACGAGTTCAAGCAGCGCTACGCCGACGGCGAAACCCTCGACGACCTGCTGCTCGAGGCGTTCGCGGTGGCCCGTGAGGCGTCCTGGCGGGTGCTGAACCAGAAGCACTACAAGGTCCAGATCATGGGTGGCGCCGCGCTGCACCTGGGCAATATCGCCGAGATGAAGACCGGTGAGGGTAAGACCCTGACCTCGGTGCTGCCCGCCTACCTCAACGCGATCAGCGGCGACGGCGTGCACATCGTCACCACCAACGACTACCTGGCCAAGCGCGACTCGGAGTGGATGGGCCGCGTGCACCGCTTCCTGGGGCTCGAGGTCGGCTCGATCCTGTCCGGCATGACGCCCGCCCAGCGGCGCCTGGCCTACAACGCCGACATCACCTACGGCACCAACAACGAATTCGGCTTCGACTACCTGCGCGACAACATGACCCATTCGCTGGAGGATCTGGTCCAGCGCGGGCACAACTTCGCCGTGGTCGACGAGGTCGACTCCATCCTCATCGACGAGGCCCGTACCCCGCTGATCATCTCGGGCCCGGCCGACGCCTCCTCGAAGTGGTACGCCGAGTTCGCGCGCATCGCGCCGCTGCTGAAGAAGGACCTGCACTACGAGGTCGACATCAAGAAGCGCACCATCGGTGTGCACGAGGCCGGTGTCGAATTCGTCGAAGATCAGCTCGGCATCGACAACCTCTACGAGGCCGCCAACTCGCCGCTGGTGAGCTACCTGAACAACGCCATAAAGGCCAAGGAGCTCTACACCCGCGACAAGGACTACATCGTCCGCGACGGCGAAGTGATCATCGTCGACGAGTTCACCGGCCGCATCCTGGTCGGGCGCCGCTACAACGAGGGCATGCACCAGGCGATCGAGGCCAAGGAAGGCGTCGAGATCCAGCCGGAGAACCAGACGCTGGCCACCATCACGCTGCAGAACTACTTCCGGCTCTACGAGAAGCTCTCGGGCATGACCGGTACCGCCGAGACCGAGGCGGCCGAGCTGCACCAGATCTACAACCTGGGCGTCATCCCGATCCCCACCAACAAGCCGATGATCCGCGCCGACCAGGCCGACCTCATCTACAAGACCGAGGAATCCAAGTTCGCCGCCGTGGTCGACGACGTCGTCGAGCGGCACGAAAAGGGCCAGCCGGTGCTGATCGGTACCACCAGCGTCGAACGCTCGGAGTACCTGTCCAAGCAGTTCACCAAGCGCGGTATCGCGCATTCGGTGCTGAACGCGAAGTACCACGAGAAGGAAGCCGAGATCATCGCCGAGGCCGGCCGGCCCGGTGCGGTCACGGTGGCGACCAATATGGCCGGTCGTGGTACCGACGTCGTGCTCGGCGGTAACCCCGACATCATCACCGACATCATGCTGCGCAAGCAGGGCCTGGACCCGGTGAACACGCCCGAGGAGTACGAGGCGGCCTGGCTGCCCACCCTCGAGCAGGTCAAGGCGCAGACCGCCGAAGACGCCGACAAGGTGCGTGAGGCGGGCGGGCTGTATGTGCTCGGCACCGAGCGGCACGAGTCGCGGCGTATCGACAATCAGCTGCGTGGTCGCGCCGGCCGTCAGGGCGACCCGGGTGAGTCGCGGTTCTACCTCTCGCTCGGTGACGAGCTCATGCGCCGGTTCAACGGTGCCGCTCTCGAGGCCATCATGACCAGGCTGAACTTGCCCGACGATGTGCCGATCGAGGCGAAGATGGTGTCCAAGGCCATCAAGAGCGCGCAGACCCAGGTCGAGCAGCAGAACTTCGAGATCCGCAAGAACGTCCTCAAGTACGACGAGGTGATGAACCAGCAGCGCACCGTCATCTACGGCGAGCGCAACCGGATCCTGCGCGGTGAGGACATGGAGGGCCAGGTCCAGGAGATGATCACCGACGTGATCACCGCCTACGTCGACGGCGCCACCGCCGAGGGCTACGTCGAGGACTGGGATCTGGAGAAGCTCTGGACGGCGCTGAAGATGCTGTACCCGGTGGGGCTGGACTACAAGGAGCTGGTCGGCGAGACAGGCATCGGCGAGGCCGGCGAACTCACCCGCGAGGAGCTGCTCGAGGCGCTGCTGCAGGACGCGCACGACGCCTACGCCAAGCGTGAGGCCGAGATCGACGGGCTGGCCGGCGAGGGCAGCATGCGCACCCTGGAACGTCAGGTGCTGCTGCAGGTGCTCGACCACAAGTGGCGTGAGCACCTCTACGAGATGGACTACCTCAAGGAGGGCATCGGCCTGCGCGCGATGGCCCAGCGCGACCCGCTGGTCGAATACCAGCGTGAGGGCTTCGACATGTTCACCGCGATGCTCGACGGCCTGAAGGAAGAATCGGTCGGCTACCTGTTCAACCTCCAGGTCGAGGTGCAGCAGCCGCAGCCCGAAGGTGTGGCAGTTCAGCCCGGTCTGCGCTCCCCGGTCGGCGCCGGCGCTCCGGCCCCGGTGCCCGCGGCCCCGGCCCAGCCCGCCGCCAACGGCGCCCCCGCCGCGTTGCGCGCCAAGGGCATCGACACCTCCGGCCCGCGCGGTCTGAGCTACTCCGGCCCGGACGAGGGCGGCCACGCCGCCGTGCACAGCGGCGCGGAGGAGTACGGCGACGGCGACGATTCGCACGGCACCCGCCGCGAACGCCGCGAAGCCGCCCGCGCCCAGGCCAAGGGCAAGCGAGCGCCGAAGACGCGCCGCAAGCACTGAGTATCGAATGGTGAAGGCGCCCATGGGTTTCCATGGGCGCCTTCGCTATGTCGGGGGAGCGGTCGACCGAGCGAGGCCCCCATGGCCGGAAAATCCGCGCCTCGTGACGCGTGTTCCGCCGATGGACCCCGAAATCGGCCGATAAGCTGCGCGTTGTGGACCGCGACGCTGTCGAGGCATGGGTCGACGAGTACGAACGAGCCTGGCGCTCGCCCGGCACGGAATTACTCGACGGCCTCTTCGCACCCGACGTCGGCTATCTGGTGTCTCCGTGGGCCGAGCCGATCCGTGGCTCGGCTGCCCTCGCCGAATTCTGGGACAAGGGCCGCGACGGCCCCGCGAGCCCTTCACCATGGATTCCGAGGTCGTCGCGATCGACGGCCGCACCGCCGTCGTCCGCGTCGACGTCGAGTATCTCCGCGACACCCCATCCCGCTGGCGCGACCTGTGGGTGTTGCGTTTCGACTCGGTCGGCCGCTGCACCTGGTTCGAGGAATGGCCTTTTGCACCTGGTCAGCCCGACGGGCAGGGCACCACTGGGTAACCGGCCCATCGAATGAATCACCGGAATCACGCTCCTTGCGGCACGTCCCGCGCGAAAGAGTTCACCAAGGGTCGTTGGAATTCAATGCCGTGAGGAGTTGGCGGATCGCCGCCACTCGCCGCTCCTTGCCGGGCAGCTGATCCAGGGCGCATTCGGGGTCGGCGGGTGGGCCGAGGTGGGTGCAGCCGCGGGGGCAGTCTTCGATGGCGTCGGCGAGGTCGGTGAAGGCGGCGATGACGTCGTCGGGGGTGATGTGGGCCAGGCCGAAGGAGCGGACGCCGGGGGTGTCGATGACCCAGCCGCCGCCGGGAAGCGGCAGGGCTACCGATTGGGTGGAGGTGTGTTTGCCCTTGCCGACGCCGGAGACCTCGCCGACGGCGCGGTCGGCGTCCGGGACCAGGCGGTTGACCAGGGTGGATTTGCCGACGCCGGAATGGCCGATGAAGGCGGTGAGGTGGCCGGTGAGTAGGTCGAGAACCGGTTCGATCGGGTCGTCGACGCCGCCGTAGACGATGGTGAGGTCGAGATCGTCGAACAGGGCGGCGAATTCGGAGTCGGCGGCCAGATCGTGTTTGGTCAGGCACAGGATCGGTTGCAGCCCACCGGCATACGCGGCGACCATGGCGCGTTCGACGAAACCGGTGCGCGGTGGCGGATCGGCGAGCGCGACCACGATGAACAGCCGTTCGGCATTGCCGACCACCACGCGTTCGAAGGGGTCGGTGTCATCGGCGGTGCGGCGCAAGACCGTTCGGCGTTCGGCGACCCGCACGATGCGGGCCAGCGTGTCGGGTTTGCCGGACAGATCCCCGACGACGTCGACCTGATCGCCGACCACGATCGGCGTGCGGCCGAGCTCACGCGCCCGCATCGCGACGATCAGCCGGTCCGGATCCCCGTCGAGCACACACCCCCAGCGCCCCCGGTCCACCGACACCACCATGGCGGATTCGGCATCGTTGTGCTGCGGCCGGGTCTTGGTGCGCGGACGCGAACTCTTACCGGGACGCACCCGCACATCGGATTCGTCGTAGCCGGCCAGTGAGCGCCCGCGCCGGCTCAGCGCACCGCTCCCTGATCGGCGGGATCGAGCATCCGTTCCCACAGCGCCACGAAATTCGGCAGGGTTTTCGCGGTGGTGCCGATGTCTTCGATCTCGATCCCGGGCACGGTGAGGCCGAGAATCGCACCGGCGGTGGCCATCCGGTGGTCGGCGTAGGAATGCCACTGTCCGCCGGAGAGCGGGGCCGGCACGATCTCGAGCCCGTCCTCGGTCTCGGTGACATTGCCGCCGAGCCGGTTGATCTCGGTGGACAGCGCGGCCAGCCGGTCGGTCTCGTGCCCGCGCAGGTGCGCGATGCCGCGCAGGTAGGACGGCGAATCGGCCAGTGCGGCGAGTGCGGCGACGGTGGGGGTGAGCTCGCCGACGTCGTGCAGGTCGATATCGATCCCGGCCAGCCGGTCCGGACCGCTCACGGTCAGCACACCGTCGAAGATGCGCGCCTCCGCGCCCATCCGCACCAGGATTTCCCGGATGACGTCGCCGGGCTGAGTGGTCAGCCGCGGCCAGTGCGGAATGCTGACGCTGCCGCCGGTGACCGCCGCCGCGGCCAGGAACGGCGTCGCGTTCGACAAATCCGGTTCCACGTTCCAGTCCACGGCCGCGATCGGGCCGGGCGCCACAGTCCAGGTCTGCGCCTTGCGGCTGTCGGCGGGTTCGTCCACCTCGACCTCGGCGCGCCGCAGCATCTCCACCGTCATCTCGATGTGCGGCATCGAGGGCAGCGCCTTGCCGTCGTGGTGGACGGTGATGCCCTGGTCGAACCGCGCCGCCGACAGCAGCAGACCCGAGACGAACTGCGAGGAGCCGGAGGCGTCGATGGTCACCGCACCGCCGCGCAGCGATCCGGTGCCGTGCACGGTGAACGGCAGCGCGTCGCCGTCGATGCGCGCGCCGAGCCCGCGCAGCGCGTCGAGGATGGTGCGCAGCGGGCGGACCCTGGCCTGCGCGTCCCCGTCGAAGGCCACCGCACCGTCGGCGAGGGTGGCCAGCGACGGCAGGAACCGCATCACCGTGCCGGCCAGCCCGCAGTCGACCGCACCACCGTGCAGCGCGCCCGGGGTGACGGTGAGCGTTTCGGCGTCCCCTTCGATCCGCACGCCGAGGGCCCGCAGCGCGTCGATCATCAGGTTGGTGTCGCGGCTGCGCAGCGCACCGGTGATCGTCGACGGCCCCTCGGCAAGCGCGGCCAGGATCAGTGCTCTGTTGGTGATCGATTTCGATCCGGGCAGGGTCACGGTCGCGTGCACAGGGGCGTCGACATGGGGCGCTGGCCAGAAATTCACCCGTCCATCTTCGCCTATCCGCGGCGCGGATACACGGGCGGCGTGCAATCCGCCCGATCTGTTACTTGTGCCTCCCGTGCAACACCGGCACCAGGCGACGCAGAAGTTTCATGGTCGACTGGGTGCGCGAGTAGCTGAGCAGGGCCATGCCCGGGATGCTGAAGCGCTGGATCGCGATCGAATGGGGGCTGACGAATTCGCGCAGGCCCTGTTCGCCGTGGATGCGGCCGATACCGGAATCGCCGCTGCCGCCGAAGGGCAGCCCCGGGATGGCGGCGAAGCCGAGCACCGAATTCACCGAGGTGGCTCCGGCGCGCAGCCGGCGGGCGATCTCGAGCCCCTGCTTGCGCGAGTACACCGCCGAGCCGAGGCTGTAGCTGGAGTCGTTGGCCAGGGCGATCGCCTCGTCGACGCTGTCGACGGTGCGGATGGTCATGGTCGGGCCGAAGGTCTCCTCCTTGACCGCCGCCGAATCCTCGGGAGCGTCCAGCAGCACGACCGGCTCGATGAACGGCGCCTTGACCGATTCCGGGCCGCCGACGACGGCGGTGGCGCCCTTGGCGATGGCGTCGTCGATGTGGCGGCGCACGATATCCACCTGGCTCGGCATCGTCATCGGGCCGTAGTTGGCGCCCGCCTCGGCGCCGGGCTTGACGTCGGCCAGGATGCGGCGCACCTCGGCCACGAATTCCTCACGCACCGAACGGTGCACGTAGACGCGCTCGACACCGGCGCAGGTCTGGCCGCTGTTGGAGGTGGCGCCCCAGGCGACCGCGTCCGCCGCGGCCTTCACATCGGCGTCCGCTGCCACGATCACCGCGTCTTTACCGCCGCATTCCAGCAGCACCGGGGTGAGCGACTCGGCGGCGGCGGCCATGATCTTGCGGCCGGTGCCGGGCGAGCCGGTGAACGCGATCTTGTCCACACCCGCCCGCACCAGCGCCGCGCCGGTCGCGCCGTAGCCGTTGATCGTGCTGAACACGCCCTCGGGCAGGTCCGGGTTGGCCTTGGTGAACGCCTCGGCGAGGAAATTGCCGATGCCGGTGGAGTATTCGCTCGGCTTGAACACCACGGTGTTGCCCGCGGCGAGCGCATAGGCGATGGAACCGTTGGGGGTGTAGACGGGATAGTTCCACGGGCCGATCACGCCGACCACGCCCAGCGGGCGCTGCTCGAGCCGGGCCGAGAAGTTCGACATCAGCGCGCCGGGGGAGATCTTCTTGGGCGCGAGCACCTTCTTGGCGTGCTTGGCCGCCCAGGCGATGTGTTCGAGGGCGAGCATGAGCTCGAGGAAGGCATCGTCGAGCGGCTTGCCGTTCTCGGCGTGGATCAGCGCGCAGAACTCGTCGGAGTCGGCGACCAGCCGGCTCGACCAGCGCAGCAGGGCCTTGCGGCGCTCGTCGAAATCGAGCGCGGCCCAGGTCTCGGCGGCCTTGCGGGCGGTGGCGACGGCGGCGCGCACGGCGTCGTCATCGGCGATGGGGTAGGTGGCCAGGGTCGCGCCGGAGGCGGGATCGACCGAGGTGAGCACCTTTTCCGCGGGGGCGGCGTCGGTCGTTGTCACAGGGGCTCCTCATGCCGGGCGCCCGGACGGTCCGCCTGGGCGCTGGGTGGTGGCGTGGCTTGTCGGGCGCATGCCGAGTGGGCCGGAGGAATCCTCCGACTCGTTGAGAGAATGTTATGGCATACCTCTCAAGGTGTCACCAGTTCGGGCGGATTCCTTCGGCCCGCGCCGGCGTCATCCCCGTCAGTATGCGCGCCTTTCGCGCCACGATCTCGGCATCGGCGAGCATGGTCGCGGTGGGAACCCGTTCGTCACAGCGGGATTCGACTGTTCACCGCACGGGTTCGGGCACCGGAGCCGTCGAGCCCGAGCGCAGATCGACGACCACCGACGGCGAGAAATCGAACAGATTCGGATCGAACTGCCCGCCGAGCGGGTCGATATTGCAGATCGTGCCCACCACATAGACCCCGCGCGGGATATCGGTGAACGATCCGCTGATCTGCCCGGTCGCGGACGCGAACTGGAGGCGCGGCCCGGCCGTGAGTGCGCCCTCGGCGATCAGGCGTTGCAACAGCGCGAAGACATCCGGCTCCCGTCCGCTGAGGGTGTCGATGGCGGCGGGTGCCAGGATCGGTGCGGCGACGAGCACGTTCACCACGGCGGTGGTGCATTCGCCGCGGATGACCGGGAAGGTGTCGCGCCGGTTGGGGACGTTGTCGATGGTGTAGTCGATGGTGGAACCCGACACCGAGGTGTTCAGGTCGACCGGTGGTCGCGGGTCCTGGGCGGCGGCGACGGCGGGCACCGCGGTGGCGGTCAGGACGCCGAGCGCGACGGCCGCGCAGATTCTGGCGACGCCGATGCGGAAGAAGCTGGATCGAAGCATGGATCTCTCCTCTTCGTCAGATGTCGCTCACGCTAGCAGCCGAGTGCAGGTCACACGCCGATTTCGCCTCGGTGTCCGGGCCGCGAATCCGGTGCGCGAGGCCGGGTTCGCCGCGGGGTGTCGGTGCCCGGTGGCAGTATCGGGAGTATGTGCGGACGCTATGCGACGACGACCAATCCCGGCCGGCTCGCGGTCGAGCTGGACGCGATCGATGAGACCGGCGACGAACCCGGTTCGGCGGGCTCCGGCCGCGACGGCGCGAACTACAACGTCGCCCCCACCACACAGGTGCTCACGGTGGTCGAACGCCACGACCACGACCACCCAGACGACGATCCGCGCCTGCGGATCCGCCGCATGCGCTGGGGGCTCATCCCGCATTGGACCAAGGCCGCCGAGCCGGGCGTTCCGGTGAAGGGCAAACCGCTGTTCAACGCCCGCGCCGACAAGGCCACCACCACGCCCTCGTTCCGCGATGCGGTGAAGTATCGGCGCTGCCTGGTGCCGATGGACGGCTGGTACGAGTGGCTGGTGGAGCCGGATCCGTCCGGCGCCAAGGGCAAGGTGGTCAAGCACCCGTACTTCATGTCGTACGCGGATGGTTCGCGGCTGTACATGGCCGGCCTGTGGTCGGTGTGGCGGGACAAGACCCAGCCGGAATCCCAGCCGCTGCTCTCGTGCACGATCCTGACCACCGACGCCATCGGCGAGCTGACCCGCATCCACGACCGGATGCCACTGCCGATGCCGCAGCAGCATTGGCAGGCCTGGCTGGACCCGGATCATCCGGCACCGGCGGCCCTGCTGGAACCGCCGAGCGAGGAACTCGTCGCGTCGATCAGCGCCCGTCCGGTCTCGACCCTGGTGAACAGTGTGCGCAACAACGGGCCGGAACTACTGGAACCCGCTGCCGACAAGGAGAAATCGGAGCAGATCAGCCTGTTGTGATCCGTGCGGAACATGGGTGGCGCGACGCGACGGGCCGGGCGGCCGATATCCGGACGGCCCGGCCCGTCAGCGCAGCGTGTATCAGATCGAGCAGCCCACCGTCGGCGTCACGACATTCAGGCCGCATTTGAGGATGTTCGCGGCCAGGTCGATCACCTCGCTGGCCAGCCCGCCACCGAACTCCTCGGCCCGCTGGGCGCGTTCGTCCTGCTTGGGCTCATGGGCGGTGCCGCCGTCTTCCCCGCCGTCGAACGGGTAGGTGGGCTGGCCGCCCTGCGGCGCGGCGACCGCGGCCGGGGCCGACAGCACCGCGGGGCCCGCGGCCAGGATCAGCGCCCCGGACAGGGCGACGATCGTGGTGCGCAGACGTTGGCGCGGGGACATTCGCATCACATCCTCGGATCGGTCGGAAACTTGGCGCTTCAATTGACGCACACCGCACCGCTCGAGGCGAGGTTTACCGGCGTGGCGCCACAGCGTTTCCTGCGCGGCGACACCGAATTTCAGCCCGCGGCCACCGGCGCGGTGACCGCGTTCGTCAGCCGGATCAGCTCCGCCGGTGCCAGTTCGATCTCCAGTCCACGGCGGCCGGCACTACACAGCACGCGATCCCAGCGGGTCGCCGAGGCGTCCACCACGGTCGGCAGGCGCTTGCGCTGGCCCAGCGGTGAGATGCCGCCGAGCACATAGCCGGTGCTGCGCTCGGCCTTCACCCGGTCGGCCATGGTGGCCTTGGGTGCACCCAGCGCGGCAGCGGCCGCCTTCAACGACAGGGTCCGCGGCACCGGCAGCACCGCCACCGCGAGCGAACCGGTCGACAACTCCAGCACCAGCGTCTTGAAGATCTGCCCCGGGTCAAGCGCCAGCTCGGCGGCGAGGGCGTCGACTGCCTCGGTGCCGTAGGAGTCGGTGCGCGGGTCGTGGGCGTAGGCGTGCACGCGGTGTTCAACGCCGGCCTGCACGAGGGTGCGGATCGCGGGGGTGGAGGCTGCTGCCATACGGCAACCCTATTGCGGCCGTCGAGGGAATTTCGGCGGTGCTCAGGCGCCGCTGCCCGGCCGTGCGCGGCTCGGGAACACCCGGGCCGGTTCCCCTGTTGCATGCGATAACAGCGATCGCGCGTGATTCCGGTGGAGTTCGTGACGGCTCGCATTCCGCCGCCGCGCTGGTCCGGCGCAGTTCATGAAGGAGGAGCTTTGCCCGTTCTGGTCGAAGAACGCCCGGTGTGGACCGAGGTCCCGCAAGCTCGGTTCCCGGCGGAAACAGCGGTGCCGGTAGATTTGGCGGGGACGCCGATCGAAGGGACACCTGTGACGAGCGACGAAGACGTGGCGGAGGATCCGACCGCGCTGGCTCAGCGGTTCGAGCGCGACGCGCTCCCGCTGCTCGACCAGCTCTACGGCGCCGCGCTGCGGATGACCAGGAACCCGGCCGACGCCGAGGACCTGGTGCAGGAGACCTACGTCAAGGCGTACCAGGGCTTCAAGTCCTTCAAAGAGGGCACCAACCTGCGTGCCTGGCTGTACCGGATCCTGACCAACACCTACATCAACTCCTATCGCAAGAAGCAGCGTCAGCCCGCGCAGTACCCGACCGACGAGATCACCGACTGGCAGCTGGCCGCGACGGCCGAGCACACCTCGACCGGTCTGCGTTCGGCCGAGGTGGAGGCGCTGGACGCACTGCCCGACGACGACATCAAGGCCGCGTTGCAGGAGCTGCCGGAGGAATTCCGGATGGCGGTGTACTACGCCGACGTCGAAGGCTTCCCGTACAAGGAGATCGCCGACATCATGGGCACTCCTATCGGTACGGTGATGTCCCGGCTGCATCGCGGCCGTAAGCAATTGAAGGGTTTGCTCGCCGACGTGGCGCGCGAACGTGGATTCAACCGCGCCGGGGGCACGTCAGACGACACGTCCGCGTCCACCGCGGACACGGTGCGCCAGGAGGTCAAGCAGTGAGCGCCGAGCACGATCCCGACATGGAGCTCGACTGCACGGCGGTACTCGCCGATGTGTGGCTGATGCTCGACGGTGAATGCGACGACTCGACCCGTGCGCGGCTACAGCACCATATGGATCACTGCGCGCCGTGCATCGAGGCTTACGGCATCGAGGAGAAGCTCAAGGGCCTGCTCAGCCGCAAATGCGGTGGCGACCGCGCGCCGGATTCGCTGCGCGAGCGGTTGACCGTGGAGATCCGCCGGTCGGTGACGATGCGGCAGGAGTCCACCCGCATCGAGTCGGCGGAGTCCTGAGCGGGTCCGGTACCCGGAAAACGAACGAGCGGCACGTCCTTCCGTCAGGAAGTGACGTGCCGCTCGTGTTTCGGTCGAAGACCGAGCGAACGCGCGTCAGGCGTTCGGACGCTTGCCATGGTTGGCGGCGTTGCCCTTGCGGCTGCGCTTCTTACGGCCACGTTTACCCATCGGTAGCTCCCGGATCACCCCCGCCTGCGCGGGGAACTCGTCGATAATTGGGATAGTCCCCCCGCGTGCACGGGGAAAGACGAATCCTCCCCGCCGGTGCGGGGCCCGTGCCAATCTACCGCACACCCCCGCGACGGCAGCCGGGGGATTCCTCGGCGAAGGCGGTGGCCGGGAGTGTGATTGGCTATATCGTCAGCGGGACCTGCCGCCGGCGGCGGTGACCCATACAACAGAGGCGAACGGGGTGTCATGGCTGAGGAAGTGCGTGCGGAGATGGTCTCGACCGTGCTGACGGTGGAGGTCGCGGTCGGTGACCGGGTGACCCATGACCAGACTCTGGTGCTGCTCGAATCGATGAAGATGGAGATTCCGGTGATCACCGAGGTCGGCGGCGAGGTCACCTCGATCGCGGTCACCCCGGGACAGGTCCTACAGCAGGGCGATCTGATCGCCGTCATCTCCTGAGCGCGCGGCGGAATCGAAGCGACTGATCGATCATGGCGACACTGAGCGAGCTGCTGGCCGAACACACCGACCTACCCGGCGTCGCGGTGGATCATCTGCAACGGGTGGTGGGGGATTGGCAGCTGCTCGCCGATCTGTCCTTCGCCGATCTGCTGTTGTGGGTGGGTGCGGGGCCGGTCACCGACGGAGCCGACATCGTGTGTGTGGCGCAGTGCCGTCCCACCACCGCGCCCACCGTGCACTACGAGGATCTCGTCGGCACCCAGGCGCTGCGGACCGAACATCCGCAGGTCTTCGAGGCCCTGACCACCGGCCGGATCGTGCGCACCGACGGTGAGGCCGACGCCAAGGGCGTCTACCACCCGTATCCGGTCGACGCCATCCGCGAAGCCATTCCAGTGCGCTGCGGCGACGACGTGATCGCGGTCCTGAGCCGCGACACCGACCTGCAACGGTCCAAGGTGCGCAGCACGCTGGAGATCGCCTACGTGGCCTGCGCCGACGACCTGTGCCAGATGATCGCCGACGGCACCTTCCCGACCACCGAGGATCGCGCCGCCACCCATTCCAGCCCGCGCGCCGGCGACGGGTTCATCCGGCTCGACACCGAGGGCATCGTCACCTACGCCAGCCCCAACGCGCTCTCGGCCTATCACCGGATGGGCCTGCAAGCCGATCTGGCCGGGCAGGATCTGGCCGTCACCACCCGTTCGCTGATCACCGATCCGTTCGACGCGCAGGAAGTGGTCGGCGATATCCAGGCCGCGCTGGCCGGTCGCACCGGGCGCCGGATGGAGGTGGAGGCCAGGGGCGCGACGGTGCTGTTGCGCACCCTGGTGCTGCGCCCGCACGGTGAGCTGGCCGGTGCCGCGGTGCTGGTGCGCGATGTCACCGAGGTCAAGCGCCGCGACCGCGCGCTGCTGAGCAAGGACGCCACCATCCGGGAGATCCATCACCGGGTGAAGAACAATTTGCAGACCGTGGCCGCGCTGCTGCGGTTGCAGGCCCGCCGCACCGAGAATGAGGAGGCACAGGTCGCGCTGACCGAATCGGTCCGCCGCGTCACCTCCATCGCCTCGGTGCACGAGATGCTGTCGATGTCGGTGGACGAAGAGGTCGACCTCGACGAGGTGGTGGACCGGCTGCTGCCGATCATGGCCGACGTCGCGACCGTGCACACCGCACGGATCAAGGTGCGCCGGGCGGGTTCGCTCGGTGTGTTCTCCGCGGAGCGGGCGACACCGTTGGTGATGGTGTTGACCGAGCTGGTGCAGAACGCCATCGAGCACGCATTCGATGCCGGCGAGAACGGCACCGTGACGATTCGTTCCGAGCGTTCGGCGCGCTGGCTCGACGTCATCATCAGCGACGACGGCCGCGGCCTCCCCCCCGGTTTCAGCCTGGAATCCTCCGACCGGCTCGGCCTGCAGATCGTGCGGACGCTGGTGACGGCCGAACTCGGCGGTTCCATCGGCCTGCATCCCGGTGCCGATATCGGCACGGACGCGGTGCTGCGGGTCCCGTTGGGCCGGCGTTCGGGACGCTGACCGTTTTCAGCCCGACAAACAACAAGCCCGGCACCTCTAGGGTGCCGGGCCGAATGCGATTCGGGTCCGGGCTGGGGCCCGAATCGCTCGTCTGACCGAGGGTCAGACGACCGTGCGGGTGCGGGTGCGCGCGTTGCGGCGTTTGAGCGCCCGACGCTCGTCTTCGCTCATGCCTCCCCACACACCGGCATCCTGTCCGGACTTCAGGGCCCACGACAGGCAGTCGGCGGTGACGGGGCATCGAGCGCAGACCAGCTTGGCATCGGCAATCTGCGCGAGCGCCGGACCACTGTTACCCACCGGGAAGAACAGTTCGGGGTCCTCGTCGCGACAGATGGCCTTGTGGCGCCAGTCCATTCCTCTGCTCCTTCACTGGGCGCCACAAATGGCGCCGATGGTTTGTGGATAGTTCACTTGTGCGACCTGAAGATTTCCGCACGGTTGCTTGTGAATGCTTTCACGAACACCGTAGATGTCAATAGGTATCCAGGTCACCGTGGGGAAGCTCACGCTCTGAAGGTCCCGCAAGGGGAGCTTGCCCGGTCCTTTGTACTCGCTCCGCCGGGTTTTCGCAGCACAACAGCGATGTTTTTCACTCCGGCGCGTCTCACGAAGGGCGCGGCGCGACGACTTCCAGCACGTCGGGGACCGCGGTGAAATCCACCACGTTGCGTTTGCCGATGAAGTCGCCATCGATTTGCAGGCCGATCTCCTGATCGGTCTCGATTCGCACCGACGCCACGTCGTCTTCGCGAAACAATTTGCGTGACTTCGGGTTTCCGTTCGGTGCCAGAAGTTGGCCCGCGACCCGCAACGTCGGCAGCAACGCCATGGATCGCATGGCGAACACACCGAGCCCGGATTCGAAGGCGGTACCGGGGTTGGTGCGCACGGGGGTGGCGTTCAGATAGGTCCACGGACTGGTGTTGGTCACGAATGCGTAATGCACACCCTCGACCGGGTCGTGCCCGGGGACGATGACGGTGGCCTCGGGCTTGTGCCGTTTGGCCCGGAAGAACTGGCGCACCGTGGTCGCCAGATAACGCACCGGAGTGGCGGCTTTTCCGTTCGCACGACTGGCGTCGATGGCCTCGCACACGTCGGCATCCAGGCCCACTCCCGCGCTGAAGCAGAACCATCGATCGTCGGCGATGCCGAGCCCGATGCGCCGGTCGTCGTTCACCGACAGCAGGTCGATCAGCTGGTTGGTGGCCGCGACCGGATCGGGTTTCAGGCCGAGGGCGCGGGCAAAGACATTGGCCGAGCCGCCGGGGATCACGCCGAGCCGAGGCCGCCACGCCTGGCCGTCGTCCACCTGCGGCAGCGGCAGGAATCCGTTGATCGTCTCGTTGACGGTGCCGTCGCCGCCGTGCACCACGATGAGATCCATCTCATTGGTCGCCGCCCACTGGGCGAGCTCGGCGGCATGGCCGCGATGCTGGGTATGGGCGACGGTCAATTGCGTCCGGCTCTCCAGCGCGTGTGCCAGCAGATCCCTGGTGGCCGCGGTGGTAGAGGTGGCATTCGGATTCACGATCAACAACGTCCGCACCTACGCACCTTAATTCAGCCGGGTTACCGGTTCGGCCGATGCCACGGCCGTCGAGCCCGCGACCTACCCTGGTCGGGTGGCTGAGCGAGATGACGTCGGAACGGTGCCGGGCACGGTGCGTGGCGCCGGTGGGCTGGTGGCCTTGGAGGGCGCCGTCGCGGTGACGGTGGCGATCGTGCTGGTGGTGCGTGGTCTGCTCGGTCACGATCAGAGCCAGGCCAGCGGTTACGGCACGGCCGCGTGGTTCGTGATCCTGGGCGGTGCGGTGCTCGCCGCGGGCATCGGCCTGCTGCTCGGCCAGCGCTGGGGTCGTGCCATCGCGGTGATCGCACAGCTGCTGCTGTTGCCGGTGGTGTGGTCGTTGCTGACCGATTCCCATCAGCCGTTCTACGGGGCATTGCTCGGCGTGGTGGTGGTCGGCGCGCTGGTGTTGTTGTTCACACCGGCCACCAGTCGGTGGATGGCGCGCGAGTACGGGATCGACCCGGACTGAGGGGCGCTTCCGAACCTGCCCGCACGCCGTCGGCCGCGCTGATCAAAGGTGCTCGAGGCGAACCCACCGACGATCGGCTGATCGAACGATCGAGCCCGGCACGATCGGCTCAGCGGGCGATCGCGTCTTTCAGCGCCTGACGGCACAGGTGATCGGCGCGTCGAGTCGTCTCCGGTAGCCGGTAGCGCGGCGTCAGCGCGAGCACCTGAGCGCAGGCGGTGTCCAGGTCGATCAGGTGGCCCACCGAGACGAACACCGGCTTCACTCCGGCGCGGGTGCGCAGGACCCGGCCGACGATCTCGCCGTCGATGGTGATGTCGGCCTGCGCGCCGCGCTCCGGTCCCGGCTCCGGGCAGTCGCCCCACGCGGATTTGGCCACCCCGATCGTCGGCAGTCCGGTGACGAGGCCGACATGGCAGGCGAAGCCGAAGCGGCGCGGGTGGGCCAGGCCCTGGGCATCACAGACCATCAGGTCGGGCGTGGTCGTCAGCTGTTCGAGCGCGGTCACGGTGGTGGGCATCTCGCGGAACGAGAGCAATCCGGGAATGTAGGGGAAGGTGGTGGTGCCGTAGGCCACGGCGGTGTCGACGGTGTCGAGGGTCTGCGCATCCACCACGACGATGGCGGCGGCGACGGTGCCGTCATCGTGGTAGGCGGAGTCGAGCCCGGCGATGGTGCGAAACCGTGGTGGTCGCGGGTTCTCGGCCCGTACCAGTGGCCGCAGCTCGTCCTGCATCGCCTTCGCCTCGGCGTCCGAGGCCGGCCACCGCTGCGGTAGCGACAGCCGCATCAGCGACTCCCGGCCAGGGCCGTCAGCGCCGCCCCGGACAACCGGTAGCCCACCCAGTCGTCCTGGACGTCCGCGCCCAGGGATTCGTAGAACTCGATCGACGGGGTGTTC
This sequence comes from Nocardia cyriacigeorgica GUH-2, assembly GCF_000284035.1. Lineage (NCBI taxonomy): Bacteria > Bacillati > Actinomycetota > Actinomycetes > Mycobacteriales > Nocardiaceae > Nocardia > Nocardia cyriacigeorgica. The sequence goes on along the minus strand of NC_016887.1, from coordinate 4,741,782 downwards.
CAGGTGAGCACCGACCAGGACACCCGGCTGTATCCGTTGCGCACAGCCTCCTCGGCCAGCGCCGCGATCAGCGCCTTACCGAGCCCGGTGCCGCGCGCCTGCGGCTTGACGAACAGATCCTCCAGGTAGATGCCGTGCACACCGTCCCAGGTGGAGTAGTTCAGGAACCAGATGGCACACCCGACGACCTGCTCATCCAGGGTGGCGACATGGGCGAACAGGGCGGGCGCGGGCCCGAACAGCGCGGTGCGCAGTTGTTCGGCGGTGAGGGTGCACTCGTGCCTGGCCTTCTCGTATTCGGCCAGGTCGTAGACCAGCTCGACCAGGGCGGGCACATCCTCGGGGACCGCACGGCGGATCGCGGTGCCGGTCATCGCGCCAACTCCTCGGCCGGGACGAGGTTGTGGCCGCGCACGGTGGCCGCGCCGTGGTCGTAGCCGAGCACGCTGACCGCGCCGGTCGACATGGCGAACCGGCGACCTTCGCGCACCTCGAACTCACACCAGCGGGCGATGAGCACGCGGGAGAAATGCCCGTGCCCGACCAGCACCACATCACGTTCGGCGAGCTGTTCGGTGACGGTGGACAGGACCCGGTCGGCGCGGGCGCGGACCTGCTCGGCGGATTCCCCGCCGGGCACCGGGTGGGTCCAGACCGTCCAGCCGGGCACCGTCTCGCGGATCTCGGCGGTGGTGCGGCCCTCGTAGTCGCCGTAATCCCATTCGGCCAGGTCGGTGTCGATGACGGCCGATGCGAGCCCGGCCAGTTCCGCGGTGTGCGTCGCGCGCAGCCGAGGGCTGGTGTACACGAGCGAGGTGCGCAGTTTCAGGTCGGTGAGCAGCTGTCCGGCCGCGCGGGCCTGCTGTTCGCCACGCTCGGTGAGCGGCAGGTCGGTGATGCTGGTGTGTTTGCGTTGCGCGGACCACGTGGTCTCCCCGTGGCGCAGGACGATCAGCCGGGCGTGCTCGAGTTCGGACATGTGATCCATCATGAGCCACCGCGCTCGAGCGGGGTGCGTCCGTCGGTGGAGCGCGACGGTGTCACTCGGTCGACGCCGCCACCGCGCCCGGCGGACGCCTCCAGGTCGGCGCTGCCCAGGCTCGGGGCTGTGGTGGGGTTCGTGGCTGCCCTGCGCATGGCGGTGAGTGTGCCAGGAGGCACCGACAGAAACGGGGCTCAGCCGAACGCCACCAGCTGATCGCCGCGATGCTCGAGAACGACGTCGCCGAGCACACCGAGCGCGATGGGGGAGCCGTCATAGCCCGTGCGCTCCACCGGAATACGGGTGGTCTCCGCCCCCGTGGCCGGGTCGAGTGCGGCAATGGCGCCCTCGACCGGCATGAGGATGTGACCGGCCATCAACGCGGGGCCGCCGAGCGCGCCCGCGGCGGTCCACACCGGGTCGAAGGTACTGGCATTCAAGGCGATCAGGCTGTTGCCGGTGAACACCAGATAGGCCGAACCGATCCGGGTGGTGGTGGTCGTCTCGGTCAGCGGAGCCGAAAGTTCGTGTGAGACCAGCGGATTGCCGGTGGCATCGAACACTGCCAGCCGTGGCGGTGCGGGCTCGGGTGCGGTGGTGCCCGGCAGGTAGACCACGATCCTGTTGTCCGACACCGCGATCACTTCCGCGTCGGGTGAATCGGCACCGGGTCCGTTCAGCACGCGGGAACCGAATTCCTTGGGCACGCGGTAGTCCTTGGGCGCCGGATCCAGGGCCGTCAGCCGGTTGGCGGCGTCGCCGGGGCAGCGCTCGAGTACCGCGAGCCGAGACGGGCTCGAGCTCGCCGATATCAGCGAACAGCCTTGGCGCGGCTGGGATTTGGGGATCTCTTTGGCCTCGACATGGCCGTACTCGAGGGTGCGAACCAGATCCGAACGCCACATCTCCAGCCGGCGCGGCCCCTGAGCCAGCACGTAGGTGCCGTCGACCGACAGTGCGATCTCGGAGTCCATATCGCTGCTGCGGGCGGTGGTGCGCGAGCCGTCCGAGCCGAGCAGCATGGTGGTCTGGCTGCATCCGCGGTCGTCGCGATACACCGCGATCACGGTGCCGAACTGGGATTGCACGCCGCACAGCGGAATATCGCGCCGGTAGTGCCAGATCTCGTTTCCCGTGCGCGGATCGCGTCCGGTGACGGTGCCGCCGTCCGCGGTGACCACCACGCCACCGGAGGTGAGCGCCTCGGTGCTCGCCCCATCGGGCGCGCGCCAGAGTTCGCGCAGCGCGGTGGGCAGCGCCGATGCGGCAGGCGGGGTGTCGACGGGGGTATCGGCGACGGCCGACTCGGTGCCGCGCGCATCCGACTGGATCCACACCACCAGAGCCGCGATCGCCAGTACGAGGGCGATCGCGACCGCGATGAGGATGTCGGCGCGGGTCCGCCGCTCGGGTGCGAGCACGTGTGCGAGATTAGCGGATCGGTGCGAGCGCCGATGACATCGCCGTGCCCGGCGGCCGGCGGCGTCGGTGCGTGCCGGGAGTGGGCGCGCGCCACTGCTCGCAGACGAAAAATGCTGGTGGACGCGGTTCGCGCCCACCAGCATTTCGGGGGTGTTCGATCAGGCGGAGACGCCCGCCGTGCTGTTCGCCTCGACCGGCGTGGCCGCATCGGCGGAGGCTTCCGCGGATTCGCCGGCCGGCTTGCGGCGGCGACGCCTGCGACGCGCGGGCTGCTCGCCCTCGGCCTCGGTGTCGGTGGTCTCGGCCGCCGGTGCCGCGGCGGTGCGTGCCTCAGCAGCGCCGTTCACCTCGGCCGTGCTGGTCGCCTCGGCGGTGTCGCTGGGCTCGCCGGTGGCTTCGGCGGCGCCGGTGTCGGCGCCGTCCTCGGCCGTGGACTTGCGCCGGCGACGCCTGCGCCGCGCCGGACGTTCGCCCTCGTCACCGGCAGCGTCCTCGGCAGGAGCCGAACCGGCCTCCGCCTCGCCCTGCTCGCCGGCGTCGCCGGTGCTCGTGGTGGCCTCGCCGTCGATCGGCTTGCCGCCACGGGTGCGCCTGCGGTTGCGCTTGCGCGGGGTGCGCTCGGGTCGCTCGACGACCTCGGCGTCCTCGTCGCGTTCCGGCTTGGGCTTGCGGATGGTGCCGGTGACACCTTCCGGGATGCCCAGATCCGAGAACAGATGCGGTGAACGCGAATACGTTTCGACCGGCTCGGGGATGCCGAGGCCGAGGGCCTTGTCGATGCCGGCCCAGCGGTTGAGTTCGTCCCAGTCGATCAGCGTCACCGCGACGCCGGTGCGCCCGGCCCGGCCGGTACGGCCGATGCGGTGCACGTAGGTCTTCTCGTCCTCGGGGCACTGATAGTTGATGACGTGGGTGACGTCGTCGATATCGATGCCGCGGGCGGCCACATCGGTGGCGACCAGCACGTCGATGGTGCCCTTACGGAACTTGGCCAGCGCCTTCTCGCGCGCGATCTGGCCCAGATCGCCGTGCACCGCGCCCACCGCGAAACCGCGCTCGGCCAGATCGTCGGCCACCTTCTGCGCGGTGCGCTTGGTGCGGGTGAAGATCATGGTGGCGCCGCGGCCCTCGGCTTGCAGCACCCGCGCGACCAATTCGCTCTTGTCGAGCGCGTGCGCCCGGTAGATGAACTGGGCGGTGCGGTCGTGCACTGCGGAATCGTGCGGCTCCTCGGCCCGGATATGGGTCGGGCGGGTGAGGAAGGTGCGGGCCAGGGTGATGATCGGGCCCGGCATGGTGGCCGAGAACAGCATGGTCTGCCGTTTATCCGGGACCATGCCCAGAATGCGTTCGATATCGGGCAGGAAGCCCAGATCGAGCATTTCGTCGGCCTCGTCCAGGACGAGCACGCCGACCTTGCCCAGGATCAGATGCTGCTGATTGGCCAGGTCGAGCAGTCGGCCGGGGGTGCCGACGACCACGTCGACGCCGGCGCGCAACGCCTCGATCTGCGCCTCGTAGGGGCGGCCACCGTAAATGGAGACCACCTTCAGCGGGCCCTGATGATTGGTCAGGTATTTGCTCGCGTTTTCCAGGTCCTTGGTCACCTGCAGGCAGAGTTCGCGGGTCGGCACGATCACCAGTGCCCGCGGCGTTCCGTCCAGCGGGGTGGTGCCCGATTCGGCGGTGGCGATCCGATGCAGCAGTGGCACACCGAATCCGAATGTCTTGCCCATACCCGTGCGGGCCTGGCCGATGAGGTCTTCGCCGGCCAGCGCCAGCGGCAGGGTGAGTTCCTGGATCGCGAAAGTGCGTTCGATGCCCATCTCACCGAGCGCCCGCACGATTTCGGGGCGCACCCCCAATTCGGTGAAAGTCGGGGCGGTATGGGTTTCGTCCAGTTCGGCCGTCAGCAGGGTGTCGGTCAGTCCCGGTTCCTGTTCGACAGTGATCTTGCTCAGGGTTCGTGCCTTCCTCGTCATCGCGTCACGCGCGCACGAGGCGTGGGGCGGACCGGCCGGTCCGCGACGACCACGTATCCGCCTGTGATACTCACCGGGAGCTGCCGGATGTCAGCGGTACCCGCCGGAGTGGGGGCTGCCTGGGAGACATCGGCGCGGCGCATCGGTGATGCGGATCTGGTGCGCGCACATTTTCCATGGACATCGGCTTACGCGCCGGGGCCGACGGCTGTGTCGGGGGACGATCGTTTACTCGATCGGGCGCGAAATTTTCGTTGTCCGTGGTGATTGTAGCGTGATATTGTGCGCGGCCCGAAAAACTGGCACGAAAATGGCGCGGCCATTAGTTCGTTTTCGGTGCTTACCCCGGCGATCGGTCGTGCGCGACACGGTAATTCACCGGGCGTGGCGAACGGGTGATATAGGCAACAGTCCGCCCCTCATCGCCCGGCCGTGGGTGTTACCGGCGGTACCGGATGTGAGACATTCGTGTGGTGAGCATCGCAGACACCGTCACCCTCGCCGCGCGCAACGCCTGGGCTCTGACCTTCGGCTCCGGTGTGGCCGATCCCGAACCGGCACCGTCGACCGTGCTGTGGGACCAACCCCATCGCAGGCTGCTGCGATTCGACGGCGCACCGGCCGAAACCGACTCCGCGGTGCTGCTCGTGCCCCCGCTGGCCGCCCCCGCCACCTGCTTCGATCTGCAGCCGGACCAGAGCGTGGCCCGGTTCCTGCTGGAGAGCGGACGCGCGCCGTACCTGGTCGACTACGGCGAGATCACCTTCGCCGACCGCCGGATGGGCTTCGAGGACTGGATCGACGACATCCTGCCCGACGCGGTGCTGCGCGCCTCGGCCGATCGCGGCGGGGTGCCCGTCGACCTGATCGGCTGGTCGCTGGGCGGCACCCTGTCGCTGCTGACCGCCGCCGCGAACACCCAGCTGCCGATCCGGTCGATCACCGCGGTCGGCGCGCCGCTGGACTACGACAAGATGACCGGCATGCCGCAGCTGCGCGCGGTCGCCAAACTGACCGGCGGACAGGCCGTTTCGACGGTCGTGCGCGCGGCCGGCGGTGTACCCGCCGGGCTCACCCGGCTCGCCTACCGGGCCACCGCGTGGGAGCGCGAGCTCAAGCGGCCGTGGTTTGTCGCCAGCAATATCGCCCGCACCGAGACGCTGGCCCGGATGGAGACCATCGACCGGTTCATGGCCGAGATGCCCGGCTACCCCGGCCGGTTCTACGGCCAGCTGTGGGGCAGGCTCATCCTCAACAACGACATCGGCCGTGGCGTGGTGCGGCTCGGCGAGCGGCGTATCGCGCTCGCCGACGTCACCGCGCCGGTGCTGCTGGTCGGCGGGCCCAGCGACGTCATCACCCCGGCCGCCGCCGTCGAGGCCGGACTGCGCACCCTCAGCGGTGCCGCGTCGGTGCGCTACGAGACCGCACCCGGCAGCCACCTCGGGATCCTGACCGGACCCACCGCACGCGACACGACCTGGACCTACCTGGATAAATTCCTGGCGACCGAGGTCTGACCGGCCCGCGGCGCGGTAGCCGGTGCGTGCGCCGGGGACGAGGCGCGCGACGGGTATTACCCTGGTGTGCCATGGGAGCACAGTCACCTGCCGCGCTGGGTGTTTCGCCGACCGGCCCGGATTCGCCGTCCATTCCCGCCGACCATCCCGGGGTGACCGATCTGTTCGCGGTGCTCGCCTACGGTGAGATCTCCGCGTTCTACCGGCTCGCCGAGGAGGCCAAGCTCTCGCCCACCGTCCGGGGCAAGGTCGCGGTGGCGAAGATGGCCGCCGCCGAGATGGAGCACTTCAAGCGGCTCGAGGCGGCGCTGTCGGCGCGCGGGGCCGACATCTTCGAGGTGATGGCGCCGTTCGTGCGCGCGCTGGACGCCTACCACGCCTCCACCGACCCGTCGACGTGGCTCGAATCGATGGTGAAGTTCTACGTCGGTGACGGCATCGCCGCCGACTTCTACCGCGAGATCGCCGGTGTGCTCAGCCCCGATGTGGCCGAGGTGGTGCGTGATGTGCTGGCCGAGACCGGGCATTCGGAGTTCGTGGTCGACGAGGTGCGCCGCGCGGTGGCCGCCAGCCGGTCCGAGCGCGACCGGCTGACGCTGTGGGGCCGCAGGCTGCTCGGCGAGGCGATCACCCAGGCCCAGTACGTGATGGCCCAGCGCGACGAGCTCACCGAGCTGGTGCTCGCCGCCACCGGCGACCTCAACGGCATCGCCACCCTGTTCGAGCGCATGCAGGCCAGCCACGCCGAACGGATGTCGGTGCTCGGGCTGTAGTCGCCCGCTAGGCGTTGGCCGCGCGATCGCGGACCAGGTGCAGGCCGGTCGACTGGACGCGGTCGGTGAGCCAGACGATCAGGCTCTGATCGCTGGTGGTCTCCAAGGTTTCGAACGGCACGTCCACCGCACCGTGGACCGGATGGTCGAACCGCAGCAGCGACGCGGTCGGCTCGTTGAGCCGCTGCGGTGACCAGCGTTCGGCGAAATCCGGGTGACGCCGCAGCGTATCGATGGTCTCGCGGAGTGCGTCGTCGGCGGGCCAGCGCACCATGGCGCGGTTGAGCGCGGCGGCGAAGGCATCCGCGGCGTGTGGCCAATTGCGCAGCACCCGGTGGGCGGCCGGATGGGTGAAAGTGTAGCGGGCCAGGTTGGGCGAGGAATCGTCGAGCAGGCCCAGCGGTGCGGCGAAATCGGCCCAGGCGGCGTTCCAGTCGAGCACGTTCAGCTGCCGGCCGACGACGAAGGCGGGTGTCGGTGCGAGGGCCCGCAGGACCTGGGCGATGGTCTCGGGAATCTGCTCCGGCTCGGCCTCGCCGCCCGGGCAGCGCGAACCGTCGGCGGCGGTCAGGGCCAGGATGTTGAACTGATAGCGCGCCTCACCGCGCAGCAACAGGGCATCGGCGAGCGCCTCCACCACGGCGGGGGAGGGATTGTTGTCGCGTCCCTGCTCCAGGCGGGCCAGGTAGTCCGCGCTCACCCCGGCCCGCACCGCGACCTCCTCGCGGCGCAGTCCGGGGGTGCGGCGGCGGCGGCCCTCGGGCAGCCCGACATCGCCGGGCCGCAGTTCCGCGCGCCGGGCGACCAGGAATTCGGCGAACCTGCTTCGTGCCATGACGTCCATCGTGCCTCGTCGGGCCCGGTTTATCCGCGCCCTGCCAGGTCCAGGATAACGACGGTCTGGTTAGCGGACCGTGGTCCGGTCATGGTGGAGACCATGACCACTACACCGGAAACCACCACCGCGACCCAGCAGCTGCGCCCCGGATCGTGGGCCCTGGACCCCGCGCATTCGACCGTCGCCTTCACCATCCGTCACCTCGGCATCTCCAAGGTGCGCGGCAGCTTCACCAAGTTCGACACCGAATTCGTCGTCGACGAATCCGGCGCCGCGACCATCGGTGCCACCATCTACCTCGACTCCTTCGACACCGGCAACCCCGACCGCGATGCTCACGTGCGCACCGCCGACTTCCTCGACGTGGCCAACCGGCCGACGCTGACCTTCCGCGCCACCGCGCCGGTACAGATCGAGGAAACCTTCACCGTCGAGGGCGAGGCGACCCTCGGCCAGATCACCAAGCCGGTCACCCTCGAGGTCGAGTGGGGCGGGGTGCAGGAGTTCGGCGCCACCGGCGACAACCACGCCGGATTCTCCGCCACCGGCACCATCAAGCGCACCGATTTCGGCGTCGGCGGCCCGCTGCCCGGCATGCTCAGCGACGCGGTCAAGGTGGAACTCGACATCCAGCTCGTCGAGCCGAAGTAGCGCTCGGGCGTTTCGCTGACAGCGCAGGCGGTCAGGTGCCTGCACCCCGCGCGGCTGCATTAGCCTTGGTGCGACAGCACACGACTCTATGTTCGGAGGTTGGCCGTGGAGGTCAAGATCGGTATTTCGGATAGCCCGCGCGAGCTCGTCATCACCAGCTCGCAGACCCCCGACGAGGTCGAGGCGCTGGTGTCCGGAGCCCTGAGCGGGGATAGCGGTGTCGTCGCGCTGACCGACGAGAAGGGCCGCAAGTTCCTGATCCAGGCGTCGAAGGTCGCCTACGTGGAGATCGGCACCGCCACCGGCGGCCGCGTCGGCTTCGCCGCCGTATAAGTCTTCCGAACGAAGAGCCCCTGGTATCCGGCCGGACCGGATACCAGGGGCTTCGTCGTTGTCGCGCTGTTACTGCTCGTCGCGAGCGCGCAGCACCTGCTCGATCGGATGCAGCGGCACGTGGGACAGCCCTCCCCATGCCAGTGCGACCGTGGTGTCGACGGCCTCGTCCTTCGGGATCGGGCGGTCGGCTTCGAGCCAGTAGCGCGCGGTGAACTGGCTCGCCCCGACCAGGCCGACCGCGAGGATGCGGGCCCGGTACGGGTCGAGGCCGGAGTCGTGGGCCACCAGATCGAAGACCGCGTCCACGCAGGCCTCGGTGGCCTGCTCGACCCGGCGCTGCACCTGCGGCTCGTTGGTCAGGTCGGATTCGAAGACCAGCCGGAAGCCCTGCATCTCGTTGTCGACGAAGTCGAAGTAGGCCTGTACGGCCGCGCGCACGCGCTGACGGTTGTCGGTGGTGGAGCGCAGCGCCTGGCGCACGCTCGACACCAGCATGTCGACGTAGTTCTGCAGCACCGCGACATACAGCTCGAGCTTGCTGGTGAAGTGCTGGTAGAGCACCGGCTTGCTGACGCCCGCGCATTGCGAGATCTCGTCCATGCCCGCGGCGTGATAGCCACGCAGCACGAACACCTCACTGGCAGCGGCGAGCAGCTGCTGGCGTCGTTCGTCGCGCGGCAGCCTGGTGCCGCGCTTGGCCGGGGTCATGGCCTCGGACGACGTTCTGCGGGACGTCATCCGGTCCACGAGGTCAGTCATTTCGGATCTCCCAGTCGATTCCCCGGCAAAAGGGGTGTGCACCGGGTTATCCACAGCACGATACCCGCTCGCGTCACACTTTCCGATGGGGGTGGTGAATGCACAGCGATCGGTGAGAAATCTCGCAGTGATCTACCGGCCCGCCAATGCCCGGTGCCGCGGTCTTTGCCACTGTGAGAGGCTGTTTCCCGTGACCGACCGACCGGAAAAGCCGACCGGCGGCGGGCGCGATGCGCACCGCCCCCGTGATTCCGAGGACTCCGGTTCCGCAGTGACGAGCCCCGTGGCATGGCCGGATCCCGGCACCTCCGACCGTTCGCGGCAGCCGTTGCGGGCTCGCTGGGACCCCACCGCACCGGATGAGAAGGCTCGCTCGCGCGCCCCGCGTCCGGCGCGGGATGTGAAGAAGCAGAGCGCCATCGGCCGGTTCGTGTCCACCTACGGCTGGCGGGCCTACGCGCTGCCGGTGTTGTTCGCGGTGACGCTGATCGTGGTCGTCGACGCGATCCGCACCGGTCCCGACTCCGCTCCGGCGGCGGGTGAGCCCGGTTTCGGACGGCTGAGCCCGCCCGCGGCCAGCGCAGGCGTCATCGGCGCACCGCCCGGTGACGGCAAGTTCCCCGACGATCTGCCCACCGGCGCCCTGCCCGAGGGCGGCCAGTTCGTGGAGACCGGTGCCGGCACCTGGCGGGTGGTGCCGGGCACCAGCGCCCAGGTGGGCATCGGCGAGGAATACGTCTTCAGCTACACCGTGGAAATCGAGGACGGACTCGACACCACCGGCTACGGCGGCGACGCCGCGGTGGCGAAGATGGTCGACTCCACCCTGGCCAACCCGAAGAGCTGGACCCATGACCGCAAGTTCGCTTTCCGCCGGGTGGATCAGGGTGAACCGGACTTCCGGGTCTCGCTCACCTCGCGCCAGACCGCCCGCGGCGCATGCGGTTTCGAGATCGAGATCGATTCCTCCTGCTACAACTCCGACCTCGGCCGGGTGGTGTTGTCGGAAGCGCGCTGGGTGCGCGGGGCGCTGGCCTTCGAAGGCGATATCGGCTCCTACCGGCAGTACCTGGTCAACCACGAGGTCGGCCATGCCATCGGCTACCACCAGCATCAGCCGTGTGAGACCGACGGCGGGCTGGCGCCGGTGATGATGCAGCAAACCTTCGGCGTGGAGAACAACGTCATCGCCACCCTCGATCCCGACGGCGTGGTCCCGATGGACGGTAAGCGCTGCCGGTTCAATCCCTGGCCCTATCCGCGCGGGTAGTCCGGCCGGGCCGGTTGACGCCCGGCGCCGCCGATGCGCGACCATGGGCGGGGAAGAACGGCCGGGTCATCGGTGTTGCACCGGTAGCGCACCCAGGCGTGCGCCCGTCGCATCGTGATCGGCCCATTCGATTCGAGGAGTTCTGGACGTGTCATCACCGAAGTCCCTGCCACCACTGGTCGAGCCGGCCGCGGAGCTGACCAGGGACGAGGTCGCCCGCTACAGCCGCCACCTGATCATTCCCGATGTGGGCGTGGACGGGCAGAAACGGCTGAAGAACGCCAAGGTGCTGGTGATCGGGGCGGGTGGGCTCGGCTCGCCTGCCCTGCTGTACCTGGCCGCCGCCGGTGTCGGCACGCTCGGCATCGTCGAGTTCGACGAGGTCGACCTGTCCAATCTGCAACGCCAGGTCATCCACGGTGAATCCGATATCGGCCGGTCCAAGGCCGACAGTGCGCGCGATTCGATCCTGGAGATCAACTCCGGAATCGACGTGCGGCTGCACAAGATCCGGCTGGAGCCGGACAACGCCGTCGAGCTGTTCGCCGAATACGACCTGATCGTCGACGGCACCGACAACTTCGCCACCCGCTACCTGGTCAACGACGCCGCCGTGCTGGCGGGCAAGCCGTATGTGTGGGGCTCGATCTACCGGTTCGAGGGCCAGGTGTCGGTGTTCTGGGAGGACGCCCCCGACGGCCGCGGCATCAACTACCGCGACCTCTACCCGGAGGCGCCGCCGCCGGGCATGGTCCCGTCCTGCGCCGAGGGCGGTGTGCTCGGTGTGCTGTGCGCGTCGATCGGCTCGATCATGGTGACCGAGGCGATCAAGCTGATCACCGGCATCGGCGACCCGTTGCTGGGCCGGCTGATGGTCTACGACGCACTGGATATGACCTACCGGACCATCAAGCTGCGCCGCGACCCGGAACGTCAGCCGATCACCGAGCTGATCGACTACGACGCGTTCTGCGGTGTGGTGAGCGAGGAGGGTCAGGCGGCCGCCGCCGGTTCCACGATCACCGCTCGCGAGCTCAAGGAGATGCTCGATGCCGGCAAGCCGGTGCATCTGGTGGACGTGCGTGAGCCGGTGGAATGGGACATCGTGCACATCGAGGGCGCGACGCTGATCCCGAAGGACCGCATCCTGTCCGGTGAGGCGTTGTCGGAGCTGCCGCAGAATCAGCCGATCGTGCTGCACTGCAAGACCGGTATCCGCTCGGCGGAGGCGCTGGCCGCGCTCAAGCGCGCCGGGTTCGCCGACGCCACCCATCTGCAGGGCGGTGTGATCGCCTGGGCCAACCAGGTCGACCCCTCGCTGCCGGTGTACTGACCGGCCCGGCACATCGCCGGCAATCTCGGCGCGGCGCCCGTTTCGGGCGCGTCGCCGGGAGTACGGTACGGCCGTGACATCTGTGGAGCCTCCCGAGCATGTGCGAGCCACGTTCGGCCTGCGCGAGGTGACGCCGATTGCGCTGGGCGACTGGGAAGGCGGCTGGCGTCTCGGTGATGTGGTGCTCAGCCCGGTCGCCGATCACGCCAGGGCGGCCTGGTCGGCCAAGGTGCGCGAAACGCTGAAGGTCGACGGGCTGCGGCTGGCGCGGCCGGTGCGTGCCACCGACGGCCGCTACGTCGTCTCCGGCTGGCGGGCCGACACCTTCCTGGAGGGCATTCCGGAACCGCGCCACGACGAGGTGGTGTCGGTGTCGCTGCGGTTGCATGCCGCCACCGCGCACTTGGAGCGGCCGCGGTTCCTGGTGCAGCCGCCGGTGGCGCCGTGGATGGATGTCGATGTGTTCGTCGCCGCCGACCGCGCCGCCTGGGAGGCGGTGCCGCTGCGCAGCCTGCGCGCGGGCGGGACGCTGCCGGCGACCTCACCGGACGGCAGGCACAGCATGGAGCTGATCGGCCAGCTCGCCACCCTGCGGAAACCGGTGCAGACCCCGGCGCAGCTGGTGCACGGCGACCTGTTCGGCACGGTCTTGTTCTCCGGTGCCGATACTCCCGGCCTCAGCGATATCACCCCGTATTGGCGGCCGGCCGCGTGGGCGGCGGGTGTGGTGGTGGTGGACGCGCTGTCGTGGGGCGGCGCCGACGACGGGCTGCTGGAGCGCTGGTCGGATCTGCCGGAGTGGCCGCAGATGTTGTTGCGCGCGGTGATGTTCCGGCTCGCCGTGCACGCGCTGCATCCGCGGTCCACGCCGGAGGCCCTGCCGGGTCTGGCGCGGACCGCGGATATGGTTCGCTTCCTGCTCTGAGCTGTTCGGACTCAGACGTTCGCGTAGGCCAGTGACGGCACCCGCGCCACCGCGAACGACGAGCGCAGGTAGAACCACCACGTCACGCCCGCCATCACCAGGAAGGCGACCGCGTACGCCCAGAAGGCGGGCGACATGCTGCCGAAGTTGGTGTTGGACAAGCGAAGTGCCTGTTGCAGCAGGTAGCCGCCGGAGGCGCCGATCGCCCCGATGACGCCGATCGCCGCACCCGCCTGGCGTTTCGCCGACGCCGCCGCCTCGGCCGGATCGAGACCGTGCTCGCTCGCGTAGCGGCCGGCTTCGGCGCTGAAGATCGACGGGATCATCCGGTAGGTGGAGCCGTTGCCGATGCCGGTGAGCACGAACAGCAGCAGGAACGAGATCAGGTACAGCGGAAAGCTGTTCAGTTCCAGCGCCGCCAGGATCAGCACCACCGCCACGGCCATGCCGCCGAACACCGCGAGGGTGATCTTGGCACCGCCCACCCGGTCGGCGATCCAGCCGCCGAACGGCCTGCTGAACGAACCGACCAGGGCGCCGAGGAAGGCGAGGTTGCCCAGCGTGGTGATCCAGCCGATGTTCGCCAGGTTCGGGAAGTTGGCCTTGATCAGGGTGGGGAAGGCGAAGGAGAACCCGATGAACGAACCGAAGGTGCCGATGTAGAGCAGCGACATCACCCAGGTGTGCGGGTTGGTCAGCGCCAGCCGGTAGGAGCGGCCGTCGGATTTGGCGGTGCGCAGGCTGTCCATGCAGCGCAACGCGCCGATGGTGGCGATCAGGATGAACGGCACCCACACCAGCACGGCGAGGGTGATGCCGAGCCGGTAGCCGGCCGGATCCTTCGCGGTCAGATGGGTGCCGAAGGTGATCAGCAGTGGCAGGATCAGCTGGGTCTGCGCCACCCCGAGATTGCCGCCGGCGGCGTTGATGCCAAGAGCCGCACCCTTTTTCCCTTCCGGGAAGAAGAAGGAGATGTTGGCCATCGACGAGGAGAAGTTGCCGCCACCCACGCCGGCCAGCGCCGCCAGCAGCAGGAACACCCACATCGGGGTCTCGGGCTGGTTGACGAAATAGGCGAGCCCCAGCGTCGGCAGCAACAGCATGGCCGCGCTGAACGCGGTGAAGGCGCGGCCGCCGAAGCGGGGGATGGCGAAGGTGTACGGAATGCGCAGGGCCGCACCGACCAACGTCGGGGTGGAGGTCAGCAGCAGGGCGTTGCTCACCGCCACCGGATCGCCCTTCCCGAGCCCGGCCAGGAAGCCGAATCCGGCCGCGCCCATGGCGGTCACGACCGAACCCCAGATCACCCAGATGCTGAAGCCGAGGTTTTCGGCGAAGACCGAGAACGCGAGATTCTTGCGGGCGGTGCGTGCCCCGCCCGCGGCCCAGAATTGCGGATCGTCCGGTTCCCAGGTGTCGATCCAACGTCCGCGCCGCTGGTAGGTGAACGACGGTGTGCTGCTGCCGGTGTCGATTGTCGCGGTCATCGGCTCCCTCTCGATCGCAGTGCGACCGCTGTCTCATCGCGGCAGCGCTGCCTCGTCGCAGCGGCGTGGTCGCCCCGGCGGCTGATCGACGCGCCGGGTGCCTGAGCGGTCGAATCACAAGGTAGGAGCCGGTTGTTGCGCTCAGGTGGCGCGCAGTGACGATCGCGGCACATCTGCCTCACCGGTGCTCGGACACACCGGTGACCGATCGGTTACTCGGCCGCGGTGCCCGGGGCCGGGTACTCGGCGAGCAGGGAACCGAGGAAGCAGCGCGCGGCCTGAGCGGCGCGTTCGGGATCGCCGTCGATGACGGCCTGCACCAGCTCGCGATGTTCGGCGTCATAGGACTCGCCGTATTTGGAGGTGCGCGAGCGGATGCCGGCTTCGATCACCGGCAGCAGTGAGTCGTAGAACTCGAGGTAGACCGCGTTGTGGCTGGCGACCACGATGGCGCGGTGCAGTTGCACGTCGGCCTCGATGGCGGCGGGGTTGTCCTCGTCCCAGGATTTGCTGCGTTCCTCGAGCAGGTGGCGCATGGTGGCGATATCGGTCTCGTCGCGGCGTTGCGCGGCAAGGGCGGCGGCGGTGGTGTCGAGGGCCTGGCGCAGTTCCAGGATGTCGCGTTCCTGGGCGTCGGCGAAGTACTTCGCCAGCGCGCCGCTGACCTCGGAGCTGGCGATCACATAGGTGCCCGACCCCTGGCGGCGTTCGAGCATGCCGGCGTGCACGAGCGCTTGCACCGCCTCACGCAAGGTATTTCGGCCGGTGCCGGTGAGTTCGGCGAGCTCCGGCTCGGTGGGTATGCGCGAGCCGATCGGCCAACGGCCCGAGCGGATTTCGGCCCGGAGCTGTTCGGTGACCTGCGCGATGAGACTGGTGCGGCGGACGGGTTGCACCGAAACAGGGTACCGCTCGTCACATCGGCTTGCTCCCGTCATCCGGTCATCCTATGATTTCTCGGTGACCGCAACTCTGCCCGAAACCACCGCTAGCCCCGCAGGCACGACGGCCCGGCGCCGCCGCGCGCTGGTCGAAGGCCGGCTGCTGGTACTCGCGGCGATCATCATGTCGGCGCTGGTGTTGCGCGTCGCGGTCACCGCGTTCAGCCCGCTGGCCGAGGAGATCGGCCACGAGATCGGCTACGGAACCGCCGTCGTCGGCGTGTTCGGCATGATCCCCACCTTGATGTTCTCGCTCTCGGGCCTGCTGACGCCGCTCATGGTGCGCCGTTTGGGCCTCGAACGCACCGCGCTGGCCGCCATGCTGATGGCCGGGCTGGGCATGCTCATCCGGGTGCTGGTCTCCGGCACCACCGAACTGTTCGTCTTCTCCGCGCTGGCCCTCGGCGGCATGGGCATCGGCAATGTCGTGATCCCGCCGCTGGTCAAGCGGTACTTCCCGGATCGGCTGGCGATCGTCAGCGCGCTCTACATCACCATGGTGCAGATCGGCACCGTGCTGCCCGCGCTGGTCGCGGTGCCGGTGGCCGAGGCGCACGGCTGGCGGATCTCGCTGGGCATGTGGGCCCTGCTGGGCTTCGCCGCCGCCGTGCCGTGGTTCGGCGTGCTGCGCGATCGCCGCGGCCGCGACACCGCCGACACCACCGCGCTGCCCGCGGATGGGCACACCACCGGTAAGGCCTGGCGATCGCCGGTGGCCTGGGGTATGGCCGGCATGTTCGGCATGACCTCGCTGACCACCTACTCGATGTTCACCTGGCTGCCGACGATCTTCGCCGACGCGGGCGCGAGCGCGGCCTTCGGCGGCACGATGGTCGCGTTGTTCGCGGTGGTCGGCCTGATCGCCGCGCTGACCGCGCCGACCGTCGCGGCCCGGATGACCAACCCGTTCCCGGTGGTGATCGGCTGCGCGGTGTGTTTCTTCGTGGCCTTCACCGCCCTGCTGATCGCGCCGATGAGCGCGCCGATCCTGTGGGTGATCGTGCTGGGCCTTGGCCCGAGCACCTTCCCGATGGCGCTGACGCTGATCAACCTGCGCACCCGCACCCCGGCCGGTTCGGCGTCGCTGTCGGGCTTCACCCAGGGCGTCGGTTACGCGGTGGCCTGCGCGGGCCCGGTGCTGTTCGGCATGCTGCACACCGCCACGGGCGGCTGGGCCGCGCCGTTCGCCTTCCTGGGCGTCGCGGTGCTGGTGCTACTGGCCGGTGCCTGGCAGGCGTGCAAGCCGCGCATGCTCGAGGACACCTGGTCGGCCCGCTGACGGATCCGGCGCCGGGCAGTCCGGCGCCGGAATTCCGCGTTCGATGACGTAGGACTTGCGGCCGAGCGTGACGCAGGTCATGCTGGCAGGCGACCTCACCGCGCCGATACGCGCGAGCAGGCGTTCGGACACTTCCGGAAACCGTTGTGTCACACGTCCGAAACATCTCACCCACATATGCCGTGCAGCGTGAGCAACCGTTGATTTGACGGTCATTTTCGGCAGCATTTCGGCAATACCCGTTTCCTACCGTGGGGCCAACCGATTTTGGGAGGCCCTGTTGTTGAGCACGCTGACGCGTAACCGCAACCTCGAGCATTGGGATGCCGAGGATGTCGCGGCCTGGGAAGCAGGCGGCAAGGACATCGCCAAGCGCAATCTGATCTGGTCGGTGGTCGCCGAGCACATCGGCTTCTCGGTGTGGTCGATCTGGTCGGTGATGGTGCTGTTCATGCCGCAGGAGACCTTCGGCATCGACCCGGCGGGCAAGTTCTTCCTCGCGGCGGTGCCGACCCTGGTCGGCGGGTTGCTCCGGATCCCTTACACCGTGGCCACCGCCCGCTTCGGCGGACGCAATTGGACCATCTTCAGCGCGTTTATGCTGCTCATCCCCACACTGCTGACGTTGTACTTCATCAATCAGCCGGGCACCTCGTACACCACGTTCTTGATCGTGGCCGCGTTCGCAGGCTTCGGTGGCGGCAACTTCGCCTCCTCGATGACCAACATCAATGCCTTCTATCCGCAGCGGCTCAAGGGCTGGGCGCTGGGACTGAACGCAGCGGGCGGCAATATCGGCGTCCCGGTCATCCAGCTGCTCGGTCTGCTGGTGCTGGCCACCCTCGGCGACGGCTACGGCTCGCTGATCTGCGCGGTCTACCTGGTGCTCGTCGCGCTGTCCGGTCTCGGGGCCGCGCTGTTCATGGACAACCTGAAGAACCAGAAGGCCGACCTGTCCTACATGTTGACGGCGTTGAAGGTGCCGCAGTCGTGGGCGATCGCCTTCCTCTACATCGGCACCTTCGGTTCGTTCATCGGGTACAGCTTCGCCTTCGGCCAGATCCTGCAGATCAGCTTCAAGGCCGGCGGCGACACCGTCGCGCAGGCCGCCGTGCATGCCGCCTCGATCGCCTTCATCGGCCCGCTGCTGGGTTCGCTGGCCCGCCCCTACGGCGGCAAGCTGGCCGACCGGATCGGCGGCAGCAAGGTCACCATCGTCGTCTTCGGCGCGATGATGGCCGCCGCCCTCGTCGTCGGGCTGGCGAGCATGATGGCCGACAGCAACGGCGGTGTGGCCGACGGCAGCGTGATGACCATCATGGTTATCGGCTTCATCGCGCTGTTCATTCTCTCCGGGTTCGGCAACGGCGCGGTCACCAAGATCATCCCGTCGGTGTTCGACGCCAAGTCCAAGAGCCTGGACGCGAGCCCGGCCGAGCAGGCCGCCTGGTCGCAGAACACCTCGGGTGCGCTGATCGGTTTCGTCGGCGCCATCGGTGCGCTCGGCGGCGTCGGCATCAACCTGGTGCTGCGCTCGTCCTACGCCTCCACACAGTCCGCGACCACCGCCTTCTGGGTGTTCATGGGCTTCTACGTGGCCTGCGCCATCGTCACCTGGGCAGTGTTCCTGCGCAGGCCGAGCCTGCGGGTCCGCGAATCCGGCGCCGACGTCGTGGTCGAGGCCGAGGCCCTGGTCCTGGAAGCCGAGGCCGCCAACTCCACCACCCGGTCCACCAACTCGTCGGCCCGCGCCTGACACCGATCATCCACGGAGGACAGTCATGAACTCGACAGTCGAACCCACTCAGCGCAAGACCGTGGTGGTCGCAGGCCATGGCATGGTCGGTCACCGGTTCGTGGAGGCGCTGCGCTCCCGCGACGAGGCCGGCCAGTGGCAGGTCGTGATCCTCAGCGAGGAGAAGCTGGCCGCCTACGACCGCGTCGGACTGTCGTCCTACGTCGGCGCCTGGGACGCGAGCGCGCTCGCGCTGCCCGGTAACGAGTACGCCGGTGACGATCTGGTCGAGCTGCGGCTGGGCCAGCGGGCCGAATCCATCGACCGGGCCGCCCGCAAGATCACCACCTCCACCGGTGAGACCATCGGCTACGACGCGCTGGTACTGGCCACCGGCTCCTACGCCTTCGTGCCGCCGGTGCCCGGCCACGACAGCGAGGGCTGCTTCGTCTACCGCACCCTCGACGATCTCGATGGCATCCGTGACACCGCCGCGGCGGCCGGTCCGGGTGCGCACGGTGTGGTCGTCGGTGGTGGTCTGCTGGGCCTGGAGGCGGCCAACGCGCTGCGCCTGCTGGGCATGACCCCGCACGTGGTCGAGTTCGCCGACCGGCTGATGCCGGCCCAGGTCGACGCCGGCGGTGGCGCCATCCTGGAGAAGCTGGTCTCCGATCTGGGCCTGCACGTGCACACCGGTGTCGGCACCTCCTCGATCGAAACCGTCGACGGCGCCGACCCGGCCACCAAGCTGAAGGTCACCCTGTCCGACGAGAGCACCATCGATGCCGCGATGGTGGTGTTCTCCGCCGGTATCCGCCCGCGCGACGAGATCGCCCGCGAGGCCGGCCTCGAGGTGGGCCCGCGCGGCGGCATCATCACCGACCTGGGCTTGCAGACCTCCGACCCGAACATCTACGCCGTCGGTGAGTGCGCCGCGGTCGAGGGCGTCTGCTACGGCCTGGTGGCGCCCGGCTACACCACCGCCGAGATCGTGGCCGACCGGCTGCTCGGCGGGGCGGGGGAGTTCCCCGGCGCCGATATGTCCACCAAGCTGAAGCTGCTCGGCGTCGACGTCGCCAGCTTCGGTGACGCGCACGGCACCACCGAGGGCGCGTTGTCGGTGGTGCTGCACGACGCCGCCAAGGGCACCTACGCCAAGCTGGTCATCTCCGATGACGCGCAGACCCTGCTCGGCGGCATCCTGGTCGGCGACGCCTCCCAGTACGCGGCCCTGCGCCCGCTGGTCGGCCGCCCGCTGCCGGCCGAGCCCGCCGCGCTGATCTCCCCGGCCGGTGCCGAACTCGGCGCCGACGCCCTGCCCGACGACGCGCAGATCTGCTCCTGCAACAACGTCAGCAAGGGCGCCATCTGCGGCGCGATCGCCGAGGGCGCCTGCGATATCGCCGGCGTCAAGAGCTGCACCAACGCGGGCACCTCGTGTGGTGGCTGTGTGCCGATGATCAAGAAGCTGCTCGAGCAGTCCGGCGTGGAGATGTCGAAGGCGCTGTGCGAGCACTTCGAACAGTCGCGCGCCGAACTGTTCGACATCGTCCAGGTCACCGGCATCCGCACCTTCTCCGAGCTGATCGGCAAGTACGGCACGGGCACCGGCTGCGATATCTGCAAGCCGACGGTGGCCTCCATCCTGGCCTCGACCTCGAGCGATCACATCCTCGACGGCGAGCAGGCCGCATTGCAGGACACCAACGACCACTTCCTGGCCAACCTGCAGAAGAACGGCACCTACTCGGTGGTGCCGCGGATGCCCGGTGGTGAGGTCACCGCCGAGCAGCTGATCGTGATCGGTGAGGTGGCCAAGGAATTCGACCTCTACGTCAAGGTCACCGGTGGTCAGCGCATCGACCTGTTCGGCGCGCGGGTCGATCAGCTGCCGCTGATCTGGAAGCGCCTGGTCGACGCGGGCATGGAATCCGGTCACGCGTACGGCAAGTCGCTGCGCACGGTCAAGAGCTGCGTGGGTTCGACCTGGTGCCGCTACGGCCAGCAGGATTCGGTCGGCATGGCCGTACTGCTGGAGAAGCGCTACCGCGGCTTGCGCTCGCCGCACAAGCTGAAGCTGGCCGTCTCGGGCTGTGCCCGCGAGTGCGCGGAGGCGCGCGGTAAGGACGTCGGCGTCATCGCCACCGAGAACGGCTGGAACCTCTACGTCGGCGGAAACGGCGGCCTCACCCCGAAGCACGCGGTGCTGCTGGCCGGCGAGCTCGACGACGAGACGCTGATCTCCTACATCGACCGCTACTTGATGTTCTACATCCGCACCGCCGACCGGCTGCAGCGCACCGCGCCGTGGCAGGAATCGCTGGAAGGCGGCATCGACTACGTCAAGCAGGTCGTCTGCGAGGACAGCCTCGGCATCGCCGCCGACCTGGAAGCGGCCATGGCCAAGCATGTGGCCGGTTACCGCGACGAATGGGCCGCGGTGCTCGAGGACGAGGACAAGCTCTCGCGCTTCGTGTCCTTCGTCAACGCGCCCGAAGAAGCCGACCCGACCATCTCGTTCGACGACAGCGGCGAGCGGAAGGTGCCGGTGCTGCTCGGGCTGCCCGACATGCCCGGAGGCGGCAGCGGAGCGTAACCACGGAGGGCGTGGCGGGCAGGCCGCGACGGGGCAGCCTGCCGGATATGCCCGCCGCAACTGCTACGCCCGGGAAATGACTGCTTAACCGCGAGGAAACAGGGCGCCGGTACCAATGAGTAAGGCGTTTGGAGGAGAACCCCGATGACCGTGATCGAAACCACCGGCATTGCCCCGGCCACCACCGGATGGACCCAGGCCTGCCGTCTCGACTACCTGATCCCAGGCC
This sequence comes from Nocardia cyriacigeorgica GUH-2, assembly GCF_000284035.1. Taxonomy (NCBI): domain Bacteria; kingdom Bacillati; phylum Actinomycetota; class Actinomycetes; order Mycobacteriales; family Nocardiaceae; genus Nocardia; species Nocardia cyriacigeorgica. Next base: position 4,720,724 of record NC_016887.1, on the reverse strand, counting down.
GCGGCGTTGCGGTGTTGCTGAAGGGCGGCCGCCAGGCCGCACTGTTCCTGCATTCCGACGGCGCGGTGTACGCCGTCGGCAATATCGATCCGTTCGGCCGGGCCGCGGTGATGTCGCGCGGCATCATCGGCGACCGCGGCGGTGTGCCCGTGGTGGCTTCGCCGCTGCTCAAGCAGGCGTTCTCGCTGATCGACGGCCGCTGCCTGGACGATGAGTCGGTGTCGCTGCCGGTCTACCGGGTGCGCGTCGACGACGGCATCGTCTCGGTGTCGAATGAACCCGTCGTCGGCGGTACGGACATGGACGGATCGGCATGACGACTCCCGACGCGGGCGCGTCGCTCGCGGGCTTCACGGTCGGAGTCACGGCCGCCCGGCGTTCCGAAGAGTTCGCCACCCTGCTCACCCGGCGCGGCGCGACCATCATGTCCGCGCCCGCCATCCGCATCATCCCGCTGGCCGACGACAACGAACTGGAACGGGTCACCCGCCGGCTCGTCGACGATCCGCCGCAGATCACCGTCGCCACCACCGGTATCGGTTTCCGCGGCTGGATGGAGGCCGCCGAAGGCTGGGGCCTGGCCGAACAGCTGCGCGCCACGCTGGCGTGCACCCGGGTGGTGGCCCGCGGCCCGAAGGCCAAGGGCGCCATCCGCGCTGCCGAACTGCGCGAGGAATGGTCGCCGGCGTCGGAGTCCTCGGCCGAGGTGCTCGACCACCTGCTGGCCGAAGGCGTGGAAGGTGTGCGCATCGCGGTGCAGCTGCACGGCGCGACCACCGAATGGGAGCCGGTTCCCGACTTCTGCGAGGTATTGCGTTGCGCCGGCGCCGATGTGGTGCCGGTGCCGGTGTATCGCTGGACCCCGCCCGCCGATCAAGGCCCGATGGATCAGCTGATCGAGGCCATCGTCACCTCGAACCTGGACTGCGTCACCTTCACCAGCGCGCCCGCCGTGGCGTCGATGTTGATGCGCGCCAAGGAAACCGGGATGATCGAGGGCCTGCTGCACGCCCTGCGCGGGCGGGTGCTGGCCGCCTGTGTCGGCCCGATCACCGCGGCGCCGCTGGAGGAGCTGGGGGTGCCGACGTCGATGCCCGCGCGGGCCCGGCTCGGTGCGCTGGCCCGGCACGTCGCCGAGGAACTGCCGCGGCGCGCCAACCGGATTCACGCGGCCGGGCACACCATCAGTGTGCGCGGCGGGTGTGTGGTGGTCGACGGCGTCGTCCGTCAGCTCGCGCCCGCGCCGATGTCGTTGATGCGTTCGCTGGCCCGTCAGCCCGGCCGCGTCGTGTCCCGGGAGGATCTGCTGGCGGCCCTGCCCGGCGGCGGTGACGACACCCATGCGGTGGAGACGGCGATCGCCCGTCTTCGTGCGGGTCTGGGCACGCCCAAGGCCATTCAGACCGTGGTCAAACGCGGCTACCGATTGGCGCTCGACCCGGCCGAATGTACCGACAACAACCCACGTCCCGTGGTGCCCGGAGTCGGAACGCCGACCCGGGCACCGCGCTTTGCCCAGGCGGTCACGTGGTGAGCGCGCCCGCCCTGGTGCTGGTGGCGCACGGCACCCGCAGCACTAAGGGCGTGCAGATGATCGCGAGCCTGGCCGAGGCGGTGGCGCGCGAGCTCGACCGCCCGGCCCTCGACGGCAGCGCGGAATTCGGCGGCGTGCCCCGCGTGCGCACCGCGTTCGTCGACGTCCTCGGCCCCTCGCCGTCGGAGGTGCTGCGTGATCTGGCCGACCGTGCGGAATCCGTTCCGGCCGTGGCGGTTCCGGCGTTCCTGGCCTCGGGCTACCACGTCTACCAGGACGTGCCCCGGGAGATCGCCGAGAGCGCGCACCCGTCGGTCGCGGTGACCCCGGCCATGGGCCCCGACCCGGCCCTGGCCCGGATCATGCACCTGCGCCTGCGCGCGGCGGGCTGGCGCCCCGGCGACGCGGTGGTCTTCGCGGCCGCCGGTTCCTCGGACGCCCGCGCCCGCCAGGACGTCCGCCGCGCCGCCGGCATGCTCGCCGAGAACCTCGGCACCCCGGTCCGCATCGCCTACGTCGCCACCGGCGCGCCTCGCGTGCCGGAGGTCGTCGCCGAACTGCGCGAAACCGGCGCCCAGCGTGTCTTCATCGCGTCGTACCTGCTGGCCCACGGCCTGTTCCACCAGCGCCTGCACGAGGCAGGCGCCGACGGCGTCGCCGAACCCATCGGCGTCCACCCGGCCGTGGTGCGATTGATCGTGGAGCGGTACCGGGCCGGGGCACGGGAATTGGTGCGCACCCGCGTTCGGTGAGCGAGCGGGCCCGCCTGCCTCGGGTCGCGGCCGGCGCCTGGTACTCCCGCCCACGGAGTGCAGATTCACAGGCCCGAGCCGCCGGTCGCGTCGATCACCGTGCCGGTGACCCAGCGCGCGTCGTCCGAGCCTGGCCGGCAGCGCAACGCTGAGTGCCGGACCGACACGCTCGGCGAACACGCCGGTCGTTGCGGAGGGCACGCCGCGACCCCGTGGTAGAAACCAACCATGTACCGGCTCCCGCGATGCCTGGTGTCCCTGCTCGCGCTCGGCGCGTTCCTGCTACCCACCGCCGTGGTGGCGGTGATCTTTCCCGCTCCCGCCACCGCCGCCCCCGGTGCTTCCGCGATCCTCTCGGTCCGGCCGCTGGGTGGTCGTGAACTGGAGGTGGTGGTGCACTCGGCGGCCATGAACCGGCCGATCACGCTGTGGATGTCACATCCGGGCGCGGGTGCGCCGACGCTGTATCTGCTGAACGCGGTGGACGGCGGCGAGGACGGCGGGCCGTGGACGCGGCGCACCGATGTGGCGCAATTCTTCTCGGACAAACACGTCAATGTGGTGGTGCCGATGGGCGGGCGGGCCAGCTACTACACCGACTGGCTCGCCGACGACCCGGTGCTCGGCCGCAATCAGTGGGAGACGTTCCTGAGCCGCGAGTTGCCGCCGCTGCTGGCCGAGCGGTTCCAGACGACGGGACGCAATGCCGTTGCGGGACTGTCGATGTCGGCCACCTCGGCGCTGAACCTGGCGATCCGCTCGCCCGGCCTCTACCAGGCGGTCGGCGCGTTCAGCGGCTGCACCCGCACCAGTGATCCGATGGCGGTGGCCACCGTGTTCACCCAGCTCGGCGTGTTCGGTGCCAATGCCGCCAATATGTGGGGTCCGCCAGGGCATCCGGCCTGGGCCGAGCACGATCCGATGCTGCACCTGGACCGGTTGCGCGGGCTCGCGGTCTACGTCTCCTCCGGTAACGGCGGCCCGGGCGTGCACGAAACCCTCGCCTCGCCCGATATCAACGGCAATCCGATCAAGCTGGCCGATCGCATGCTCGTCGGCGGTGCGATGGAGGCCTTCGTGAGCGGGTGCACCCGCCCACTGGTGGACAGCCTCGCCGCGCAGCGCATCCCGGCGACAGTGAACCTGCGGCCGGGCACGCATGCCTGGCAGTACTGGCAGGACGATATGCACCAGTCGTGGTCGGTGTTCGCCCCCGCGCTCGGGGTGTAGGAGGCCGCCTCACTCCCAGGCGAAACGGGGCTGCTCGATGTGATCGACCCTGGTATGCCGCCGATGCAGCGCCACCTCACGGAACTGATACATGATCGCCGCGGTCGGCGCGTGCAGGTGACCGCCGAGCAGCGGCAGCCGGATCAGCGGCCGATCGGACCCGTCGATGCGGGCGAACTCGGGCGCGACATCGAGTTCGGTGAATGAAATCCGGTGCACGACCGCCACTTCGGCCGGGTTCGGTCGCAGGTCCGGATCGGCGCCCGCCCACACCACCACCGGCGTCATGAGGTAGCCGGATCTGGTCGGGTAGTCGTCGAGTAGGCCGAGGACGTCGGAGTGTTGCAGTTCGACACCGAGTTCCTCGTGCAGTTCGCGCAGGGCCGCCGCGATCGTGTCCTCACCGGCGTCCAGCCGCCCACCGGGGAGGGCGAACTGTCCGGCATGGGCCCGCAGTGTCGGTGCCCGTTCGGTCAGCCACATTCCGAGTCCGTCCGGGCCGGTCACGATGGCGATGGCCACTGCGGCGGGTTTGTAGCCGTTCGGTTCGACGGCTCGGCGCGGGAACAGGCTCAGTGCGTCGGCCAGTGCGGATCGGGTGTCGTCATCGGACCGTTTCGCCCATGGCTTCGCGCCGCTGTCGGACATCCGCGCACCTCATCACGTATGGATCGTCGTGGCCGGCCGGTGACCGGTATTCATCCGACGATAGCGCCGGCCGAATCCAGCCCGGCAACCCAGCCGCTCACTGTGCGGGAGGTGCGCGTGCGCCGATCAGATCGTCAGCAGGTCGTCTTCGTCCAGGCGCACCCGAGTGCCGAACGGCGCGCTGATGTCCGCGAGCCGATCCCGTAACCAGCGCGTGTGCGTGCCGCCCGCGCGGCGCAACTGAATCCGGCGCACACACAGCGGGAGCATCCGCACGGTGGTCCCGCCGTCGACGGTGACCAGATACAACAGGCGCAGCTCCGGCCGATACGACTCGTGCCCGCCGATGCCCTCATAGTCATCGATGACGTCGCCGCAGCCGTACAGGATCGCCTTACCGCGATACACCTCGATCGGCCGGGGATGGTGCGCCGAATGCCCGTGCACGATATCGACCCCCGCCTCGATCAACCGGCGCGCGAATTCCTGTTCGCTCCTGCTGATTCCGTAACCCCAATTGGGTCCCCAATGCACCGACACGATCAGCACGTCCCCGGTGCGCCGATGCGCCGACAGCTCGGCGGCGATCTCCTCGGCGCCACGCGCACCGGGATGATCGATCCACCACAGTCCGGGCCGGTCCGCACCCGCCGCCCACGACCTGGGCACACCGCTGGATCGGGCGCCCACGGAGACGACCAATGCCCGGCGCCCGTTGCTGAGCGGCAGGATCGCGGGGGTGCGGGCGGTTGCCAGATCCCGGCCCGCACCCACCGCCTGCACGTGCGCGCCGGCCAAGGTATCGAGGGTGTCGAGCAGACCCGGCCGCCCGAAATCGAGGGCGTGGTTGTTGCCGAGCGCGCAGGCGCTGGGCGCGATCGCGGTGAGCGCCCCGATATTGCCCGGATGCATCCGGTAGTGGATGCCTTTGTCCGGGTCGAAGTCGCCGTCGGCGGTGATCGCGGTTTCCAGATTGAGGAGGCGGAGATCGGGTGCGAGGTCGTCGAGGACGCGCGGCACCTCGCCCCACGGCCAGTCGACGGCGACCGGGCGCGGAATGGGGCCGTTCACCCGCTCCGCCGCTTCGACGTAGCTTCGGGCGTCGTGCACCCACGGCTCGCGCAGCTCCGGGCGGCCAGGTCGGGGCAGGATCTGGTCGACGCCACGACCGAGCATGACGTCGCCGCCCAGCAGGACCGTGACCGGCATGCGCCCGCCGGTCAGTCCAGGTCGTTGGCGGTCGGATGCAGCGGCTCATAGAGGCCGATCTCGCCCGCGCCCGGCACCGTCACCCTGGTGACCCGGCCCCAGCCGGCCTCCTCGACGTCGTCGGCGACCTCGACGCCCTTGGCTCGCAGGTCGGCGATGGTGGCGGCCAGGTCGTCGCACATCAGGTACATCTCGGTGCGGCCGCCGTCGCCCGGTCCGGTCGGGTGCACGGCCAGCTCGGCGGGCGGGGATTTGAAGATCAGCCAGCCGTGCCCGGCATCCACATGGGCCAGGCCGAGCACGTCACGGAAGAACGCGCGCGCGGCCTCGGCGTCACTGGCGTAGATGATGGAATGCGCTCCGGTGATCATGTCGAAACGCTATCAGTGCGAGAGATAGTTGTGGTCCGGTCCGGCCGGCGCGGAATCCCGAGAAAATCTCTCGGAAAAATTCGCCGAGATGTGTCGAGAGGCTCGTCGTGGCTCCGACTACCGGATGACAGCACGTCACAGCGAGCAGAGGAGAACACCATGTCCAGCATCACTACCTTCCTGTGGTTCGACAACGCGGCCGAAGAAGCCGGCACCTTCTACGCGTCCGTGGTGCCGAATTCGCGGGTGGTCGATATCAGCCGCACTGCCGACGGCTCGGCCTTCATCGTCGAGCTCGACCTCGACGGTCACGCGGTCACCCTGATGAACGGCGGGCCGGGCCACCCGCACACCGACGCCGCCTCGCTGCAGATCGTGGTCGATACCCAAGAGGAGGTCGACCGGCTGTGGGAGCTGCTCACCGAGGGCGGCGAACCCGGGCCGTGCGGCTGGCTCACCGACCGCTACGGATTGTCCTGGCAGGTGGTGCCTCGGGTGCTGAGCAAGCTGATGAGTGGCGACGATCCCGCCAAGACCATCGCCGTCGGCACGGCCCTGCGCACCATGTCCAAGCTCGATGCCCAGGCTTTGCAGGACGCCTACGACCGCGCCTGAGCTGCCGTCAGGTCCCGGACCCGCGCTCGATCGGGTCCGGGATGTCGGTGCCCGGGTCCACACTGTGACCCATGGCATACGACGAGGAATTGGCCGAACGCATCCGCGACCTCATCGCACCCGGCCCGACCGTCGCCGAACGCAAGATGTTCGGCGGGCTGTCGTTCCTGTTCGACGGCAATATGACGCTGGCCGTCAGCGGGAAGGGCGGGCTGCTGGTCCGGGTCGGTCCGCAACTATGCGAACAGCTCATCGACGACGACGCGGTTCAGCAGGCGGTGATGGGTTCCCGGGAGATGACGGGGTGGGTGCGGGTGTCCGCGACCCACGTCGAGGACGACACCCGGCTGCGCGAATGGGTCGACCGGGGAGTCGGGTTCGCCCGCTCGCTCCCGCCGAAGGAGTGAGCGGGCGGCCTCACCCTGCCAGGGCCAGGACCCGGCCGTCCCGATTCGGCCAGCGCGGGTGCTCGGCATCGATGACGAACTCGTGCGTGTGCTGGTAGAGCCGGTCGCTCACCCGCACGGCGTCGGTCAGCCGGGCCGGATCGATGCTGCCCACTTCGTGCAGGTGGGTGATCACCGCGGGATCGTGCCGCGGCCAGGCGCGCAGCGCGACGGCGAGGCCGACGGCGGCGAATCCGGCCAGGGTGGCCCAGGTCAGAGTGAAACCTGCTGTGGTGCTGAGCCATCCGGTGATCGGGTAGGTGATCAACCAGGCCACGTGCGACAGCGAGAACTGTGCCGCGAACAGGGCCGGGCGGTCGGCCGGACGCGAGGAGCGCCGCAACACCTGACCCGTGGGCGTCAGCACCGCGGCGGTGCCCGCGCCGATCAGCGTCCAGACCGCGAGCACCGCGCCCCAACGCCATTCGCCGCCGGCGGCCGTCGACAGGGCGATGGCCGCACCCAGTCCGGCGAGCAGACCGGCGGCGCCGGCCAGCATGACCGGGCGGGCGCCGACGCGGTCCAACGCCCGGGGTAGCGACAGCGCGATGAGCATGGTGCCGAACCCGTTGGCGGCCAGCAACATCGCCACACCGGACTGCGTACCGCCCAGGGTGTCGCGCACGTAGTTCACGGTGTTGACCATGACCACCGAACCCGCGGCGGCCACCACCAGGTTCAGGCCGAGCAGCCCGCGCAGCCGTGGCGTCGCGGCGAAGATCTTCATGCCCACCGAGATCCGGTCCACGAAGGAACCGCCGTCGGTGGCGCCCGCCTCCGGTATCCGCGTGACGATCACCAGCAGCGCCGAGGCGACGAAACCGATCGCGGTACCGACGAACAGCCAGTGGAAGCTGACCAGCGCCAGCGCCGCCGCGGCGAGCAGCGGGCTGAGCAGGGTCTCCATCGTGGCGGCCAGCTGGGCGGCCGACAGCGCCCGGGTGTACTGGCGCTCATCGGGCAGGATGTCGGGAATGATCGCCTGGTAGGTCGGGGTGTAGGCGGCCGAGGCGGTTTGCAGCACCGCGATCAGGACGTAGATCTGCCAGATCTGGTCGATGAACGGCAGCGCCAGCACCACCAGCGCGCGGATCACATGGAGTCCGACCAGGAACGTCCGGCGCGGGAGCCGGTCGGCGTAGGCGCCGACGATCGGCGCGACCGTCACGTACACCAGCATCTTGATGGTGAGCGCGATGCCGAGTACCGCCGCCGCGTCGGCGCCGGCGAGTTCGTAGGCGAGCAGGCCGAGCGCCACGGTGGTGAGCCCGGTGCCGAACAGCGCGGACACCTGGGCGGTGAACAACCGCAGATAGTCGCGGTTGGCGAACAATGAGGTGATCATCGGACTCCTGCTTCCTACGAGGTCTATTATCTACGTATGGATGCAGATAGCAAGAAACTGCCGCCACGTATTCCCGACGACGAACTGGACCTGGTCGTGGAGATCTTCCGCATGCTCGCCGACGGCACCCGGATCAAGGTGCTCTGGGCCCTGACCAGCGGCGAACTGTCGGTCAACGAACTGGCCGAGTACGTCGAGAAGCCCGCCGCCTCGGTATCCCAGCACCTGGCCAAACTCCGGATGGCCCGCCTGGTCCGCACCCGCCGCGCGGGCACCACGGTGTACTACAGCATCGAAAACGACCACGTCCGGCAGGTGGTGATCGATGCGATCCACAACGCCGAGCACGCGGGCTCAGGAGTGCCCCCGCACCACCGCGCGGATCCCGCCGTGCCGTCGATCACGCATCGGGTCGTCGATCGGGACCGATAGCGGTGGTGCAGACACGCCGCACGCCATTGACCGCGAAATCGCGATCACTGACGGAGGTGAAGGCTCCGACGTCGTCGACAGGCCCGTCAGGGAGGACCGGACGCATGCGCCGCGGCGCCGCGGGGTGAGTCTCGCGACGTAACCCGAAGCCGGTCCGGTCGGTCGGCCTACCTACCGCCAGCGTTCCGGGGTCACCGGCGAATCCCAGGCCCGCGAGTAGCGGCGCTTGTCCGGGGCGGCGACTTCCTTGCTGCGGTACACCACGTACGGCCGCACCAGGTAGCCGATGGGTGCACTGAACATGTGGACCAGGCGCGTGTAGGGCCACAGCGCCACCAGGGTCAGCACGACCAGGCCGTGCAGCTGGAAGGGCCAGGGGGTGTCGACCATCAGTTCGGGCTGCGGGTTGAGGGTGAACAGGCTGCGGAACCAGGGGGAGACGGTTTCGCGGTAGTTGTAGGTGCCGAAGATCAGGTTGGCGCCCCAGGTGTTCATCAGACCGGTCACCAGTGCGGCGGTGAGCAGGGCGTACATCAGCTTGTCGTTGGCCGTGGTGGCCTTGCGGACCGCGGTCACGGTGAAGCGGCGGTAGAGCAGGATGCCGACGCCGGCCAGCACCGACAGCCCGGCCACCGAACCCGCGCCCACAGCGATCAGGTGATAGGTGTGCTCACTGATGCCGACGGCCTCGGTCCACGATTCGGGGATGAGCACACCGAGCACATGACCGCCGAACACGCCGACCATGCCGAAGTGGAACAGGGGACTGCCCAGCCGCAGCAGACGGCTCTCGTAGACCTGCGAAGACCGTGTGGTCCAGCCGAATTGATCGTTGCGGTAGCGCCAGATGTGGCCGAGCACGAACGAGGTGAAGGCGATGTAGGGCAGGATCAGCCACAGTTCGGTCGGCAGGTTCAGGGGAGTGTTCATCGACGGCCTTCGGCTTGTTCGAACATCGTGGGATCCATGGCGAAGGGGTCGAGCCCGACCTCTTCCTCCGGCGGTCCCTGGGCGGCGAGTTCGGCGATCTTGCGCCGGTCGGCCGTGGTCAGCGGCGGCAGGGTGGCGACGACGGCCGCGAGCACTCCCGCATACGCCGAACCGCTGTCCGACAACGACAACCGCAGCAGCTCCAGTACCGGCACGTGCTCACCGAGCAGGCGCTCACCGCCGATCGGGTCGACCGTGGCCGCGAACTCCAGCAGCACCGGCAGGTGGTCGGGCAGTTCCTCGTCGCCGAGTTCGACCCCGGCGTGCCGGTAGGCGTGCTTGAACCGCAACAGCGCCATCCCGCGTTTGCGGGTATCGCCGTAGGCGTAGAAGGTCAGGTGCAGGCTGGCGCGCCTGCGCATGTCGAAGGTTTCCACGTACTGCGCGGCCAGTTCCAGCGCCGGCGTCGTCCGCAGATGCAGCACCACGGCCTCGAGCTGCGAGCGCACCGGTTCGGGCAGCTGCGCCACCGCGTCGGCCAGCTGGTCGAGCACCTTCAATGTGTCCGCGCTCGGGTAGTCGAGCAGCAGTGCGGCGGTGCGCCACACCAGGCGACGGTCGCGATCACTCAGGGCGACAACGGGTTCCGGACGACGCCGGATCTTCAGCAGCGCCATTTCGGACCTCCGGTCATCGGCGGCCGTGCCGCCGGACGCGGCTGCGGGTGACGGCTGGAGGTCGCGGGAACCACCGCGTGGGCGCCGCCGGTCGACGACCACGCGAGCCACATCGGCCGCGACGCCTGTGCACCGGCGAGGTAGTGCACCCGGCCCGGTGCCCAGCTGCGCATCGTGGTGGAAGCGCTGGTCGCGGCGCGGCACAGCGGCTCTCGGCGGATCATTGCCGTCCGCCCGTCGCGCTGCCCGCGGTGTCGGCGAGCTCATCGCCTGCGGCGCCGTCGACGCCACTGCCGTTGGCCCCGTTCCCCGCCGCCCCATTCACCGCGTGCCCGTTTCCGGCCGAGCCGTTGCGGGTCGAGCTGTTTCCGGTCGAGCTGTTTCCGGCCGAGCCGTCGCCGGCCGAGCCGTCGCCGGCCGAACCGTTCCCCGCAGCCCCGTTCCCGTTCGCGCTGGGCAGCAGCCCCGAAGTGCTCTTCCCATCCCAGTTCAACAGATTGATCCGCCCCGACTTCTCCTCGGGCGCAGCCGCATTGGTGTCGGTGAGGCTGAACTTCTCCACCATCTGGTCGAACGCCGTCATGCCGGGTCCGCCGTCGGTGTCGAGCGAGCAGCCGGTGGCCAGCGAATCCAGTTCGTGCGCCTTGGAGGTCGCGCCCTGCGGGATGACGTAGCGGTGCTCGTATTTGGCGATGGCCAGCAGCCGGTACATCGCCTCGATCTCTTCCGGCTCCAACCGCACCGACGGCGCGATCGACGGATCCGGCTCCATCCCGAGGTTCACCGACCGCATGAACGAGCGCATGGCCGCCAACCGCTGCAACGACGCCCGCACCGGGCCGATCTCGCCCGCGGTGAACAGTTCGGCCAGGTACTCCACCGGGATGCGCAGGGCGTCGATGGCGCCGAACAGGTTGCCCACGTCCTCGGCGTCGTGGCCGGTCTCCGACAGCACGTCGACCACCGGCGACAGCGGCGGCACGTACCAGACCATCGGCATGGTCCGGTATTCCGGATGCAGTGGCAGCGCGATCTGGTAGTCGACGATCAGCTTGTAGACCGGCGAATCCTGCGCGGCCTGAATCCAATCCGGTGAGATGCCGGCGCGTTCCGCCTCGGCGATCACCCGCGGGTCGTGCGGGTTGAGGAACACACCCAGCTGCGACGGGTAGAGGTCCTTGGTGTCGGTGACCGAGGCGGCCTCGAGCACGGCGTCGGCGTCGTAGAGCATCACGCCGATGTAGCGCAGCCGGCCGACGCAGGTCTCCGAGCACACGGTCGGGATGCCGACCTCCACGCGTGGATAGCAGAACGTGCATTTCTCGGCTTTGCCGGTCTTGTGGTTGAAGTAGATCTTCTTGTACGGGCAGCCGGTGATGCACTGCCGCCAACCGCGGCATTTGTCCTGGTCGACGAGCACGATGCCGTCCTCGGCGCGCTTGTAGATCGCACCCGACGGGCACGACGCGGCACACGAAGGGTTGAGGCAGTGCTCGCAGATGCGCGGCAGGTAGAACATGAAGGTCTCTTCGAACTCCAGTTTCACCTTGTCTTCGAGCTTGCCGAGCAGCGGGTCCTTACCGACCTGCTCGGGCCCACTGCCCAGGTCGTCGTCCCAGTTGGCGCCCCAGGTGACCTTGGTGTCCTCGCCGGTGATCAGCGATTTCGGCCGGGCCACCGGGGTGGTGTCGGTGGGCGGTGAGGACAGCAGGTTGTCGTAGTCATAGCTCCACGGTTCGTAGTAATCCTCGACCGTGGGCAGGTCCGGGTTGGCGAAGATGTTGAGCAGCCGCTTCATTCGCGAACCGGACTTCAGAGTCAGCTTGCCGCGCTTGTTCAGCGCCCAGCCGCCCTTCCACTTCTCCTGGTCCTGATATTGGCGCGGGTAGCCCTGACCGGGCCGGGTCTCCACATTGTTGAACCAGACGTACTCGGTGCCGCCGCGGTTGGTCCAGGCCTGCTTGCAGGTGACCGAACAGGTGTGGCAGCCGATGCATTTGTCGAGGTTCATGACCATCGCCAGCTGTGCCATGACGCGCATAGTTAGTACTCCACTTCCTGGCTGCGCCGACGAATGGTGGTGACTTCGTCGCGCTGGTTTCCGGTCGGCCCGTGGTAGTTCAGGGCGAACGACTGCTGGGCGTAGCCGCCGATGAGGTGGGAGGGCTTGATCATGATCCGGGTGAGCGCATTGTGGATACCGCCGCGCTTGCCCTTGCCGTTGAACGGCTTACCGGAGGCCGCGCTGTCGTCGGGGCCTTCGATGCGCGGCACGTCCACCGCGCGGTCCTGGGCGTGGTACATGAACACGGTGCCCTCGGGCATCCGGTGGCTGACGATGGCGCGGGCGACGACCACACCGTTGCGGTTGATCGCCTCGATCCAATCGTTGTCGGCCACCCCGATCTTGGCGGCGTCCTTGTCCGACATCCAGATCGTCTGCCCGCCGCGCGAGAGCGTCAGCATGTGCAGGTTGTCCTGGTAGGCGGAGTGGATCGACCACTTCGAATGCGGGGTCAGATAGCGCACCGTCACCCCGCGTTCGCCGACCTCGCCGACGCTCGGCTCCCGGAACAGCGCCGTCATGTCCAGCGGCGGCCGGAAGATCGGCAACTGTTCGCCGAGTTCGATCATCCAGTCGTGGTCGAGGTAGAAGTGCTGGCGTCCGGTGAGGGTGTGCCAGGGCTTGAGCCGTTCGGTATTGATGGTGAACGGGGAGTAGCGGCGGCCACCGGTCTCACTGCCGGACCATTCCGGTGAGGTGATGACGGGCACCGGGCGGGCCTGGGTGTCGGCGAAGGTGATCCGCTTGCCCTCGTGTTCGGCGGCCAAGTCTGCCATCTCGGTGCCGGTGCGCCGTTCCAGCGCCTCGAAGCCCTCCACCGCGAGCCTGCCGTTGGTGGTGCCCGACAGTGCCAGGATCGCCTCGGCGGCGTGGGTGTCCTTGGCCAGCGACGGACGTCCCTGCGCCACCCCGGACACCACCGTGCCGTTCATGCCCGCCAGGTATTCGACCTCCTGATCCGGCAGCGTGGTGACGCCCTTGGTGGTCAGGCCCAGCGTTTCGACCAGCGGCCCGAGCGCGGCCATCTTCTCCGCGATCTTGCTGTAATCGCGTTCGACGACGACCAGCTTCGGCATGGTCTTACCCGGAATCGGTTCGCACTCACCGGCTTTCCAGTCCAGTACACGCCCGCCCGCCTGGGCCATGGCATCGGGCGAATCGTGCTGCAACGGCACCGCGACGATGTCCTTGCGCACGCCCAGATGCTTTTCCGCCATCCAGGAGAAACCGCGCGCGATCCGGTGGAAGGCGTCGAAGTCGGTCTTGGCTTCCCACGGCGGGGAAATCGCGGGGGAGAAGGCGTGCACGAACGGGTGCATATCCGTGCTGGACAGGTCGTGCTTCTCATACCAGGTGGCGGCGGGCAGCACGATATCGGAGAACAGGGTGGTGCTGGTCATCCGGAAGTCCAGCGACAGCAGCAGATCCAGCTTGCCGGTGGGCGCTTCCTCGCGCCAGTTCAGTTCCTGCGGGCGCACGCCGGTGGCGTCGGTGGTTTGCAGGTTGGACCCGCAGCCGAGCAGATGCTTCTGGAAGTACTCGTTGCCCTTACCGGAGGAGCCGAGCAGGTTGGCCCGCCACACGGTGAGCACGCGCGGGAAGTTCTCCGGTGCGTCGGGGTCTTCGCAGGCGAAGTTCAGCTCACCGGATTTCAGGCCGTCCACCACGTGTTCGGCCGGCGACTTGCCCGCCTGCTCGGCCTCATCGGCCAGATCCAGCGGGTTGCGGTCGAAGGTCGGGTAGGTCGGCATCCAGCCGAGACGGCTGGCCAGGGCGATATTGTCGGCGGCCGTGCGGCCCGCGAACCGGCCCTCGCCCAGCGGGGAGGCGAAGGTGTCGGAGGTGAACGGGTCGTAGCGCCACTGATCGTTGGTCAGGTACCAGAACACGGTGCCCTGCATCTGCCGCGGCGGGCGCTGCCAATCGGTCGCGAAGGCCAGCGTCGACCAGCCGGTCACCGGGCGGCACTTCTCCTGGCCGACGTAATGCGCCCAGCCGCCGCCGTTGACGCCCTGGCAGCCGGTGAGCAGCGTCAGGGTGAAGAACGCACGGTAGATCTGATCGGAGTGGAACCAGTGGTTGGTCCCGGCGCCCATCAGGATCATCGAACGGCCGCCGGAACGGTCGGCGTTATCGGCGAATTCGCGGGCGATGCGGGCGGCCTGCTTGGCGGGCACGCCGGTGATCGACTCCTGCCAGGCCGGGGTGTAGGGCTCGGAGGGGTCGTCGAAGCCGGTGGGCCAGCTGCCCGGCAGACCGCTGCGGGCCACGCCGTACTGGGCCAGCAGCAGGTCGAAGACGGTGGTGACGCGCTTGCCCGCGAGGAACATCGTCGGCACGCCGCGGGTCAGCACGTCGGGGGTATCGGTGTCGAAGCGAGGGAACTGCACGGCCGCAGCGTCGTCGGTGCGGCCGTGCAGGGTCAGCAGGGGATCGACGTCCCCGAGGTCGAGGTTCCAGCGGCCGGTGCCGTCTTCGCCGAAGCGGTCGCCGAGAGAACCGTTGGGCACCACCGGATTACCGTCGGCGTCCAGCAGCACGGTGCGGAACTCGGCGGCCTCGGCGTCGCTGCCGAGATCGGCGGAGGTGAGGAACTTGCCGGGAACGAACACGCCGTCGCGTTCGTCGAGGGTGATCAGGTAGGGCAGGTCGGTGTAGCGCTTGATGTAGTCGAGGAAGCGCGGGGTGGACTTCTCGACGAAGAACTCCTTGAGCACCACATGCCCCATGGCCATGGCCAGTGCCGCGTCGGTGCCCGGGCGGGCGGGCACCCATTCGTCGGCGAACTTGGTGTTGTCGGCGTAGTCGGGGGAGACCACCACGACCTTCTGGCCGCGGTAGCGGGCCTCGGTCATGTAGTGCGCGTCCGGGGTCCGGGTCACCGGGACGTTGGAGCCCCACATGATGAGGTAGCCGGCGTCGAACCAGTCGGCCGATTCCGGGACGTCGGTCTGGTCGCCGAACACCTGCGGTGAGGCCACCGGCAGGTCGGCGTACCAGTCGTAGAACGACAGCATGGAGCCGCCGAGCAGCGAGATGAACCGAGCGCCCACCGCATGGCTGACCATCGACATGGCCGGGATGGGCGAGAAGCCGGCCACGCGGTCCGGCCCATACTGCTTGATCGTGTACACGTGTGCGGCGGCAGCGATCTCGGCGGCTTCCCACCATTCCGCGCGCACGAAGCCACCCTTACCGCGAGCGGCCTTGTACGCCGCGGACTTTTCCGGGTCTTCGACGATCTCGCCCCAGGCCAGCACCGGATCCTTCAGGCGCGACTTGGCCTCGCGGTACAGCTCCAGCAAGGTGCCACGCACGTACGGGTAACGGACCCGGGCGGGGGAGTAGGTGTACCAGGAGAACGACGCACCACGCGGGCAGCCGCGCGGCTCGTACTCGGGCTTGTCCGAACCGACCGAGGGGTAGTCGGTCTGCTGCGACTCCCAGGTGATCACACCGTCTTTGACGTAGATCTTCCAGGAACACGAACCGGTGCAGTTGACGCCGTGCGTCGAACGCACCACCTTGTCGTGGGACCAGCGGTCGCGATAGAACTCGTCGGCGCTGCGGCCGCCGGTCTTGTGCAGCGTGCGATGGTCGGCCGATACTTCGCCCTTGTTGAAGTATTTGCCCAGCCGCAGGAGCGCGTCGCCGGCGTCGGGCCGGTGAGCCGAATCGGAGGGCGCGGAACCCTGAGTGCGTGAATTAACCACGACGCCCCCTTCGAGCGGTGAAATCGGGCTGATGTAGCGACTGTAAGGAGGCGGCGAGCGGCGTCCAAACGAATCTCTCACAGCGCGCAGAGCGCCATTGTGAGCTGTGAGGCCGGCGCAACCCGGTCGTCATTCCGCGGGGTACGCCAACCGCCGCGATAGCGGGCGCGACCTGGGGAAACGCCGTCGCAGAGCGGGTTGCCCAGGGCCGCGAGGGGCGGTTTCCGGCGCATCGGTGAAGCTTTGGAAACCACCGCTTCTCGGTCGCTTTACATTTGTTAACACAGCGAAAGTGGCGGGCGCCACTCCTATTCGCGCAGTATTTGCCGGATATCGGACACGATGGCGTTATTCTGCGGCCATGGTCGAGTTCGAGGCACGAATCGAGTCCGCGGTCGGTGGCGGTGCATATGTCGCCGTGCCTGCCGATGTGGTCGACGCGCTCGGTGGCGGCGGACGCATACCGGTGCGCGCCCGCTTCGACCACATCGACTACACCGGGTCGATCGTCTCGATGGGCGCGGGCCCTTGCCTGGGCATGTTGAAGGCGATCCGCAGCGAACTGGGTAAGGAACCCGGCGACCTGGTGACGGTCACCGTCGAACGGGACACCGCCGAACGAACCGTCGACGTCCCCGAGGTTCTTGCTGCCGCCCTCGACGCGGCCGGACTGCGGTCACGGTTCGACGAGCTGTCCTATTCCAGGCGGCGCGACGCGGTGCGCCGGGTCACCGAGGCCAAACGCGAGCAGACCCGGGTCAACCGGATCGACACCATCGTGCGCGATCTGGGCTGATCGACTCCTCGCGCCGCCGCGGTTCGAGAGTCGGGGTTCAGCCTGGTAGCGGCAGGAATTCCACCAGTGCGCCGTCGCGGGCGTCGGCGGGGACGACGACCATCCCGTCGTGTCCGAGCAGCCCACCCAGATGAGCCGTGCGGACCGCGGGCTCGCCGCGCCAGCCGCCCTCGGGGTCGGCGACGGCGGGCACGATGCGGGGGACCGGGCCGGCGATCTCGCTCGCATTGCGCAGCGGACCCAGCAGGGGGCGCGCCGGATGCGCGCCGGTGCGGCCCTGCATCAGCGGCGGGGCGAGTGTGGTGAGCACGGCCACGGCGGCGAACGGGTTGCCGGGGAGCCCGAGAACTGTTGTGCCCGTCCTCAATTCGGCGACCACGGTGGAACCGCCGGGTCGCAGTCGTAGCCGATGCACCAGGATTCGAGCGTCGGCGCGGTTCAGCGCGGCGCGCAGCTGATCGGCGGCACCGGAGCCGGTCGCCCCGACCACCACGAGCAGATCGAAACCGTCGGTGCCGGTGAGGACCTCGTCGAAACCGTGCGGGGTGTCGCGCAGATGGACCCGGTCGACGGTGCGAATGCCGTGACGGGCCAGCAGATCCGGCAGGATCGGGCCGATGGAATCGCGGGTCTGCCCGCCGTGCAACGGGCCTGATGCGCGAATTTCGTCGCCGGTCATGATGATTCGCGCCCGCACCGGACCGCGCACGGCGGCTTCGGGGACCTCCACGGCGGCGGCTGTGGAGATCAGCGCGGGAGTGACCGGGGTGCCTGCCTCGGCGACCAGGGCGCCGCGCTCCAGGTCTTCGCCGCGGCGGCGGATATCCCCACGGACGGGGGTGTCGGGGCGTCGGCGCAGGTAGTGGTCGTCGCCGAGGTCGGCGAACTCGTCGCGCAGCACGGCGGTGGTGCCGTCGGGTACGTGGGCGCCGGTCGCGATGCGTACTGCCTCGCCGGGCAGCAGGCCGACCGGGCGCTGCCCGCCCGCGAAGCCGACATCCGCGCGCAGCCGCCACGGGCCGTCACCGGCGACGGCGTACCCGTCCATGGCCGAGACGTCGAAACGCGGCAGCGGCCCGGCCGCCCGGATCGGCGCCGCCAGCGCCGCACCGGCGACCTCGAACAGTTCGGTGTGGTATGGGGTGAGCCGAGACAGGTTGTTGCGCAAGGTTTCCCGTGCTTGCTCCAGCGTCGAGGGCGGCGGCTGATGGCCCGGGTCCCGTCCCTGGTCGGCCACGGCCCGGGCCGCGCGCACCTCCTCATCGGTGTCGCAGTCGGTGATGCCGTTCAACCGCACCATCACCGTGTCGTCGGGAACCAGCGCCTTCATCGGCTGATTGACCAGCGAGTCGAGCCGACTCAGCCGGGCGGTCAGCGCATCGCGGCGCCACACCCCGATCAGGTACTGCGGGCGACCGGACTCGTCGGCCGCGAAGACCGCATCGGCCCCGGACTGGTCGCTGCGGCGCAGCAGATCGGCCACCGCCCACTCGGTCAGAAACGGCAGATCCGCGGCCAGCACCACCACGCGCGGTGCGACCTCGGCACCGAGCGCGCGCAGTCCGGCACCGATCGCGGCGACCGGCCCCGCGCCCGGCGGGACCTCACGCACCTGGTGGACGGCCGGATCCAATTCCGGCCGATGCGGGCCGACGACCACCGTCTGCACGCATCCGGCGACCGCGTTGAGCGCGACATTGAGCATCGACCGCCCCCCGATGACGATCGCCGGCTTGTCGACACCACCCATCCGGCTCGCCCGGCCCCCGGCGAGCACGATCGCATCGGCGGCCGTCACAGGCCGCGGCCCTCGCTGTGGTTCGACATGGGTCCATGCTAGTTCGGCGACCGGCGGTCACCGTGCGGCCCGCCGGGCACCGATCAGAGCGTCGAACTGTCGTAGACCGGCGGCAGCAGGCAGAACTCGTTGGTTTCCGGGTCGGCGAGCGGCAGGCCCGGCTCGGCCCCGCGCGGTTCGATCGTGCGGGCACCGGCGGCTCGCAGCCTGTCGACCTCGGCGGCCGGATCGTCGGTGGGAAAGGCCGCCACGTCCAGACGGAGGCGGTTACGACCGGTCTTCGATTCGGTGGTGCGCACGAGCTCCAGCCACGAACCGAGCCCGGTTGGTGAGCGCAGACCCGTCACCGGCGGGCCGCCGCGCGCGACCGGCCAGCCGGAGGCGGCGGACCAGAACCGGGCCAAGCGTTGCGGATCATTCGTATCGATGACGATGGCCGCCACCGCGCCGGTGTCCACATACTCCTCGCGCGGCTCGAGCACACAGAATTCGTTGCCCTCGGGGTCGGCGAGCACCGTCCAGGGCACCTCGCCCTGCCCGATGTCCACCGGCCGGGCGCCCAGCGCGAGGGCGCGATCGACCTGCATGCGCTGATGATCGGTGGACCGGCTGGCCACATCGAGATGGATCCGGTTCTTGCCGGTTTTGGCCCCGGCCGCGGGGATGAAGGTCAATGCGAGGTCGGAGCCCGCGGCATCCGGCCCGGCCACATCGACTTCGCCCGGCCGGTCCAGCGTCACCGTCCAGCCGAGCAGTCGCGCCCAGAAATCCGCCACCATACGTGGCTGGTCCGCATCGAACACCACACACGCCAGACGGGTGGTCATAGGTCCACGGTAGCGGCAGATCCGGTCGACGGGGGCGGATTGCGTGTTACCCCGGGTACTAGGGGTGTCGCACGGTCAGGCGAGGTCGTCCTGGAAGGGGAAGCGGGCGGCCCGCAGATCCACCCGCCCGTCGCGCACCGGGACGCCCTCGGCCGCGAGCAACCGCAGCTGCTTGTCGGCCAGATGTGCGGCCGGGCGGCCCGACGCACCGAGGACCCGATGCCAGGGCAGGTCGGCGGAATCGGTGCGCATGATCCAGCCGACGGTGCGCGGCGTGGACAGGCCCGCCGCCGCGGCGATATCGCCATAGGTGGCCACCCGGCCGCGCGGGATCGAGGCGACCAGCTCGCGGACGCGTTCGATCTCGGCGTCGGTGGTCGGCATCAGAGCACGGAACGGATGAGCGCGGCGGTCTCGGCGGGCATGGCCTGGGCGACCATGTGGTCGCAATCCCATTCGTGCACGGTCAGATTCGGGCCCATATGCTCGGTGATCGCCTCCCGGAACTCCGGGGTGACGAACGGCGGGTCGACCTTCATGGCCTGTACCAGCACCGTCGGCAGATCCTCGGGTGGCAGCACATAGTGGCGGGCCAGCTGGCCCCAGTAGGAGTTGATCGCGGGCAGGCTCATCCGCCAGCCCACCCGCCCGTTCGCGGTGGGCATCAGGTGCTCGTCGAGTTCGGCCTGCAACAGCTCGGGGGCGACGTCACCCCAGCCGGTGTGCAGTTTGTCCATCCGGGCCTGCTCGACGTCGTCGTAGTCCTGGGAGGCGAGCGTCGACATGGCGATCTCGTGCAGCCGCGTCGGGTCCAGTGCGATGGCCGGGTCGAGCAGCACCAGGTTGCGGGCCAGTTGCGGATGGTTGCGCGCCAGATGCAGGGCGCAGGCGCCGCCGAACGAATGCGCGACCAGCACCACC
Organism: Nocardia cyriacigeorgica GUH-2; assembly: GCF_000284035.1. Taxonomy (NCBI): domain Bacteria; kingdom Bacillati; phylum Actinomycetota; class Actinomycetes; order Mycobacteriales; family Nocardiaceae; genus Nocardia; species Nocardia cyriacigeorgica. The sequence goes on along the minus strand of NC_016887.1, from coordinate 4,700,415 downwards.
GGCTCGTCGGTCTCCTCGGCCAGCAGCTCCACCAAATCCTGCACGATCGTCTCGAAATTCCACGGCGGGAGCGAGGTGGAGCGACCGTGACCGCGCAGGTCGGGCGCGACGATGCGGACATCGGGCAGGAACCGTTCGGCCAGGTCGGCCCAGCGCCTGCCGTGACCGGTCACCCCGTGCAGGGCGAGTACCACGGGCCCGGTGCGGGGGCCGAAACGGTGAACGTGGAGTGGGGACACGGTGACATTTTGACGGTTGACCGAATCGGCTGCAGCACCAGGCGGCGCGGCGCCGGCCCCGGGAGTGTCGGCCTCGTCTGTTGCAATAGCCCCCGTGGTGCGATCGGATAACGCCGTGCGGCTGGTTCGCCGGAAAGTGGCGGCGCCCCGACCAAGGGTCTGGGGCGCCGACGTCCGCGCGCTGTTCACCACCGCCGCCGACCCGGGCACCGTCCGCCCCGGCACGGGGATGTGGCAGGTACTCGGCGGCCCAGGGACCGGTAAAACCGCGCTGCTGGTCGACCTGGCCGCCGACCGCATCGCCGCCGGAGCCGACCCGGAATCCGTGCTGTTGCTCACCCACTCCAAGAACGCGGCCGCCGTGGTGCGCGATGCGATCACCGCGCGGTTGTCGGCGCCGGTCGAGACCGTGCCGGACGAGCGCTTCGTACCCGAGGAACCCCGGCCGGACGATCTGTTCGAACCGCCGCCGGACCCGGAGGCGCCCTGGGATGAGGCGGGGCTGTTCTCGCTCGATGAGCTGGACGCGGCTCTGGATCCTGCTGATGACGGCCGGCAGGACGAGCCGATCGGTCCGGATTCCGGCACCCGGTCCACGCGAGCGTCGTCGACCGCGCGGGCCGGCGAGCCCGCGGATTCAGCACATACAGCCGGGTCCGGGCCGGCGGGCGATTCGCGCGAAGGGGATCCGGCTGCCGCACCCGGCGCGGACGGGCCGCACTTCGTCGGCGTTCCCGGTGCGACGCGGGAACCGCTGGTGCGCACGATCCACTCCTACGCCTTCGCCGTCCTGCGCCGCCACGCCGTCGCGCAGGGTAATCCGCCGCCGCGGTTGCTGACCGGGTCGGAGCAGGATGCGGTGCTGCGGGAGATGCTGCGCGGGGACCTGATCGATATCGCCGAGGGCGCGACGCACCTGTGGCCGCAGCGGCTGCATCCCGCGCTCGGGCTGGCCGGGTTCGCCGATCAGCTGCGCGATCTGATGTTGCGGGCCACCGAGCGGGGTTTGGGGCCGGAGGATCTGATTCGGCTCGGCCGGGAGCGGGACAAGCCCGAATGGGTGGCGGCGGGGCGGTTCGCGGCGCGGTACGAGCAGGCGATGCTGCTGCGCTGGTCGGTGGGTGTGGCGGCACCGGAGGCGTCGGCGCCCGCGCTCAATGCGGCCGAACTGGTCGGGGCGGCCTTGGACGCCTTGGCCACCGATACGGAGCTGTTGGCCGCCGAGCGGGACCGGTTGCGGTACCTGCTGGTCGACGACGCTCAGCATCTGGATCCCCAGGCCGCGATGCTGGTACGGGTGCTGAGTGCGGGCGCCGCCGTCACCGTGGTCGCCGGTGATCCCGACCAGGGTGTGTTCGCCTTCCGCGGCGCGGATTCCCGCTTCCTGCTCGACCTCGACGTGCCGGACGACCGCCGCATCGTCTTGCGCGAGAACCATCGCTCGGTGCCCGCGGTGCGGCTGGCGGTGGCCCGGGTCGCGGCCCGGTTGCCCGGCAGCGCCCCGCAGCGCCCGAAGGTGGATGGTCAGGGATCCAGCGCAGGCGACGCCGACGTCCGTGTCCGAGTGCTCGCCACCCCGGCCAAGGAGGCGGCGCTGATCGCCGACCATCTGCGTCGCGCGCACCTCACCGAGGGCGTGCCGTGGTCGCGGATGGCGGTGGTGGTGCGCTCGGTGCCGCTGTCGCTGCCGCCGCTGCGGCGCGCCCTGCTGGCCGCCGGCGTCCCGGTGCGTCAGCCCGCCCTGGACACGCCCTTGGCGCGCCGGCGTGGTGCGGCCTGGATGCTGTCGTCGCTACGCGCGATCCTCGCCTCGGAAGCGGCGGCGAGCACCGATCCCGCGGCGACCCCGCACCGCCACGAAGCACTCTTCACCCCCGACGACGCCCTCGACCTGCTCTCCGGCCCCCTCGGCGCCGCCGACCAGATCGCCCTGCGCCGCCTACGCCGCGGCATCCGCCGCACGGCCATCGGCCTGGAACGCAGCGCGGCCCGGCACGGCGACAGCCCGTCGCCAACGGCCATCGAAACCCCTTTCGCCCCTGCCGATCCCAGACCCGAGCCCGACGAACTACCCCCGCCACCAGACCCCACCGACGCAGACCTCCTCACCCCGGCCGACCCTCTGGAACCACCCGACCTACTCCCGCCGGACCCGGTGGACGCCGACATCACCCCCGAGTGGACGATCGAACAGGCTTCTCGCCTCTCGGCCGACGCCGACTGGTACGGCGTAGATCCCGATCCGTTCGACCGCGAGGAAGATCGATACGGACTCATTGCGAATGCGTTCGACGACGCCGACGACCGTTCACCCGCTGACGCCGCAGCCGACGACCCAGGCCACGACGTCGCGTCCGGTAGCGCCGCGACGGACCCGCCCGGCATCGCTGCTACAGGGACATTCGACCAGGAAGACGCTACGATCGCCCGTCGCGGTCCGATCTCCGGCGATCCGACCGCCGAGTCTCCTGGCGACCCGCCGCCGGGAACGTCGCGCAGAGACGGCGCGTCACCCTCCGAACAGTCCTCCGCCGAAGTCCTCCGCGACCTGCTGCTCGGCGTCGGCGACGCACGAATCCCGGCCGGGCTCACCGAGGTCGAATCCGCTCCGTTGCGGCGTGCGCTGGCGGCGCTGGATCGGGCGCGGAAGGTCCGGCGGCGGGGTGGTGGGCTCGAGGATGTGTTGTGGGCGTTGTGGACCGGGTCGCGGTTGGAGCGGCGGTGGGTGGCGCAGTCCGAGCGGGGTGGGGCCGCCGGTGCGCAGGCCGATCGGGATCTGGATGCGGCGGTGGCGCTGTTCGACGCCGCCGCGGCCTACGTCGACCGGCTGCCGCGCGCCGGCATCGAGGGATTCGTGGAATACCTTCTGCATCAGGAGATTCCGCACGATACGTCGGTGCGCACCAGTCCGGTCGAGGCCGTCGAGCTGCTCAGCGCGCATGCCGCCGCGGGCCGGGAATGGGACGTGGTCGCCGTCGCGGGGGTGCAGGAGGGGATCTGGCCGGATCCGCGGCCGCGCGGAACGCTGTTACATACCGAGGACTTGGTCGATGTCGCCGCGGGCGTGCTCACCGACGGCGAACGGATGAGCCGGGCGGCGCCGATCCTGGCCGAGGAGCGCAGGCTGCTGCTGGTGGCGTGCAGCCGGGCCCGCCGATCGCTGCTGGTCACCGCGGTGGAATCGGTGACCGGCGACCGGGATCTGGTGCCGTCGCGGTTCCTCGCCGAACTGCTCGGCCACGACGACGACGGCGAACCCGGCGCCCTGCCGATCGCCGATCCGGGCCGTTCGCTGGTGATGGGTTCCCTGGTGGCCGAATTGCGCGGGGTGGTCTGCGATCCCGAGGCCGACCCGCAGCGCAGGCGCCGCGCTGCTCGGCATCTCGCCCGGCTCGCGGACGCCGGTGTGCGCGGCACCGCCCCCGACGACTGGTACGGCACCGCCGAACTCAGCACCGAGCGCCCGCTGTGGGACGACGACGAATCCGCCGTCGCCCTCTCCCCGTCGACGGTCGAACTCTTGCGCACCTGCCCGCTGCGCTGGGCGCTGGAACGGCACGGCGGCACCGACGGCGACAATCCGCACGCGGTCAAGGGCAATCTCGTGCACACGCTGGTCCAGGCCCTGGCCGGCAAAGTGCCCACCAATCAGGTGCGCGCCGCGCTGCAAGCGGTCTGGCAGTCGGTCGAGACCGATCAGGGCTGGCATTCCCGGCAGGAACGCCGGCGCACCGAAGCGATGCTGGAAACCTTTCTGGCCTGGGTGGACAACACCCGCGGCGAACTCACCCAGGTCGGTATCGAGGTGCCGGTGGACTGTGTGCTGCCGGCCCGTTCCGAGGACGAACCGCCGGTGCGCATCCGCGGCCGTGTCGACCGCCTCGAACGCGACGCCCAGGGCCGCTTCGTCATCGTCGATGTGAAGACCGGCAAGAATCCCGTCTCCGTCAAGGCCGCCGAGGATCACGCCCAGCTGGCCACCTACCAGGTCGCCGCCGCGTTCGGCGCGCTCGACGCCCTGTCCGGTGATTCCGGCAGTGCGCCAAGTGATCCCGGCGACGCTTCAGCGGGCACGAACGTGACTGATACCGATGTCGACAACTCTGGCAGCACCGAGGAGCAAGCCGCCCACGACCCCAGCGACCCGCTCGACCTCGGCGAACCCGGTGGCGCCCGCCTCGTCTACGTCGCCAAACCGAACACCCGTGACGGCGCCACCCAACGAACCCAGAAACCCCTCGACACCGACGCCCTGCACATCTGGCGCGGCACCATCCACGACGCCGCGGCCGCCACCAAGGGCCCCAGCTACCTCGCCATGCGCAATGACGGCTGCCGGCACTGCGCGGTCGCGAGCAGCTGCCCGGTCCAGGACACCGGACGCCAGGTGACCGACGAATGAGTGCGCGGGTCACGCCCTGGCAGCTCGCCGAGGCCCTCGGCCTGCCCCCACCGACCGATGAGCAGGCCGCGGTGATCGCCGCACCGCCCGGTCCGACGCTGGTGGTGGCAGGCGCGGGTGCCGGGAAGACCGAGACGATGGCCGCGCGTGTGGTGTGGATGGTCGCCAACCGCCTGGTGCTGCCCGATGAGGTGCTCGGCCTGACCTTCACCCGCAAAGCCGCCCAGCAGTTGACCACCCGCATCCGTACCCGCCTGGCCCGGCTCGCCGGCGCGCCGCTGCTGCGCGAACTCGACCCGTCCGGCGGCTTGCGGGCCGCGCTGACCGGCGCCGAACCGGAGATCAGCACCTACCACTCGTATGCGGGCAGGCTGCTGACCGAACACGGTCTGCTGCTGCCGGTGGAGCCGTCGGCGACGCTGCTCACCGAAACCCAGTTGTGGCAGCTGGCCCATCAGGTGGTGCGCACCTGGGACGGCGATCTGGATACCGAACGCACCCCAGTGTCTGTTACCGAGGCGGTGCTCGCGCTGTCGGGTCAGCTGGCCGAACATCTGGTGGAGCCGGAGGAATTGGCCGAGGCGCACACCGAACTGGAGAAGCTGGTGCACACCCTGCCCGCGGGTCCGCGCCAGCGCGGCGGGCCGAGCCAGGAGCTGCTGAAGATCCTGAAGGTGCAGCGGGAGCGGGTGGCGTTGCTGCCGCTGGTTCGTCAGTTGAGTGAGGCGTTGCGGCGGCGTGGCGCTTTGGATTTCGGTGCGCAGATGTCGCTGGCCGCGCGGCTGGCCGACGAGCACGCCGAGGTCGGCGCCGCCGAACGCGCCCGGTTCCGGCTGGTGCTGCTCGACGAATATCAGGACACCGGCCACGCCCAGCGCATCCTGCTGGCCGCCCTGTTCGGCGGCACCGGCTCCGGTGAGCGTCCTGCCGTGACGGCGGTGGGCGACCCCATGCAGTCCATCTACGGCTGGCGCGGCGCCTCCGCGGCCAACCTGCCGCGCTTCGCCACCGACTTCCCCGCCGCGCCCGGCGTGCCCGCGCCGACGCTGTCGCTGTTGACCAGCTGGCGCAACCCGCCCGAGGCACTGGCGCTGGCCAACCTGGTCGCGGACCCGTTGCGCCGCAAGGCGATCGAGGGCGGCGGCGTCACCGTCGACGCGCTGCGCGCCAAACCCGCCGCCGAAGCCGGCACGGTGGCCTTCGCCCTCACCGACACCGTCGCCGCCGAGCGCGAGTGGTTCGCCACCCGGATCGCGGCCGACTGGCAGGCCCGCCACGACGCGGGCGAACAGCCGCCCACTTCGGCGGTGCTGGTGCGCCGCAACGCCGATGCCGCACCCATCGCCGAAGCGCTGCGTGAGCAGGGGCTGCCGGTGGAGATCGTCGGCCTCGGCGGTCTGCTGGCCACACCCGAGGTCGCCGATGTCGTCGCCACCTTGCGGTTGATCGCCGAACCGGGCGCCGGTGGCGCGGCGGTGCGCATCCTCACCGGCGCGCGCTGGCGCATCGGCGTCGCCGACCTGTCGGCGCTGTCGCGCCGGGCGCGTGAGCTGTCGATCGCCCGCGGCACCGCCTCGACCGGCGATATCAGCGACGGCGCGGCCCTGGCCGTCGCCCTGCGCGAGGTCGCGCCGGAACCGGCCGAACAGGCCGGGCTCGCCGACGCCATCGCCGATCCCGGTCCGGCCGAACAGTATTCGCCCGACGGCTACCGGCGCATCGTCGCGCTCGGTCGCGAACTGGCCGCCCTGCGCGAACGCAGCGGTCAGCCGTTGACCGAACTGGTGGCCGATGTGGAACGCACCATCGGCGTCGGCGTGGAAACCCAGGCCCGGCGCGCCATGTCCGGTGCCGGCGCCGGTCGCGAACATCTGGATGCGTTCGCGGAGGTGGTCGCGGGCTACGCCGGTGACTCCGGCGCCTCGCTCAGCGGACTACTCGCCTTCCTGACCGCCGCCGAATCGGTGGAGAACGGCCTGGAACCGGGGGAGGTGGAGGTCGCCAAGGACCGTGTGCAGGTGCTGACGGTGCACGCGGCCAAAGGATTGGAATGGGAGATCGTCGCCGTGCCACACGTGGTGCGAGATGTGTTCCCCTCGGGCAAGGCCAGTGGCAGCTGGCTCGGCGCGCTCGCCGAACTGCCCACCTCCTTGCGCGGCGACCGCGCCCGCGATGACGACGGCGCCGACGGCGTCCCGGTGCTGGATCTGACCGACCTCTACGACCGCGCCGATCTGGACCGCGCCATCAAGGAGCACAAGGCCGCCCTGGACCGTCGCCGCCTCGACGAGGACCGCAGGCTGTTCTACGTCGCGCTCACCAGAACCGAGCGGATGCTGCTGGTTTCGGGCCACTACTGGTCCGATTCGAGTCCCTCGGTCAAGGGCCCCTCGGAATTCCTGCTGGAACTGAAGCAGGCGATCGAAGACCCCGTAAGCCCCGCTCACGGCGCCGCTGACGTGGACCGCTGGGACGATCCGCCGGAACCCGACGCGGTCAACCCGTTCACCGACAACCCGCCCACCGCGCACTGGCCGCGCGATCCCCTTGGCCGCCGCCGCGCGCCGATCGAAGAGGGCGCACAGCTGGTGCGCGCCGCGATGGCGGAACTGACGGCCCACCCGGACACCCCCGACGACGAGGACGATCCCGACGGCTGGGCCGCCGATGTGGAAGCCCTGCTCGCCGAACACCACAGCGCCACCGGCGTCGCCGAAGAAGTGGAACTGCCCAGCCGCCTGCCCGCGACGGCACTGGTCGAGTTGCGCGCCGATCCGGCCCGGCTCGCCGCACGGCTGCGTCGTCCGCTGCCGTATCCACCGAACCCGCTGGCCCGTCGCGGCACCGCCTTCCACGCCTGGGTGCAGCGCTGGTTCGCCGCCGAAGGGCTGCTCGGCCTGGACGAACTACCCGGCGCCGCCGACACCGCCGACGGTGCCGACGCGGAACTGGCGCGCATGCAAGAGGCGTTCCTGTCCTCGCGCTGGGCACACCGCAGCCCCATCGAGGTGGAAGTGCCGTTCGAAACCACCATCGCGGGCACGGTGATCCGCGGCCGGATGGACGCGGTCTTCGCCGAACCGGACGGACGCTGGACCGTCGTGGACTGGAAGACCGGCGCCGAACCCGATGCCGCCGACGAACCCGCGGTGGCGGTGCAGCTGGCCGTCTATCGGCTGGCCTGGGCCCGGTTGATGGCCGCCCGCACCGGCGCCGACCCCGACGAGCTGCTCGACCGGATCGGCGCCGCGTTCCACTATGTGCGCAGCGGCCGCACCGTCGCCCCGGTCGATCTGCCGGGCGCGAACGAGCTGACCGAGCTGATCAGCTCCGCGGCGCCCGACGGCTGACCGACAGCGCCGTGGTGATCATCGGAATCTGCAGCGGCAGCCGCAGCACCGAGACCAGCTTCACCGGCCACGCGGTCTTCGAGTTGCTCAGCGAGTCCACCGCGAACTGCACGTTCGCCGGGAAGACCGCGACGAACAGGGCGGCGGCCAGCTTGCCGCCGAGGCTGCGGGTGCGCGGCACCGCGAGCGCGGTGGCCACGCCGATCTCGGCCATCCCGGAGGCATAGGTGTAGCTGCGCGCGCGGCCGGGCAACTTGGGCGGCACGATCGAATCGAACGGCTTGGGCACCAGGAAATGCAGCACACCCATCCCGAACAGCGCCGCGGCCATGAGCAGCGCCGGCTTGCGGCTGGTATCGGGTGCGGTGGACTCGGAAACCTCCATGCCGCCCACTCTAAGCGGGCGCTCGCCGCCGCCACAGCCCCACCTCGTCGCGTCGAGGCGCTCGACCGGTACGCCGACGGGGTAGGCTCCGGTGCTGTGCCGGAGGGAGAAACAATGCCGGAGCCGGTGACATCGGCCGGAATCGGCGCCGGGGAATCAGGGGCCGGTGAGTGCGTTGCTCGATGATCTGGGTGACCGCGCACGCGTCGGCTTGGGGCGGTTGACCGACCGGCCGGACTTCGCGCTCGTGGGTGTGCTGCGCATTCCCGAAGCGCAAGCCAGCCCGTGGATCTCGCTGACGCGCCGGGTGCTGTTCGCGATCGCGCTGCTGTTCGGCGCCGCGCTGGTGGTGTTCATCGGGCGCGACGGGTACCGCGACGCCTCGGAGAACCCGCTGTCGTTCCTGGACGCGCTGTACTACGCGACGGTGTCGCTGTCGACCACCGGGTACGGCGATATCTCGCCGGTCACGCCGCAGGCCAGGCTGGTCAACATCATCGTCATCACCCCGCTGCGCGTGCTGTTCCTCATCGTGCTCGTCGGTACCACGCTCAGCGTGCTGACGGAACGGTCCCGCCAGGCATTCAAGATTCAGCGTTGGAGGCACAGCGTGCGCAATCACACCGTCGTCATCGGCTACGGCACCAAGGGCCGCACCGCGATCGACGCCATGCTCGGCGACGGGGCATCACCGAGTGAGATCGTCGTCGTCGACACCGACTCGGTCGCCCTGGAGGCCGCCGCCAACGCCGGCCTGGTCACCGTGCACGGTTCGGCCTCGCAGTCGGATGTGCTGCGGCTGGCCGGTGTGCAGAACGCCTCCTCCATCGTGGTCGCCACCAACCGCGACGACACCGCCGTGCTGGTGACGCTGACCGCCCGCGAACTCACCAAGAGCGCCAAGATCGTGGCCTCCATCCGCGAGGCCGAGAACACTCACCTGCTGCGCCAGTCCGGCGCCGATTCGGTGGTGGTGTCCTCCGAGACCGCGGGCCGGTTGCTCGGCATCGCGACCACCAAACCCACCGTGGTGGAGATGATCGAGGATCTGCTGACTCCGGAGCAGGGCTTCGCGGTGGCCGAACGCGAGGTCGAGCCCGGTGAGGTCGGCGGCTCGCCCCGCCACCTCAGCGATATCGTGCTCGGCGTGGTGCGCGCAGGCGAGCTGATCCGGGTCGGCGAGCCGGAGGTCGACGCCCTCGACCACGGCGACAAGCTGCTGTATCTGCGCCGCGCCGGGCGCTGATCCGGCCCGCCGCAGCTGCACTAAGCTCGGCTTGTGGCATTCCAGCTCAACAGCGTTCCGCTGCTGTCCCGTTCCGTCGTCGACCGGGCCGAGGAGGTGCGCGCCGACCCGCAGGCGTTGAAGGAGGGCTGGTCCACCGCGAAGCTGCTGCGGATCAACCGGCGCGGCCAGGTGCGTTTCGACGACGGCGTACTGGTCTTCGATCAGGCCGTCGACCTGGCCGCCGAACCGGATCCGGCCGCGGTGTTCCTCGGCGTCGCCGACGGCGTGCACCTGTGGGCGGTCCGCGACCACGAACTCACCGGCTCGCTGCTGGACCTGCGCGCCATGGCCGCCACCGTCGACGATTTCACCGCAGGACTGCTGTCCACCGCACTGGCCCTGCTGAACTGGCACGACAAGGCCGCGTTCCATGCCGCCGACGGCACGACAACCATCGCGGTCAAGGGCGGATGGTCGCGCACCACCGAGGCCGGGCACGAGGAGTTCCCGCGCATCGACCCCGCGGTGATCGTCCTGATCCACGACGGCGGCGAGCGGGTGCTGCTGGCCCGTCAGCACAGCTGGCCGGAGACGTTGTTCTCGCTGCTGGCCGGCTTCGTGGAGGCGGGCGAATCGCTGGAGCGCTGCGTCGAACGCGAGATGCGCGAAGAGGTCGGCCTCGACGTCAGCGAGATCCACTACCTCGGCAGCCAGCCGTGGCCGTTCCCTCGCTCGCTGATGCTGGGCTTCAGCGCCGTGGCCGACCCGGACCAGCCGCTGGTCTTCTCCGACGGCGAGATTGCCGACGCGCAGTGGTTCACCCGCGCCGAAGTGCGTGCCGCCCTGGCGGCCGGTGACTGGTCGACTCGGTCGGAGGACGCCAGGTTGCTGCTGCCGGGTTCGATCTCGATCGCCCGCACCATTGTGGAGTCCTGGGCCGCGCTCGACTGAGCGCGGTGTGCTCAGGAGATGGCGGCCAGCGCCTGCTTGACCTGGGCCAGCGTCGGGTTGGTCGCGGTCGAACCGTCGGCGAACTTCACCGTCGGGACCACGTGGTTGCCGCCGTTGACGCTGCCGACGAACTCGGCGGACGCGGGGTCGGCCTCGATATCGATCTCGGCGTAGGTGATGCCCGCCTCGTCCAGCTGCTTCTTCAGCCTGCGGCAGTAGCCGCACCAGGTGGTCGAGTACATCGTCAGGTCAGGAGTCTGCTCGGTCACGGATCGTGCAACGCCCGGCGCCGCGTTCCTGTTCCGGACGCCGGTGCCGAGCCGGTCACAACCCCGCCCCGGTAGCCGCCCGGCTGTCGGTGGGCGCTGTCATGATGGAGCGCGTGCCCGCACTCGACCTCTCCGCCCTCGACCCCGAGCAGGCCGCCGCCGTGCGGGCGCCGCGCGGCCCGGTGTGCGTGCTCGCCGGCGCGGGAACCGGCAAGACCAGGACCATCACCTACCGGATCGCGCATCTGGTCGCGGCCGGGCAGGTCAAGGCCGACCAGGTGCTCGCGGTCACCTTCACCGCCCGGGCGGCGGGGGAACTGCGCGGACGCCTGCGCGCCCTCGGCCTCGGCGGCGAGGCGAACCAGGTCCAGGCGCGCACCTTCCACGCGGCGGCGCTGCGTCAGCTGCGCTACTTCTGGCCCCAGGTCGTCGGTGACGTGCCGTGGCGGCTGCTCGACAGCAAGTTCCCGGTGGTGGCCCAGGCCGCGCATCGGGCCGGGTTGCCGTCGGGCACCGAGAGCGTGCGCGATCTGCTCAGCGAAATCGAATGGGCCAAATCCTCGCTCATCGCGCCCGAGGATTACCCCGCCGAGGCCGCCCGCCGCCACCGCGATGTCCCGTTCGACGCGCAACGGATCGCGCAGGTCTACTCCGGCTACGAAGCGCTCAAGACCAGCCCGGACGGCCTGCTGCTCGACTTCGACGATCTGCTGCTGCACACCGCCGCCGCGCTCGAGGACTATCCGGCGGTGGCCGACGAATTCCGTGGTCGCTACCGCTGTTTCGTCGTCGACGAATACCAGGACGTCACCCCCTTGCAGCAGCGGGTGCTCGACGCCTGGCTGGGCGAACGCGACGATCTGACCGTCGTCGGCGACGCCAACCAGACCATCTACTCCTTCACCGGCGCCAGCACGGCGCACCTGCTGGACTTCTCCCGCCGTTTCCCGGACGCCACCGTCGTCCGGCTCGAGCGCGACTACCGCTCTACGCCCCAGGTGGTGTCGCTGGCGAACCGGGTGATCGGCATGGCCCGCGGCCGCATCGCCGGCACCCGGTTGCAGCTGATCGGCCAGCGCCCCGACGGGCCGGAGCCCACCTTCACCGAATACGACGACGTCCCCGCCGAGGCGGCGGGCGTGGCCCGCGATATCGCCGAACTGATCGCCGCGGGTACCCCCGCCGCGGAGATCGCGGTGCTCTACCGAATCAACGCGCAGTCGGAAACATATGAGCAGGCGCTCACCGAACGCGGCATTCCCTACCAGGTGCGCGGCGGTGAAGGCTTCTTCTCCCGGGCCGAGGTCCGCCAAGCGGTGCAGGCGTTGCGCCAGGCCGCGGCCCGCGACGATCTTCCCGATCAGGCCCGCACCGGCGCCGCGCTGGTCACCCTGGTGCGCGCGGTGCTCGCCCCGCTCGGGCTCACCGCCACCGAACCCGCAGGTGCGCAGGCCAGGGAGAAGTGGGCGTCGCTGGTGGCGCTGGTGCAACTCACCGAGGAACTCACCACCCACGACGAGCAGCTCGATCTGCCGGGCCTGTTGCGTGAGCTGGCCGCGCGCGCCGAGGCCAGGCACCCACCGACGGTGCAGGGCGTCACCCTGGCGTCGTTGCACGCGGCCAAGGGCCTGGAATGGGACGCCGCGTTCCTGGTCGGGCTCTCCGACGGCACGCTGCCGATCGCGCACGTGCTCGCCGACGACGGCTCGGTCGCCGATCAGGCCGGGCTGGAAGAGGAGCGCCGACTGCTCTACGTCGGTGTCACCCGGGCCCGCGAACATCTGCGGCTGTCCTGGGCGCTGGCCCGCAACGAGGGCGGCCGCCGCACCCGGCGCCGCTCCCGCTTCCTCAACGGCCTGGTCCCCGACGATTCCCCGGCCTCCCGCATCGCCGCGCCGAGCACCCAGCGCGCCGCCGACGGCACTCGCCCGCTGTGCCGGGTCTGCGCGAAACCGTTGATCGGCACCTACTCGACGATGCTGGGCCGCTGCCGCAAGTGCCCCGCCGAACTCGACGCCGAACTGCTTGCCGCGCTTCAGGAATGGCGCGCCGAGAAAGCGCAGGCCCAGCGGCTGCGCGAGTTCAGTGTGTTCACCGACACCACGCTCACCGCCATCGCCGAGCAACTGCCCACCGATGACGCGGCGCTGGCGGCGATTTCGGGCATCGGCGCGCGCAAGATCGAACAGTACGGCGCCGACGTCATCGCGCTGGTGCGCTCGCGCACCGGAACGAATCACAAAACCGCAGGTCAAAAATAGGTTGTCGGTTCTTCCGAGATCGCATACGGTGGGTAGCACGCAACGGGAGGCCATCCCGGCGCGCACAGTTCAGACAGATTACGAGTACAGGAGGGAGGCAGACGAAATGAACAGCATCACCGCTTTCGACGTGATGGGTACCGGCACGACCATGTCGGCCGTTTCTGCCTCCCGGGGGATCCTCGCCATGCAGGGGATCGGTCTGTCCGGCGTCGGTGGGTTCGGCACGCATCTGGACTACGCGCCCACCCCGATTCTCATCGATCCGCAGGACAAGCCCAGCGTGGGCTGGCACCCGGCCGCTGCACCCGCAGTCGCCGGCGCCTTTGCCGCTGAAGCCGGAAACGAGCCGGTGCAGGCAGCACGCCTCCGCAATGCACACCCAGCGTCCGTGATCAGGACTCGACTCAGATGTCGACCTAGGTAGGGAACTCCCCGCCTCCTGGCCACGGATCGCACGAAGCGAAATCGTGGCCAGATTTTTCCGGCCCTTCAGCCGGCAGCCCCGGTTTCGCGGAATCAACGACACCGAACCGCTGCAAACGAGCTGAAGGAGAACGACGTGTTCACCGCAGAGAGCTGGCCGACGGCCACTGCTGACGTGACATGCCGAACCGTGGCAACCGCTCCCCGTGACCAGGAGGTCACCACCACCCTGCCGTGCCGGGCAGGCGACCCCGACCTGTGGTTCGCCGAGAGCCCGGTCCAGTTGGAGCAGGCGAAGGCGCTGTGCGCGTCCTGCCCGATCCGTAAGGGCTGCCTGAGCGCTGCCATCGATCGCCGTGAGCCGTGGGGCGTGTGGGGCGGGGAGATCTTCGACCAGGGTGTCGTGATCGCTCGCAAGCGGCCCCGTGGCCGTCCCCGCAAGGTCGCGACATGCGTCTGATGGCCGCGCAGGCAGCGCGGCGGGTCCGCGGCCCGGACACCGGCACTGCGCCGGCCGGGCCGCGGACCACCGAACGACCAACCGCCCAGCCGATCCGGCTGGGCGGTTGCCTTATGTTGGGGGAGTAGGGATTTCGCGTCTGCGGGCGAAAGCACCTTGCGAACATCTCGGTTCGTTGCTATATGAAATCTATGCCTTGAGTTTCAGGTTTTCCGCTCTGCGGGGTGCAGAATCACGACCCTTGTCCCGGAGGTTTCGACGCATGAATCACGCTCTCGGCCAGTCCGTTTCCACCATCGCGCCAACCGGCCACGCCACCATGCCCGCCCATCCGAATGCACCGGCTCCCTACGCCGGGCAGCGCCCGCCCGCCCAGGCCGAGTGGCCGAGCGAATGGCATCCCGGCATGCTCTGGTGGGATGCGCGCACCGTGCTGGTGACCAGGACGGATCCGTCCGGTCGCTGGAATACCACCGCGCACCTGGTGATCCCGATCGATCGCGGCAGGCTCGCCTTCCGGATCTCGTCCTATTCGCTGGAAATGCAGCATCTGGCCCGCGACCGGCGCGTCATCGTGCAGGCCGGCGACTGGCTCGGCAGGCCGGCGGTCGGATCGCGCCAGCATCAGGGGGTGGCCGAATTCGTCGGCGCGGGAGCATTGTTCGACAAGATCTGCACGGGCCTGCGCGCCAAGTACGGGATGCGCGCGGGACTGGCCCGGCTGTACCACGGCATGACGATGGGCTCGGCACCCTACGGCGACACCGCCGTCGTGGTGAACGTGCACGAAACGTCCCAGTTGCCGCCTGCGGGCTGAGCGCTGCTCAGGGTCGTACTCCGGCCGCGCGCCGGAGTACGACCGGGCGCTAGGCGCTGTTGCGCTGCTCCCGGAATCCGGGCATCCAGGTCGCGGCCAGCTGCATGAACGGCACCTCGGCATCGAGCTGAGCGCAGATACCGATGGAACCGGCCAGTACCCGGAAGATCATCACGTGCTCGGCCGGCAGCATGAGGGCGCGGGCGGTCTTCATCTCCGGGCTGTTGAAATCCGAGGCCCGCCCGGCCACCCGCTGCATCCACTTGCGGGTGAAGTGGAACGAGTCGGACTTGATCGGATCGGTGAAGGGCCGCAGGTAGTCCGCGATCTCCTGATGGGTGATCACGCGACCCGGAATCACCCAGCCGTTCTCGTGCAGCAGCGCGGTGAGTTCCTCGAAGTTCTCGTCGACCGCCAGTGCCAGGATCCGGCCGAGCAGCTCGGGGAAACCGTTGGGCAGCGGGGCACACGCACCGAAATCGATGACGGCCAGCTTGTTCTCGGGGGTCATCATGAAATTGCCCGGATGCGGGTCGGCATGCAGCAGCCCGGCCATCTCCGGTGCGGAGAAATGGAACCGGCCCATCAGCGTGGCGACCCGGTTGCGCAGTTCGCGGGTGCCCTCGGGATCGGCATTGCCGGCGGCGATGATGGCGGAAACCGCTGTGCCGTCCAGCCATTCGGTGACGATCACCTTCGGCGCGCTGGCCACCACCTTCGGCACCACGAACTCCGGATGCCCGTCATAGGCCTTGGCGAAGGCCCGCTGATTGTTGGCCTCGTTGCGGTAGTCGAGTTCTTCCTCGGTGCGTTCGGTGATCTCGGCGAGAATCGGCTTCACATCGGCGCCGGGGATGACCGAGGAGATGAGCCCGGTCATCCGCGACAGCGTTTTCAGATCCGCGCGCAACGCCTCGTCGGCGCCGGGGTACTGCACCTTCACCGCCACCGCGCGCCCGTCCGACCACACCGCGCGGTGCACCTGGCCGATGCTGGCGGAGGCGGCCGGGGCGTCGTCGAAGGACTGGAAGCGGGTGCGCCATTGCGTGCCGAGCTGCTGATCGAGGACGCGGTGCACGGTCTCGATGGGCATTGGCGGGGCGGCGGCCTGCAGCTTGGTCAGTGCCTCGCGGTAGTGCTCGCCGAACTCCTCGGGAACCGCGGCCTCCATCACGCTGAGCGCCTGACCGAACTTCATCGCACCGCCCTTGAGCTCACCGAGGACGGTGAACAGCTGTTCGGCGGCCTTCTGGTTCAGCTGGGCGTTGATCTCGCCCTTATCGCCCCCGGCCAGCTTCTTGCCGAAACCGACAGCGGCTCGTCCGGCGATCCCGAGGGGAATCTTGGCTAACTTAGCGTTGCGGGAGGAGCTGCGGCGCACGATCTCGGACACGTACCCATCATGGCGGACCGAGCCGCCGCTGTGCCATCGAAATGCGGTGAGAATCCGCACCATGGAGTGGTACCCGTCACATTTGCGCCTCGGAATCGGCGGTAAGGCGGCGGCATAGGCACCGTTCGTGCGGCGCTCGATGCCGGATCCGGAGCCGGTACGTCCCCGGGTCGAGCTCCAGCTGGGCGTGAAGAACCGCCGGGCGCTCGCGGACCGAACACGCGATGATCGACTCCAGTTCACGCAACGCCAAGGCGGCGGTGGCCTCGATGCCGGGCCGGGAACCGTGGCCGACCCGGCCGAGCAGTTGCGCCGCGACCCGCGGCCAGTCCGGGTCGTAATCGGCGCGCACCAGATCCGCGCAGCGCAGGCAGCCGGTCTCGCCGGGCAGCACCAGCGGTCCCACCACACCGACACCGTCACGCATGTGCACCGGCAGGTGCGGGATCCGCGCGCGCAGCAACTGGGCGGTAAGCCGCGGGTCGGGCATCAGCGAATCGGTCAGCAGCACCAGATCCGGCCGCAGCCGGAGATCGAGCCTGCCGCCGCGCGAACGCTCCGGTCGCAGCCCGAACCGGCGCAGACCCGCGGTGAGCGCATCCGACAGCGGGCCCAGCCCGTGCACCCGGACCCGCCGCACCCGCCCGGCCGGCGTGTCGGGGTAGACGAGCAGGCCGGCGTCATCGAGGGTGGCCAGCAGCTCGCTCGCGTGTTGGGCGGTGAGGCCGAGTTCGGTGGCGCGCCAGAGGATCTGCGGACGCGTGCGCAGGCCGTCGAGCAGGTCGAGGAATTGCCGCAGGGTGTCGGCGGCGACGCCGGGAATCGCCAATTGCCGCGCCGACTCCGGATCCCAGCCGAGCTGGATCACCCCGGACGGCCGAGTCAGGACCAGCAGGCGCGGATGCAGCATCGGTCCGCGCAGGCACAGGGATGTCATGGCCAGCAGTATGCGCAGCGGCCCGCAGCGGAACCGGCCCGAAATAGCGAGTTATCCACAGGCCCGCACCGCTCCGACAGGCGCCTGCTTGCGGCCGCGATCAAGACGAAGTCTCGCCTTGCTCGCCGGGCGCCTCACCCGATTCGCCCGACTTCTTCCGCTCGTCGCGCTCGCGCGCCTCGGTCTCGGCCAGCTGGGCCAGCGGATCGTCGAAGGCGTTGGCGCCGCCGCCGATCACCGAGTCGATGAACCCGGCGGGGGAGTCGAGGTCACTGGCGTCGGGCAGCAGGTCCGGATGCGCCCACACGCCGTCGCGCTTCTCCATGCCCGCATCGGTGGTCAGTCGCTGCCACAGAGCCGCGGCTTCGCGCAGCTTGCGCGGGCGCAGCTCCAGGCCGACCAGCGTGGCGAAGGTCTGCTCGGCCGGACCGCCGGTGGCCCGGCGGCGACGCAGCGTCTCGGCCAGCGCGCCCGCACCGGGCAGGCGCTCGCCGACGGCCTCGGCCACCACGACCTGCACCCACCCCTCGATCAGGGCCAGCAGCGTCTCCAGCCGCTCCAGCGCCTGCTTCTGCTCCGGCGTGGTCTGCGGTTCGAAGGTGCCCTGCGACAGGATCTCCTCGAGCTTGCTCGGATCGGTCAGCGACATCGGATCGATGTTCTGCGCGGCCTCCTCCAGGGCGGAGAAGTCCATCTTGATGCCCCGCGCGTAGTCCTCGACCGCGCCGAGCACCTGCTGACGCAGCCACGGCACGTGTCCGAACAGCCGCTGGTGGGCGGCCTCCCGGGCGGCCAGGAAGACCATGATCTCGCTCTCGGGCTGCTCCAGCCCGGCGCTGAATTCGGAGATGGCGGCGGGCAGCAGGGCCGCGGTGCCCGCGGGACCCAGCGGCAGCCCGATATCGGTGGAGGTCAGCACCTCCTTGGCCAGCTGACCGAGGGCTTGGCCGAGCTGCGAACCGAACGCCAGCCCGCCCATCTGGCCGAGCATGCCCATCATCGGCGCCGCGAACTGCTTGGCCTCCTCGGGCAGGTTCGCCGTCCACATGCCGGAGATCTGCTGGGCCACCGGATCGCACAGCCGCTGCCAGGTGGGCAGGGTTTCCTCGATCCAGTCGTTGGCCGTCCACGCGGCCGTCTTCGTCGCGCCCGCAGGCAGCGTCGTCGCGCCGTCGAGCCACACTTCGGCCAGATGCGCGGCGTCGGCGACGGCGCTCGCGGCGCCCGCCGAGACCGGGGTGACGCTCGCGCCGAGCTGCTGGCGGGCCAGCCGCTTGGCCACCTCGTAATTGACCGGGCCGCTCTGGCCGCCGGGGGCAGCCATGCCCTGCCCCATGCCGCTGAGCATCTGGCCCAGCGAGGTCAGCATCTGGCCCAGCTGCGCCGGGTCGAATCCGCCGGCCCCGGACCCGGCCATGCCGAAGCCGAACGGGTCGCCCGCGCCGGAACCGCTCGGCTGCTCGCCTCGTTTGCGGTCATCGTCGTCGTCGCGGTTCGAGAATCCGAACGGATGGTCACTCATACCCATTACGTTACGCGGCGCGGACCGGCGACGATGTTCGCGCGCCGCGAAATCGCACTCGTGGGTGAACGGGCTCACGGCGGTGGCCGACGGCACCGCGAACCGCGAAACCTCCGCCGGTTCCGCCGCGCGAGCGCGCCGCTCGCTACTGTTGGCCGCGTGAATCGTCGGATCATCACTCTGCTCGTCGCGCTGATCCCGGTACTCGTGCTGGGCGTCGCGGGGAGCTGGTTCAACGTGCCCTTCGTCGCGCTCGGCCCGGGGCCCACGTTCAACACACTGGGCGAAGTGGACGGCAAACAGGTCGTCGACGTCACCGGTGTCGAGGTGGATCCGACCACCGGCAATCTCAATATGACCACCGTCTCGGTGCGCGACGGGCTCAACATCTTCGAGGCCATCGGCTTCTGGGTCAGCGGCGAACACGGCCTGGTCCCGCGCTCGGAGGTCTATCCGCCCGGGGTGTCGCGGGAGGAGATCGACAAGTCCAATCAGCAGGACTTCAAGGACTCCGAGAGCAATGCCGAGGTGGCGGCGATGAACTTCCTCGGCCTGCCCACCGTGGTGCTCGCGCGCACCGTCGCCGACAACGGCCCGGCCAAGGCAGTGCTGGAAGAGGGCGACCAGATCGTCAGCATCAACGGCGTTCCGATGAACGAGCCCAAGGACGTCGTCGACGCGATCGGGAAACTGCCGCCGGGCAGCAAGATCACCATGGTGATCCGCCGCGACAACGCCGAGCAGACCGTCGAGGTGACCCTCGGCGCCCGCGAGGACGACCCGAGCAAGGGCTACCTCGGCGTCACCCCGGGTGAGGGCGCCCGCCCGCCCATGGAGGTCACCTTCAACCTCGCCGATATCGGCGGACCCTCGGCGGGCCTGATGTTCAGCCTGGCGCTGATCGACAAGCTCACCCCGGGTGAACTCGACGGCGGCAACTTCGTCGCAGGCACCGGATCCATCGACCAGGACGGCAAGGTCGGCCCGATCGGCGGCATCCAGTACAAGATGATGGCCGCGCGCGAGGCGGGCGCCGAAACCTTCCTGGTGCCGGCCGCCAACTGCAACGAGGCGCGGCAGCGCACGCCCGACGGCCTGCGCCTGGTCAAGGTCGAAAACCTGGCGGGCGCGGTGCAGTCGCTGGAGGATCTCAGCGCCGGTCGCGAGGCCGTGACCTGCGGATAATCACCGCGGGCCGGGCTCAATCCAGCGTGTGCTGCAGGGCCTCGACCACGTTCGACGCCAGGTTCGGGTAGGTCCGCAGCTCGAGGTCGGCGAACTCGTCGGCCTCGTCATCGGGACGGACCTGGAGCAGACACAGCGTGCTGCCCTCGCGCAGCGCAGCGGCGAACAGGCGCGCCTCACGGCGCTCCGGATGCGCATGAGCTGCCGCGCGTCCGGCGGCATCGGCGGCGTCGTCATCGGCGAGCAGCGGCGTCAACGCATCGTCGAGGGTGCTCTCCGCTGTCGGCGGCAACACCACGATCTCCTGCACCAGCACGCACCCGGCGACCGCGGGCGGCCAGCTCGTCGTCGCGAGCATCTCCTCCAGCGCCCGCGAACCACCGGTCACATCCTCGGGAAACGGCTCCTGCGCAATCGGAGTCAGCTCATCGCCGGCATCGACCTGATCCGCGAGACCCGGCTCGGCCGCCACCAGATCGGCGGTCGGGACCAGCGCGAACATCTGCGGCGGCCGCCCCCACCCTTCGGCATCGACGAACTCGGCGACCTCCCGGACAGACCGGGCCAGGACCATCTCAGCATGCAGATCAGCGCTCACTGTGTTTATTTTGCGCCGCCTTCGGCGTCGCATGTTCGCGGCCCCCGGATGTCTCGCGTTTCCGCCGCCGCTGCTTGCCTTCGGCGTGCGCAGCGGCGGCCGCGTTCCCGCCCTCCCGCCTGTGCGGTGTCCGATTTCCGTAGAGTGGGCGCCAACGGTCCGAAATGGACCAATCGAACATCGGACTGCGGCGTGCAGACGTTGGCGCCGCCGGACCCTGGAGAGTGGCATCGTGGGCATGCGGCCCCCCTCGGGCTTACCTTCGTTGTCCCGCCGCAGCCGTGTGCTGCTGGTGGCGGCCGTCGTACTGGCGGCGCTACTGCTGGTGGGACCGCGACTGGTCGACACCTATACGAACTGGCTGTGGTTCGGCGAGGTCGGATTCCGTGGCGTGTACGTCACGGTGCTGTGGACCAGAATCCTGATCTTCGCCGTGGTGGGGCTGTTCGTCGGACTGGTGGTGTGGGCTGCGCTGGTGCTGGCCTACCGCTCCCGGCCGGTCTTCGTCCCGACGGCCGGGCCCAACGATCCGATCGCGCGCTACCGCACCACCGTGATGAGCCGGCTGAAGCTGTTCGGCATCGGTATCCCGGTGCTGCTCGGTGTGCTCTCCGGCCTGGTGGCGCAGTCGAATTGGGTCACCGTGCAGCTGTTCCTGCACGGCGGCTCGTTCGGTGAGACCGACCCGCAGTTCAACCTCGACGTCGGCTTCTACGCCTTCGACCTGCCGTTCTACCGGATGATCCTGAACTGGCTGTTCGTCGCTATCGTCATCGCGTTCTTCGCGAACCTGGTCACTCACTACGTGTTCGGCGGGCTGCGCCTGTCCGGGCGCGAGGGCACGCTCACCAATGCCGCGCGCATCCAGCTCGCGGCGCTGGCAGGCACCTTCGTCCTGCTCAAGGCCATCGCCTACTGGTTCGACCGCTACGAACTGCTGATGAGCAGCCGCAAGGAACCGACCTTCAACGGTGGTTCATTCACCGATATCAACGCGGTGCTGCCTGCCAAGCTGATCCTGCTGTCCATCGCGATCATCTGCGCCATCGCCTTCTTCGCCGGCATCGTGCTGCGCGATCTGCGGGTGCCGGCGATGGCGGCGGCGCTGCTGGTGCTGTCGTCGGTGCTGGTCGGTGCGGTCTGGCCGCTGATGGTCGAGCAGTTCTCGGTGCGCCCGAACGCCGCCGAGAAGGAAAGCGAATACATCGAGCGCAATATCGCCGCGACCCGCAAGGCCTACGGGATCACCGACGACAAGATCGACTACGTCTCCTACTCCGGCGAGAGCAGCAAGAACCCCGCCAGCGTCCCGGTCGATCACGCCACCATCGCCAACGCGCGGCTGCTCGATCCGAACATCCTGTCGCCCACGTTCACCCAGCTGCGTCAGCTGAAGAACTTCTACGGCTTCCCGGAATCGCTGGATATCGACCGCTACACCATCAACGGTGAGGTCCAGGACTTCATCGTCGGCGCCCGCGAGCTGTCGCCGTCCTCGCTGACCGGCAACCAGACCGATTGGATCAACAAGCACACCGTCTACACCCACGGCAACGGTTTCGTCGCCGCGCCCGCCAACCGCGTCAACCGGCCGCAGTCCGATGATCCGAACGCCGCAGGCGGCAGCAGCGATTCCGGTTACCCGATCTTCATGGTCAGCGATCTGTCCACGAAGAAGGAAGACCAGCGCATCAAGGTCGATCAGCCGCGCATCTACTACGGCGAGCTGATCTCCCAGTCGAACCCGGACTACGCGATCGTCGGCGCCACCGAGGGCCAGACGCCCCGCGAGTACGACACCGACAACGCCCGCTTCACCTACGACGGTGCCGGTGGCGTGCCGATCGGCAACTGGTTCAACCGCCTGGCTTTCGCCGCCAAGTACGCCGAGCGCAACATCCTGTTCTCCTCGGCCATCGGCGACGAGTCCAAGATCATCTACAACCGCGATCCGCGCGAGCGGGTGCAGAAGGTCGCGCCGTGGCTGACCACCGACGGCAACACCTACCCGGCAGTGGTGGACGGGCGCATCGTCTGGATCGTGGACGCCTACACCACGCTGGACAACTACCCCTACGCGCAGATCTCCTCGCTGGAAGGCGCGGTAGAGGACAGCATCGACCGCAAGACCGGCCGCTTGCTGCCGCGTAAGGAGGTCAGCTACATCCGCAACTCGGTGAAGGCGACCGTCGATGCCTACGACGGCACGGTCACTCTCTACGAGGTGGACTCCTCCGACCCGGTGCTGAAGGCCTGGCGCGGGGTGTTCCCGGACGCGGTGAAGCCGGCCAGCGAGGTCAGCCCCGAGCTGCGCGAGCACTTCCGCTACCCGGAGGACCTGTTCAAGGTGCAGCGGGAGATGCTGACCAAATACCACGTCGACGATCCGCGTGAGTTCTTCACCAACAACGCGTTCTGGTCGGTGCCCGCCGACCCGACCGTGGAGGGCGTGACGGCCAGCCAGCCGCCGTACTACGTGCTGCTCGGCGACCCGGAGACCGGTAAGCCGGTGTTCAACCTGACCAGCGCGATGGTCGGCTACAACCGGCAGTTCCTGTCGGCCTACATCTCGGTGCGCTCGGACCCGGCGGGTTACGGCAAGTTCCGCATCCTGCAATTGCCGACCGACACCCAGACCCAGGGTCCGCAGCAGACGCAGAACACGATGACGACGGCGCCGCAGGTCTCCCAGGAGAAGACGCTGCTGTCGAACTCGAACAAGATCAGATACGGCAACCTGCTGACCTTGCCGGTCGCCGATGGCGGCATCCTCTATGTCGAGCCGTTCTACAACGAGCGCAATACCGGCCCGAACACCGCCACCTTCCCGCAGCTGCTGCGAGTGCTGGTCAGCTACCGCGACCAGGCGGGCAGTGTGAAGGTCGGCTATGCCTCGACCCTGGCCGAGGCGCTGAACCAGGTGCTGCCCGGTGCGGGTGCCTTGGCGACGCCGCCGGGCGGTGATCCCGCGATCCGGCCGCAGCCGGGCACGGCACCGCCGGTCGAGGGTTCGGCGCCGCCGCCCGAGGAGAACGGCTCGCAGCCGCCGCCGGCCGAGGGAGCGACTCCGCCGCCGGCCGGTTCCTCGGGAGCCAAGGACGCTGCGGCCGCGGAGCTGGATCGCAAGATCGAGGCCGTGCGCACCGCGATGCGGACCGGCAACTTCGCCGACTTCGGTAAGGCGCTCGACGAGCTGGAGGCCGCGGTGAAGGCCTATCAGGACGCCGGACGCTGATCCAGTGAGCTCAGGAGCGAGGGCGCGGGGTTAGACCCTGCGCCCTCGTTCGTTTGTCGCCGCCGCAGGTAAGGCCCGGGACCCGCGGTTCGAGCAGCGGCCCTGGTCTGACCTACTGCCGTCGGTGAGCGGCAACAGGCGGGGGCGAAACGCAGAAACGGCGCTGTCATCCACTGGATGACAGCGCCGTTTCGTTCGCGCTGCTGAGTCGGGCGTCAGACGCCTACGGGACTCAGAGGTAGGCGCCGCACACCGGCCAGGCGCCGGGGCCCTGAGTGGCCAGCACGTTCTCGGCCACGCGGATCTGCTCTTCGCGGCTCGCGTTGTGCGCGTAGCCGGTGCCACCGTTGGCCTCCCAGGTGCTCTGCGAGAACTGCAGGCCGCCGTAGTAGCCGTTACCGGTGTTGATGGACCAGTCGCCGCCGCTCTCGCAGGCCGCGACAGCGTCCCAGTTGCCCGAGTAGGCCGAAGCGGTGGCGGTGGAAAGACCGAACGGGACGGCAACGAGAGCCCCAGCAATGGCGGTCAGGCCGAGGGCGCGGGTGCTGAACTTCCGGTTCTTAGTCATGTGGTTTCCCTCCCTGTGCCCACCAGCGCGGCGGATGTTCTCCGTCGGCCCCTGTCCCCAGGTGTGATGTCGGGGTACTCCGAACCGTGGGACAGGGTCTCCGGTGTTCGTCGGTTCGGGTTCTAGCCCATCTCGGTTTGATCCGGGCCGTGGCAACGACGGTAACGAACAAATCTCGTTCGATCACGTCTTGATAACTTCCAATTTATTGCCGGTGAATCCACGTGAATCGCTAGCATTAGAACGTATTCGCTGGTGAGAAACCGGTTTCGCCCGTACCCAAAGGCGATTGTGATAACACCGTTATGTGTTCGGGATCACTTGGATATCGTTGCCCGGGTCACACGAATGAGCGGTTTCCGGCCCTCGCTACCGACCGGCAATCGCACATCGAGGGTCGATGGGCGCGCCGATGCGGCGACGGGGTGGCCGCCGGCTCGGGGCATCGGTGAGTGCGCCGGAGGCGTCGCTGCACGCTCGCCCGCGGTCGGTTGCGTGGACGTCGAGAAGCCGTCCGAGGCGATTCGAAGATCCCGGAAACGGCCGCCGACCTGCCGGTTTGCCATCGCCGCGAACCCGTGTGTAATGTTGTGTTCACCGACGCGGGGTGGAGCAGCTCGGTAGCTCGCTGGGCTCATAACCCAGAGGTCGCAGGTTCAAATCCTGTCCCCGCTACTACAGAACCGGCCCGGAGGCACCAGCCTCCGGGCCGGTTCTTTTGCTGTGTCGGACCCCGTCCGCAGCGAGCTCCCGGCCGCTCCGACCAGCTTCGTGTGCGCCGGCGACACGCCGATCGAGAACCGGCAAGCATCCAGCAGTGCCAAGATATGACGAATTGCCGCGCACCCGCGTCGGTGTGCGCCTTGATTTCGGCGAGTCTCACAGACAAATGCGAATGATGATCGGATGACGCGCTGTATGTCTGCTTCGGGCCCACGGCAATTCGCCGGGGCCGCGTTGCGATCCGGCATCGACAGCCCGTCTCGGTGCCTCGCCAGGCGGCTTTCCAATGCCTACACGGCCGCCCGACGCGCGCTGACACCTGCCGTCCGCCGTTACGACGCCGAGCCACGGCACCGGCCCGCGGCGATGCCCGCCGCCGCGCTGACCCGCGACCATCGCCGCGCCGGCCCGCAACCATGCCCGCCGGGCCGCAGCGCGCTCGTATGGCACTCCGCCGACAACCGGGCGTCCTCGGCGCGGTCGCCCCGACGGCCTGATCCCTGTCCCTTCCACCATGCTGACCCCGCGAAATACCCCCGCCGCACAGGCGATTACGCTCTCGCGCCACAGGTGTGTAAGCTGGTCTTTACCGACGCGGGGTGGAGCAGCTCGGTAGCTCGCTGGGCTCATAACCCAGAGGTCGCAGGTTCAAATCCTGTCCCCGCTACAACAGTGGCCCGGAACCTTCGAGGTTCCGGGCCACAATCATTTTCGGCTCCGCTGCCCGGCCGCCGTCGCCCGCATCCCCACGCGGCCGCAAGCGCACTCGGTACACTGCCTGGCATGTCGGTGGTGTCGCCACAACCGCGGATGCCGGGGGCGGTCAGTGGGTACGAGGCTCGCTGGGAGCGGCACAACAGCGAGCGTCAGCTGACGATCCTGCGGGCCGCGGTCGAGCTGCTCGAGGAAAGCCCCGCCGGGGCCGATATCCCGGTGCATCGCATCGCCAAGCGGGCCGGGGTGGCCAAGTCGGTGGTGTATCGCCAGTTCAGCGGTCGCGAGGAGCTGGACCGGCGGATCCGGTCCTATCTGATCGACGATTTCGCCGCCCAGCTCGACGAACAACTCGACATGTCCACCGGCTCGGTGCGCGAGATCCTCACCCGCACCATCCGCGCCGTCGCGGACTGGATGTCGGATCATCCACGGCTGACCGAGTTCGCCCGGACCGGCCCGGCCGTCGAGGGTGAGGACACCGTCGACGCCGTCGCGAGCCTGAAACTGCGGATCGCCGCCCGCGGCACGGAGCTGATCTCCTCGGTCGCCCAGCTGATGGGCACCGATTCCAGCCCCTTCGACTCGGTGCCGTTCGCGGTGGTGACCATGGTCGAGGGCGTGCTGTCCACCTGGGTGGCCGACCCGGCGCCGGAGCGGACCAGGGTTCAGGTCGTCGACGAGCTGGCGACCATCACCTGGTTCGTCCTCGACGGCGCGGCGCGCACCAGCGGCATCCACGTGGACCCCGACCGTGAATTGGCCTCGATCCTGCGCGATTTCACCGGTGCGGCCGCGGGGTGAGCACTCAGGCCGCGCGCCGGACCCGGCGATCGGGTTCGCTGCGGTAGCGCGAGTAGTCGCCGCCGATGCCGAGTGCGTTCCACAACCGCCGCGTGACCGGGTTCATCAGCCCGATCTCGTCGGCCAGCGCACGCATATCACCGAAGTATCCGGACAGGATCTTGCGTGACTGCGGGCTGCGCCAGAACGCTTCCTTGATCACTTCGCGCGGAATGTCGAACTGCTTCGCGAACGAGCGCGGCGGCGCGATGATCTCGCCTGCGAGCCAGCGCATGGCCAGCGGGAACGCAATCGCGCAGACCTGCGTGCTGACCGGGTTCATCTTCGCGATGTGCGCCTTGAGGAATTCGCCGGCGAAGGAGATGTGCCTGGCCTCCTCGGCGATGTGGATCTCCATGGTGCGCAACACCATCGGCGGCATGTTCCCGCCGTCGCGGATCAGCGCCTTCTGGAAGTGGTCGATCGGTTCCTCACCGCCGAGGATGCCGATGAACAGCACGACATGGGCGTACCCGCCGGCCACACCGATGAACGGCGAGAGCGCCCGGAAGATCGGCCGCATGCCCGGCACATCCACGCCGATCCGGTTGACCAGCTCCTGGAACATCTGGATGTGGTTGCACTCTTCGGTCATCTCGTGCAAGCAGTAGCGGAACTCCGGCGACCCGTTGGGCAGCTTCATGATGTACTGCATCATTCCGCGGATCAGGATCGTCTCGAACGCGGCGCCGACCTTGATGGAATTGGCGACTCGCCATTTGCCGATCTCGATCTGCCGGTCCAGCGGCTGGTTCCGGTACCACTCGGTGGCGCCGAGCGGATCGATCTCGGGCGAGAGGACCCAGCGCGGGTCCTTCGGGTCCAGGGCCAGTTCCGGCGAATCCCAGTCGATGTCCAGGTACGGGTCGAAGCGCCGGTTGACCGACCCTTCCGACAGCGTGTGCAGGGCGTCCCGGTAGTCCTTACCGACATCCTGGGTGAGCGGCACAGTCGACGGCGTCATCGGAGTCTCCTCGTGCGTGTGGTGTAGGTCTCGCTATCTCCAATTTACTGAGACTTGGCGTCTCAGTAAACCCCACATACAGGCCGGTATGAAATTGATGCCGTCGTCATCGGTGGGAAATGCGCTGATCAGCGCGAATGCGCCAGCAGCGCGGTGCGCGGATCGCCTTCGCTCACCACGCGCCCATCGCGCAGGTGAACGCAGTGGTCGGCGCGGAGGGCGTCGTCCAGGTCGTGCGTCGCGTGCACCACGGTCACGCCCGCGGCACTCGCGTCGGCGATCGCGCGGCTGATCTGGTCGCGAGCCTCGGTGTCGAGTCCGGTCGTCGGTTCGTCGAGTAGCAGTAGCCGGGACTGCTGGGCGAGCGCCTGGGCCAGCAGCGCGCGCTGACGCTGACCGCCGGAGAGGGTGTCGAGCCTGCGGTCGGCCAACTCGGTGACGGCCAGGCGATCCATGCTCTCGGCGACGATCGCGTGGTCGGCGCCGGTGAGCCTGCGCCACGGTCTGCGATGGGCCCAGCGACCCATCGTCACCGTCTCCCGGACGGTGATCGGCAGAGTAGGTGCTACCGCGCTCTGCTGGACCACCAGCGCCGGCTGCAGTCCGTCGCGTCCGGTGATGGTGCCGGCCAGTAGCGGCACGACGCCGGCGAGCGCGGCCAGCAGCGTCGACTTGCCCGAGCCGTTGGGTCCGAGCAATGCGGTGACTTTGCCGCTGGGCAGGGTCGCGGAGACCTCGTGCAGCACCCGGGTGCCGTGGTAGCCCGCGCTGACTCCGGCCAGCCGGATATCCGGTGTTTGCACGATGCGACTCCCGTCACTTAACTTGTAATGAAAATCGTTTCCATTCTAGGGTGTCGCATCATGGATTGGCTATTCGCCCCGTTCGAGGTGTCTTTCGTGCAACGGGCGCTGTGGGGTGGATTGCTGGTCTCGTGCCTGTGCGCGGTCGCCGGGACGTGGGTTGTGGTGCGCGGCATGGCATTTCTCAGTGACGCGATGGCGCACGGCATGCTGCCCGGGGTGGCGATCGCCTCGCTGCTCGGTGGCAATCTGCTGCTGGGTGCGGCGGCCAGTGCGGCCGCGATGGCCGTCGGAGTGACTGTGCTGAGCCGCAATCGGCGGATGTCGGCCGACACCGGGATCGGCCTGTTGTTCGTTGGCATGCTGGCGCTCGGTGTGATCATCGTGTCGCGGTCGCAGTCGTTCGCGGTGGATCTCACCGGATTTCTCTTCGGCGATGTCTTGGCCACCAGCCGCCAGGATCTGCTGTTCCTGGTAGCCGCCTTGCTGATCGCGCTGGTGGTGACGGTGCTCGGGCACCGCGCATTCCTGGCGCTCACCTTCGATCCACGCATCGCCCAGACCCTCGGGCTGGCCCCTCGACGCGCCCAGTTCGCGCTGGTCGGATTGCTGACGCTGGCGATCGTGGCCTCCTTCCATATCGTCGGGACGCTGCTGGTGTTCGGCCTGCTCATCGCGCCCCCGGCCGCGGCTTTGTTCTTCGCCCACCGGATTCCGGCGGTGATGGTGCTCGCGGCGGTGTTCGGGTCGGCCTCGACCGTCATCGGGCTACTGATCTCCTGGCATGCCGGGACAGCGGCGGGCGCGACCATTGCCGGGACCGCGGTGGGGCTGTTCTTCGTGTCGGCCCTGGTATCGCGCCTGCGGGAGTGGGTGACGCTGCGTGCCGCCACCACGCCGGTGACGGTGGCCGCGGCGCTGGCGCTGGCCTTCCCGCTGGTCGGATGCGGTGCGGGCACCGAGTCGGCGCCCGCCGAGCCGACGCCACACGGCTACGTTGCCGGCGCCGAGGAGACGGCCGAGGCACAGCCGAGACTCGTTGTCGCAGACCGGGGTTCCGGTGCGGTGCGGGTGGTCGATCTGATCACCGAGGAGGTGACCGAGCTCGGATCGGTCGACGGCGTCAGCGCGATCGCCGGCGACGGCCGCTACGCCTATCTGTCGGCCCAGGGCTCGACGCGGGTGGTCGACAGCGGGAGCTGGATGGTCGACCACGGCGATCATGTGCACTACTACCGCGCCGCCGCGCGCGAGCTCGGCCAGCTCGGCGCGGCTGCGGTAACCGGCGCCTACAGCGATAAATCCGTGGCCACGGTGATCGGCGACGCCGGGACCACCGTCGTGGATCGCACGGCTTTGGATGAGGGATCCGTGCGCGAACTCGACGCGCTGGCGGGCGCGATCGGTGTGCCGTACGCAGGACGGCTGGTCGTTGCGTCGTCGGGCCGGATCGAGGTGCGCTCGCGTGACGGTGCCGAGGTGACCGCGCTGGACACGCCGTGCCCGAATCCGCGCGGCCAGGCCCTCACCCGCCGGGGTGTGGTGATCGGTTGTGCCGACGGCGCAGTCCTGGTGGCAGAACAGGATTCGCGGTTCACGGCCACGAAGATCTCCGACGGCATGGGCGAGCCCGCCGACGCGTTCTTCCATCGCCCCGGCAGCACCACGCTGGTGACGCGCTCGGGCCCGGACGCCGTCGCGGTCCTCGAGGTGAGCAGCCGGCGGTGGTCGCGCATCAGCACAGGACCGGTGGTCGCGACCAATACCGCGGGAGCAGGCACCCCGATCATGGTGCTCACCGCCGACGGCGTCCTGCACGGCTACGACCCGGTGAGCGGCGCCGAGATCGCACGCACGACCGTGCTCGCCGCGCCGCTCGCGCCCGGCGCGCCCGCGCCGGTGATCGTGGTGGACAGCAACCGCGCCTACGTCAACGATCCGGCCGCCCGGGTCGTGCACGAGATCGATTACAACGACAACCTGCGTATCGCACGGACTTTCACCCTCGATATCGCACCGGACCTGATGGTGGAGACCGGCCGATGACCCTGCTCGCCCGCCTGACCGTCGCCTTGCTCGCGGCGATGATTGCCCTGACCGGATGTGCCGATTCCGGTTCCGAGCGCGGCGGTGTCGTGGTCACGACCGACATCCTCGGCGACATCACCCAGGTGATCGTCGGTGACGGGGCCCCGGTGACCGTTCTCATGCCGCGCGCGGGCGACCCGCATTCGTTCGCGGTGTCGGCGCAGCAGGCCGCCGGGCTCGAGCAGGCCGGCTTGATCGTCGCCAATGGACTCGGCCTGGAAGAGGGCGTGCTCCGCAATGTCGACGCCGCCGCCGACGCCGGAGTGGCGACGGTGTACGTCGGCGAGGAGATCGACCCGATCGCCTTCGGTTCCGGTGCGACGGCCGGACAGCCCGACCCGCATTTCTGGACCGACCCGCAGCGAGTACGCCGCGCGGTCGAGGTCATCCGAGATCAGGTGATCGAGCACGTGCCCGGAGTCGACGACGCCGCCATCCGCGCCAATGCCGACCGCTACCTCGCCGAACTGGACGGGCTCGCCACCTGGATG
Source organism: Nocardia cyriacigeorgica GUH-2 (assembly GCF_000284035.1). Lineage (NCBI taxonomy): Bacteria > Bacillati > Actinomycetota > Actinomycetes > Mycobacteriales > Nocardiaceae > Nocardia > Nocardia cyriacigeorgica. The sequence continues at coordinate 4,669,563 of NC_016887.1, read as the reverse complement.
ACCGAGCGTTTCGCGACCGTGCCCGCCGAGCGCCGCAAGCTCGTCACCAACCATCACGTCTTCGGCTATCTGGCGCAGCGTTTTGGTTTCGAGGTGGTCGGGGCGGTGATTCCGAGCGGTACCACTTTGGCGTCACCGAGTCCGTCGGATCTGGCGGAACTGGCCGCCACCATCCGTAGCGCCGCCGTGCCGGCGGTTTTCGCCGATACGGCGCAACCGGACCGGCTCGCCCGAGTGCTGGCCGAGCAGGCGGGCGTGCAGGTGCGGGTGGTCGGGCTGCATTCGGAATCGCTCACCCCGCCAGGACAGGGCGCGGGCAGCTACCTGGAGATGATGCGCGCCAATACCGACGCCATCGTCGCCGGCCTGGCCCCGTGATGCCACGCACCGAGAACTTCAACAGTACAACGGAAACGGAGCAACATGCGTACTCGGACCCGCACCACCACGGTGGCGCTCTCGGGCCTGCTCACCGCGGCGATCGCGCTCAGCGGCTGTAGCAGCGACGAGACGGAGCAGGCACAACCCGCCGTCGCCGCCCCGCTCGCGCTCACCTACGACGGCGGCATCTACCTGCTCGACCCGGACACCCTCGCCACCACCGGCGAGCTCGAGCTGCCGGGCTTCAACCGCCTGAACCCGGCCGGCGACGACCGGCACATGCTGGTCTCCACCGCCGATGGTTTCCGCGTGCTCGACGCCGTCGAGGGCCGGTTCACCGGGGTCGAGTTCCCCGCCGCGAAGCCGGGCCACGTCGTCCGGCATGCCGGACGGACCGTGCTGTTCGCCGACGGCAGTGGTGAAGTCACCTCCTTCGACCCCACGCAGCTCGGCGGGGACAAGCCCGAGACCGAGGTGTATCAGGCGCCCGCACCGCATCACGGCGTCGCGGTCGAGATGGCCGGTGGGGAACTGGTGGTGACGGTCGGTACCGAGGAATCCCGCAACGGGATCGTGGTGCTCGACGCCGACCGCAAGGAGATCGCCCGCAACGAGGACTGCCCCGGCGTGCACGGCGAGGCGACCGCACAGGGTGAGGCGGTGGTGGTCGGCTGCCAGACCGGCGCGCTGATCTACCGCGACGGCGCGATCACCAAGGTCACCAGCCCGACGCCGTATGGGCGCATCGGCAACCAGGCCGGCAGCGAGGCCTCGCCCATCGTGCTCGGCGACTACAAACAGGACAAAGACGCCGAACTCGAACGGCCGCAGCAGATTTCGCTGATCGATACCACCACCGGCACGCTGCGGCTGGTCGATATCGGCACCAGCTACACCTTCCGGTCGCTGGCGCGGGGACCGCAGGGCGAGGCGCTGGTGCTCGGCACCGACGGCAAGATCCACGTCATCGATCCGGTCGCCGGCACGGTCACCAAGACCATTCCGGTCATCGACCCCTGGCAGGAACCGCTGGAATGGCAGCAGCCGCGTCCGGCGCTGTTCGTCCGCGACGGCATCGCCTACGTCACCGATCCCGCGAAGAAATCGGTACACCGGGTCGATCTCGCGGCCGGCACCGTGACGGCCTTGGCGACCCTGCCGGAAAGCCCGAACGAACTCAGCGGCGTGAGTTCCTGACGCTGTGCACGGGCTGACCTGATCGGCCGTCGGCAGCCTGGGCTGTCGGCGGCCAGGCCGGAAAGCAAGCAACCCCACCGAGCCCGAATCGAGATTAGGCTACCCATACCCGAGGTTCCTTCCCTGGCATCGGCCGTCGCGGCGGCAGGAAGAGGTGGATCTGATGAGCGGTGACGTCGGGCTCAGCGGCATCCCGCTGACCATGCTCTGGACGTAGCACAATCGGGCCAGTGAATCGTTGCGTTCCGACGCGATCCTGCGCGACCCGGACTGCGAACGCATCTACCAGTCCATCGACTTCGACTACGCGAAGGCCTTCGGCAAGCCCGACGGCACCCACGCCGTCCGCTCGGTCCGCTTCGACGAGGTGCTCCGTCCCTGGCTGGCCGCCCACCCCGGCGGCACCGTGGTGGAACTGGCGGCCGGGCTGGAAACCCAGTTCCAGCGCTGCGACGACGGTACGGTGCGCTGGCTGTGCGTCGATGTGCCGGAGGCGATCGAGATCCGCGAGCGGTTCCTGCCCGCGTCCGAGCGCTGCCGTCATCTGCCGGTCAGCGCGCTGGACCTGTCCTGGCTCGATCGGGTGGAGCAGCCCGAACGCGGCGTCTTCGTCTCGGCGCAGGGGCTTTTCATGTACTTCGAGCCCGATGATGTGCGCCGGCTGTGTGTGGCCATCGTCGAGCGGTTCCCCGGCGTCGAGCTGATGTTCGATACGATCCCGCCGTGGTTCTCGCGCAAGACCATGAAGGGTTTCCAGCCGACGCCCGCCTATACGACCCCGCCGATGCCGTGGGGCGTGAAACGCAGCCGCATCGAGGGGCTGTTGCGGCAGTGGAGCCCGAAGATCGCGGAGGTCCGGGTGGCGTCGTATGGTCCCTCGCACGGCGTGCTGGCCGTGAGCGCGCCGATCTTCGACCGGCTGCCGGTGCTGCGCGATATCCCGCCGAGCATCGTGTGGGTGCGGGCGCAGGGGTAGGGGAGACGTCCAGGTTCGGCCCGGTCAGACCTCGCGGCTCACACCGCAGGAGACCGCGTAGGGCACGGTCCGGCTGCTTCAAGGCTGGTCCGGCACCAGCTCGGTGAACACCACCACGTGATGGATTCGCGGTGCGTCCAGGTCGAATTCGAGTGCGATCACCGCAGGGGCACCGTCCAATTCGACGCTTGCCGTCACCGACCGCCCGGCCGCGATCACCTTCCCGGCCCGCAGCCCCTCCTCGGCCCGCTCGGTGAACTCGTCGGCGGAAACCACCGTGCCCGCGGGACATTCGATCACCGTGCCGGCCCCGAGCAGCCGGCGCACATGGGCGGTATCGCCCGAAGCGGCCGCGTCGAACAACTCCGCCGCCACCCGCTTCCCCGCGCGACCCACCCCGGTGAATCCGCGCGCCATCCCCGCCGCACCGGTCAACCCCTGATTGCGCACCAGCGCAGCACCGAGCTGCATTCCCGCCCCGAATCCGCGCGTGCCCGTGCGCAGTAGCTGAGCGACCATCGCCGGCAGCTCCCAATGCGCGGCGAGATGGGAGATACGCAGCTCACCATCGATCTCGCTCAGGTCGTAGCGCAGATGCATCGGCACCAGCACCTGCGCGCCGGTCGACATGGTGGTCCGGATGTGCAGATCGCGCACGACAACGCCCGGCCCGGTGAAATCGTGGTCCACCTCGAACTCGATGGTGTTGGGCGCGATGAAGGTATCGAAGAACTTCTCGATGGCCGCACGGCCGGTGTGCGGGCGGGCACCGACCGGATCGCGCACCGTCGCATCGGCGGTGAACAGGCCGACCCAGGTCTGCCGGTCATGCGCGGCGACCGCCCGTGGCGAAGCCTGTACGGCGGCGAGCAGGCTCGCACCGGATGCGTCCAGGGGCACAGCGAACTCCTTCGTCGAACGAACCGCGATACGGCGGCCCGGTCCCATAGTAGAACGAGTTCTAGTTTCGTGCGTGCCCGTGAGCGTCCTGGCGGTGTCGATGCCCCGGTGAACTGGGGCTTTCCCGCCTGCGACACTCTGTCACACTGGAGTGATACCGAACCGCTCCCGTTCGGGGGCGCGTCGGCCGGACGAACGGAGGCCGGGCATGGGCAGCGCCGAAATCCAGCAGAATCTGAACCGTCTGCTCCAGACCATCCAGACCGCGCTCTTCCTGCTGATCGTCTCCTGGTAGGCGGCGCCTGCCGGTCACGCCTCGAGGCCGGCGCGGATGACCTTTCCGGTCGCATTGCGCGGCAGCGCGGTGGTGGTGAGCCGCCAGCGGGCCGGGACCTTGTAGTACGCCAGGCGGTCGGCGGCGAACGCGCGCAACTCGTCTTCATCGGTGGCCGTTGCGCTTTCGACGACCACCACCGCGGCCACCGCCTGCCCCAGGTCCGGATCGGGCACGCCGATCACCGCGCTCTCCAGCACCGCCGGATGCTCGTCGAGGCATTGCTCGATCTCGGTGGGATAGACGTTCTCCCCACCGCGCAGGATCAGATCCGACCGCCGCCCGGACAGCCGCAACCGGCCGCCCTCGAGTACGCCGATATCGCCGGTGCGCAGTTTGCGGTCCGGGGTGATCGCGGCCGCGGTCGCGGCGGGATCGTTCCAGTAGCCGAGCATCACGTACGGCCCGTGCACCCAGATCTCGCCCTCCTCGCCGTCGGGGAGTTGGGCGCCGGTCTCGTCGTGGATCTCCACCGTGACGCCGAGCACCGGACGACCGACGGTATCCGGGAACGCGGCGAGTTCGGCCGGCGCGGCCAGGGTGGCCGCCGTACTGCATTCGGTGAGGCCGTAGCTGGTGACCAGCGCGGTGCGGGCCACCGGAAGCTGCTCGCGCAGCCGCTGCTGCAAGGCCGCCGACGACGGCGCCGAATTCAGCGAGAACGCCCGCAGCGAGGACAGATCGTAGGCGCCGAGATCGCAGGCCAGCATCCGCGTCGCCATGGTTGGCATGGCGCCCCAGTTGCTGACCCGCTCGCGCTCGATCAGCCGCAGCACCCGGTCGGCATCGAACGAGCCCTGGTGTATGACCGCGGTATCGCCGCTGACCAGGCGCGGAACGACCAGATTGTGCAGGCTGGCGATGTGGAACAGGGGTGAGGTGAGCAGGAAACGCCTACCGCCATTGTCGGGCGTGCCGGTCATTTCGGCGGCGAGCGCGTCGTTGAAGCGGTGATAGCCGATGACGGCGATGACGTTGCGATGCGAATGCGTCACGCCCTTGGGGCGGCCGCTGGTGCCGCTGGTGTAGAGGATGACGGCGGGATCGTCCTCGTCGACCGGAGTGTTCGGCAGCTCGTCGCCGGCGAACTCGGCGATCAGCGCCGGTACGTCGTCCTCCATGGTGAGCACGGGAACGTCGAGGCCGAGTTCGGCGACGCGGGCGGCGCGTGGGGCGTCGGCGATCAGCACCGACGGTGTCGTGTGGCCGACGCCGTAGGAGATCTCCGGCGGCGCCCACCACGCGTTGTAGCCCACCGCGATGGCGCCGAGGCATTGCGCCGCCCAGAACGCCACCACCCATTCGGGCGTATTCGCGGCCAGGATGCCGACCCGATCGCCCTTGCCGACGCCGTAGCGATCGCGCAATGCCCGCGCCAGCGCTCCCGCCGCGGCCGCGTGCTCGGTGAACGACAGGCGGGTGTGCTCGGTGACCAGATAGTCGCGATCGCCCCAGCGGGTGGAGGCCGCGAGGACGTCGGCCAGGCTGCGTTCGCGGTGCACGAGCAGCGGTGTGGGTGCGCCGAGCACCTGCTGCACGGTCATCTCGAACGGCCCGCCGGGGCCGGTGAGCCGGCCGATGGCGGCCATGGTGCGTGCCTGCTGATCGACGGTTTCGGTCATCGCGGTTCCTGCCGTTCGTTGCTCCCGCCGGGCCTCGCGGCCGCCGGGCTTACCCGTTCCGGGCTCGCGCACCAAGGCAACGTTCCCTAGAACGTGTTCTATTCTTATCGCAACCGGCTCGTCGCGGTAGCGGGATCGGCCCGATCGATGCGGATCGGGCGACGGCGTCCGGGAACGTTCGCGTGGGCCGGATTCGCCGGGTGCGGGGAGAACCTGTCGGTGGGGTGCGGCATCATCTGTGCACGCAGGCCCTGTCACGTCACGCGAGAATTGCCCGGAGAGCACCATGTCGTCGCCGCGAACACAGTCCAAGAACACACCGCAACCCTTGTCGGACACCGAGATTGCGCAGATCGCCACCGAGATCGCCGACGGCCGACCACCCATGGTGTGGTTCACCGCGGCGGCTGTGGGAATTCCGGAAGGGCGTTCGGGCAAGGTCATCGCTCTCGGTGAGCCCGCCGACGGGGATTTTCTGCAGATCCGGCCCACCGGTTCCAAGGATGTCCTGTCCTTTTCCCCGGCCGAGGTGACGATGACCAAGCCCGCGCGCGACCGGGCCGCCGCCCAGAAGTCGACCACCAGGAAGGAATCACCCACCGTGACCAAGCCGTCGGCCCCGACGAGCACCGCGTCCACCCCGGCCGCGCCGCAGCCGGCCCCCAAGCCCGCCGCCGAGAAGCCGGCCCCCGCTGCCTCGAACGGTGCGGCGAAACCGGCCCCCGCGAACCGGCCCGCCCCGCCCGCGCAGCCGAAGCCGGCCGCCAAAGCGCCCGCGCGCAAGGCGAAGTCGGCCGAGGTCACCGTCACCATCAGCGGCACCGCCGACGGTGAGTGGAGCGTCGATGTGGTCAACGGCAAGAAGCGCACCGTGCGGGCGCTGCCGGTGAACAGCGCCGCGGTCGCGCAGGCGGCCAAGCTGCTGCATCCCGAGGTCGCCGAGGTGGTCGGCGGGATCATGGAAGCCGTCCGGGAAGCGCAGCTGGCCAAGGTCGAGCAGTTACAGGCCGAATTGGAGGAGGCCAGGAAGCTGCTCGCCGAGCTGCCCGACTGACGGCCGGCTCAGACCGCGGTCTCGCGCTGCCAGGGGCGCCGCGCGGTGTCGGGTGCCGTGCGGCGTTCGTCGCGGCAGGTGTCGTAGAAGGTGTAGCCGAGGGAGTACTCCTTGGCGTGGTACATCGCCGAATCCGCTTCCCGCAGTAGGTCGTAGATGTCGGCTTCGGCGGCGCGCGGCCCACTGCAGGCCACCCCGATGCTCGCGGTGATCGGCACCTCGCCCGCGCTGAGTTCGAACGGGCGGATGAAGGTGGCCAGCAGCCGGGTGGCCAGTCCCTCGGATTCTTGGCGGTCCAGCGGCGCGAGGATGACGAATTCGTCGCCGCCGTAGCGTGCCACCACATCCTCGCGGCGCACCGCCCGGCGGATCCGGGAGGCGGCATTGGCGATGAGCTCGTCGCCCACGGCGTGGCCGTAGCTGTCGTTGACCATCTTGAACCCGTCCAGATCGATGAACAGCAGGCACAGCGGCCGTTCGGCCCAGTGGCCGCGATTGCGCGCCAACGCCCGCAGCAGGGCCGACCGGTTGAGCAATCCGGTGAGCATGTCGTGGTCGGCCTGGTACTGGGCGCGCTTCTCGCTGCGGGCGCTGCGCACGATGGCGCGCTCGCTGCGCACCAGCACCCCGATCAGCAGCAGCGCGCACAGCGACGACACCACCACCCGATCCACCGTGCCCAGGCGCGAGCCCACCACCGGGATCAGCGAGGCCACGATCAACGCGACGGCGAGGAAACTGGCGCGCTGGCGGGAATGATGCGGATGGATGGGATGCGGTGCGCCGAGCGAGGTCATGGTCGGATGCAGCGCGGCGATCCCGACCAGCGTGTAGGCCAGCAGCAGCGGCGCGAGCAGCACATCACGGCCGGCCACCGGGGTGCCCGCGACCTCGAGGTTGTAGCCGAGATCGCCGAGCAGGGCGAGCAGTAGACCACCGTGCAGCAAGCGCAGGGAGGTTTCCGAACGGGTCGTCGTCGCCACCGAATAGGCGACCAGTGCCAATAAGAGCGCGTCGAGAATCGGATAGATCGCCGTCGCCACGGCATGACCGAGATGGCCGTCGGTGCGCAGTGCGGGGGAGATCAGGAAGGTCCAGGAGGCCAGCAGGGCGCCGAGGCCGATCAACGCGGAGTCGAGTAATAAGTCGTAGTCGGTGTGCAACTGGCGGGGCCGCAGCCAGAAGACCGCGGCGACTCCGATGCCGACATAGCCGGCCAGGGTGAAGGCGTCGTCGAGGGGGCGGGTGGGGGCGTCGGCGAAATCGCGCAGGGCGATGCCCGCGGCGAAACTCACCGCCGACGCCGACAGTAGGTACCACGGCAGGGGCTGTCGCGGGCGGTGCCGGTGCAGGCCGGTACCGATCATGGTGAGTGCGCCCGCCACCACCACGGTCATCGTCGTCAGCGACAGCGCGGGAGAATCGAGCAGAGTTTGTAGCACGATCATGGCGATCGCGACGCCGGGGACGAACCTGATCCACCGATGTCCGAAGTGCGATCGCCCACCCGCCGACTGCTCTCCGGTGAGTTCCATCAGCCCCCCTTCATCGCTCCCGTTCCGATGAATCGGGCCGCGTAGTAGGTCTGGGAATCCTCAACTGCTACTTCGACGTCTGCCTGCTCCTCGAGCACCGCGCGGATGCCGTCGGCGAAACAGAACCGAGTGTTGTTGTACGAACAGATGTCCCAGCCGACCGCGGCACGTTCAGCCACCAGAACCCGGACAACTGATTCGATCATGACATGGAACGCCGCCCCCTGTCGCGCACTTGGCGCAACAAGGGTGAAACCCGCGTAATAGATCGCATCGCGGGCCGCGTGCTCAGGATATCTCGCATTGAAATACTCGGGACTGATCCACGGCACCGTCTCCAGATACTTGGTCAGGGTGGTCACGCCGACGGGCTCGCCGGAGCCGGTGCGCGCGACGTGTTTGTGGATCCGCGGATCGCTCATCTCGGCCAGGAATTCGTCGCGGTGCAGCACTTGCCTGGCGGCGGCCCGGGTTCGTAAGGGGCCGAAGGACTGCTCGTAGAGTTCGTGGAATCGCTCGGCCCGCTCGGGCTCGATCGTGGTCTCGACGGTGACGTGCAGGTCGTTCATAGTCGGTCCCATCCGGAGGCGCCGAACGCGGCCAGCACCACCGCGCACACCGGACGGTCGTCGCAGCGAGTTTCGGTGGTGCGCACCCGAACCGGGCCGAAGCGTCCGCTGCGTTGCCGGGTCATGTCGGCCAGGCTGGCTCGGACAAGGTGTTCGACTTCGTCGGCGGTGCCGGCCTCGTGTTCGACGAACAGCCCCGCGCCGTCGTCGCGTGTGGTCCAGCCGATGCCCGCGGCGGCCCGCGCGCCGGGGGTATTCGCGTGTCCAGTGGCATAGACGCAGTAGAGGCGGTCGCCCCAGTTGATCGGTGTGTTGATCCGTCCGGTGGATTAGACGCGCGCCTGCGGCGGGATCACCGAGGACAGCCGGATCAGATTGGCCTCGCCGACGCCGAGTTCGCACAGGGCGGCGTCGAACGCGGCCACACCGGTGGCGCCGGAGCCGGTGGCCGCGGCGATCTGGATCGTCAGCGGCTCCTTCGGTACCTGACGCGGGCCGGGCCGGCGGTGCCGCAGCGACCAGGGCGGGCCGAAACGGCGGCGGGCGGAACTGATCACACGTGCTCCCCATGTGGCCGGGCCCGCGACAGGCGGGCGGGTCATCCCTTCGAACCGAGCGTGACCGAGGATCGCCCGGCTCGCACCGTGTCGCGGTGAAACCACAGCTCGGACGGCGTGTCTCGTATGGTGGACCGGTGCCCGACGATTCGAACGACGGCTTCGCGACCTGGGCGGCGCCCGGCCGGGTGAACGTCATCGGTGAGCACACCGATTACAACGACGGATACGTGCTGCCGATCGCGCTACCGATGACGGTCGAGTGTGCGGCTCGGCGCCGTGGCGACGATCAGGTCGTGCTGTCGTCGCGGCAGCGGCCGGGAGAGCCGATCGCCCTCGGACTCGGCGGGCTCGAGCGGGAGCGGGCCGTGCTGCCCAGGTGGGCGCGATATCCGGTGGGCGTGCTCGCGGAGTTCGTGCGGCGCGGACATGCCCTCGGCGGCGTCGAGCTGCGCATCGACGGCGGGGTGCCGATCGGCGCGGGCTTGTCGTCGTCGGCGGCGCTGTGCTGCTCGGTGGCCGTCGCACTGCGAGATTTGTTCGGGCTCGGGCTTTCCGCCCGCGAGCTGATCGACCTGGCACGCACCGCGGAGAACCGGTATGTGGGTGTGCCGACCGGGATTCTGGACCAGTCGGCGGCAATCCTGTGTACCCCGGGGCACGCGCTGTTCCTCGATGTCCGGCGATTCGACCGTGCGGAACCGGGTGCTTATGAACAGATTCCGTTCGACCTGCGGAAATCCGGGTTGGAACTACTCGTCGTCGACACCGGGCATCCGCACAGCCTGGCCGATAGCGGCTATGCCGAGCGTCGCAGCCAATGTGCCGCCGCGGCAGCGGAACTGGGGGTGCGGACTCTGCGCGCGATCGACTCCCTCGATGGCCTCGCACGGCTCGACGATCCGGTGCTGCTGCGTCGAGCGCGACACGTCGTCGGTGAGAACGCGCGGGTCCTCGACGTGGTCGAGCTGTTGCGTGCGGGTGCCGATCCTCGGGAGATCGGGCCGGTGCTGACCGCCTCGCACACCTCGTTGCGCGCGGACTTCGAGGTGTCGACGCCGGCGTTGGATGTCGTCGTGGCTGCTGCGCTGGCGGCCGGCGCGTATGGCGCTCGCATGGTCGGGGGTGGGTTCGGCGGTAGCGTCATCGCGCTGGTCGATAAGCGGGCCGTCGGACTGGTGTCGGATGCGGTGCGAGACGAGTTGGCGGGCAACGGTTTGCCGGCGCCGACTGTGTTCACCGCTGTACCGGCCGCAGGTGCGCGTCGCGTGCGGTGAGATCGGCTCACCCGGCGAGCGCGAGGCAGTCGGGGCGCGTGGGTCTGATCACAGGCCGTCACGGCACCCTGCCGGTGCCGGACGAACCGGAAATCGTCTCGACGCAGGGCTTTCGTCGGGCAATTCCGAATCTGGTCGAATGACCGCGGGTGCAAGTTACCGAAAAGTATTGTGGTTCAGGTCTCTTTTTCGCGCAAACCTCATTTGACCTGCGCGTCCGATGCTCTAATCTGATGAACGTCGATGGCGACGCCGGGCACATAAACGATCCCTCGCACATCGCGCAGGGGTGAAAAAGTAATTCCGAAGGTTGAATTCGAATTTCATGGACAACGCACCCCGCGGGCACGCCGATGTCGTCATCCGATCCGATTCCGGATTCCGATCCGGTTGGCAGAGCTGGTCGATCACGGCGCTGAGCGCGTTCACCCTGCTCCTGCTGTGCCAACCGTGGCTGTCGGCCTCCGGACCCTACGGGAACGTACGCACCGACGCTTTCGGCCGGCTCGACGGCTCCGTGCCCGCGCTGCGCATCTACGGTGAACCCGTGGCCACTATCAGTGGGTGGTGGGGCGCGTTGATCGCGGCGGCAGCGGTGGTCGCCCTGATCGGGGCGCAGGTGCATCGGATGATCGGCGCCGGGCGCTCGGTGGCGATCGTCGCCGCCATGGTGAATGTGGTCGCGGTTCCGGTGACGCTGCTGTACCTCAACAGCAAATCGCCCGAACTGAAGAAAATGACCGAAGATCATGACGATCTGAAGGAAACGCTCGGGAACCTCGTGAAGTCCCTCTTCGGCAGCAGCACCGGTCAGCAGCCGGCTGCCGAGGCGGCGCAGCAGGCCGCGACGGCCGCGCTGACGGATCAGGCCCTGCTCTGCTGCGTCGTCGCCGCGCTCACCGCCGTGCTCGCTATCTGTCTGCGGAGGCGGGGCGCGGTCGGCAGTGACGCCTATGCGCACGACGAGTCGTCCGAATCGGCTGAAACCGAAGGGCCGGCGGTACAGGACATCGACGACCTCACCGACCAGGTGTTCGAACGCATGGTGCAGCACAATTACGCACTGCTGCAACGGCTTGCGGCCGATGACGAGGACGAGGTTCATCGGCAGCGGCTCCTGCAACGAGACGAACGACTCCGCCGCAGCGACAGCGTCCGGCAGACCCGCCGGCGTCCACTGCCTCGGCCGGCGATGTCGGCGGCGGAAAAGCCGCAGCCCACACCCTGGGTAGCGGCTTCGCGAAGCGGTCGGCTGGCCGGCCTCTCCCAACCCTCGGCCGAACCGCCGTTCCTGCACGGACTCTCGGAGCGGTGAAACCCATTCGCCGCGCCGACCTCGCCATCGTCAATGCCGAGCCCATGCCCTACGACCGCATCCGGCCTCTGACGCCGCGCGCCGGGGTGCATCCGGTTCGCTGAGCATCGTGCGTGGGCGCCGAGCGCGCTCGCGCCCCGGCCGGGAGCTGTCGGTGGCCTGCGCTAGCATCGGTGCTCGGCCGGCACGGGGTCGGCCGAATTCAGTTCGTCGAGGGGGGAATCGCTGATGCTTGTCGTCGATGCGTTGACCGGCCTGGAACCGCAGGTGTGGTCCGACAGCACGGTGTGGGCGGCGGCCCTGGAATCGAACCAGGCGCGGCGCGGCGGCGGGGGCGGAGGTGGTGGCGGCGAAGGCGAAGAGATCGACTGGTTCTGGGGAGTGCTCTGCATTCTCGTCTTCGTGATCATCATCGGCGTGCTCATCTGGCTCAAGTACTCCGAGCGCCGCGACCAGGAACGTCAGCAACAGCAGCCACAGTTCCCGCCGCAAATGCCGCCCCACCAGCAGGCGCCGTTCGCCCAGCACCAGTCGCATCCGCAGTTCCCGCAGCCGAATCAAGCGCACCCGCAGCCCCCCCATCCGCAACGGCCGCACCCGCAGCAGCCGCACCCCCAACAGCCGATGGCACCCTATCCGCCGCAGCAGCCGTACCCGCCCCAGTCGTACGGCCAACCGCCGCACGGACAACCGGCCTACGGACAACAGCCACCGCCGTACCCGCACGCCCCCTACCCGCCGCCACACCAGCCCTACCCCGCGCCGTACCCCCAGCAGCAGCCCTACCCACCGCAGTATCGGCCATAGCCGCCGTATCCGCCGCGGTTGGTGCACCTGCCGCGGCGGCCCGCGTGCGGCGGCAGCGGGCGCCCGGGTGCGGCTACCGTTGCCCCGGGTGCAGCGGCGTGGCTCGGACGCGGCAGCGCGTCTCGACCGCGGCAGCGCTTCCGATGAGCCCGGCGCAGGTACCGGCTGGCGGACTGGAATCGACGTGGCGCCAACTCTTCACGCGATTAGGTGCATCCCTCGCCGACTCTTCGCGTCGGGGGTGCACCAAAGACGTGCTGCCGTGTTCCGAGGCGCGCAGACCCCGGAACACGGCAGCATCGGATCACTTGGCCGGGAATGGCGCGTTGATCGTGGTGAAGTACTGGATCGCGGCGCCGATGGCGACCGGCGCGGTGATCAGGATCTGGCCGACGACAGCACCTAGGCTGCCGACGGCCAGCACACCACCGATGCAGCCGACGGCCGCGGCGGGGATGAACGGACCGAACAGCCCGACGATGGTGGCCGAGGCGATGGTGGCGCCCGCGATGCCACCGAGGACGCAACCGACCGCGGCGCCGCCGATGCCGCCCACCAGCGCGGCGATGCTGGCGCCGAGACCGATGGTGCTGGTCATCCGGCTCCAGGCGTCCTTTTCCCGCTCGTACTCCGACTTGTAGTTGGCCTTGTCCTCGAAGGGCAGGGCGACCGGGCGATACACCGCGTGGGCCAGATCGAACTGCGGGGTGAGGGTGGCGGTGCGGCCGGAGATATCGGCGGCGATCGGGAATTCGAACTCGTCGACCCGGAACGTCAGCGGCATGCCCGCCAGCACGGTGCCGTTGGGCGCCTTGATCTTCAGCACGCGGTCCTCGACCACGAGCGAACCGGCGTCGGTACTGATGACGCTCGACGTCTCGGTCGCCGTCGCGGTGAACCCGACCGCCCCCGGCTCGGGCGCGGCCTGCGCGGTGGCGGCGGTGAGGCCGAGCGCGGTGGTCGCAGCGACGGTGATCAGGGCGAGCTTGGTGAACTTCATCGTTGATTCCTTCTCATGTGTGGAGAGATGACTTCGGGTCGAGTCGATAGAGTTGATGCCGACAAAGGGGGTGACCCGAATCGCTTGTGCGGCCGTGGTTCTCGCCCGCGCGTCGGCCTGCGCATGACTGTGCAGGCGTGTGCTAGCGCGCGGCGGATACCAGTGGCCTCGGGTACCGGATCGGCCGAGCAGCGCTGACGCCGACGGTCCGGTGTGTGTGCTCCACCGGGCGTGCGCGACCGAGCAACGGCACTCGGCCGCTGCGACAGTCAGCGCAGGCGTCAGTGCTCGAACGCCCTGCGGAACCCGATCCTCAGCTGAGCGCCGAGGCGGTACTTCGCGCGACGAGACAGGCCCACCGCTCGGCGGGCCTGTCTCGCGGAACTCGTGCTACGCGGCGGCGCGGCTCCTGAACCAGCCGACGATCACGTCGACCAGCAGGAACGCCAGCAGGCTGACGCCGATCAACGGCGCGAACCAGCCGATCACCACCGCGACCGCAGCCAGCGGCACGATCAACACCAGTGGACTGCGCCGCAACCACCCACGCTGCGGTGGTTTACCGACGGCGAGCCGCCCGGCATCGCGCGTGGGCCGCCGCTTCCACCACAGCAGATAACCGCGCACGATCACCGTGATCAGTCCGATCATCACCGCGAGCAGCAGCAGCTGATTGAGCAGGCCGAACATCAGGCCCATGTGGAACTGGATGCCCCAGTTGGACAGCTTGGCCATCAGCGGCCAGTCGGCATAGGGCAGGCGAGCGGTGATCGTGCCGGTGGCACCGTCGACCGCGACGGCGTCGACGGTGTAGGTCCCCGGCATGCGCCGTTCCTTGATCGAGAACGCCGTCGCATCGTCGGCGGGAATCGCGATCTCGGCCGGCTGATCGATACCGGCCGCACGACCGGCCTCGACCACGCGATCCAATTGCGCCACCCGGTCACCCGGGTTCCCGGTCGGCATCGGCGTCGAACCACCGTGGTGATGGTCGCCGCCGGCATGCGTCGCCGGCGCGTCCGAGCCCGGCAGGCTGGTGCTGACAGCGGGGGTGGTCCAGCTGAGGTTCTCCCGCAGCTTCGTGATGTTCTCACCGGCGTAGGTCGACCAGGTCATGCCCGTCGCCGCCAGCAGCAACAGCACCGGCAGAATCCAGAACCCGACCGCCCCATGCCAATTCAGGGTGCGCCCACGTCCGCTACCGGAGCGGTCCGGCAGCAGCAGCCAGCCCGCGGAGTTGCGGTTGCGCCGCGCCCGCACCCGGCGGACCCACAGCAGCAGACCGGCCAGCGCGATCACCCACAGCCAGGACGCGGCCAGCTCGCTGTAGAGCCGGCCGGGTTCGCCCAAGTGCAGGTCGCGGTGCAGCCGGTCGATCCAGGTGCGCATGGGCAGCGCGCCCGAACTGCCGTAGACCACCGATTCGCCGACCGGAGTAGCGGTCGCCGGATCGACGAACACCGCGCGGCGTTCGGGTTCACCGAGCGCCGGGTCACTGAAGAGGACCCGGGTGGTGTCGCCGGGTTCGGGTGCCGGCGCGACCGCGACCAGCGTCAGATCGGGCCGGGTAGCGACCGCGGCGTCGACCTGGGCGGAGATCGGCTGTGCGGGACCGGACGATTCGACGTGCAGCAGATCGCGATCGACGATCGACTCCAACGTCGGTGAGATCGCGTACAGCGCGCCGGTGATCGCCGCGATCAGGATGAACGGGCCGACGAAGACGCCGGCGTAGAAATGCAGCCGCAGCGCCAAGGCGCGCGCGGCGGCACCCACGCCGGACCGTCGTGGTCCGGGCGGGGGAGCGGACTCCTGCTGCGGAGTCTCGATATCGGTGGTACTCATCGGTGTTCGACTACGTCCTGGTGAGTGATGCCCGGCCGTCGACGTGCTCCTTCGGCACAACCTCGGGTGTTCGCCGACCGCCATATGAACGGGCTGGATTGATCCCCGGACGCACGAGACGATCGCGCGATTGCAGATCGCGTGAACGCTGGACTACCGCTGCCCGGATCAATTCGGGCAACACGATCGTCCGGCGAGCCGTGCCGGAGCACACGGTGTGGCGCCGCGCACCTTCGGCCGCTCGGGTACCCGCGTCGACGCGTCTCGTGCGCGATCACACGACGGAATGGCGACGCACTCGGCCGCATGTGCGGTGATCTCACGTATGTGCGGGTAGCACAGAACCTTCGGCACTGTCACAGGGGCCACGGTGAGCCGGTATGGATCCGCGACCCTCACGCACGGCCGTCCAGTGGCAGCGGCGCAGACCTACAGCGCGATACGCGGAATGCGGGCTGCATCGCGCGCACATCGTCTTGTGTCCGGGGAAGGGAACTCAGAGACGAATAGCCGACGGCGGCCCGCGCGTGCGGGTGGATTCGGCCGCGAGCACCCACAGGATGACGCGATCACGATGGCTGGTGCGCAGCGGCGCGGGCCCGGCGATGGCGGGTGGGTGATACCGCAGCGGCAATACGCGGGCCAGCGCCGAGCTACCGATGCGGTAGGCGAATTCCGCGCCCCGGATGAGAACGGCCGCCCCCGCGACGGCGACCAGGTGCGCCGCGATCATCGCGGGCGTCAATTGGAGGTCACCGTGATGCAGATGTCCGGAACCCCACCCCAAGGACAGGTGGCCGAGGAGCTGTCCCGCCGCGAGCACCGTGACCAGACCGGCGGCTCCGGTCCGCAACGGCGCGAGCCCGGCCACCAGCGCGCCGACGACGGCGGAGGCCGCGACGAGCAGCGCCAGCGTGCTGCTGCTCGGCGTCATTCCACCGGAGGCCCAGCCGTGCGCCGCTACCGACACCGCCCCGGACAACGATCCGGCCACCCCGCCGCGCAACTGCGCGAGACCGCTGCGGTCATCCGCAGGGGGTCGGCCGAACCTGATCATCACGCGCTGATGATAGCCGAGGCGGATTCCTTCGATGTTCGCCTCGGCTATCACCTCGCATCGGCGTTAGTTCGCGTCGATGTCCATTTCGATCAGCGGCTTGCGCAGTAGCTTGCCGGTGGCGTTGCGCGGCAGTTCGTCGAGGAAGATCACCTCGCGCGGCACCTTGTAGCGCGCCAGGTTCTCCTTGACATAGTCCTTGATCTCCTGGACGTCGCGAGCGGAGCCGGGCCCCGGGACGACGAAGGCGCGCAACCGTTTGCCGAATTCGCGGTCGTCGACGCCGACGACGGCCGCCTCCAGCACGTCCGGCCGGTTCGACAGCAGGTGCTCGACCTCCTGCGGGAAGACGTTCTCGCCGCCGGAGACGATCATGTCGTCGTCGCGGCCGTCGATGTACAGCAGTCCGTCGGCATCGAAATGGCCGACGTCGCCGCTGGACATCATCCCGTCCACCCGTTCCTTGGTGCGGCCGTCGGTGTAGGCGCGGAATCCGTGCGCGTTTTCGATGAAGATGGTGCCGGTGACGTTCGGCTCGGTGATGAGCTTGCGGTTCTCGTCGTAGAGCGCGATCCGGATACCCGCCGGCGGACGGCCCGCGGTGCTCGGCGCCTTGCGCAGATCTTGCGGCGTCGCCACCGTGATCACCGCGCATTCGGTGGAGCCGTACAGGTTGTAGAGCACGTCGCCGAAGTATTCGGCGGTGCGCACCACGACGTCCGGCGGAATCGCCGAGCCGGCCGCGAAGATCACCTTCAGCGGCGTCATGTCGTATTTGGCGAGCACGTCTGCGGGCAGGTCGAGCATGCGCTGCAACATGGTGGGC
The DNA here is from genome assembly GCF_000284035.1 of Nocardia cyriacigeorgica GUH-2. Lineage (NCBI taxonomy): Bacteria > Bacillati > Actinomycetota > Actinomycetes > Mycobacteriales > Nocardiaceae > Nocardia > Nocardia cyriacigeorgica. The sequence continues at coordinate 4,652,311 of NC_016887.1, read as the reverse complement.
ACCACGACCAGCGAATCCGCGCGATGCTTCACGATATTGGCCAGCGTCAGCTCCGGATCGAAGCGGCACTGCTGGAAGATCACCCGGTTGCCGAGCGCGAGGCCGAGGGTGAACTGGGACAGGCCGGTGCCGTGGAAGATCGGCGCCGCCATCACCATGGTGCCGTTCTTGGGCAGCGGCACCCGGTCCAGGAACTGGGCCGACATGAAGGGGCTGACCCGATCGCGCGGCGCGCCCTTCGGCGTGCCGGTGGTGCCGCTGGTGAGGATCACCATCCCGCCGGGCTTGGCCGGGGCCGGCATGGACTCGGTGGAGCGGCCCGCCGACAGCGACTCGATGGTGGGGATCGAAGGATCGGCGCCGTCCTTCTCGTCCACCCAGGTGAGCACGCGGGGGATATCGGCCGGGATGGCGCTCATCAGGTCGAAGAACTCGCTGTCGTGCAGTACCGCCTTGATCTTTTCGCGCTCGGCGACGTCGGCGAACTGCGGTTTGGCGAATCCGGTGTTCATCAGGACCGCGCGCACACCGAGCTTGCCGGTGGCCAGCAGGCTCAGCACCATGCCGCGGTGGTCGCGTGCCAGTACCGCGACCACGTCGCCCTGGCCGATGCCCTTGGTCGCGAGCCCGCGAGCGAAGGCGTTGGACAGTTCATCGAGCTGGCCGAAGGTGAGTTCGCCGTGTTCGTCGACGATCGCCGCGGCATTCGGCCGGGTCTGCGCGGCATGCATGACGACGCCGGCGAACGGGCCGAACCTGCGCATGTTGATGAACGAGCGGGCCCCGTGATCGAGGCGCAGCGGGTTGAACAACCCGCGCTTGACCATGACATTCACGCCCAGGGCGAGGTCACGCGCCTTGCGGACGGGGGCAGGGGTCGACAGAGACATGCGGCAAGCAACCTTCCGCGATCCAGCCACCGTGACCGGGGTGGGGTGGATCGCAACCTCGGGATCCAGTGCTGGTGCTAACAATAGCAAGCATTACTCGCGAGTTGTGTTGCTCGTCTCACCGAACGCCGATGCCGGGGTCGATGTCCATCTCGACCCCGGCATCGCAGCCGTGAATTACTGTTCGACCTGGTAATCCACCAGCACCCGGCGCAGCAGCTTGCCGGTCGGGTTACGCGGCAGATCGTCGAGGAAGATCACCTCGCGCGGCACCTTGTACCGGGCCAGGTTCTCCTTGACGAAGGTCTTGATCTGTTCGGCGTCGGGGGTGTGGCCCGGCTCGGGGACGACGAAGGCGCGCAGGCGCTTCCCGAACTCCACATCGTCGACGCCGACCACGGCGGCGTCGAAGACGTCCTCGCGTTCGAGCAGCAGCTGCTCGACCTCCTGCGGGAAGACGTTCTCGCCGCCGGAGACGATCATGTCGTCATCGCGTCCGTCGACCATCAGCAGGCCCTCATCGTTGAAGTGGCCCACGTCGCCGCTGGACATGTAGCCGTCGATGATCTGCTTGTGCCTGCCGTCGGTGTAGCCCTCGAACGGCGCGCCGCTGCGCACGAAGATGCGCGCGGTGACGTTCTTGTCCTTCACCAGCTGATCGTTGTCGTCGTAGAGCCGCACATCGCAGGTGATCGGCGGGCGGCCGACCGTGCCGGGCGCCTTCGCCAGTTCTTCGGGGGTGGCGATGGAGGCGATGGCGACCTCGGTGGAGCCGTAGAGGTTGTAGAGCACCGGCCCGAACACCTCGGTGGCCCGGGTGCACAACTCCGGTGCCAGCGCCGAGCCTGCCAGCAGGATCACCTTCAGCGAGGACAGGTCGTACTTGGCCCGCACCTCGGCGGGCAGCTCGGTCATCCGGTGCAGCATGGTCGGCACCGCGACCAGCATCTCGGCCTTGTGATCGGAGATCATCTTCAGCGTGGCCTCGGCGTCGAAGCGGCGCCGCATCACGATCTTGTTGGTGAGCACGGTGCCGACCAGCCAGGTGCTGAGCCCGGTGCTGTGGAACAGCGGCGAGACGATCACCATGGTGCCGCGGCGCGGGAACGGCACCCGGTCCACGAACTGCGCGGTGGCCATCGGCGTCACCTTGGTGCGCGGGGCGCCCTTGGGCAGGCCGGTGGTGCCGCTGGTCAGGATGATGAAGCCGCCCGGCTTGCTGGGGGCGGGCAGCGGCTCGGTGGAGTTCGCCGCGATCAGATCATCGAAGGTGGTGGCGCCCTCGGGCACTGCGGCACCCTCATCGACCCAGGTCAGGAAGCGCGGCATATCCGCGGGCAGGGCGTCGAGCAGGCCGAGGAACTCGCTGTCGTGCAGCACCGCCTTGACCTTCTCGCGGGCGCACACCTCGGCGAACTGCGGCTTGGCGAAGCCGGTGTTCATCAGCGCGATCCGCATGCCGAGCTTGGCGGCGGCCACCTCGGCCAGGATCAGGCCGCGGTGATCGCGGGCCAGGACGCCGACGACCATGCCCTCGGTCAGGCCTGCGGCCTTCAGGCCGCGCGCGACGGCGGTGGACTGCTCGTCGAGTTCGCGGTAGGTGAGTTCACCGCGTTCGTCGGCCAGTGCGACCTGGTCGGGAGCGATCCGGGCCGAATGCCGGACCAGCGCGGCGTGCGGGCCGTAGACCCGCGTCTCCTTCATGGTCTTCAGGGTTTCCAGCGGCGCTTTGGGATCGCTGACCCCACGCGAGCGCAACACCCCCAGCGCTTTGACGGCCTCCAGCGTATGCGCCAGGTTCACCACGAACACCTCCACAGAACTCTCGCGTCGGTACTCGACCTAGCGAATCGAACGGGCATATCGGATGCCTACCGTAGCAGCGCACGTGTGACAGGTCACAGTCAAAGGCGACATATCGGACCCTATGTCCGTCCTGGCGGACAAACCCGCAGATGAGCGCGGGCGCGCCTGTGACCTCACAGAACGCGCCCGATCTCAGTGAGCGAGGGCTGTCAATTCACCACCGCTCCCAGCGATGGGAAGGAGATGGTGGCCTTCTGGTACTGGAACCCGTCCGGGTGCTGATCGCTGACCGGGACCGACCAGCGGTGCCACAGGGTGCCGTAGACGGCGGCGACGACCATGCCTGCGCCCGGGTCGATCACCCGCGAGCGGATCGTGGTGTCGACCGGGATGTCGTTGTGCTCGGTCAGCACCTCGGTGCCGCTGCGGCCGTTGTTCAGGTTCAGCCAGACCACCTCGAGCTTGGCGCCGGTCTGGTTCGGGGCGATGGTGCCCGGACCGCCGAAGAAGCCGAAGCGGAAGCCATCGATACCCAGCGCGACGCCGGAACCGTAGACGCCGGCGCCGCCGCCACGGCCGATATCGGACTGGGCGGGAATCTGGAACGGCTGCGCGGGCAGGGCCACCTCGTCGGCGGCCTCGTCGAGGCGCTGCGGGTCGGCCAGCAGCCGGTCGATGGCCTGTTCGGCGGCCGGGTTGCCGGTCGCGACGACGCGCAACTGCTCTGCGGCGGCGGTCCAGTCGACGGTCTGCGGTTCGGCGGCCGCGTGTCCGGTGAAGAGCATGGCCGCGGCGGCGGTCGCCGCCAGGCCGGTGGTGAAGCGCGACATCAAGCTCGAGCGTGGCATTGCCTGTCTCCTTCGGAAGATTCATTCCTGGGTACAGCTCGAAACACCATCCGTTTCTCGAAGCGAAACGGTCCGGCGGCCAGGTTGCCAGCGATATGCCGCACTGTCCAGGGTTGCCGCCGAGACGCGCCGTCGGGGAAATGGATCCGCCCCATTCCCATCGCTGGGAATCGACGATACTCGAGGCGTCGCAGGTGTCTTTCATCGGGTGACCTGATGGTCGTGGGCGAGTGAGGATCCGGATGCTCCTGTATGTGGGCCCACGGGGGATGGCAGTCCGGTCGGCCGAAAGGCGGTGCCGGCTATGAGTTTGCAGACCGATCTCGCGGAAATCGACGCCATCCCCGTCCGCGGCGACTTCCCGCCGGGCCTGGTGTCGGTCGTCAGGATGGTCAAGCATGCGCTGCGGGCGAGCGTCATGCAGTTCGCCTCGGGTGAGCCGGGTGCGCAACCGGATCTGCTGGAACAGCTGCGAAAAGCGAAGCTACTGCGCAACTCCGATATCGACGGTGTCGAGGCGAAGACGGACATTCTGGAGAAATACGGTGCGCGCAAAAGCGATTTCCAGGCGATCGAAGACGAACTGGAGACCAAGAAAAAGAGTGTCGACGGCTCGGTCTCGGAAACGTTCAGCACTGCTGACACCACCTACCGTGAGGTGATGGGCAAGGTCCGCCGCCTGAGTGAAGCTCTAACGAACGAGCCGGGACCGAACAAGGACGAGAAGCACATTCCGGCACACGCCGCGCGCCGATTGGTCGTCTTGGTGCTGAACACCACCGATGATGTGCACGACCTGGTCGACGATGCGAAGACCCGGATCCAGGAGAAAGCCGACGCGATTCGCGCCGCGACGCAGGGCGCGCAACCGGTGATGGCCAATGCGCCGAGCACGATGGGCGGGCGGAACGCGATCAGCATGCCGTCGAGTTCGCCTGCGCCGGCGAGCTATACGCCGTCGTATCCGACGCCGTGGACGGCAAACGCGGCGAGCGTCATGCCCTACACCGGCCGGGGACCGATCGCCGACGCGATCGCGCTCGCGGAAAACGAGGTGGGCACCCGAGAAGTGGGCAGGACGAACTATGTCCCGGGAAAGGAATACGACATCAAGGCCGCCTGGTGCTCATCCTTCGCGACGTGGCTCTGGGAGAAGGCGGGCATCACACCGAGTGCGTCGACCTACTGGCGTGGCCAGAAAGACAGTGTGGCAAGGGTCTGGGCTCAGGCTGGGGAGAAAGGGCTTGCCGGCCACATCACCAGCGCGAGCCCAGGCGATCTGATCGTCTGGGGGCACCAGAACCACATCGGTATGGTGGTTGCTCGCACCGGAAACACGATCACGGTCATCGAAGGAAACGCGGGCGACGCGGTACAGAAGAACACTTACCCCGTGGACGGTAGATTCGCCGGCGTCATTCATCCGCCCGCGGAGTCCCGGCAGATGGCGGTATAGGCCGGTCGGCCAGGATCAGTTCTCCGGCTCTGGTTGCGCTTCGGACCGCGCGGTGCCGCTCACCCGGACGACTCCCGCGCTCAAATCGATATCCAACTGCGGACGATGCAGTTCACCATTGCTGTCCGCGCTGCTTTCGTCGGTCAGTTTCTTGCCGGGAAACAGTTCGCCGATCACGCCCATATGCCCACCATAACCACCGGGGATTCGCCCCGGCGTCTCGTCAGGCCGTGACCAGCGCGAACGCGAACCCGTCCCAGCCCTTGCTGCCGACGGTTTGCAGTGCGGTGGCGTCCAGGCGCGGTTCGCTGTCCATCAGTTCCAGCACTTCGCGGCTGGCTCGCACGGCGGCGTCCTCGGAATGCCCATTGGTGATCTTCCCGCCGCGCACCACATTGTCGACGATGATCACCGACCCGGGGCGAGTCAGCCGCAACCCCCAGCGCACGTAATTGGCGTTGTTGACTTTGTCGGCGTCGATGAACACCAGGTCGAACGGGTCCGGGCCTTCTTGTTCGAGCACCGGCAGGCTCTCCAGTGCCGCACCGACGCGGATGTCGACCCACTCGCCGACGCCCTTGCGGTCCAGATTCGCCCGCGCCACCTCGGCGTGCTTCGGCTCGTACTCCATCGTGACGACCCGGCCCTGCGGTCCGACGGCCCGCGCCAGCCACAGGGTGCTGTATCCGCCGAGCGTGCCGATTTCCAACACCTGTCGCGCGCCCATCGTGCGCGCGATCAGGTGCAGGAACTTCGCCTGCGCGGGGGAGACGTCGATGGCGGGCAGACCGGCGGCCGCGTTGGCCTCCAGCACGTCCGCATCGGCATCGCCCACCACCGTCTCCACCAGGTACCGGTCGACCGCGCCCCACTCGGCATTCGTCATAGCGGAAAGTCTTCCACGGATTGTTCACTCCTTCTCCGGTGACGGGTCCGGGATTTCGCCCGGGCGGTAGTCGGGCAGCCGGCTCGCCGGCACGATCGCCGTCGCGCTGATGCCGGCGAGGATCAGCAGCCCGAATTTGAGGGTGCGCAGCCGCACGTCCTCGTTCACCGCGACGGCGGCGTCGACCTGTTCCGGTGTGGCGTCGGTGCGTTCGAGCACCTCGCGCAGCCGGTCGTTGCTGACGAAATTGACGTTGTCCAGGTCGATCTGCGCGATCAGCGAATCCGGTAGTTCGACGTTATCGATGAGTTCGCGGCCGACCACGAAGCTCAGGATGGTCACCAGCATGGCGCCGACGACCGCGGTGCCGACTGCCGAGGCCAGGTTCTGGGTGGTCCCGCGCAGCGAGCCGACGTCGCCTGCCAGCTTCTTCGGCGCGGCGGTGACCAGCACGTTGAACACCAGCGTCACCAGCGCGCCCTGTCCGATGCCGAACACGATGAGCCCGAAAATCGTCGGCACGGTTTCCCAGTTGTTGGTGACCACGTAGGCCAGCCAGATCAGCGCGGCCGTGGTGAGGGTGAACGAGAACATCCCGATCACGCGCGGGGTGAACCGCTTGTAGAACCGCACCACCAGCATCGCGGTGATGAACACCGTGAGGTTGAACGGCATCATCGCCAGCGACGTGTCGAACGGGGAGCGCCCCTGCACGATCTGGATGTAGAGCGGGACGGTGAAGATCAACGCCGCTTCCAGCGCCACCACGATGAACATCGCGTAGACCGCGGCGCGCTCGCGGGAGCTGCCCAGCACCGACAGGTCGATCAGCGGCGCCTTACCGTCGCGCATCCGCCGGCGCGTCCAGACGAGGAACGCCTGCCCGAGCATGATGCCGAGCACGATCAGCACCGGTGCGGGTGAGACGCCGAGCAGGTCGAACGGCGCCTTCGGGTCGGCGAAGAACACACCCCAAGCGTTCAGGTTGTTGAAACCGATGGTGAGCAGCACGATTCCGGCGCCGATGAGCGCGGCCGCGACCAGATCGATCTCGATACTCGCATCGCCGTCGTCGGAACGCAGGGTGAAGCTGAACGCGAACACCACCACCGCCAGTACCAGCACGATGCCGAATACCGGGCGCCAGCCGACGAGGCTGCCGAGCGCGCCACCGATGAGGAACGCGCTCACCCCGGAGATGGCGCGGGCGGAGCCGAGCGAACCGATGGCCGTGGCCTGCTGATCACCGTGGTAGTTCTCCGCGATCAAGGCCACCAGCGCGGGCACGATGATCGCCGCCGAGGCTCCGGCCACACCTTGGGCGGCGATCGCCCAGCCGACCGACGGCGATATGATCATCATGATCGCCGAGACGCCGAAGGTCGCCACGACCACTCGGAAGATCATCACCCAGCCGATCCGCTGGCCGAGCTTGCCGCCGACCATGACCAGGGCGGCCACTGCCAGGCCGTAGACCACGATGGTCGAACTCACCACCGTCGGTGCGACGTCGAAGTCGTCGACCATGCCGCCCAGCGAAATGGGCAGCGCGGCAACGTTGAACGACATCAGGATCTGCGCGAAGAACAGTCCGACCATGGGCAGCCAGGACGCGCGCTCGGGTGTGGTTGCGGTATCGGCCGATTCGGTGGTCATGCGGTAGCACCCCTCTGATCGTGGACGTCGGACGCGAAGATGTTCAGGCCGAGCGTGCGCGACAGATAGGCGGTCGCGCGGATGCCTCGTTCGCTGTTGCCCGCCGAATCCAGGCGCGGCGAATAGGTGCCGATGGCGCCCTTACCCGGCGCGATGGCGACGATGCCGCCCGCGACCCCGGATTTGGCCGGCAGACCGATCTCGAACAACCACTCGCCGGACCGCTCGTACATGCCCGTGGCCGCCAGTACCGCCAGTGTGTCCCGGCAGACCTGCGCGGAGACGACGCGTTCGTGGGTCACCGGGTTCACCCCGCCGTCGGCCAGGGTCGCACCCATGATCGCCAGATCGCGGGCGTCGACCCGGAGTGAGCACTGCCGGGTGTAGACGTCGACCACCTCGAGCGGGTCGATCTCGATGCGGCCGTAGCTTTCCAGCAGCCGGGCGATGGCCTTGTTGCGCTGATTGGTCAGCATCTCCGAGTGGTAGACCGCGCCGTCCAGATCGAGCGGGCGTCCAGCGAATCGGGACAGCCCCGAGCGGATGCGTTCCCACTGCTCGGCGGGGGTGGCGCCGGGCACCATCGCTGTCGTCGCCAGCGCACCGGCGTTGACCATCGGGTTCATCGGGTGGCCGTCGTTGAGTTCGATGGCGATCACCGAATTGAATGCCAGGCCGGTGTTGTTCACCCCGACCCGGTCGAGCACCGCTTCGTGTCCGAGCGCGTCGCAGACCAGCGCGTAGACGAACGCCTTGGCGATCGATTGGATGCTGAACTGGGCGTCAGCCGCGCCCGCGGTGTGCAGATCGCCGTTGACCTCCGCGACCGCGATGCCGAACAGCTCGGGGTCGGCTTCGGCGAGGACCGGGATGTAGTCGGCGACGGCTCCGGCCCGCAACGGCAGGTAGCGTTCGTAGGCCGCCCCGACCAGCTTTTCCACCCGGTCCCAGCCCGGCAGCGCGCCGGTCGATACGGCTTGCTCGATTCCCTCGACGTCCAGGTCCATCCGGGTCTCCTTCTCGGCGCCGGGACCGCACCGCACCACACCGGTGCGGCGCACGGATCGGTGCCCGAGAGGCGCCGCAGTACACCGGTTCGGCGTTCCGTGTCCGGTGGTGCCGGGCGGGAATGCCGAAGAGTTGGATCTGGCCCCACGATCAGGTCGAACCTGGGAAGTATGTCGCGCGCGGGTGGTCGTTGTCCGAAGCGACACGAAAACGAGGCGACACTGTTATCGGCTGGGCCGGTTGCGGCGTCATCGGGCAGTGTCGGTGGGGTTTGGAAGAATTCGGCACATGAGTGCCACCGGCGACGATGTCCGCGCCTTCGCTTTGTCCTTACCGGAGACCGCGGAGCAGTTCACCTGGGGTATGCCGACATTCCGGGTTGCGGGCAAGCTGTTTCTCACGCTGCCGGAGGCGGAAACTTCCATGGCGGTCCGCTGTCCCGTCATCGAACGCGACGAACTCGTCGTCGCCGAGCCCGCCAAGTTCTGGATCGCCGCGCATGAGGCCGGGAACCCCTGGGTGCGTGTGCGATTGGCCGCCCTCGACGATCGCGAGGAAATGGAGGCCATCGTCACCGACTCCTGGCGTCAGGCCGCGCCGCGCGAGCTGCTGGGGGACGCGGAGTGACGGGCAGCGGCGCCGGGCGCGAGCTCAGATGACGTCGGCGAGCTCGTCCAGCAGCCTGCGCTTGGACCGCGCGCCGACCAGCCGCTTCGCCTGTTCACCATCGCGGAACACCATCAGGGTCGGCATCGCCAGCACCCCGTAGGCCGCGCTGACCTGCGGGTTGGCGTCCACGTCGAGCGTCACGACCTTCAGCTGCGGGTTCTGCGCGGCCACCTCCGCGAGCACCGGGGTGATCATCCGGCAGGGGCCGCAGTGGTCGGAGGTGAAGTCGACCAGCACCGGAAGTTCGGACCGCAGAACCTCGTTCGCGAACGTCGCATCCGTCACCGTGGTCACCGCATTGCCGTGTGTCATCGTCATCTCCTGTGGTCGTAGCCGATCACCGGCGACGCTAGACATTGACGTCGAGGTCAAGGCAAGCGCCGGCGCTATCCCTCCAACGGACGCACCGTGAGAATCTGCTGCGCCTGGCCGACCGGGCCGTGAACGTCGTGGAGCACGGTCGTGGTCAGACCTTGCCCGCGCTCGCCGAAGACGACCGTCGTGTCGAGTCCCGTCCACGAACCCTCTGGTTGACGGTAGAAGTGGATCGAGAGGTCGACGTTCGGGAACATCCATTTGGTGGGGTCTTGACGGACCGCGATGCCGTTGGCGGTGTCGACGAGCGCGACGAAGTCGGCCAGCGCGCTGCTGGTTTCTCCTTCCACCAGTGCGATCGGGGTGGAGATCCAGGCGGTCGTGCGGCCGGGCTGGGGCGGCGCGGTCGTGCGGACGTCGATGGAGGCGATGTAGCCGCCGGTCCACAGCTCGCCGAAGGGCCAGGGCTCGAGCGATTCGGGCGCGGGCAGCCGGTCGGGCTCGCCGCCGGTGACGGCGCTGGTGTCCTGCTCGGCGAGCAGCCAGGCCCGGGCACTGACCACGGGACGTCCCGCGATGACGACGGTGGCCTCGGTGAGTTCGATGGTGCGGCCCGGCCGGGTGGTGCGGACCTCGATGTCGAACTCGTCGCGACCGATCTGTCCGAGGATCTCGAAGGTGATCCGGCTCATCGCCAGGCCCGGCCGGTTGTCGCGGGCCCGGGCGGTTTCGATGGCGTGGACGATCAGGCCGCCGAGCGGGCTGAAATGCTGTTCGTCGGCTCGCCACGCGCCGCCGGTGTGCACGGTCGGCGCGAATCGCTGCGGACCGATGCGGCGGAAGTAGCTGCGATGATCGTCCGAATCGGTCATGCGGGCACGCTCCTCAGTGGTGGCGGTTGTTCTCGAGTGATCAGAGCAGATTGAGCAGAACGACATACACGCCGGTACCGATACCGACGCTGAGCAGGGTGCGGCGCCCGAAGCCCAGATGGACCGCGACGGTCACCGCCACCGCGAGCAGCGCATACAGTGCCGCGCCGTCGTCGGCGATGCTGGTGTGCAGGGAGGTGGCGGCCAGGATCGCGAGAATGCCACCGGGCATCCACACCGCGAGCGTGCGCACCAGATGCGAACGCCGCAGCGGTTTCAGCACCGCGAACGGGACCGCGCGCAGCGCGAAGGTGATCGAGAAGACCATCGCCAGGACGGCGAGCAGGTAGCCGGTGTCAGGCATGGGCGAACTCCTGCGGGGTGTGACGGCGAGCCAGCCGGTACCGCGCCAGCAGCAGCACCACGAACGCCAGCAGCGCACCGAACAGGGCGATGTCCGGAACGAACAGCAACGCACCGGCGACCGCGCCCGCAGCGAGCAGCACCGACGGAAGTTCGCGACGAGTGCGGCAGGCATCGAGCGCGAGCACGGTGAACAACGCGACCAAGGCGAACTCCAGGCCTGTGATCGGCCCGGGAATCAGGGAGCCGATCGCGACGCCGACCAGTCCACCGCCGACCCAGTAGACCTGCGAGGCGATCTGCATCGTCAGCAGACGCGGGCCCGAACGCTCGGCCGGGGCCAGCGCGGCCGAGACGGCGTAGGCCTCGTCGATCATCGCGTAGACGCTGTACACCCGCGCGAATCGGTTGCGCACCAAGTGGAGTGGGAACGAGAACGCGTAGAACACGTGCCGGAAGTTCACCACGAACACGGTGATCGCCACCGCGACGAGCGGTGCGGTCGCGGCGATCATTCCGACCAGCAGCAGTTCCAGCGAACCGGCGAACGCCGCCAGCGACAAGGCCGGCGTCAACCACCAGGGCAGCCCGGCCTGGACGACCAGCAGGCCGAGCGCGATCCCCAGCGGGAAAATGCCCAGCCCGGCCGACGCCGAGTCGCCGATACCCGCGGCGACCTGCTCCTGCCTGGACTTGGACGGCACCGCCAAAGCGGGCGCGGGATCGAGTTGCTGCACCCATTCATGGTCCCGCAATCGGCCTGATCTTTGGTTGCAGAAATTGCGCCGACTGCACCATTGCGAGCAATATAAATGCATGGACTCGCTGGATCGAGCAATCATCGCGGAGTTGGAGGCCGATGGGCGGCTGACCAACGTCGAGCTCGCCGGCCGCGTCGGTCTCACGCCCGGGCCCTGCCTGCGGCGCGTTCAGCGGCTCGAGGCCGACGGCGTCATCCGCGGCTATCGGGCCGTCATCGATCCGGGTTCGGTCGGGCGGTCCTTCGAAGTGCTGCTCGATCTCACTCTCGAAGGGCAGGACGCGAAGACGGTCACCCGATTCGAGGAGACGATGACCGGGCTCGACGAGGTCCGGGAATTGCGCCGGCTGTTCGGTACCCCGGACTATTTCGCGCGGGTGGCCGTCGCGGATCTCGACGCCTACGAGGTGTTCCTGCGCACCCAGGTGATGACGATCCCGAAGATCGGGCGCGTCAATTCCCGGTTCACGATGAAGAACCTCAAACAGCTCGGATGACAGTGCCCCGAGCGTGATTCAACACGACGGGTCTAGGGCTTCGGTTCGGCCGGCCGCGCCAGCAGTTCGACGAGCGCGGTAATGCTCTGCTCGCCCCTGCCATCGGCGACCGCCCGCCGCACCAACTCGTGCATCGGCGCGTGCCAGGACAGATCGACCCCGGATTCCGCCCCGAGCTGCACATCCTGATCGATCGCGTGCTGGAACAACTCGATCGAGGAACCGAGCCGGGTGTAATCGCGCTCATCGATCTCCTCGGCGATCACCGGCAGAATCGACTCGATCATCTGCAACCACTTCACGGAGTAGCCGACCATCGTCCGCGCATCGCGGCCGCGCGCGGCCAGCACCGCCGCGCCCTCGAGGAATCCGAGCAGGGCGGGCAGCAGGGTCGCACCCACCGCTGCCTCGTAGAGGGCGGCGAGATCCGGGTCCGCGCCGAGGTATTCGATCTCACCGCCGAACACGCGCAAGAGCTCGGCATACTCGTCGAAGACGGCCCGGTCGCCACCGAAATACAGCAGCGTGCCTGGATCACCCACCGCGGACGGGACGTTCTTGATCGCACCGCCGAGGTATCTCGCCCCGCGGTCGGTCGCCCACTGTGCGAATTCTCGCGCCTCGGCGGGGCTTCCGCTGTTGAGGGTGATCAGGTCACGGTCACGCAGGTCGGCCTCGGCGAGGGCCTCGCGGGTGACCGCGAAGGTGCTCAAGCATGAGACGATCACGCGATTGTCGGCTACCGCGCACGCGATCCGCAGCCGGGCAAGCGCGCCGGATGCCACCAGAGCTGCCGCGCGCTGCGGGCTTCGGTTCCAGACCGTGGTGGGATGCCCTGCCGCGAGCAGAGCTCGCGCGAGTGCGCTGCCCATCGAGCCCAGCCCGAGGACGGTGACGGGCGTGGGTTCGGTCATGGCGATCTCGGATCATTCGGCGGTGGGGTCTGGGACCTCGTAGGCGCTCTCTGAGTCTCGAATCGACTGAACAACCCGGCAAGTACGTACTTTTCGGTGGAGTTGCTTACGCCGAGGTAACCCGTGAGGTCCTGGTGCTCGCACCGGATCCGATATGGGAATGGTCACGTCGCGCAGCCGTGCACGCGGAGCGGGTGATGTCCGGTGGTACGTACGACAGTGGGGCCGCCGATCCGGCGACCCCACTGGTATTCGGTTGTTCGAATCCGCTTACGCGAGTTCGGCGACCGCCTGCTTGCGGGCCAGCACGGCCGAGGCGGAGGCGATCAGGCCGACCACCGCGACCGCGGTCACCAGGTACAGCCCGGGCCGGTAGCCCGCGATGCCGTCGGCGGTGGCGTGGCTGATCAGGCCGGTAGCGATGGCGAGCACCACCGCGCCGCCGATCTGGAACGAGGTCTGCACCAGACCGGAGGCCAGACCCTGCTCATGGTCGGCGATGCCCTCGGTGGCCTGCACCATCACCGCGGAGAAGCCGAGGGCGAAGCCCAGGCCGAGCAGCAGGAACGCGGGCAGGTAGTCCACGGCGTAGTTCGGGTCGGCGCTGCCGCCGCGGGTCAGGAACCACACGTAGCCGGCGACGAACGAAGTGAGGGCGGCCAGGATCATCGGGGTGGTGCCGAAGCGGTCGATGAAGGTGCCAGCGATCGGCGACAGAATCGCGACGATGATGCCGGTCGGCGCCATCGCCAGCGCCATCTGCAACGGCTCCCATTCCAGCGTGTTCTGCAGGTACAGCGACACGATCGTCTGGAAGCTCAGGTAGGAGCCGAAGATGGCCAGCGCGGCCAGGTTCGCCCGCACGATCGACTTCACCTTGAAGATGCTCAGCCGCACCAGCGGATGGCTCACCCGGTTCTCCACCACGAAGAACGTGGACAGCAGGCCGACGGCGAGGATGGTCGTCGCGATGACGGTGGGGGTGAAGCCGGTCTCCGGAGCGGTGACGATCGTGTAGACCGCCGCGAGCATGCCGCCGGTCAGCAGCACGGCGCCGGTGAAATCGATGCGGCCCTCTTCCTTTTCCACGTTGCGCGGGATCACGAAGTAGGCGGTGACGGTCACGATCGCGACGACCACGACCGGCATGTAGAAGGTCAGCCGCCAGTCGATGCCGGTGAGCAGGCCGGACACGATCAGGCCGGAGGCGTAGCCGGTGGCGCCGAAAATGGTGAAGATCGACAGCGCCCGGTTGCGGTCCGGGCCTTCCTTGAACGTGGTCGTGATGATGGACAGCGCGGCCGGCGCGGTGAAGGCGGCAGCGACGCCCTTGATGATCCGGGTGGCGATCAGCAACGCGCCGTCATCGACGAGGCCGCCGATCAACGAGGCGATTCCGAAGACCACCAGGGCCGTCAGGAAGACCTGTCTGCGGCCGAGCAGGTCGGCGGCTCGTCCGCCCAGCAGCAGCAGTCCGCCGTAGCCGAGGATGTAGCCGTTGACGATCCACTGCAACGCCGAGGTGTCCAGGCCCAGGTCTTCGCCGATCGAGGGGAGCGCGACGCCGACCATGGAGACGTCGAGCGCGTCGAGGAACATCGCCAGACCGGCGACGAACAGGATGGCCCACAGCTTGGGCCCCCAACCACTCGCGGTTGGTTCGGAAATCGTAGGAGCAGTGAGGTTCTGGGGTGCCGTTGTCGTGGTCACGGAAGGTAACTTAAATGCACATGCATTGAATGTCAACACATGTAATGCACGTGCATAAAATGCCTTGACATGCTAACCTCGGGACATGTACCACGACACCGACAAAGATGTCTGCGCGAAGTGGTCCGAAACGCTCCGCCTCTACCACGGCACGTCCTGTGAGCTGGAGAGCGCGCTACAGGCACAGCACCAGCTCGGCCTCAGCGAGTTCGAGCTGCTCCAGGTCCTCGGCGGACGCTGCGGCGAAGCGCAGGCGGAGAAGGTCAAGATGAAAGACATCGAGACCGAGATGTACCTGAGCCAGAGCGCGCTCTCGCGCACGGTGACCAGGCTGGAAAAGGCCGGACTCGTCGAACGCGCCGCCTGCGACTTCGACCGCCGCGCCAACTTCCTCCGGCTCACCACCGCCGGTCGCGAACGGCTCGAGGCCGCCCGCCCGACTCACCAGGAAGTCCTGCGCAAACACCTCACCTGACCCCGCACAGGATGAACTTCCGTCCGCCGTCGGTTGTCACCGGTACGGATCGGAAAGGACCGGGATGCGGATCGGAGAACTGGCCGAACGCGCGGCGACCACCACGCGCGCGTTGCGGTACTACGAATCACGTGGGTTGTTACGCGTCGGCCGCGACGCCAGCGGGTATCGCGTGTACAGCGAGAACGATTACCGCGTAGTGCGCCAGATCCGCACCTTGCAGGAATGCGGTTTCGAGCTCGAGGAGATCCGCCCGTTCGTGGAATGCCTGCAAGCGGGTAACCCATCCGGGGATTCGTGCCCGGCCTCGGCGGAGGTGTATCGCCGGAAACTGGCCGAAGTCGATGAGTTGATCGGACAGTTGCAGGGCGTGCGGAATTGGATTCTCGCGCGGTTGGATGAGCCGGATCCCGGTGAGTCGGTGCCCTCGCCGGTGTGCGAGTTCAGCGCGCCGGGGATGGGGGTGAACCGGGGCGTGCGGATGCGTGATCTTGGGTAGTAGTGGGGCTCTGCGTGGCACGCAGCATGATTCAACGATGACTCACGAGCCCGGCAACGAAAGTTCAGACCTGCGAGCCGCGTACGCCCCGGACTGTCGACTGGTGGCCGACTCCGCCAGATACTCCCGGAAAGTGGTGCGCGACCTGCGATTCGACGGCGACCTCACCATCGCCATCCAAGGTACCGGCTTCTCCTACGCCCACGTCGTCTTCCGTCAGCCCGTGGGATTTCGGGTGATGGACGAAATGGACATCACCGAGTACTGGAACACCTACAGCGAACCCCACGGCTGGCTGTGGGAGGTCGTCAGCGGCGGCTGGCTGGACTTAGAGCGACGTCGCCCAACATTCTGGCGTGCACACGAAGACGGGATCCGCGAGTTCTTCCTCGTAGACGACCAGTGCGTCAACGTCCTGTGCTGGGACACACCCGAAATCATCGACCTCGGCACGGACCCGACCGCCGCGAAATGAATGCCGTGCCGCTCGCGGAGATCAACCGCCTCGCCTGCGCTGCGGCTCGGCCGGCTCCTCCCTGGCGTCGACCCACCTCCGAAGCCGATCTCCCGTTTCCGGCGCGCCTGCCGATGGCGCATAGGAGAATTCGGTTGTATGGGGGCAATCACACAGCAGTTACTGACTCTGCTTGGCGTCGTTGTGGGCGCCGCGGCGACATTCTCCGCGACGGTGCTGACCGAACGTGCGAAGTGGCGTCGGACGCTCGACACCCGATGGGACGACAAACGGCTGACGGCGTACTTCGAGTATGCGAACGCCCTGAAGAAGTACGCGACGCTGTGCCACCGTCTCGCTGCCGCACGCGGATACCGCACGGCTACCCAGCCCATCGATCTCGAAGAAGGTATCGCTGCACTGGCCGAGGCCGACGCGGAGAAGGCCATCAAATGGGAGCAGGTCCTGTTACTCGGCTCGCCCGGCGCTGTGGCCGCTGCCCGCCGTTGGACCGAGGCGGTCTGGCGGCTCAGCCATATCGCTCGCGGGCACGCGGTCGATCAGGTCGCCTACACCGATCTGTACGAGGAGGCCGGGCGGCGGCGAAACCAGTTCTACGAGCTGGCGCGAGCTGACCTGGGCGTGACGAGCGGTGAACTGCCGCCCGGCGATGTCGCATGGCTTGAACCGGCCGAACTAGGCATAGAGACGAGGTAGGAGCCGATCGGTAACGTGTGTAGGCGCATCAACTTCGCTGTGCCGCGACCGCATCGGCGAAGGTGGGGTGGGCGCGGATCGTGATCGAGTCGGGGGTGTCGATCGGGCGGAAACGGATGAACTGTTTCGCCGCTTGGTAGATGAGCATGGCGATCAGGACGCCGACCGGGAACCATCCGGGGAAGAAGGCCAGGACCCATGCGGGGTGGATGCGGTCGGTGCCGAGTTGGAGGGCGATGAAGAGCGCTGGGAGCAGGGGCAGGCCGAGGGCGATCAGTGTTCGGGCTATCCAGCGCAGCGCGGTCGTGCGGCGGACACATCGCCGGCAGACCGGCCATTCGCCGTGGAGATCGCCCACCACGGGCGGGCTGTGATACCCGAATCTGAACAGCCCCGAGGCGAATTCGCGGAGGGAGACGCCTGGGCTTTCTTGCTCGACGCCGCGAGCCGTGCGGCGGAACACAACCACCGCGCTCCACCGATCGACGGCGGGCGCCCCGTGCACGCTGCACACATCCGGGAGCGGTTGCTCGAGCTCGAGCGAGAACAGATCCCGCCAGTGCGGGGAGTTCGACATCCGCAGCATGTCGAAACCCGTTTCCAGGTCGTAGCGCGGCTGGGTGGGGACGGTGACCTCGGCTCGTTCGGCGGGATAGTTGGCCATCAGACCGGCCTCGCCACCGCACGAACCTGCTGCTGCCGACGCCCAGCCACTACCTGCTCCAACAGAATCGGCCGCCGCTTGCGCGCAATCACTATCGAGCCCCTCCCTGCGAACTGCGTACCGCAGTTTGTGTTCACCGCGTACGCACACTACATCCGGTTCGATCTGCCCCCGACGGTAAGCCTGCCGGTGCCGTCTCTGCCCCGCGAAGAAACTGATCACTCGCTTGCCGAGTCGGATTCTCCAGCGCGAGAAGGTTGCTGCGATGAACCTGGCAGCGCGATGCAGACTGCCCGGTCTAGTACTTCTGCGTAGCCGACCGGCATGGATAGCGTGCGTCTATGAGCACTGCTCCGTCGAACCCACACGACGCCTTCTTCCGGCACATGATGCGCCGACGCGCCGACGCGGCCTGCCAGATGCAGGCGATGCTGCCCGATGATGTCGCCGCGCGCCTGGATTGGGATGTGCTGGAACCGCTGCCGTGCAGTTTCGTCTCCGAGCAACTGCGCTCGACCTACAGCGACCTGCTGTTCCGCACCGGCCTCGACGGCCACGACGCCTACATCTATCTCCTGATGGAACATCAGAGCCGCAGCGACCCATTCATGGCACTGCGGATGCTGGACTACGTCGTTGCCATCTGGAACCGCCACCTCGACGAGTACCCGAAGACCAAGCGCCTGCCCGCAGTGATCCCCCTGGTGGTGCACGCCAGCCCCCGCGGACACAGCTGGCGCGCACCCACCGAGGTCGCCGACCTGATCGACCTGGACCCGGCAACCCGGCGCGATCTCACCCCCTACCTGCCTCGCCTGCGTTTCCTCCTCGACGACCTGACCGCCGTCGACCTGACCGAGCTCCGCGCCCGCGCCGCCACACCAACCGTGCGAGTCGTACTCACCCTGCTCAAACTCGCCCCCGGCAACCCACACCTCGACATCGACCTGCAACCCCTGGTCAGCGACCTGCGCCGGATCATCTCCGCACCAGGCGGCCTAGATGACTTGCAGTCGATCCTGACGTACATTTTTGGTGTCGGCGACACCATCGACACCGACCTGGCACCCCTGATCGACCAGCTCGGCCCCCAGGCCAAGGAGACCTTCATGACCACCGCTGAGCGACTCCAAGAACGTGGCCGCGCCGAAGGCCGAGTCGAAGGCCGCGCCGAGGGCCGCGCCGAGGGCCGCGCGGAGACACTGATCGAGCTGTTGGCGCTCAAGTTCGGGCCCGTTCCGGTGGCGGTGGCGGCAGCTGTGGGGCAGGCGAGTGCAGAGCAGTTGCATGTATGGACCGCCCGTATTCTCACGGCGAACAGCCTCGATGAGATGGGTATCGCTTGATCGGATCGCATCGCGCCGGTAGCAGTGCGCGACCTGGATCCGAAAACCGACACCCGTTCCGCATACGCCCCTCCGAACACAAAGAAACCGGTGCAGATCGACATCCCGACCCGCACCGGTTCCTTTATGAACCCTTACTTCAGCTCAGCGCTGGTCTTCCCCAGCACCCGCCGGGCGACGATCAGCTGCTGGATCTGCTGGGTCCCCTCGAAGATGTCGAGGATCTTGGAGTCGCGGCCCCACTTCTCCAGCAGGGTCCGCTGCGAGTACCCGAGGGGGCCGGCGAGTTCGACGGCCTTGAGGGTGACGTCGGTGCCGGTGCGGCCGGCCTTGGCCTTGGACATGGAAGCCTCGAGGGAGTTCGGCTTCTTGTTGTCGGCCATCCAGGCCGCGCGCAGGGCCAGCAGGTAGGCCGATTCGTAATCGGCTTCCATGCGCAGGAATTCGGCGGCCGCGGCGGGCTGGTTGTTGGCGGGGATGTCGTAGGACGGCTCGATGCCGGCGTCCTTCAGGACCGAGCGCAGCTCTTCGAGGGCGGCGCGGGCCACACCGACGGCCATGGCGGCCACGAGGGGGCGGGTGTTGTCGAAGGTCTGCATGACCCCGGCAAAGCCCTTCTCCACGTTGACTTCCGGGCTGCCGAGGATGTTGTCCTTCGGGATGCGGCAGTCCTGCAGCAGCAGCACGGCGGTGTCGGAGGCCTTGATGCCGAGCTTGTGTTCGAGCCGCGCCACCGACAGGCCCGGAGCGTCGCGCGGCACGACGAACGACTTGATTGCCGCGCGGCCGAGGCTGCGGTCGACCGAGGCCCACACCACGATGTGGGTGGAGCGCTCACCGGCAGTGACGAAGATCTTCTCGCCGTTGAGGACCCACTCGTCGCCGTCGAGGACGGCGGTGGTGGTGACGGCCGCGGAGTCGGAACCGAAGGACGGCTCGGTGATGGCCATCGAGGCCCACACCTTGCCGAACCGCTTGAGCTGCTCGTCGGTGGCGACGGCGGCGATGGCGGCGTTGCCGAGGCCCTGGTACGGGATCGACAGCATCAGGCCGACGTCGCCCCACGAGGTCTCGAGGGCGTTGAGCAGCGCGGACATATTGCCGCCGTTGGTGTTTCCGAGCAGCTCGGTGGCGTGGGCGTCGCTGTCGTCCTCGCGACCGCCCGCGGCGCCGCCGATCTTCTGGGTGCCGGAGTCGGCCAGGCCCTCGACCATGGCGGCCATGGTGTCGAGCTCGACCGGGTACTCGTGTTCGGCGAGATCGTATTTACGCGAGATGGGCCGGAAGATCTGCGCGGCGACCTGATGCGCCTGGTTGGCGCTGGCCCGCAGCTTCTTGGGGAGTTCGAGATTGATCATGGTTGGAATCTCCTGAAGTAACGAACGGGCCGGTCAGACGAGGACGACACCTTCGGCGACGCCGATGCCGCGCAGATCGCGGTACCAGCGCTCGACCGGGTGCTCCTTGGTGAAGCCGTGGCCGCCGAGCAGCTGCACGCCGTCGAGGCCGAACTGCATGCCCTTGTCGGTGGCCAGCTTCTTGGCCAGCGCCGCCTCGCGGGCGAACGACAGCCCCTGCTCGGCGCGGGATGCGCCACGCAGCGTCACCAGACGCAGGCCGTCGAGCTCGATGGCGATATTGGCGACCATGAACGCGACCGCCTGGCGGTGCGAGATCGGCTCGCCGAACGCTTCCCGCTCGTTGACGTAGGGGATGACGTAGTCGAGCACGGCCTGGCCGGTGCCGACCGCCAGCGAGGCCCAGCCGAGGCGGGCCAGGCGCACGGCGTCGGCGTAGTCCTCGGCGTGCTGCTTGCCGTCACCGTCGCCGAGCAGCGCGTCGGAGCCGACGGCGACGTTGTCGAGGATGAGCCGGCCCAGGCCCGCGGCCCGCAGACCCATGCTCGGGTCGGCCTCCACGACCAGACCCTGCGCGTCGGATTCGACGATGAACAGCGCCGGGCGTCCGTCGAGTTCGGCGCCGACGATGAACAGCTCGGCGTCCGCCGCGGCCGGGACCAGGCTCTTCACACCGGAGAGCCGGTAGCCGCTGGGGGAGCGCACGGCCTTGGTCTGCAGCGCGAACGGGTCGAACAGGGCGCGCGGCTCGCTGATCACCACCGAGGCCTGCGGCACGTTCTCGCCGGTGAAGGCGGGCAGGTAGGTCTGCTGCTGGGCGTCGGTGCCCCACTGCGACAGTGCCACTGCGACGCCGCTGGGCGCCAGGATCGGCAGCGCCAGACCCATATCGCCGTGCGCGAGCGCCTCGGCGACCATCGAGTTGGTGACGGCGCCGCGTTCGCTGGCCGCGCCCTCGAGCTCCTCGGGCACGTTGATCAGGGTGATGCCGAGTTCGGCGGCGCGGCCGAGCAGATCCTTCGGCGCGGCGGCGGCCTCGTCGGCGTCGTGCGCGGCCGGGCGCAGGATCTCGGCCGCGAACTCGCGCACCGTCTCGACGATCATCTGCTGTTCGTCGGTGGGGGTGAGGTCGAAGTAGTCCTTGTTCTTGGCCTCGTTGGTGGCCAGTCGCTTGGGCTGACCGCCGCCAGCGACCTTGTTGAACGCGCGGGTGGCCGCACCGAGAGTGCGGAATCCGGTCTTGGTGCCTTCGTAGGTGACCCGCTCGATCGGCTTGCGCAAGTTGTACTTCTCGGCGAGCTCGGACCCGGTGAGGGTCGTCATCACCCGCATCGCCGCGCCCATCCAATCCCGCTTGGGTTGGTTCAGGCCGACCGCGGAATCCTGGATCCGGCCGGAATCCGGACGTCGCTTCGTCGCGCTGTCTCGAGTGCTCATCATCACCTGTTTTCTCGGATGGGTGGGTGAGTGGGTGGTGGTCCCATTTCTTACTCTTGAGTAAGGCTATCTTACTCCAGAGTAAGAAAAGCGTCGAGGGTTCGCGAATCTGTTGCCGAGTCGTTGTGCGGTATCACAAAACGGGCCCGGCGCCGGGGACGCGAAAGGCCGGCCCACCCGAAGGTGGACCGGCCCGCGAGACGATTTCCTCCCGCGCTCGACAGCGCGGGATTTCGCCTATTCGCGCACGTAGTAGCGCAGCGTGGCGTAGGCCGTCACGGCCGCGAAGGCCACGCCGACCGGGGCGATGATCAATGCCGTCATCGCGATGTCGTCGCCGGTGATGCGGGGGAAGACCTTGCTCGCGAACAAATCGCCGAGCGCCCGGTCGACCACCAGCGGCCGCGCGATGAACAGGCCCACCACCGCCAGCAGCGAGCCGGCCAGCGCCGCGACCACCGCCTCGAGCAGGAACGGTAGCTGGGTATACCAGCGGGTCGCGCCGACCAGTCGCATGATCCCGACCTCGGTGCGCCGGGTGAACGCGGCGATCTGCACCATGTTCGCGATCAACAGCAGCGCCGCGACGGCTTGCAGGATGGCCAGGCCGAACGCGGCGTTGCGCAGTCCGTCGAACAGGCTGACCAGCCGGTCGACGATGTCCTTGTCGTTGCGCACCATGCCCACACCGGGCCGGTCGTAGAACGACTCGTAGATCGTCGGATACAACTCGGCGTCGACCATCTTGACCCGCAGCGAGGCCGGTAGCGGCGTGTCGGCCACGTATTCGGCCAGCTCCGGCTGATCCTTGAAGGTCTTCTCCTTGGCCTCGCGGATCGCGTCGTCGCGGTTGAGCAACTGCACCGACTCCACGCCTTCGGTGGCCTTCAGATCCGCCATCAGCGACTTGCAGGGTTCGAGCGAACAGTCCGGATCGGTGGCCGAGACGTCCTCGGTCAGATACAGCCG
Source organism: Nocardia cyriacigeorgica GUH-2 (assembly GCF_000284035.1). Lineage (NCBI taxonomy): Bacteria > Bacillati > Actinomycetota > Actinomycetes > Mycobacteriales > Nocardiaceae > Nocardia > Nocardia cyriacigeorgica. Next base: position 4,629,742 of record NC_016887.1, on the reverse strand, counting down.
CACCTCGAGCCGGTCCAGGAAGTACTGCTCGGTCTTGTCCGCGATCCGCACCGCGAGCAGGCCGCCACCGAGCATGGTGAGTGAGACCGCGGTGGTCAGGATCATTGCGATCGTCATCGTGACGTTGCGGCGTAGCCCCTCGATGACCTCGCCGAACAGGAAACTCGCGCGCATTATCGATCAACTCCGTACACGCCGGTGGCCTCGTCGCGGACCATCCGCCCGCGGTCGAGTTCGATGACGCGCCGGCGCATCGAGTCGACGATGTGGTTGTCATGGGTGGCCATCAGCACCGTGGTGCCGGTGCGGTTGATCCGTTCCAGCAGCGCCATGATGTCGGCGCTGGTCTCCGGATCGAGGTTGCCGGTGGGCTCATCGGCCAGCAGCACCAGCGGCCGGTTGACGAACGCGCGCGCGATGGCCACGCGCTGCTGCTCGCCGCCCGACAGTTCGCCGGGCAGCCGGTCGGCCTTGCCGCCGAGGCCCACCATGTCCAGCACTTCGGGCACGGTGCGTTCGATGAACTGCCTGCGCTTGCCGATCACCTCGAGCGCGAAGGCCACGTTCTGTTCGACGGTCTTCTGCTGCAGCAGCCGGAAGTCCTGGAACACGCACCCGATGCGCTGCCGCAGCTTGGGCACTTTGCGCCCGGGCAGCCGGTCGACCCGGAAATCGGCCACCTGGATCTCGCCCGCGGTGGGGACTTCCTCCTTGAGCAGCAACCGCATGAAGGTCGATTTGCCCGAGCCGGACGGTCCGATGATGAAGACGAACTCGCCCTTGCCCACATCCACCGTGATGTTGTCCAGCGCGGGTCGCGTCGAGGTCTTGTACGACTTCGTGACGTTGCGCATCGTGATCACGGGGAGCCAGTGTAACCATGGCCCACCCCGTGGCCTGGGCCCGTGAGCTGCCTCACGGGCGAGATGAGGCCCTGGTCAAAGGCGAGATCGTGGCGCTGTCAGGCCCGCGAACCCGGGCGGGTCACGGAGCCGCGGGTGTCGTATGCACCGCTGCCGGAACGGTATTCACCAACGGCGCGGGCGGGGTGGGGGTGTCGGGTTTGACGAACAGATACAGCACGAACGTGGCGACCCAGCTCCCCATCAGGATCGCCGTGGATTTACGCGGTTTCACTGATACCTTCCCTGCGCAGCGCGGCGGCTACCCGGACCCGCAGCTCGCGTCCTACTTCGAATTGCTTACCCGGCAGGGTGCGGGCGACCATCCGGATGTTCATCTGGTCGACCGTGAGGTCTTCCACACCCATGACCGTCGGCTCGTCCAGCAGCAGCGGTTCGAGCCTGCGGTCGCGGTAGGCCTCTTCGCCCACCTTGTGCAGGATCTCGTTCACCCGGGTGATGTCGGCGCTGGCCGACACCGGGACGTCGATCGCCGCACGAGCCCAATCTTTCGACAGATTCGTGACTTTCACAATCTGGCCGTTGGGCACGATGATCACCTGACCGTCGGCGTCGCGCAAGGTGGTGATCCGCAGGGTGACGTCTTCGACGGTGCCCTCGGCGGGGTCGGCGGCACCGGTGACGTTGATGCGCACTACGTCACCGAATCCGTACTGGCGCTCGGTGATCAGGAAGAACCCGGCCAGGATGTCCTGCACGATGCGCTGGGCGCCGAAACCCAGCGCGGCACCCAGCACCGCGGCAGGCGCCACCAGACCGGTGACGGCGAACCCGAGGCGCTGCAACACCTCCATGCCCACCAGCACATAGACGATGGTCAGCACCACCCAGGTGACCACCTGCGCCAGCGCGTGCCGATGCTTGGCCGCCTCGGTGCGCACCAGCGCGTCGCTGCTCTGGAAACCGGCATCGATCTTGCTGGTGACGCGGTCGCGCACGAACGTCGCGAACCGGCTGAACAGCACCGCGCCCAGGATCAGCAGCACGATCTCCAGGCCAGAGGACCGCAGCCAAGGGGTGACGTCGGAGGAGACCGACAGCGCGTGGATCCCCGAACTCCGGATCCCCGAGGCGAACATCAGTTGGCCTGCTCCCGCATTCTCCACCTGATCCCGCTCTCGATGAATCCATCGATATCGCCGTCGAGCACGGCCGAGGGGTTGTTGACCTCGTGGTTGGTGCGCAGATCCTTGACCATCTGGTACGGGTGCAGCACGTAGGAACGCATCTGGTTACCCCAGGACGCGCCCTCGTTGGTCTTGAGCGCGTCCATCTCGGCGCGCTCTTCCTGCCGTTTGCGCTCGAGCAGTTTGGCCTGGAGCACGCGCATCGCCGAGATCTTGTTCTGCAGCTGCGATTTCTCGTTCTGGCAGGTGACGACGATGCCGGTCGGGATGTGGGTCAGGCGCACCGCGGAGTCGGTGGTGTTGACGCTCTGACCACCCGGGCCGGAGGAGCGGTACACGTCGACGCGAACCTCGCCCTCGGGGATCTCGATGTGGTCGGTGGTCTCGACCACCGGCAGCACCTCGACCTCGGCGAAGGAGGTCTGGCGGCGGCCCTGGTTGTCGAACGGGCTGATCCGCACCAGCCGATGGGTACCCATTTCCACCGACAGCGTGCCGTAGGCGTAGGGCGATTTCACCGCGAAGGTGGCGCTCTTGATGCCGGCCTCTTCGGCGTAGGAGGTGTCGTAGACCTCGACCGGGTACTTGTGCCGGTCGGCCCAGCGGATGTACATGCGCATCAGCATCTCGGCCCAGTCGGCGGCGTCCACACCACCCGCGCCGGAACGAATGTTGACCAGCGCTTCACGCTTGTCGTACTCACCCGACAGCAGCGTGCGCACCTCCATCGCCTCCACGTCGGCGTGCAGGGCGGCCCGTTCGGCGTCGGCCTCGGCCAGCGCGGCGGTCATCGCCTCGCCCTCCTCGCCCTCGGCCAGCTCGTAGAGCACGGGCAGATCTTCCAGCCGCTGCCGCAGCTCCTCGACCCGGCGCAGCTCGCCCTGGGCGTGCGAGAGCTCGCTGGTGACCTGCTGGGCGTGGTCCTGGTCGTTCCACAGATCGGGGTCGGACGCCTGATGCTCGAGTTCATCGATGCGGCGGCGTAGCTCCTCGATGTCGAGGACCGACTCGACGGTCTTGAGCGTGGTGTCGAGTTCGGCTAGATCGGCGGATACGTCGGGATGCACGATGTCCAAGGCTACCGGGCCGGTACGGCGGGGTGAAACCGCAGGGCAGGCTATCCGGAGACGGCGCGCAGCGCGCCCGGGCGGCGACCGTTGAGGGCGTCGAGCGCGGCGGCGGTGGCGTCGTCGGCGGGCAGGTAGACGATGAGCTGCTGGTCGTCGTCGGCGGGCAGATCGAGGGTCTCATAGGCCATCCGCAGCGCACCCGCCTCGGGATGCTGTATGCGGGTGATCCCGGTGACCGGCGGCAGGCTCGGCACGGTCTCGACGCGGTCGGTGAAGGCGGCGCCGGCGGTGATGGTGAGGCGGTCGGCCAGGGCATCGATATTCGGGTCCGCGCGGAACGGGCCCTGCTTCAAGGTGGCGACGAGGTGGTCGGCGACGCGATCCCAGTCGGGGAAGAACTGCTTGGCGCGCGGATCGGTGAAGGCGTAGCCGGCCAGGTCGGGCAGTTCGTCGTCGAGCTGGCCGGACGCGCCCATCAGGGTGCGGTAGCCCTCGGTGCAGGCCAGGATCTCGGTGAGCCGGTTGACGACGATCGCGGCGGTGGGTTCGAGCACGGCCAGGGGTCCGGCGACGTGGGCCGCTCGGCAGCCCGACCTGCGCGGGAGTGACCGACTCGCGCCGGGTGCGCAGGAACAGGCCCATCTCGTTGGTGCTCACCCGTCCACCGTAATCACCTTCCCGGCGCTGAGAGTGGCCCTCGCGCTACCACCCTCGGCGCGGTCTTCATCGCCCTGCGCATCGCCGACAGAGTGATGACCGAGCGACCGCGGAGGTCGCCTCTCGACCGAAGGAGAACGGCATGACCACGACAGTGAAGCTCGCGGTGATCATCGGCAGCGTCCGGGACGGACGGTTCGGCCCGGTGGTGGCGAACTGGTTCGCCGACCACGCCCGCGCGCACGGCGGCTACGACGTCGACGTCATCGATCTGGCCGACTACGACATCCCGCTCGAACTGCCCGCCGTCCCGCCGGCCATGAACCCGGACCCGGACCGGCCCGCCGGGATGGTGGGCCTGACCGAGCGGCTATCGGCGGCCGACGCCTACGTCATCGTCACGCCCGACTACAACCGCAGCTTCCCGGCCTCGCTCAAGGCCGCCATCGACTGGCACTTCACCCAGTGGCAGGGCAAGACGATCGGCTTCGTCGGCTACAGCGGAGGCAGCGGCGGGCTGCTGGCCATCGAAGGGCTGCGCCAGGTGTTCAACGAACTCGACGCGCACACGCTGCGCGAGTACGTCTCGTTTCCGCGCTACTACCTGCTGTTCGACGAGAACGGTCAGCTGCGTGAACCGGAGGAACCGGCGGCCGCCGCGCGGACGATGCTGGACCGGCTGCATTGGTGGGCGTCGGCGTTGACGGCTGCTCGGTCGGTTCCGGTCGCCTGATCGCGCTGGGGGCAGTTGGGTTGACCGGATAAGGTTTCGAGGTGGCTGCGCACACTTCCGATCTCGAACTCGCCCTTCGGCTCGCCGATGCCGCCGACACCATCACCAAGGAGCGATTCGGCGCGCTCGACCTGAAAGTCGACGCCAAACCGGATCTGACGCCGGTGTCGGATGCGGATCTGGCCGTGGAGCGCGAGATCAGGCATCTGCTCGAGCATGAGCGGCCGCAGGATTCGGTGCTGGGCGAGGAGTTCGGCGGTGACGCCGAGTTCACCGGCCGCCAGTGGGTGATCGACCCGATCGACGGCACCAAGAACTTCGTGCGCCGCGTCCCGGTGTGGGCGACGCTCATCGCGCTGCTGGAGGACGGTGTGCCGGTGGCCGGGGTGGTGAGCGCACCGGCGCTGGCCCGCCGCTGGTGGGCGGCAGCCGGCTCGGGCGCCTGGTCCAGCTTCCATCCGGGCGCGCCGAAGCCGATCACGGTCTCCGCCGTCGGCGACCTCGACAACGCCAGCCTGGCCTTCTCCAGCCTGTCCGGCTGGCGCGATCGAGGCTTGCGGGAGAAGTTCATCGACCTCACCGATGAGGTGTGGCGGGTGCGCGGCTACGGCGATTTCCTCAACTACTGCCTGGTCGCCGAGGGCGCCGTCGATATCGCCACCGAACCCGAGGTCTCCCTCTGGGATCTGGCGGCCCTCGACATCCTGGTCCGCGAAGCCGGCGGCACCTTCACCTCCCTCGACGGCAGGCCCGGACCGCACGGCGGCGACGCGGTCGCCACCAACGGCCTGCTGCACCAAGCGGTTCTCGATCGACTCTGTCCCTGAACCTGAGCTCATGGGGGGTGATCCCGGTCGCTAGGCCGCGCCGAGGCGCTTTTCGAGCAGCACGATCCGTTCGCAGCCGTGGAAACGTGCAGGCAGCGGGGCTGTCCCGACTTGGGTGAAGCCTTGCGCGGCGTAGAACTCGCGCAGCACCGCATTGTTCTCGGCGGTGTCGAGCCGCTGCACCGACAGCCCGTGGGCCAGGGTGCGTTCGGCGCAGAACTCGAGGACCCGGCTGCCCAGCTGTTTGCCGCGGTGGGCCGGGGCGACCATGAGCCCATGCACATAGCCGGCCTCGCCGTCGGCCGCGCCCCAGAATTCGGGATCGCGCCAGATCAGGCGCACTGTGGCGATGAGCGCGCCGTCCTCGTCGCGCCAGATGAACCATTCGCCGCGCGCGATCTCGGCGGCGACCGTCTCGGGTGGGCACTCGCCCGGCTTCCACTGCTGGATGTCGTTCGCGAGCATCCAGTGGGCCAGCTCGTCGCGGAGTGCGGCGATATCGGGCGCATCCTCCGCGGTGGCGGGGGCCATCGGTGCGGCGGTGTTCATCGCGCCACCGTGGGCCACTGATCGACCGGTTCGAGCCCCATTCCGATTGGCCGGAGCAACGCGATGCCGTCGGACGACGGCGGGACGCGGGTGGCCGGGTGCGTGCACATCGCCTACCGCCTGGTCGCGTCGGCCGGAGTGAGGTCGATGTCGGCGGGCGGGCGCAGGCGCCGCAGCGTGCCGTCCATACTCGTGATGAACAGCGCCCATGAGCTGCCGTCGCGGGCTATGCGCACCGAGGTGGTGCCGTCCGGTGGGATGCGGACCGGGTCGGGCCGTTTGATCAGCCCGGAGATGATGGCGCAGGTGGCCCCGGTCGCGGTATCGACGCGGTAGATGGCGCCGACGCCGTGGTCGGCGACGAAGAGATCGCCGTCGCGGGTGACTTCCATATCGTCGGGCATGGAGATCAGTTCCGGGAAGCCGGTGACGACGGTGGGGGAGTTGGGGGCGTCGAGCGGGATCCGGAAGATGCGCATGGTCAGGTTGTCGGTATAGATCGACTTCCCGTCGGCGGCCAGCGCCAGTCCGTTGGTCCACGGCACATTCGACCAGGTTTCGGTGTATTCGCCGGTGGACGGCCGGTAGCGGGCGATGCCGGTGGGCGCGCGGTGCATGCCCAGCGTGCTGAACAGCAGATCGCCATCGGGGAGCAAAAGCAGGCCGTTCGGCCCGTTCAGGTCGGTGAGCAGGACCGTGGTCGCGCCGGTGTCGATGTCGTAGCGCTGCAAGGTGCCCGGCGCCGCGTCGATACCGTCGCCGGTCAGGAAGTACACCGATCGGCCGGCCACGCGCACACCGGCCGGCTTGTCGAGGCCGGTGACCAGTTTCTCGAACTTGCCGTCCGCCGAGACGTGGGCGAGATACCCGTCGACGATGCCGGTGACGTAGAAGCCGCCGGCGCCGTCGGAGTCCAGGTTCTCCAGATTGCCCACACCTTCGACAATCGTGGTGGCCTCCCACCCGTCCGCGCACATCTTCGGAAACGGCTGGGCAGGCGCGGGCGCCGCCGTCGCCAGACCGGCCGCGATGGCCACCGCCAGACCGGCCGGCCAGGTGCGCGCTCTCCCGAATGTCATGCCGGACAACCTAACAGCCGTCTCCGGAGGTCGCCTGGCGACGAACGGACCCCTGATTGCCGTCGAAAGTCGGCCCTTGCGGTGTCATTCGATCGGACTGCCGTGCCCGGACCTGCGCATTCACTCAGCGCAGCGCCACCGCGTGTCCCCGATCGCTCGTCGCGGGCCGGGCCCGTCCGACGAAGGTTATCCACATGTGCGCAACTTCCGATTCCGCCCAGGTCGCGCTCGCGCACGCCCCTCGGCTGTCGCCGGGTCCTCGTAGGATGGGCCGCGTGGAAACACCCGACGCCCCCGCTGCCGCACACCGCATCGTCAACGGTGCCGAACCCGATGCGGCACAACAGGTTCTACGCCGGGTGTTCGGCTACGACAGTTTCCGCGGCAACCAGGCCGAGATCGTCGGTCATGTGGTCGCCGGTGGGGATGCGCTGGTTCTGATGCCCACCGGTGGCGGCAAATCGCTCTGCTATCAGGTGCCCGCGCTGGTGCGGCCGGGCGTCGGTGTGGTGGTGTCGCCGCTGATCGCGCTCATGCAAGACCAGGTCGATGCCCTCAGCGCGCTCGGAGTGCGGGCCGGGTTCCTCAACTCCACGCAGAACCCGGACCAGCGCCGCATGGTGGAGGCCCAATACGTGGCGGGGGAGCTCGACCTGCTGTATCTGGCGCCGGAACGGCTCCGCCTGGAATCGACCGCCAGATTGCTCGAGCGCGGCACGATCGCGCTGTTCGCCATCGACGAGGCGCACTGCGTCTCGCAGTGGGGCCACGATTTCCGGCCCGACTATCTGGCCCTTTCGCTCCTGCACGAACGCTGGCCGGAGGTTCCGCGGATCGCTCTCACCGCGACGGCCACCGAGAAGACCCGCGACGAGATCATCGAACGCCTCGACCTCGGCGGCGCGCGCCGGTTCGTGGCCAGCTTCGACCGGCCCAATATCCAGTACCGGATCGAACCGAAGAATCGCCCGGATCGCCAGCTGCTCGATTTCATCCGCGCCGAACACGCCGGCGACGCGGGCATCGTTTATTGCCTGTCGCGCAACTCGGTGGAGAAGACAGCCGCCTTCCTCACCGAGAACGGCATCCGCGCGGTGCCGTATCACGCGGGCCTGGACAACCGCACCCGCGCGGAGAACCAGGCGCGGTTCCTGCGCGAAGACGGGCTGGTCGTGGTCGCCACCATCGCCTTCGGCATGGGCATCGACAAGCCCGACGTCCGGTTCGTCGCCCATCTCGACCTGCCCAAATCGGTCGAGGGCTACTACCAGGAAACCGGCCGGGCCGGCCGGGACGGACTGCCGTCGACCGCGTGGATGGTCTACGGGCTCAACGACGTGGTGCAGCAGCGCAAGCTCATCGATGCCTCCGACGGCGACGCCGCGCACCGTCGGCAGCTACAGCTACACCTGGACGCGATGCTGGCCCTGTGCGAGACGGTGCACTGCCGCCGCACCCAGCTGCTGGCCTATTTCGGCCAGCGCGGCGAACCGTGTGGCAACTGCGATACCTGCCTGAATCCGCCCGAGTCCTGGGACGGCACGGTCGCGGCGCAGAAACTGTTGTCGGCGGTGCTTCGGTTGAAGCGCGAACGCGGCCAGAGTTTCGGCGCGGGCCACATCATCGACATCCTGCTCGGCAAGAAGAACCCCAAGGTGCTCCAGCACGACCACCACGAGCTCACGGTATTCGGCGTCGGTACCGACCTGCGTGATGTGGAGTGGCGCGGGGTCGTGCGGCAATGCCTGGCCCAGGGCCTGCTGGCGGTGCACGGCGAGTACGGCGTGCTCGCCCTCACCGACGCCGGTAACGCGGTGTTGTTCGACGGGCAGAAGGTGATGCTGCGCCGCGAGCCGGAACGGGCGGCGCCCACCCGTGCGGCGCGGTCGGCGAAGTCGGCCAAGACTGCGCCGGTCGATCTCGCGCCCGAGGACGTCGCGCTGTTCGAGAAGCTGCGCGAATGGCGTGCCGCCACGGCCAAAGAGCAGGGCGTGCCCGCCTACGTGGTCTTCCACGACGCCACCCTGCGCGATATCGCCGCCCGCAAACCGGCCGATCTGTCCGGGCTCGGCGCGGTCGGTGGAGTGGGAGAGAACAAGCTGGCCAAGTACGGCGAGCAAGTTCTCGAGGTCGTGGCCGCGCACTGAGTATGCGGTCGGTGCCACGCGAACACGCGGCCGACAGAATGTGAAATCTCGACCCCTCAGATCGACCGGCGAGATGGCGTGGTTCAGGATGACTGCGAAGCTCCATCGGACCATCCCAGGCGAGAAGTAGACGGAGGCAGGCATGAGTGGGTCGGCGCCCGAAGGTGGCGATGTGCGTGTTCGCGAGGATCGTGCGGGTGTGTCCGGCATCGGTCGCCGCGAGCTGCTGACCGGCGCGGCCGCGGCAGCAGCCGGCATCACGCTGGCCGGTCTCAGTCCCGCCCACGCCGTGCCGGTCGCCGAGGGGGTCCGCAAGTTCGCGTTCCCGTCCGGCGGCGAGAGCGTTCGGGTACTGGTCACGGGCGACGCGGGCACCGGCACCCGATCCCAGTGGGCGGTCGCCGACGCGATGCGCGCCTTCCACCGGCGCGAACCCTTCGCCATGGCACTCGGGCTCGGCGACAACATCTACGAAAGCGGCCCGAACAGCACCGAAGACCCCCAATTCGCCGCCAAGTTCGAAGATCCGAACACCGGCCTGGACTTTCCGTGGGCGATGGTGCTGGGCAATCACGACAACAGCTCGGTCTTCCCCGGCGACGGTGGTTGGCTGCTGCGCGGCGACCATGAGGTCCGCTACCACGCGAACTCGCCGCGCTGGTGGATGCCGAGCCGCTACTACTCGGTGCGGGTCCCGGAGCACAATCCGGTGGTCGAGTTCTTCGTGCTCGACCTCAACCCCCTCGCGGCCTACCTGCCGCCGCTGTTCACTCCGTACTGGGCAGTCGATGGCCAGTTCATGACCGAGCAGCGCGCCTGGCTCGATCGCGCCATCGCCGAATCGCCGGCCACCTGGAAGATCGCGTGCACCCACCACCCGTACCTGAACAACGGACCGCACGGTGACGCCGGTCATTACGAGGGTCTGCCCATCGAGCCCATCAACGGTGTGCACGTGAAGCGATTCTTCGACGAGCACGTGAACGGCCGCTGCCATCTGATCCTGTCCGGGCACGATCACTCGCTGCAGGTGCTGGAACAGACACCCGAGATGAAGGGCACCCGCCAGATCGTCTCCGGCGCCGCCGCGAAGACCGTCGGCGCCCAACCCCGCGTGCTGCCCGAGACGGCGCACAACGCCCAGTTCCAGAGTTTCCACCAGCTCGGATTCATGGTCTTGGACCTGGCTCCCGGCGGGATCGACCTGCGGGTGCATACCGTCGATCCCGCGACCGGCGCGTCCACCGAGGAATTCCGCCGCCGGATCGCCTGATGGTCGGTCCAGCCGACAGGCGCTGAGTCTGCGGACGCGCCGCTAGCGGCCGGAATTCCGGCGCGCCGGGGCCCGGCGGGTTACCGTGCACGCCATGGCATCCGGTGACGGCTCCGACAACGGCGAGGTCTCGGGCGGCTCGTCGAACTCCGAGGCGCCCGACGTGGGGGCGTTGCCGCAGCACCGCAACGATCCGGCCGTCGAGACCGTGTGGTTGAGCCGTCGCCGCACCGAACCGCGTCGCCGGGGCCGTCCTCGCGTGTCCACGATCGCGCTGACGGTGCTGTTCATCGCCCTTCTCATCCTCTATGTGGTGCTGCGCCCGAACTGAGGGCTGACCTCCTGCTGATCGCCGTTCGCGGCGTCTTCGCGCTGTGACCCAGCCCTTGCCGCAAACTAGTTGATTAGCGTAAGCAACCAATATATAGTTGCTTACTGCAAGCAATCATTCTCGGTTTGGAGTCCGGCATGGCTGTGTCACCCGATACCGCCCAGGACCTGACCAGGGAGCTCTATCTCATGGGCCGCGCCATCCGCGTGGCCATCGCCCATCCGGAAGAAGGTCAGCTCCTTCCCGGTGGGATCGGCGTCCTGGTGGTGCTGGAGGGAGCAGGGCTCATTCGTCAGGTCGACCTCGCCTCGCATCTGTGCATCAGCCCCTCGGCGCTGAGCCGCCACGTCACCGACCTGGTCGCGGAGGGCTATGTCACCCGGCAGGCCGATCCGCACGACGGGCGCGCGACGCTGCTGCAAGTCACCGATGCGGGCCACGACCTGCTGCGGCGCATCCGGGCCTCGCGGGCCAAGCGGATGCAGGAGGCACTTGCCGACTGGGACGAAGACGAGGCCGCGCAGGCCTGCGTCGCCATCGGGAAGCTCAGAAACGCACTGGTCGCGCTCGTCCAGCACACCATGACCGCCGATCGGCCGGTTCAGCTAGAAAGTCAGGGAGTAGATGTCTAGTCAACACAACGGGGTGAGTTCGACCGAAGCGGTGTCACAGCGCGACCCGTACGCGATGACCCACCGCGAAGTGCTGGAAGCGATGACCGGCCTGCTGGCCGCGCTGTTCACGGCACTGCTCAGCACGACCATCGTGGCGACCGCCCTGCCCACCATCATCGGTGACCTGCAGGGCTCGCAGACCGCTTACGCCTGGGTCATCACCGCCGCCCTGCTGGCCACCGCCGCGTCCACCCCCATCTGGGGCAAGCTCGCCGACCTGTTCAACAAGAAGACGCTGGTCCAGATCTCGATCATCATCTTCGTGGCGGGCTCGGTGCTGGCCGGCTTCGCCCACAACGTCGACCTGCTGCTGGCCGCGCGCGTGGTCCAGGGCATCGGCATGGGTGGCCTGACCGCGCTGGTGCAGGCCATCATCGGCAGCATCGTCGCGCCCCGCGAACGCGGCCGCTACTCCGGCTACATGGGTGCGGTCATGGCCGTGTCGATGTCCGGTGGTCCGATCCTCGGCGGCGTGATCGTCGACAGCCCGCTCGGCTGGCGTTGGTGCTTCTTCGTCTGCGTGCCGCTGGCGGTGATCGCGCTGGTGCTGCTGCACCGCACCCTGCGCCTGCCCACCGAGCGCAAGGACGACGTGTCCATCGACTGGCTCGGCGCCGTGCTGCTGACCGCGGGCGTGTCGATCCTGCTGATCTGGGTGTCCTTCGCGGGCAAGGCCGGCTACTACGACTGGGTCTCGCGGGAATCGGCGCTCTACGTCGGCGCCGGTGTGCTGCTGCTGGCGGCGACCATCTGGGTCGAGTCCAAGGCGAAGTCGCCGATCATCCCGCTGCCGATCGTCACCGAACGCACCACCAGCCTGGCCATCATCGCCTCCATCGCGGTCGGCGTCGGCATGTTCGGCGCGACCACCTTCCTCGGCCAGTACTTCCAGACCGCGCGCGGCTACTCGCCGACCGTGGCCGGCATGCTGACCATCCCGATGGTCGCGGGCATGCTCATCGCGTCGGTCGGCTCCGGGCAGCTGATCACCCGCTTCGGCAAGTGGAAGGGCTTCGTAGTCGGCGGTGCGCTGGTGCTGGTCGCCGGCTTCGGGCTGCTGTCGACGCTCGACCACGCGACGAACCTGTGGCTGGTCGCGGTCTACATCACCATCGTCGGCCTCGGCGTCGGCAGCCTGATGCAGAACCTGGTGCTCGCCGTGCAGAACACCGTCAGCGTGCACAACATCGGTGCCGCGTCGAGTGCGGTGGCCTTCTTCCGCACCTTCGGCGGCGCGATCGGGGTGTCGGTGCTGGGTTCGGTGCTGGCCACCAGGGTCAGTGACCTGTCGGCCGAAGGGTTCGCCAAGCTCGGCCTGCACCCGTCGTCCTCGGGTGGCAGCAACCTCGATCTCGGCGCCCTGCCCGAACCGATCGCGACGATCGTGCGCACCGCCTATGGTGACGCGACTGGCCGCATCTTCCTGATCGCGGCGTTCGCGACGGTCGTCGCACTGGTCGCGACCCTGCTGTTGCCCAACCGCCCGCTGCGGACCACGATCGACATCGATCCCGCACTCGACCCGATGCGCGAGGCCGGCAAGGCCGACACCGACACCGCCGAACTGCTCGCCGACCCGGTACAGCAGCCCGAGCGGGTGCTACAGAAGTAACCTCGTCCCACCTGCCCGGCAGGTACCGGATAGCCGGTACCTGCCGGGCTCATGCGTGGGCATGGACGTATCGACCTGGGAATAATCCGGTTGCGCCGCCGCTTTAAGGTTGTCGTCATGGAGGAGCCGTCATGAAGGAAAAGGGGCGCAAGGTCATCGCGACCAACCGCAAAGCGCGGCACAACTACACCATCCTGGACGTGTACGAAGCCGGGATCGCGCTGGTCGGTACCGAGGTCAAGAGCCTGCGTGAGGGCAAGGCCTCGCTGGTCGACGCCTTCGCGACGGTCGACAACGGCGAGGTGTGGTTGCGTGGCTTGCACATCCCGGAGTTCAGCCACGGCACCTGGACCAACCACTCGCCGCGGCGAGTGCGCAAGCTGCTGCTGCACAAGCGCGAGATCGAACGCCTGGTCGGCAAGTCCCGCGAAGGCAACCAGACGCTGGTGCCGCTGTCGATGTACTTCTCCGACGGCAAGGTGAAGGTCGAACTCGCGCTGGCCCGAGGCAAGCAGGACTACGACAAACGCCAGGACATCGCCCGCCGCACCGCGGAGCGCGAAGTCACCCGCGAACTCGGCCGCCGCGTCAAGGGAATGAGCCGTTGACCGGCCGCACGAGCCTTGCGGAAAATGGGAATGAACACCCGCCGGTCAGGTGTTAACATGACTAGCCCGGCAAGGTGCCGGGACGTACGGGGCTGAACGGTTTCGACTGCGTACGTTGATTCAGGGGAAGCGTGTCGGTGCAGGCAAGAGACCACCGTAAGCGTCGTTGCAACCAATTAAGCGCCGATTCTCATCAGCGCGAGTACGCTCTCGCTGCCTAAGCGACAGCGTCTCTGTCGGCCCGGGATACGCCCTCGGTCCCGGTGCCGGCATCAGCTAGAGGGCTCACCGTTCTACTCGGTCGCGGAGTAGAACGGGACATCCAACAGCGACTGGGATCGTCATCTCGGCTCGTTCGCGTGACCGAGAGATCCGAGCAGAGACACAGCGAACTGCACACGGAGAAGCCCTGAAGACGCGACGGAGGACCCGGGTTCGATTCCCGGCAGCTCCACTCCACTCGATAGGCGGCTCATGCTCATGAAGAGCATGAGCCGCTTTCTCGTTCCGTAGTGTTTTGTGGGGGCGAAGCCCCCACGCCCCACCCGGCGGGCTTTGCCCCCGGACCCCCTTTCGGGTTTGTCCGCCCAAGGTCGTTTCCAACCCACGCCCCGCCCGGCGGACTTCGCCCCCGGACCCCCTCTGTGGTGCGTCCCGACGTCGTTGACCGACCATGGTCTGCTCGCCTGCACGCCCACGCCGTCGCGCTTGTCGCTGCGGTCGAGGTCGGTTCTCGAGCAGGATGACCTGGTCAAGCGCTGGGCGGTCCGTACCTGGGCTTTCTCTCCGGTGCTGACTTCCTACGGTGGGTCTGTCTACGCGGGTTCGTCATGGCTCGAGCGGGTACCTCGGAAACGTCGACGACGAGAGGAGGCGGCTGTGGAGAGTCGCGCCAAATTCTTGGGGCATGCCGTTCATCCGATGCTGATCGCGTTTCCGCTCGGGTTGCTGACGACAGCGGTTGTGTTCGACGTGTTGTATCTGATCACCGACCGGGTTGGGTTCGCCGTTGCGGCGGGGTATGCGATCGCGGCGGGGGTTGTCGGTGGGGCCGCGGCGGCGGTGTTCGGGTGGATCGATTGGTTCGCCATTCCGGGTGGGACGCGGGCCAAGCGGGTGGGGCTGGTGCACGGGTTGAGCAACGCGGTGGCGCTGGTGCTGTTCGCGGTCAGTTGGCTGTTGCGGGCCGATGCGGGCGCGTGGGAGCCGAGTCCGGCGGCGTTGATCTGTAGTTTCGTGGCGGTCGCGATCGCGGGGGTGGCGGCCTGGCTCGGCGGTGAGTTGGTGGAGCGGCTCGGCGCCGGGGTGGACACGGGGGCGAACTTGAACGCCCCCAACTCGCTGACCCATAAGCGCCTCGCCGAGGGCGGTGTGCAGGCGTTCCGATCGTGAGAGGAGGAGCCGGGCGCCTCGCAGTCCCACGAGCGATGACCGCACTGCTGGTCAGTGCGGTCGCCGCCGTGGTGCTGGTGGCTTCGCCGCCGGCCGCGTTCGCCCGGGTCGATGCCGCCTGCGGTGCGCCGCTATCGGAGGGCGCGATCGCCGACATCGTCCGGTTGTCGGATACGACGTCACTGACGGGTTCCACCCTCCAACGGCTGGAGACGGCGGTCGAGCAGCATCGGCAGATCACCGACATCCTTGTGCGGCATCGCGATCGGCGCGGCCTGCTCGCGCTCGGGCTCGACACCGTCGAACAGACTGCGGTCATGCCGTTGCAACGCAACCCGGCCGTCTTCGACGACCCCGAGTTCGCCCATCGCATCAGCCTCGATCTGCTGCTCCGCTTCCTGCGCAATGTGCACGCCGAGTTCACCGGGGCCGCGACCGAACCGCAATGGGCGCACTATTTCGCGCTCACCCGGGACTGCGGGCTGTCGGCGGCGCGGGTGGCGATGGCCGGCTACAACGCCCACCTCACCGTCGACCTGGCCAACGCGGTCGCCGCGGTGCGGGCCACGCCGGCGAACGCACCCGACTACTTCCGGATCGTGGATGCGATCGCACTGAAGGGTTCGCTCATCGTCGAGGCCACCAAGACCATCAACGGCGGTGATCTCGGGCCGCTGTGGCGGTTCTATTTCCTGGGCGAGGGGCTCGATGCCGTGTTCGGCGCGGGCGTCGGCTCCGGCGCACTGCTGCGGTTGGCCGACGCCGGCGCGAACGTGGTGATCTTCGGCAATGGCCTCGCGCTGCAGGACCCCGCGTTGGAGCCGGCGACCCGCGCCGAGATCGACGCGCTGTGGCGCAGCGCCGATGCCGCGTTCGTGGTGCTGGCCGCCAACGGCGGACTGTGAGACCTCAGACGCTCATCGACGGGTCCGGTTCGCCGTAAGCGGCGGCGATGTCTTCGGAGCTGCTCCAGCCACTGTAGGTGGGCGACTGGGGCCAGCCCTCGGGCGAGTCCTGCCATTCTTCCTGCCGGCCGTAGGGGAGCAGGTCGACCAAGGAGAAGGTGTAGCCGAGCTGTTCGACGCCGCGGCCATCGGTATGCCAGGTGCGGTAGACGGTGTCGCCGTCGCGCAGGAAGACGTTCACCGCGAACGCCCCCCGAGGTGGGGCGCCCACATCCGCCCCGAACGAGCTGTTCGCCGTGGAGTACCAGTCCATTTTGTTGCCGACCCGCCGTTTGTACGCGAGCGCCTCCTCGATGGGTCCCTGGGTGACGATCACGAAGCGTGCGTCGTAGTTGTCCAGGAACTTCAAGCGGGTGAACTGCGAGGTGAAGCTGGTGCACCCGCCGCACTGCCACTCCTGACCAGCGAACCACATGTGGTTGTAGACGATCAGCTGCGACTTCCCCTCGAAGACATCGACCAGCCGCACCGGTCCGTCCGCGCCTTCCAGCGTGTAATCGGGCATCTGTAGCGCAGGCATCCGGCGGCGCTGGGCGGCGATCGCATCGAGCTCGCGGGTCGCGGCCTTCTCCCGGGCACGCAACGCGGCGAGCTCACGCTGCCAGGTCTCGGCATCGACGACGGGCGGCAGTGCAGTCTTGCTCATTCGAATCCTCCCCGAGGGTCCAGACATCGGGCTGTAGATGTAGACCCCGCCCGTCCGCGGAATTCATCGGTCGCCGCAGAACGTCGACCCGCCCCTCATCGCGTGAAATCCAGTCCCGCCCCCGCGAGGTAGGTGGCGGTGATGGAGCCGTCGGGGTGTTTGTGGCCGTAGGCGGCGATGACGGCGCCGGGGGAGATGTCGGCGACCTGGGAGCCGAACAGGACGTGGACCTTGGTCGATGGGGTGGTGTGGACGGTTGTCGTTGTGCCGAAGAGGCTTTCGACTTGGAGGGTGGCGCCGTCGGTGGTGGCGACTCTGCCTACGGCGATCATTCGGCCGCCCTGAGGTGCCGGTGCAGGCGCGGGTGCAGGTTCGGCGGGAGCGGCGGATGTGGCGCGCGGGGGATCGACTTCTGGGGCGGGAGTGCTCGGGGCACGATGGCCGGTGAACAGGGCGATCAGCACGGCGAGCAGGGCGATCACGGTGGCGGTTCCGCCGAGCAGGAGAGTGGAGTGGGTGGGTGGGCTGTCCGAATCGTGTACCGAGATGTTCGGCTGGGCCGCATGGTCGAAAGAATCGGATTCATCCGCCTGCACGCCGGGCTGCGCCTGCGAGAGGCGGGACCAAGGCGTGGTCGACTGCGGCATAGGTCACAGCGTAAGGGCGGCTTGACGAGTCGGTATCGCCACTGACGGTGAGTGGGACGGCGCATTCCTCGGAGCCAGAACAGGATTCGACGTGATGAACCCAAACACCGATCCTGGCCGTGACGCTCAGCTCATGGGGCGCAGGATTCGCAACGTGATGAACAGTCCGAGGGCGAGGGCGACGGTGGCGGGGATCGCGGTGCTGAGGGTTCCGGTGAGGGCGGCGATGCCGGCGGTGAAGATGAGGCAGGTGGCGATGGCCAGCAGTGCGGTGCCCCATTCCATGCCGACGATCCGGGCGGGTCGGTGGCGCAGTGCTGTCATGACCGGGGAGTACCCGCCGCGGCCAGCAATCAAACCGTTATCGCGCGCCGGATGTCCGTTATGTGCCGCGATCAGCGGTTTGTCCGGGCTTTTCGCTCGTCGGAGAGCCATCATCGAGCCTTTCTCGGTGGACTCGCACCCTCATGGGCGGTCTACCGATAACGACCCGGCAACGGAGGCGATGGCACGCAGCAAACAACGAGACAACCGTCACGTCGCGGTGGAGCGAGCGCTCCCGGGCGCCGAAGGTCAGCGCTGGTGGACGATCTGCCGACCGGTGAGCACTCGCAGGATCTGTCCCGCGAACCGGCCCAGGCCACGGGCCGATCCGTGGCTGCGAGCTACCGACCAGACGTCGGTGGTGACCGGCGCCGGGAGTGGGCGCCCGGCGAAGCGGTCGGCGAGCCAATCCGCCATCGCCGGGGTGCCCAGGAATTCCAGCGGCAGGTGCAGCGCGAGCCGGTCGCGCAGGTAGTGGACCTCGGCGCCGGCCGCCCGATACCGGGCGACGAGCGCGTCCACGTCGGCGACGGCGATGACCTCGTCCGGGATCGCCTGCACGATCAACATCGGAATCTCCGGCGCGGTGGCGCCGGGACGGATGTCGTCGAAGATCGTTTGCAGCTGCGGCTGGGCGACCAGGTCGGCGATCCCGCCGTCGCTGTGCCGGTCGACGCTGCGGCCGGCGAACCGGGCCAGCAACGCGAAGGTCGTGCGCGACTCGGCCTCGGTGAGGAGCCGCAGGTAGCGCGGATACAACCGGTCGGCCAGCATCGGCGCCAGTTCGGGGTAGGCGCGCCGCAAACCCGCCGTGTAGACCGCGGCGAACCCGGCGTACGCGGTGGCGTTCAACCGCACGAACGCCGCCGCGGGATCGCCGACCGGCGATCCGGCGACCGCACCGACGAGATTGATCTCGGGCGCGTAGCCTGCGGCCACTTCCGCCGCCCACGCGGTCGCCAGCCCACCGCCGGAATAACCCCAGACGCCGACCGGTGTGGACGCCGACAGGCCCAGGGGCGGGAAGGTCAGCGCCGCCCTGATCCCGTCGAGCGTGCGGTACCCGGGTTCGCGCCCGGCTCCGAAGTGACCACGCATCCCCTCGTGGTCGGGCACGGAGACGGCCCAGCCCCGCGCCAGCGCATGCGCGACGAGCGGGAACTCCAGTTGCGGAACGGCTCCGAAGGCACGGGCGCCGCGCCGCCAGGCGTACGACGGAAAACACTGCGAGGCAACGGCATCGATGGCGCATTGGAACGACACCAGCGGGCGCGCCGTGCCCGGATCCGCATCCCAGGCGAGCAGGACGGTGGTCAGCGCGACTTCGGGATCACCGTGCCGATCGCAGGTCCGGTACAGCAGCTGCCAGGCGCGCACACGCTGGCGGACGAGGCCGTACCAGGCCAATTCCACAGTGCGAGAACGCAAGATCGTCCCGTTGGGTGCGGACGCGTAGTCCCGGGGTGGTGTGCAGAAGGGGTCGTGTTCGACCCGCAGTGGTGGGCCGGCGGCAGGCTGCGGATCGGTCGCGGCACGGGCAGGCCGAGGCAGGGCTTCGGGCACCGGCAGCGTCGCCTCGGGGTTCATCGCGGGTGGTCCTTCCGAGGCGCGGTCGAGCTGTTCGCTGCCAATCTTGGTCCGGATCGCGGCCGGGGTCACTACGTCGCCACCACCAACTGCACCGGCGAACCTTGTCGTGGGAAACAAGATCTTCGCGCGAATCGAGGTAGGTGACGACGTGCATTGCCGTGCGCCCTGTCGTCGGCCACAATCCGCGCATGACCGTCGACCTTCCCGCCCTGTCCGCGGACGCACCGATCATCGGCCGCCTCACACGCGGCCTACCCGGCATCGCCGACCGCATGCTCGCGGCCGGCCTCGGGTCGACCCCGCCCACCTCCCACCTGCCCGACGGTCACTTCTCCGAGGTGATCGGCGCGATCCTGTTGTGCGGCCGAGAATTCCTGCGCGCCATCACAGAGCAGCGCGAGTTCACCGACGCCGAACTCGCGCGCTACGTCGCGCCGGTGGTGCAACGGCATGCGGCGGAACGGATTCCGCTGCGCGCACTGATCGACGCCGTGTACGGGTCGGCCCAGCAGTTGCTGCGGGAATCGGCGCGGTCGGCGGGGCCGGAGGAGACCGGCGATCTGGTGGCCTTCGGCGCGCATCTGCTCGATCTGCTGCGCCGCATCAATATCGTCGTCTACGAGGAGTACGCGGAACTGGAACAGTCGGTGTACCAGCCCGACCGTGAGGCGCGCCGGGCGCTGTGTTCGGCTCTGCTGCACGGCCTTCCGGTGACGGAACTGGCCGCGCGTGCCGATATCGTGGTCGACAATCGGTACCGTGTCCTCGCGCTGCGGGTGCGGGCCGAGGAACAACGGGCGCCGGTGGCGACGTTGGTGGCCCGGCGCCGCATCCGGGTCCTCCAGTCGATCCTCGACGATCTCGTCGGCGGCGCCGCCCTGCACACCTTCGACGGGACCGCGGGCGTGCTGTTGCTGCCCGGCGGCGCCGACGATCATGCGCACCACCTGGCCGCCACCGCGGCGCAGCGCTTCGAGGTTCCGGTCTACGTGGCCGACGCCGGGGAAGTGGCGCGCACCGAGCTACCCGCAACGGCCGAGGAGGCCGAAGCCCTGGCCGACCTCGCCCGCGCCCTCGGCCGCCCGCCCGGCGTCTACCGCCTCGACGATCTGCTGCTGGAATACCAGCTGACCCGCCCCGGCCGAGCCCGCGACCGCCTGGCCGCACGCATCGCGCCCCTGACCACACGAGCGCATCTGCTCGCGGCCCTCGACGCCTATCTGCGCCACGGCACCGACCGGAAATCCGCGGCCGCCGAGGTGCACGTGCATCCCAACACCTTCAGCTACCGCCTGCGCCGCATCGCCGAACTCACCGGTCTCGACCCCGCCGATCCCACCGACACCCGGCTGCTGGCCGCCGCGCTCACCGTCGACCGGGTGCGCTGACGGGCCGGATCGCGCACCTCCACCACTGAGACGACGATCACGGGATAATCGGCCGTGACGATTGCCCATGCGCGGTGTCCAACACAGGAGCGGCGAGGAGGTGGGTGTGACCGCGACCGAGACGACGACCGTTCCGGACGATGCGACGCTGGTCAGTAGGTCCAAGGATGGTGACGTCCGGGCCTATGAACAGCTGGTGCTGCGATATCAGGGCCAGATGTTCCGGCTCGCGTCCAAGATGCTGGCCGACCGGGCCGAAGCCGAGGACGTGGTGCAGGAGGTCTTCCTCGCGGCCTGGCGGCGGCTGGCGCAACTGAACGAGGACGCGGCATTCGTGGGCTGGCTGTATCGGATGACGACCAATCGCTGCCTCAACGTCATCCGGGCACGCCGCCCGCATGTCGAGGCGGATCTGGATCTGACCGAATCGCCGCGTTCGGATATCCAGCCCGAGCACGCCACCCAAGTGAACACCCAGCTGGAGGCGCTGAATGCGGCGCTCCAGGATTTGACGCCCGAACAACGGGCCTGCTGGCTGCTGCGCGAAGTGCACGGCCTGTCGTATGAGGAGATCGGAGACATCGTCGGCGCGAACACAACCGCGGTCCGCGGTCGCATTGCCCGCGCACGAGCCCAACTGTCCGAGGTGATGAAGCCATGGCGGTGAACGAGACGACCGAGCAGGACTATGTCCTGCCGTGCGGCCGTGAACTGGAACAGGTCTGGGAGCGGCTCGACGCACTCGAGGCCGGCCGGGCCGACGCGCACGAGCTGACCTGCCCGCATTGCGCGGCGGCCCGCGACAGTCTGCTGGCCCTGCGTGCGGCGACCCGGCAGATGATCGAGGAGCCGGATACGCCGCCGCCGGACCTGGTGGGCCGGATCATGTCGGCGGTCCGCGCCGAGGTGCGCCGGGGTCGCACGCTCGATCTGCCGACGCCCGAGCCCGGTGCGGTGGAGGTGAGCGAGCAGGCTGTCAGCACGGTGTTGCGCTACGCGGCCGATTCGGTGCCGGGGGTGCGCGCGCGTCGCTGCCGGGTGCGTCCGGCCGGGATCGGCGACAGCGGCGAGTACCTGGTCGATGTCGAACTGTCGGTCGCGGTGCGATTCGGCCCGACGGCGGTGGCCGAGCTGATGCCGATCGTCCGCGAACGCATCACCGCAGCGCTGCCCGCCCGTATCGGGCTGACGCTGCACCGGCTCGATCTCACGATCGCCGACGTCTATGAAGACCCCTCGGCGTCCACCGCCGACGAATCCGGGAGCGACCAACGATGACGGCGGTAGCGGTACAGATCGAGCCTCCCGTGCTGGCGGCGGTCGCCGCGCACGCGGCCCTGTCGACGCCCGGTGTGGTGCGGTTGGAGCCGGGCGTGCGCGGGCTGATGACCACGCTGATGCGGGCGGGCAGGCAACGCTGGCTCGGAACCGATCCGGCCCCCGCGGAAGGTGTGCGCGTGCGAAGTACGGAGTCGGGCGGGCTGGTCGCCCAGGTCGATGTGGTGATCGCCGGCGACCGCCACGCCGGTGAGGTCGGGCGCGCGGTCCAGCGCACGGTCGCCCAGCGCGTGCGTGAGCAGACCGGGCAGGAGCTGGACGAGGTCGTGGTGTCGATTCTCGATATCGAACCGGAGCCGCGGTGATGGCGGCCGAGGACATCATCGACAAGATCATCGGTGCGGTGGAGGGCATCGCCGGGTTGCGGCCCGCCACCCCGATCGTGCGGGAGAACGCGACCTGGTGGCCGTGGGATGCCCGCAAGTACGCCGTCGACCTCACCGAGGACGCCGTGCAGGTCCGGGTGGTCGCGGCCGTACTGCCGCTACCGCCGCTGCTCGATCTGGCCGGCGCGGCGATTGAACCGGTCCTGGCGGGTACTCCCTGGGAGCGGGCCACGCTGCGACTGGTGGTCACCGAACTCGACGCGGCCGCTTTCACCGAGGACGGAACTGTGGGTCAGGTCACATCATGAGTCCGTGACGACTGCCCCGCCCGGGTGTCGAACACAGTGCGGGACCGAATCCGCTGCATCCCAAAGGAATCAGGAGGAACACCGATGACCGCCACTACCGACAAGACCACCACGCCCAACAACACCGCGGGCGAATCCGCCGCCGGCGAGAAGGCCCCGGCCAAAAAGGATCACGCACTGGTGACCGATCTCGGCACCACCACCATCTCCGACATCGTCGTGCAGAAGGTCGCCGGCCTCGCCGCCCGTGAGGTGCGCGGTGTGCACAACCTCGGCGGCAGCGCCGCCCGCGCGTTCGGCACCATCCGCGATCGCATCCCGGGCGCCTCGGCCAGCATCGGCCAGGGTGTTTCGGTCGAGGTCGGCGAGACCCAGGCCGCGGTCGACCTGGAGATCGTCGTCGAATACGGCGTCGCCATCGCCGAAGTGGCCCGCGCGGTGCGCCGCAATGTGATCACCGCGATCGAGCAGATGACCGGACTGCACGTGGTCGAGGTGAATATCAACGTCAACGACGTGTTCATTCCGGGTGATGACGACGACGCCGACGCGCCGCCGGCGCGCGTGCAGTAATCGAGGACCGGACCCAGCGAAGAGGAGTCGATTGTGAACGCCACGACGATAGGCCTGGCAGTGGGGATCGCGCTCGGGTTCGCCGCAGCGTTCGGCGGATTCGGCGCGTTCCTGATGGTGCTGGTGTTCGCCGTGCTCGGCTTGGTGGTCGGCCGGTGGCTCGACGGTGAGCTCGACCTCGCCGCGCTGGTCCGGTCCGCCCAGGACAAGGGCCGCCGATGACGTCGGTGGCGGTCCCTGCCGAGTTGCCCGGCCGGACCACGGTCAGCGAGCGCGCGGTGCGGCGGATCGCCGCGCACGCCGCTACCGAAGTGCCCGGCGTCGACCGCGGGGTGAAGGTCGACGCCACCGTCTCCGGTGACCGGACCGCGCTGGCGGTGCGGCTGCCGGTGCGGTACCCGCAGCCGGTGGGCCGGGTGACCGAGCAGGCCCGCGCCCACCTGCGCGAGCGCACCACCGAGCTGACCGGCATCACCGTCTCGCGGGTCGACATCGTGGTCCCGGAGCTCACCACCGAAACCGTTGCGCCAGGGAGGGTTCGATGATCCGCCGGCCGCGCCGCGCCTGGCCCGCCATCGTCATCGCGGTGGTGGTGCTGGCGGCGTGCGTCGCGGTGACGGTGTCGCTGGTGCAGCGGCTGACCGGGACCCGGGAGTACGTCTCCTACGATTCGGTGGCCGACGAGTTGCACGGCATCACCTGGAACGAGCTGCCGGTGCTGGTGGGCGGGATCGTCGCCCTGGTCATCGGGGTGGTGCTGCTGGTGATCGCGCTGCTGCCGGGACGGGCGAAGGTGCTGCCGCTGACCGGCCACGACGACGACATCCAGGCGGGCGTGAGCCGGTCCGGCCTGCGAACCATGTTGCGCAGCAGCGCCGCCCGGGTCGATGGCGTCACCTCGGCGCGGGTGAAGGTGCGCCGCGACACCGTCACCGTGATCGCCCGCACCGACCGGCACGACAACGCCGGGCTCGCCGACACCATCTGCGACACCGTCACCGGCCGGGTCCATCAGCTGGGCCGTCCGGTCAAGCGGGTGAAAGCGAAACTACACGGCCCCAAGCCCGGAGGTCCGCGATGAGCAAGGTGAATCGGCCCGCCGCGCTGAACCGGGTGCTGATCGGCCTGACCGGGCTGGTCTGCCTGGCCGCCGGTGGTTACGCGCTGGCCGCCTACTACGGGCAGCTGTCCTGGGTCGACCGGGAATCGACACTGGTCCCGGGTACCGCGGCCCCGCCGACATGGGTGTTCTGGGTGGTGATCGCCTGTGCGGTGGTCCTCGGGTTGTTGTGCCTTCGCTGGCTGCTCGCGCAGATCTTCCGGATGCCGAAATCGCGGTCCTGGCGGTTCGATACCGACGATTCGGCCGGCACGACGGTGATGGCGTCGTCGACCGCGGCGGCGCCGGTGGCCGCCGATATCGACGCCTTCGACGACGTGCGTGCGGCCTCGGCCTGGTTGACCGGCACCCGGTGGGCGCCGGAACTGCACCTCACCGTCACCGCGCAACCACACGCCGATGTGGGGCAGCTGCGCGCCCGGATCCTCGACGAGGCGGTGCCGCGGTTACGGCAGGCGCTCGAGCTCGAGACCATCCCGGTGACGTTGGAGCTGAGTTTCGCCGACGCCGGCAAGAAGCCGCAGCTGCGCTGAGCCGAGGGGGTGCCGTGGGGCCGAGCCCAGCGCGGGATGGGTGCCCGATAGCCTGTCGATATGCAGTGTTCGCCGACGACACCGAGGCTCCGGTGACCACCGACTGGTACACCCGTCCCGGCCGGATCGCGGTGCTCACCGGCGCCGGTATCTCCACCGATTCCGGAATCCCGGACTTCCGGGGCCCGCGCGGGGTGTGGACCAAGGATCCGATCGCGGAGCTGCTGTCGACCTACGACAACTATCTCGCCGACCCCGATCTGCGCCGGCGTTCCTGGCTGGCCCGCCGCGACAATCCGGCCTGGCAGGCGCGGCCCAATGCCGCCCACACCGCGCTGGTCGAACTGGAACGGGCCCGCACGCTGACCATCATCACCCAGAACGTCGACCGGCTCCATCAGCGCGCCGGTTCCTCGCCGAGCCGGGTGATCGAGATCCACGGCAATATGTTCGAAGTGGTCTGCGTCGACTGCGACTACACCGCCACGATGGCCGCGACGCTCGAGCGGGTCGCCGCGGGCGAGGACGATCCGCCGTGCCCGCAGTGCGGCGGCATCCTCAAGGCGGGCACGGTGATGTTCGGGCAGGCGATGGAACCGCGCACCATGCTGAAGGCGACGATCACCGCCGAGTCCGCCGATCTGTTCCTGGCGATCGGTACCTCGTTGCAGGTGGAGCCGGCCGCGTCGCTGTGCGCGCTCGCCGTGGACAACGGCGCCGACCTCGTCATCGTCAATGCCGAGCCCACGCCCTACGACCGCATCGCCACCGAGGTCATCCGCGAACCCATCGGCACCGCCGTCCCCGAACTCGTCTCGCGCATGCTCGGCTACTAGGGCTACCTGTCGTTTTCACGCGTGGAAAGCGTTGTGGCCGACACTGTTTTCCGAGCGCTACCCCCGCACACTGCTCGGCGTGGATCCGAAACGCTGCCGGAAGGCGGTGCTGAAACTGCTCACCGAACCGAATCCGAGGCCGAGCGCGATATCGGTGACGCTCGCGTGCCGGTAGGCCGGGCTGCGCAGCCGGGCATGCGCGAGCTGTAGCCGCTCTTCCCGGATCAGGTCGCGCGGCGTGGTGCCCGCCTGCTGAAGGGCGAGCTGCACCTGGCGCACCGACCAGCCGAGGGCACGGGCGATGTGCGCGCTGGACAGCTCCGGGTCTGCGGCATGGCGGCGAATGTAGTGCCGGACAGTCGATTCCACCTCGCCGAGATGGCTGCCGGTGGTCGGCACCTCGTCCAGGATCAGCATGCAGATCAGGTCGACCAGCCGCTCGGCCACGGCGTCGAATTGGGCCGCGGTGAGCGTGCCGGCCTCGCCGTAGAGTCCGGTCAGCATGGTCGCGGCCACCCGGCCCAGACCCGAACTCAGGTCCAGTGGCCGCGCGGGCGGCTCCGCGCGGTTGAGCCGATGCGCGATCTCGCGGCGCGGAATGGTCATGATCAAACCGTGGGTGCCGCGGCAGGCGGTGAACGACAACGGCCGGTTGATGGTGATCAGACTGCTCATCCCGGGCTCGAGCGAGCCGCTGCGCTCCTCGCTGGACAGGTCGAAACGTCCGGTGAGCGGCATGACCAGGCGATAGTCGTCATCGGGGTCGGCGCGGATATGGGAAGCGGCGCGGGTGTAGACGATCGGATCGGATTCGCGGCCGATGATCTGGTAGGTGTCGGTGCGGTGGCGCCGGATCCGGCCGAAGAAATCGGTGGCCGAGCCGAACTCGTAGCTCAACCGCACGCCCTGGAAGGAATCGACCAGCTCGGCCCAGTAGTCGACACGTTCGCGAGGATCGACCTCCGCCGTCGATGCCTCGTCGACCACCGCCGCACCTGCCATTACAGACTCCTTCTCGTGCCATGGGGACCCGGACTCGGCCCGTGCCCGTGGAGCCGAGGATAGGTCGTCGGCGACCGGTTCCGGGGCGAGTCGGGCGGGTAGATCTGCGCCGCAGCGCAAAGATTGTGCGCTGGGCGACAACCGCGCCGGTCCGGGCATCACTACATTTTCCTAGGTCCGGCGTCCGAAGGGCGACGAGGGGTCGCGCGGTAGGGGTATGGGTGAAGATTCTCAGTAGTCGTTGGCACTGTTTCGAATACACGCCTGCCGCCCCCGGCCCGTGCGCCGTCGCGCTGGAACCGGCGGCGCTCACCGCAACGCGCACCTTCCACGACTGCTTACTCCTGCATATCTATGTCGAGCCCGGCGAGGCCGGGCCCTCCGGCGAGATCGTCCGGACGCTCCAGGCGCTCATCGCGCAGAGCGGGGCGGGCTACGTGGTGATCAACGGCTCGGCCCTGCTGCCGAGCGGAGCGGCGCGCGCCGCGATGTCCGGACCGGACCTGCTCGCGCATCTGGCCGACACCCTCGACCTGGTCGAGGAGATCGCCGAGCGGCTCGAAGAACGCGGCGAGCGGGTGCACCTGATGCCATTCGGCTGGCGCCTGGACAGCGGCCCCGCCTGCGCGTTCGCCGGACCCTGCGATGTCGTGCGGGTACGCGAACCCGCGCCGGCGCGCCTGCGTCCGCACGTTCCGCCTGCCACCATCACCACCGTCGGCCCCACCCGGGCCAAGCCCTCCGGGTGGGCGACGATGCATCTGGTGCCGCCGCGACGTCAGCCGATGGGGCCGAGCACGCGGTCCAGATAGGGGTTGGCGAACACGCCCTTGGGGTCCAGGCGGCGGCGCACCTCGGCGAACCGATCCCAGTCCGGGTACCGCTCACGCAGCGTCTGCGCGGTCTGGAAATGGCGTTTGCCCCAGTGCGGGCGGCCGTCGAACCGATCGAACACCGCTTCGCAGGCGCGGAAATAGGGCTCGTAGTCCATGCCCTGGTACATGTGCACCGCGATGTAGCAGGTGTCGCGGCCGCCGGCGGGGGAGAGGAACGCGTCGTCGGGTGCCACCCAGCGCACCTCGATAGGCATGGGGGTATCGAAGCGGGTGGACAGGTCCTTGATCGCGCGGATGGCTTCGGCCGAATGCTCGCGCGGGATGGCGTATTCCATTTCGGTGAAGCGGATCAGCCGCGGTGAGGCGAACACCCGGTAGGACCGATCCACCTGACGGCGATAGCTACCGGCGTGCGCGGCACCGCGATGGATCCACGGCACCAGCCGCGGCTGCCAGCGGCCCAGCCGGCACAGCGCGTCGAAGGTGTAGTTGGACATCAGGATGTCGGCGAACCAGTCCACCACCTGCGAACGGGGCTGTTCGGCGAGTTCGACGCGGTTGTTGCGCTTGGTCATCGCCAGCGGGCTGTGCGCGAACATGTAGAACTCGAAATGGTCGTTACCGTCGAGATAGCTGTCCAGGTCGTCGAGCACGTCCTCGACCGGGACCGGCCGCTCGATGCCTTCGAGCACGAACGACGGCACCAACTGCAACGTCATCGCGGTGATCACACCCAGCGCGCCGAGGTTGACCCGCGCGGCCCGCCAGCCGTCCGGGTCGGACTGTTCGCTCAGCTCGACCACACTGCCGTCGGGGCGCATCAACTCCACCGAGTGCACTGCCGCCGAAAGGTTCTGCAAGGTAGCGCCGGTGCCGTGGGTCGCGGTGGCGGTGGCGCCGGCGATGGTCTGGGCGTCGATATCGCCGAGGTTGGGGAAGGCCAGTCCGTGGTTGTGCAGCGCCGGGCTCGCCGCGTGCAGCGTGAGCCCGGCCTCGACGCGGGCCAGGCCGCTGCCGCGGTCGACGTCGAGCACGCGGTTCATCCGGGACAGATCCAGCAGCAGTCCGTCGGTCAGGCAGATATCGGTGAACGAATGCCCGGAGCCGGCGACGCGGACCTGCTGGCCGGCATCCGCGGCCCGGCCGAGTAGGTCGGCTAGTTCATTGCGGTTGCGCGGAGCCGCGACGGATGCCGGCGTGCACTGCTGATCGCCGGCCCAGTTCATCCACGAATTGGTCACATGTTCAACTGTAAGGGATTGATTGTGACCTGCGCTACCCGCGGTGAGTTTCGCGGAATGAAGGAATCAGCGGCGGCGGCCGGTGCACAGAGCGGTCTTGGCCTGCTCGACCTCGTCGTCGTCGAGCGGCGGAACCGACAACGGCCGTCGTGGAACGAGTTCGGTGCGCACACCGTTGAGCACCAGTGCCATGTAGCGCCGCCACACCTGATCGTTGACCGGCCGGGCGAACTCGGCCAGCCCGTCGACCATGTGGACCATCGCGAAGAAATCCGAGGCCACGACGTCCGGTTGCAGCGCGCCGGCTTCCCGCGCGCGATCGACGATCCGGGCCACTACCGGCTTGATCCGGTCGCGCACGCAGGTGAACTGCTCGAGATCGTCTTCGAACTCCAGCATGACCTCGCTGAATCCGCGATTGGTCGCCATATGCCGGCAGGCGTATTCGAAGAACTCGACCAGGCCCTGCCACGGATCGGGATGGCGCACGCATTCCTCGGCCATCTCGGCGAACTCGTCGAGATGCTGCTGGAAGACCTCGGAGATGAGTTCCTTCTTGTTCGCGAACCGCCGGTAGACGGTGCCTACGCCGACGCCCGCGCGCTCGGCCACGTCATCGAGGGTGATCTCGAGTCCGTGGTCGGCGAACAGCTGGCGGGCGGCCTCGACGATGCGCTGCTGATTGCGTGCGGCATCAGCCCGCAAACGCCGGGTCGGAGGCATGGTCGTGGCGTGATTCACACCGTCATGTTAGCAGCGCGAGGATTAAGTGGAGGCACCGCCTCCGTTACTGTGATAGCGTTTCGGCTAACCGGAGGAACTACCTCCGTTTAATTTTCAACGAGGGGCGACGTGACCACCACCATCGAACGCGGGCCTTCCCCGCAACAGAAACCGACGTCAGGCAGGCGTGGCTCGCACGCACTGCGCTGGTGGGTGCTCGCCGTCCTCGGCGTCGCCCAGCTCATGGTCGTGCTCGACGCGACCGTGGTGAATATCGCGCTGCCCGAGGCGCAACGCGACCTCGGCTTCGGCGATGCCGACCGCCAGTGGGTCATCACCGGCTACGCGCTGGCCTTCGGTAGCTTGCTGCTACTGGGCGGGCGGCTCAGCGACCTGTTCGGCAGGCGCAACACCTTCATCGTCGGCCTGATCGGCTTCTCGGTGGCCTCCGCGGTCGGCGGCGCGGCCACCAACTTCGAGATGCTGGTCGGTGCCCGCATCGGTCAGGGTGTGTTCGGCGCGCTGCTGGCGCCCGCCGCGCTGTCGCTGCTGACGGTCACCTTCACCGAACCGTCCGAACGGGCCAAGGCCTTCGGCATCTTCGGTGCGGTCGCCGGTACCGGTGGCGCCATCGGCCTGCTGCTCGGTGGCGTGCTCACCGAATGGGCGTCCTGGCGCTGGGTGATGTTCGTGAACCTGGCCTTCGCTGCCGTCGCGCTGGTCGGCGCGGTGTTGCTGCTGGCCAAGCACACCGTCACCGAACGGCCCAAGCTCGACATCCCCGGCACCATCGTGGTCACCGCGGCCCTGTTCGGCATCGTCTACGGCTTCTCGCACGCCGAGACCGACGGCTGGACCAACCCGGTCACCCTGGCCTTCCTGTTCGGCGGCGCCGCGCTGCTTGCGGTGTTCGTGTGGCTGGAAACCCGGGTCGCCAACCCGCTGCTGCCACTGCGCGTCGTGCTCGACCGCACCAGGGGCGGATCGTTCATCACCGTGTTCGTGATGGGCATCGGGATGTTCGCGATCTTCCTGTTCCTGACCTACTACATGCAGCTCAGCCTCGGGTACTCGCCGATCACCACCGGTGTGGCGTTCCTGCCGATGGTTGCCGCGATGATCGTGTCGTCCACCACCACGCCGTCGCTGCTGCTGCCCAAGCTCGGACCGAAGATCGTGGTCAGCGCCGGGTTCCTGATCGCGGCCGCCGGTATGGCCTGGCTGACCCGGATCGGGCTGGACACCGGGTACACCACCCACATCCTGCCGGGTCTGATCCTGATGGGCCTCGGCCTCGGTGGCGCGATGGCCACGGCGTTCCAGGGCGCCACGGCCGGTGTGCACCACGAGGACGCCGGCGTCGCCTCGGCGACGATCAACACCAGCCAGCAGGTCGGTGGCTCGATCGGCACCGCGCTGCTGAGCACCATCGCGGCCTCGGCGGCCAGTGACTACATGGTCGGCCGCACCCCCGATCAGCTGACCGTCGCCCAGGCGGCGATCGAGAGCTACACCACCAGCTTCTGGTGGGCCACCGCGATCTTCGTGATCGGCGCCGTGGTGACGGGCGTGCTGCTGCCCAATACCGCACCCGCGCCCGCGGAGGGGGAGTTGGTGCTCGCGCACTGATCCCGTCGCGAAAGGACCGCCGCCCGTGGAGCTTCCGGCTCCGCGGGCGGCGGTGCATTGTCAGCAGTTCTGCGGCGGTGGTGTCCCCGCGAACCGGCCTTCGAGATAGTCCAGCGCCCGCAATGCGCCCGGCAGGACAGCACCGGTGTGATCGGCGCCGGCGAGCAGATCCAGCTGCACCGGTGTGCCTGCCGCGCAATACCGTTCGGCCGTTCGCCGTACCGGCTCGGCCGAGATCATGTCGGCCGTGCCGTGCCAGAGATACAGGGGCGCAGTCGGAACGCCGTCGAAGGTCTCCAGACTGTTGTCCCGCAGGATGGGTGCGGCGGCCGGGTCTTCGGTGGGCGGTTCGGTGAACACGGCGTCGGTGTCGAGGCCCGCTGCGGCCCGGACGATCTCGTCCATGCAGGCGTCGTCGACGCGGTCGAGCAGTGCCGCCCCGGCGGGATTCAGATACTCCTCCAGCGTGACCTCCGGGTACTCGCGGGCCAATCCGACCGCGGCCGCGAATCCCAGCCCGAACATCGGGTTCGGCCGATCGCCGAGATCGCGCGCCAGCGCACCGAGATTCATCGGCACCCCACCCGCCGCCGCACCGGCAATCGGCAGCTCGGGCGCGTAACCCGGGGCAAGGGCGGCCGCGAACCCGGTGGCCATACCGCCACCGGAATATCCGGCCAGCGCCACCGGACTGTCGTCGAGACCGGCCGAGTCGAACTGCCGGACCGCGCGAATCCCGTCCAGGGTGATCCGCCCGCCCAGTTGTGCGGCACCGTAAGCGCTCTCCGGTCCGAGGTGATCGGGCACCGCGACCGCCCAGCCACGCGACAGCAGCAGATTCACCGCCGGCGCCTCGCGCAGCGTCCCGGCGAGTAGCGAACGCGATGGTGCGCACTGTGTTCCGAGCGAGTTGACGAACGGCTGGTACGACACCACCGGCCGATCCGGCGCCGCACCCGCGGGCAGCAGCACCGTGGTCACCGCGGCGATCGGGTCCCCGTGCGAGTCCGTGCTGCGGAAAGCCAACTGCCAAGCGGTGGTATCGGCGAATCCGGCCGCACTCACCTGCCTGCTGCGAATCACCTGCCCGGGCCGGTACTCGTCGAGATCGGCCGGCGCCGAGTAGAAATCTCCGGCCTCGGACGCCGTGTGGACGGTCAACGTCGCGGGGATGGTGTCGCCCAGTGCCAGCACCGACGCGACGGCGAGCGCGAGGATCAGACGGCGGATCACCAGACTCGCCCGACGCGCCGGAGAATGCCGTATGCTCAACGTTTGCTCGGGTGCGGCGTGGCGCTCGGACCGGTGCCGGCGTCGCCGTATTCGTGAACTCCGCGGTGCCGCCATCACCGGCTCCAAGACGAGGCTGTCGACTGTGTTCGGTCTTCGGCGAAGACCTCAGTCGATTCGTACTGCGCGCCGGTCGGTGTGTCAACGACGGCCGTCGCCCGAGCGGCTGCGCCGTCGGCCGGCGCCGTTGCTACCGATAGCGTTGCGGTAGACGCGGCGGCGCTCGGGCGGCCGGTCACCGGGCTGGGACAGGAGGTTGGGGACGTGTCATCGCGGGCCGAAGCCCGGATCGCCGATCCGCTGGTGCTGCTCGTCGTGGCGCTGGGCGGCGGCCTGGGTGCGCTGGCGCGCTACGGTTTCGCGCGCTGGTTGCCGACGCGGCCCGGCGCGTTCCCGGTGGCGACGTTCGCCGTCAACGTGATCGGCTGCGTGGCCATGGGCGTGCTGATGGTTCTCCTCACCGAGGTGTGGGTAGCCCACCGGCTGCTGCGGCCCTTCCTCGGCGTCGGCGTGCTCGGCGGCTTCACCACCTTCTCCACCTACAGCGCCGAGATTCGTACACTGCTCGAATCAGGTGCCGTCGGCATGGGGCTCGGCTATCTCGGCGCCACGATGGTGATCTGCCTGGCGGCGGTGGTGGCCGGGATGGCAGGGGCGCGGTGGGTAACTGGAAGTGTGCGCCAGAACTGGGTGAACGGCACGGAAGGGGGTCAGTGATGACCGAGGAGATCCGCGGCGCGCGGCACCGGGCGGACACGGCCGAGGCGGGCCGTCCGGAGGTGAGCCGATGACAGCGATCTGGGTGATCGCCGGCGGAATGCTCGGAGCCCCGGCGCGCTACCTCATCGACCGGGCCGTCACCGCCCGTTCGAATTCCATGCTGCCGCTGGGGACTTTGACGGTTAACATTGTCGGTTCGGCGCTGCTCGGTGCACTGATCGGGGCGGGGGCGAACGGCTGGCTGGTGGCTGGCGCGGAAACCGGATTCTGCGGCGCGCTCACCACGTTCAGCACGTTCGGCTACGAGACGATCAGGCTGGTGTCCGACGGTGCGTACGGCTACGCCCTCGGCAACATCGTGCTGAGCGTCGCGACCTGCCTGGCCGTGGTGTACGCCGCCGCGTCCATGACCGAATGGCTGTTCACATGATTCTGATGACGAGCCGGGCACAGCCGACCCGGAAGGGAGATCCCAGCATGGCGCACGATCGAGCCGGACGGCCCGCGCGGCCGAGCGACCTCGTGGACGTCCCCGGCCTGGTGACCGCCTACTACACCCGGATCCCGGACCCGGCCGAGCCGGCTCAGCTGGTGTCGTTCGGCACCTCCGGCCACCGCGGGTCCAGCCTGGACACCACATTCAACGAAGCCCACATCCTCGCCATCACCCAGGCCATCGTGGAGTACCGGGCCACCCGCGGCATCACCGGTCCGGTCTATCTGGCGCGCGACACCCATGCGCTGTCCGAGCCTGCCTGGACCACGGTGCTCGAGGTGCTCGCCGCCAACGGCGTCACCGCGATGATCGACTCCCGCGACCGCTACACCCCGACCCCCGCGCTCAGCCATGCCGTCCTGCGCCACAACCGCGGCGGCACCAAACACCAGGCCGACGGCATCGTCGTCACCCCCTCGCACAATCCGCCCCGCGACGGCGGCATCAAATACAACCCGCCGCACGGCGGGCCGGCCGACACCGTCGCCACCGACGCCATCGCCGAGCGTGCCAACGAGCTGCTGCGCGGCGGCCTCGCCGAGGTCAAGCACGGCACCCTCGCCCAGGCCCTGCCCACCGTGCAGCGCTACGACTACCTCGACCACTACATCGCCGACCTGCCCAGCGTGCTCAACCTCGATGCCATCCGCGGCGCGGGCATCCGGCTCGGCGCCGATCCGATGGGCGGGGCCAGCGTCGACTACTGGGAGGAGATCGGGCAGCGCTTCGACCTCGAACTCGAGGTGGTCAACCCGCTGGTCGATCCGACCTGGCGGTTCATGCCGCTGGACTCCGACGGCAAGATCCGGATGGATCCGTCGTCCCGGTTCGCGATGAACTCGCTGGTGTCGATCAAGGACGATTACGACATCTCCACCGGCAACGACGCCGACGCCGACCGCCACGGCATCGTCACCCCCGACGGCGGGCTGATGAACCCCAATCACTTCCTCGCCGTCGCCATCGAATACCTGGTGCCCAATCGGATGGGCTGGGACGCGCTCACCAAGATCGGCAAGACCGTCGTCACCTCGTCGATGATCGACCGCGTGGTCAGCGTGCTGGGTCGCGACGTGCACGAGGTGCCGGTCGGGTTCAAATGGTTCGTGCCCGGATTGTTCAGCGGCAGCCTCGCTTTCGGCGGTGAGGAGAGCGCGGGCGCGTCGCTGTTGCGGATGGACGGCAGCGTCTGGACCACCGACAAGGACGGCATCGTGCTGGCTTTGCTGGCTGCCGAGATCACCGCCGTCACCGGGCAGAGCCCGTCGGCGCGCTATGTCGAACTCGAGCGCCGCTACGGCAGCCCGGCCTACGCCCGCGTCGACGCACCCGCCGACGCCGAGCAGAAGAAGCTGCTGGCCGAGCTGGCCCCCGAGCAAGTCAGCGCGTCCGAGATCGCCGGCGAACCGATCACCGCGGTGCTCACCCGCGCCCGCGGCAACGGCGCACCGCTGGGCGGGTTGAAGGTGACCACCGAGAACGCGTGGTTCGCCGCGCGCCCGTCGGGCACCGAGGACAAATACAAGATCTACGCCGAGTCCTTCCATGGTCCCGAGCACCTCGAGCAGGTGCAAGCGGCCGCCGAGGAACTGGTGGGGCAAGCTCTATCGAGTGACCGCTAGTTCGAAAGCTCTGCCCCGCGAGATCTGGGTCCTGGTCGGGGCCGCGTTCGTCATCGCCATCGGATTCGGCCTCGTCTCGCCCGTGCTGCCGCAGTACGCGCGCAGCTTCGGCGTCGGATTCGCGGCGGCCTCGGCCATCGTCAGCGCGTTCGCGCTGATGCGGTTGCTGTTCGCGCCGATGAGCGGCCGGTTGGTGCAGAAGCTCGGCGAGCGCTGGGTCTACACCAGCGGCCTGCTCATCGTCGCGGTGTCGACCGGCGCCAGCGCCTTCGCGCAGACCTACTGGCAGTTGCTGGTGCTGCGCTCGGCCGGCGGGATCGGCTCGACGATGTTCACGGTGTCGTCGCTGGCCCTGCTGATCCGGATGTCGCCGCCGGACCAGCGCGGGCGCATCTCGGGCCTGTGGTCGACCAGTTTCCTCATCGGCTCGCTCGCCGGACCGCTGATCGGCGGTCTGCTGGCCGAGTTCGGGCTGCGGGCGCCGTTTCTGATCTATGCGATCGCGCTGCTCATCGCCTGCGGCGTGGTCTATGTCAACCTGCGCGATTCACACCTGGCCGCGCCGGAAACCGCCGACACCGCACCGCCGAGCATGAGCTTCCGCGACGGACTCGCACGCTCGGAATACCGGGCGGTGCTGTGGTCCAACTTCGCCAACGGCGCGGCCGTGTTCGGCGTGCGGATGGCATTGGTGCCGCTGCTGGTGGTGGAGGTGCTGGAACAGCCCGCAGGCATGGCGGGCGTCGCCTTGACCGTCTTCGCCGCGGGCAATGCCGTGGTGCTGTTCTTCTCCGGCCAGCTCTCCGACCGCTTCGGCCGCAAACCCTTCCTCATCATCGGCACCACCGTCTGCGCCATCGGCACGGCGGGTCTGGGCATCGCACCGAACCTGATCTGGCTGCTGGTGTCGTCGTTTGTCGCCGGCCTCGGCTCGGGCATGTTCACTCCGGCGCAGCAGGCGGCCGTCGCCGACATCATCGGCCCCAAGGTGCGCGGTGGGCCGGTGCTGGCCGGGTTCCAGATGTCGGCCGACCTCGGCGCGGTGCTCGGCCCGATCGCCGTCGGTTTCATCGCCGAGCGGTTGAACTTCGGGGTGGGGCTCATCGTCACCGGCGGGCTGCTGGCCGTCGCGGCGGTGGCCTGGCTGGTGGTCCCGGAACCGATGCGGCGCGGGGAGGTGCGGATGGACAAGCGCATCGAGACCGTCGACGAGGAAGCCGACCAGCTGGCGGCGCCGTGCACCTGTGATGGCGGGCCGGGCGGGGGAGTGGCGGCGAACTCCGTCGAGCAGGTCGTGCACGCCGACGGCGAGGCGAAAGGCCGGCGGTAGCGCGCCGTTGCGGCGGGTGTGGCGGCCGTCGGCGCGCACTCGAGGCAAAGTGGTTCGGGTGAGCACTTCGCCGTCGAACTACACGCCCCGGCCCATGTCCAGCAGGACCACCTACGCGCTGGGCGCGGTCGCGCTGGTCCTGATCGCGCTGGTCGTCTTCCTGGCCTACCGCTGGATGGGCGAGGAAGCCGAGGTACGCAACGACGGCTACGGCCCGGTCCGCGACCCGGCGGTGGTGACCGCGGTGCAACCCAACGGCGCCATCGTGCTCGGCCGCCCCGGCGTGACCAAGATCATCGACGTCTTCGAAGACCCCCTGTGCCCCGGCTGCGGTGCGCTCGAGCACATTTTCGGCCAGGAAATCGCCCAGAAGATCGACGAAGGCAAGCTCGCCATCCGATACCGCTTCGTCAACTTCCTCGACGGCAAATCCGGCAGCGGCGACTACTCCACCCGCGCCATTGCCGCCCTGCAATGTGTGGCCGCCGAAGGCTCCGGTCCCGTCTACGCCAAGTTCCACGACGCCCTGTTCACCACCCGCCAGCCCAAGGAAAACAGCTCTGACCTGAGCAATGACGACCTCGCGGCGCTCGCCCGGGAATCCGGCGCCGCCCCCGCCGCCGTCGACTGCATCACCTCCGGCGCCCAACTCGACGCCGCCCGGATCAATGCCGTCAAAGCCGACGCCGACCTCACCACCCTCCTCGACGACGACGCCGCCACCCCCTCGGTCTTCGACGGCACCACCAAGATCGACGTCGGCAACCAGAACTGGGTCGCCGACCTGACCCCCTGACCAGCCGTTCAACCCCCGTATCGAGGCGATTTGGTTCCCGGTCCCCACGTGGTGTAACTTCGTTCAGGCAGCCGGGGAACACCGGCGGCACACCACTCGGGGCTATGGCGCAGCTGGTAGCGCACCACACTGGCAGTGTGGGGGTCAGGGGTTCGAGTCCCCTTAGCTCCACCAAAAATGCAGGTCAGGACCGATGTAATATCGGTCCTGACCTGTTTTATTTGGCCCAGCCCCGCGGAAACCCCGCGTTTTCGGGTTTCGTTTGTCGTCCCTCCGGTGTGAATGTTGTCCGGCTCGTTGATGCTGTCGGCTCTGTAGTCGCGGTGCCCGTTGGCGATGATGCGGGTCGACTGAGGTTCCCCCGCTAATCCGGAGAGCGTGATGTTCCCCCGGATTTGTGGAGTCGGGATGCTGGACTTCAGGCCACGGGTTGGATGGATGGTTGCATCATTTCGTATTCGATCGGGGTTCGCATTCCCAGGGCGGAGTGACGGCGTCGGCGGTTGTGGAAGATCTCCAGGTATTCGAAGATCGCGTTGGCCAACTCGATCCGGGTCTTCCACCGTCGCCGGTTGAGTAGCTCGGTTTGCGTTCTGCCCCAGAAGGATTCGATGACAGCGTTGTCGTAGCATTATCCGGCTAATCTGTGCTGATCTTGTTCCGTTGGTGAGGGTTTCGCGTAATCCGGCTGATTTCTGGATGTCGGTGATGGTGGCGTCGAGGCGGGCGATGAGTTGGTGGTGGCGTTCGGCTTCGGTGATCCAGCCGCGGCGTTGGGCGTCGTCGGCGAGTTTGCGGGCGTCGGTGCGTTGGGCGGCGAGGATGGGCAGGTAGGTGGCGTCGGTGCGGAAGTTCGGGCAGTGTTCGCAGATGTTGGCGTAGGGACAGGGGCCTTGGGCGGGCGCGTAGGCAGAATCCGCCTGCGAGACGAGATTTCAGTGCGGGGGTGTCGGTCCAATCTTTGCCGCCGGTGATGTCGGCGAGCGGGAGGGCTTTGGTGCCGGCGGGTGTGGTCGGCAGGGCTGCGAGGTGGTCCTTGGCGAGGGTGAGGGCGCGATAGCGCAGCAGCACCCGGGTGGTCACCTCGTCGATGGCGATCGCTTCGCCGAGCAGCCAACTGTTTCCGGCCTGATCCGCTGACCCGATGGTCGGTGGCAGGCGTGAGGACGTCACTGGATGCCGTGGCGTAGAAGACCGAGGCGTAGATTCGGCGTCAAGTCGATCGCGGGACAGTCGGCGGCACTGTCCGCGGGTCGGGTGGCTGGCTCTGCTGGATCCCGGCGAGAAGCCAGCTCAATCCTTGGTCGAAGTTGTCCCGCAGCGCCTTGGGGGTCGGCTGGTGTTCGGTGTTGTTTTCCGAGGGCAGGCCGCTGGTGAACGCGGCGAAGCCGATTGTGTAAACGATCAGGACGCGCAGAGCATCGGCCGCGGCGGGTTCGGGAACATCTGCTCGGCGCAGGACATCGATCGTGATGGCGCCGAGGCGCTGTGCGTTGGGGCCGCGCGCGCCCTGACGGCTCAAGTAGAGCGGTACCAGGTCGGAATGGGCCAACAGCACGTTATAGGTCGAAGCCATGAGTTGATGCAGGCAGGCGGTGGGGTTTTCGATGTCGGATGCCGGCGAATCGACTGCGGCAAGCACGTCGTCGAGTAGATCGTCGATCAGTGCCGTCTTGTTCGCGACGTGGCTGTAGAGGGCATTCGGGGCGACGTCGAGTCGCTTGGCCAAGGAGCGCATCGTCAAGGCCGACAACCCCTTCTCCGCCAAGACTTCCCGGGCCGCGCCGAGTACGGCCGCATGGGTGAGGCCGGCTCTGTGGCCGGGAGCGCGACTGCGTTCCACCCGGCTACTGTACAGTGCCCAATATGAATTGGACGTTGTACAGTTTGAGTATTACAGCATGAACGGCATTCCAGGGTTCGTCGAGCAGACGGTGTCGGTGAACGGCGCCGGCGTGCATGTGGTTCAGGGGGGTACCGGCCATCCGGTACTGCTGCTACACGGTTTTCCGCAAACTCATCTCGTGTGGCGGCATGTGGCGGTGTCGCTGGCCGAGGACTACCGAGTGGTGTGCGCGGACCTCCCGGGCTACGGCGCCAGCGACCCACCTGCCGGGGATGACAGCCCTGCGCATTACGCCAAGCGGGTCACCGCGGCGACGATGGTCGCTGTGATGCGCGAACTCGGCCACGAGCAGTTCAGCGTTATTGGGCACGACCGAGGCGCTCTGGTGGCGCTCCGGGCGGCGCTCGACCATCCCGATGTCATCGAGCATGTCGGTGTACTCGACGTGATTCCCACCGTTGACAACTGGGCTGCGCTCAACGGTGTCGGTGGGGTGTTCGCGTTCCATCTGTACCTCCTCGCCCAACCATCCGACCTCCCTGAGCGGATGATCGCCGCCGATCCGGACACGTTCTTCGGGCATTTCCTGGATACCTGGACAGCGTCGGCGGAGGCGATCCCCACCGGAATCCGGGACGTCTACCTGGCCGCGGTGCGCGCTCCGCAAGCGATCCATGCGATCTGTCAGGACTACCGTGCCAGCGCGTTCGTCGACGCAGAACACGACCGCAGCGACCGCGACGCCGACCGTCGGTTGACGATGCCCGTCTTGGCGATGTGGCAGGATCCGGGCGACACCATATTGCCCTTCGATCCTCAGCGGATATGGTCCGACTGGGCGCTTGACCTGCGCACCCATGTCCTGCCCTGCGGGCATTTCCTCCCCGAGGAATGTCCTGCCGAAGTCACCGCTGCCATTCGTGACCTCATCGGCAATTGAACCCTGGGCGCTCCTGTTCCGGTAATACAGTCGACGGAAAACTGGTGTCGAGTCTGCGGCTGCGGCCAGGTGCGCCGCTCCAGATGAGATCGTCGCTGCCGATGTCGTTTTCACCGCTGTAGTAGCGCCGCCGAGCTCATCGGAAACGCGCAGGCTTCCGCTCGAGTGGCCGACTCGGCGAATCGGGTAGCTCTGGTGGCAACGGAGGGCGGTTGCTGTAGACCGGTCGGGTTGGCTCGTCCCATTGATTACGGGCGATGTCGTCCGTGGGTGGGTGTCTAGCGTCTGTACTCGACGTTCGCGGAGTTTGGTCAGGACAGTGCCCTCTCGTCACGAGGCGACAGGGGTAGCCGGTGATCGGCTATGCGACTTCCTCGGCGTCGAGTTGCCGGGCCCGCTGTGGTTTGGGTCGCTCCACCGGTGGCGGGGCCAGTGCTGTGGTGTCGGGTAGCTTCCGGATCAGGCTTTCCAGGGTTTCAGGGCTGCGTTTCATTACTTCTACCTGCGGTTTCAGGGTTGTAGTAAGGTCCCCCAAGGTCCACGCGGATAAAAGGTCCGGCTTTCGAGCCGGGCCTTTCTCGTTCTACGGCCGGGGCGCGCACGATATCGAGGGCGGCGGAGGTCGCGCTACTCGCAACCCGGCCCGAGTCCGCGCACCCCAGTCGGCGAATTCTGCAAACCCCGCTTACTGGCCATGGCGTGTGAAGTTCTGTGCCGGATTGCCGCCGGGATATTCGGGGTCTGGTAGCTCTGAATTCCCGGGGTACATGAATTTTCGGATGCCACGGGGTAGCCGGAAAATGTCGGCACTGTGGCGCGGCTGCTGTTTCGTCCGGGATGGGGTTCTATTCGGCTCGGCGGGCACCCACGTCGTCGGGATCCGCTGTGTATGGGTAACTTATGGGCGATAGCTAATGCTGATCAGAGCTGTGCTTACTGGCTTATGAAGCGGGTCACGGCACGTCGTCTCGGATGGTGGGGCATCGGATCTGCTGGTAGTTTTCTGAAACATCGAAGGGGCAATCGCTGAGGATTGGCTCTGGCGTTCATTCACTCCGATACACATCTTGCCGCCTATTCCATTCGGAAAAAGGGGCTTATACCCGTCTGTCCGCTGTCGATTTCTCGGTGCGTATTTCACCGCGGAAATCGGCGTGCTGCACCCGTGGGAGCTGTCATGACCATAGTCGGCGCACCGCCGTCCGCAACCGTGCGGACCGTTCCGCGCGCCCTCGCCCGCGATCGAGCCCTGCTGACCGGCTACTTCGTGGGGCTCGGGGTCGTCACCGCGGTCTGGGGCACGCGCATTCCGGCCGTTCAGGAAGCTGCCGGGCTGGATACCGCGGGTCTGGCGGTGGTGCTGCTCGCGGCGGCGGTCGGGATGGTCGCGGGCTTGCGCGTCGGCGGGCAGATCGCCGGGCGTCACGGGGTGTCCGCGCTGTTGACCGGTGGCGGTCTCGGGTTCGCACTGAGTCTGGCGCTGCTCGGAACCTGCCGGACGGCGCTGGCGGCCGGTGTCGCGGCGCTGATCTTCGGGGCCGCGCATGGTGTGCTGGACGTCGCGGCCAACTCTGCCGCGGTCGACTGTCAACGTGCTTATCGGCGGCCGATCATGTCGGGCCTGCACGCGGCCTACAGCCTCGGCGCGCTGGGCGGCGCGTTGATCGCGGTGGTGACCGCGCAGTGGTCGCACACCTATCTCTTCGTCGGGGTTGCCGCCGTCGCGATCGTGGCGACCGTGGCGGCGGTGCCGACCACCCGCGAGATCGGCAGGCTCGTGCCCGACGACGATGGCGAGCCGGCGAAAACGCAGTCCGGCTCGCCCCCGGTCTGGCTGCTGGGCACTTTGGCGGCCGCATGCCTGCTGGGCGAGGGAGCCGCCGCCGATTGGTCCGCCGTCCACCTCACCGACCTCGGCGCCTCGGCGACGGTCGGGGCCGCTGCCTTCGCGGGATACAGCGCGGCCATGGCGGTGGGGCGGCTCGCCGGCGACCGGCTGACCGCACAGTTCGGGGCGCCGAAAGCCGTTCGCACTGGCGCGATCCTGGCCGCAGCCGGTCTGCTCGCCGGCGTGCTGACCGCCGACATCGCGTTCGCGCTGGCCGGTTGGGCGCTGCTGGGTCTCGGCCTGTCGGTCACCATTCCCGCGCTGTTCAGTGCGGCAGGCGCCGGCGGTCCGCGCTCGGTCGCGACCGTCGCGGTGACGGGCTACCTGGGCCTGCTCGCCGGACCAGCCGCCATCGGTGCCCTCGCCGCGGCGGTCACCCTGCCCGTCGCCCTACTGCTGCCCGCCGCGCTCGCCGCCGGCGTGGCCGTCCTGTCCCCTCGAGCACTGGAGAACCGATGACCATGGAATCCTCGTACCAGACCGCGGAACTCGACGCGGTGACCTTCGACTACAACGGCGTCATCGGCTTGCAACCCACCCCCGCGATGTGGGCCGAACTCGCCGACCTGGCCGACTGGCCCGCCGACCGCCTCGGCAGTTTCCAGACCACCTTCTGGAGCGCCCGCGAACCCTACGATTCCGGCACCTCCGACGACGCCGATTTCTGGACCGCCGTCCTCGGCCACCGACCCGCCCCCGCACTGCTCGCCCGGCTCCGCGCCGTCGACGCCGCCATGTGGACCCACACCGACGACGCCGTAGTCGAATTGCTGCACCACATCCAGCGCGCGGACCTGCCGATCGTCCTGCTCTCCAACGCGCCCCACCCCGTCAGCGAAGCCCTCGACGCCGCGCCCTGGCGCACCCTCATGGTCGACGCCCTCTACTCCTGCCGGCTAGGAATGAACAAACCCCACCCCGACACCTACCGAAAAGCCCTCGCCGCCACCGGAGCCGCAGACCCCGCCCGGGTCCTGTTCATCGACGACCGCGCCGACAATTGCGAGGCCGCCGCCGGGGTGGGCCTGCGCACGCTCCACTACACCGGTACGCCGGCCCAGATCGAAGACCGTGTCCGCGCGGTGATCGCCAAGCGGTGGTGATCATTCCGGACGACACCGCAGGCCAGTCCGTATTCGAGCGGTGATCGGATTGGGATTGTTCGCCGGAGATGAGGTCGCTGTGCTCCGAGACCGGCCGAAATACCTGACTGGAGATGTCGTGATTCCGCGGCAGGATCGGTCAACGAGGACGTGACCGGGCGAGCCACCCGGTGCGGTGGCTGGACTCGTGGGAACGGCTGTTGCGCTGATCGTGCCGCCGCCCTGGACGGCTGGGCGGATTGCCGGTGGCGACGCGGACAGGTGAGCAGGAAGGTGATCGACGGTGCGGAAAATCGTGACCATCGGGGTCTATGGGTTCGACGCAGAGTCGTTCCTGCAGCGTCTGCGGGCGGCGAAAGTCGGCCTGCTACTGGATATTCGGCGCCGCCGTGGGGTGCGGGGAGCCGAGTACGCCTGGGCGAACTCGCTCCGGTTGCAGGCAGCGCTCGAGCAGGCCGGGATCGGCTATGAGCACCATCTCGAGCTCGCGCCCACTGTCGAGATGCTGCATCTTCAGCACGCCGAGGACGATCGTTCGGGGGTCGGCAAACGGTCGCGTCGCGTGCTGGATGGCGAATACGTCCGCCGGTACACCGGTGAGATCCTCGACCGCACTGATCTGACACCGGTAGTGTCGGGTAGCGGCGTTACGGCGCTGCTCTGCGTCGAGCGCGACCCCGAAGCCTGCCACCGCTCGCTGATCGCCCAGCGCTTGGCCGAGCGGCACTACCTGAGGATCGAACACCTGCTCCCAGACTGATGGACGAGTTGGATGCCAGGCTGCACCGCATAGGGCAGCATCACTTCCGCGCGAAGTTCCGGCTCCGCGGCCGCGACCGCGCGATCGTCGACCTGCGCGGCATGACCACCGTCCGCAAGCACGCCCGCGAACTGATCGAGCGCAGGCTCGCCCCCGCCGAACCCCGCAACGACGGCCGCCAAACCCCCTACCGCGGCCACCCGGTCTTCGTCGCCCAGCACGCCACCGCCACCTGCTGCCGCACCTGCCTGCACCGCTGGCACGACATCCCCGCCGGCCGCCCCCTCGACGCCGCGGAACAGGAGTACGTGGTGGAGGCGATCTGCCGCTGGATCGTCGGCCAATACGCCCCCGACGCCCCGCCCCCGGACTGAGCCGGAGCGAGATGGGAATGTCCGCCGAACTCGGTGAGCGGTCGCAGCGCCGCCGATCACGGCCGACACAGCCGCCGAGCGATCTCGGCCGATCGGCCGAATCCAGGGCAACTCAACCGTGGCTGCGTCGATTCCGGCTTTTACCCCGATCTCACTCCGCAGCGCTACTCCACGTCATACCAGGGGATTACATAGAACTAGAAAAGGGCGCATAGCTTCGGGACATCGACATCGCCACAGCGCTGATCGGCCGAACTCCGATCCACATCCGATGGTCGGCAGTGCATCGCGCGGTGGTGAGACAACGACTGCGAGGAAGCTGTATGACGACGTCTACCTTGTCCCCTCCACTGTCGCGGCGTGGTGGTGACTATGCCCCACTCTTGCGCCGGGTCAGCGAAGCCGGTCTGATGGACCGGCGACCGGTCTACTACACGATCCGGCTCGGCCTGGTCGGGTTCGCGTTTGCCGCGGGCTGGGCGGCGTTCGTTCTGGTCGGGGATTCGTGGTGGACGCTGCTGGTGGCGGTGTTCATGGCGGTGACGTTCGCGCAGGTCGCGCTGGTAATGCACGATGTCG
This sequence comes from Nocardia cyriacigeorgica GUH-2, assembly GCF_000284035.1. Classification (NCBI taxonomy): domain Bacteria; kingdom Bacillati; phylum Actinomycetota; class Actinomycetes; order Mycobacteriales; family Nocardiaceae; genus Nocardia; species Nocardia cyriacigeorgica. The sequence continues at coordinate 4,584,971 of NC_016887.1, read as the reverse complement.
CGCACCGGCAGGTCTTCCGGTTGCGTCGCCCGACGGAGATCGTCGGGCGGGTGGTCGGCAATGCCGGAATCGGGCTGGGTTATGGCTGGTGGCAGGACAAGCACACGCGCCATCACGCCAATCCGAATCACGAGGAACTCGATCCCGATGTCGCACCCGACATCCTGGTGTGGTCACAACGGCAGGCGCGGGCCAGTCGCGGCCTGCCTCGCCTCATCGGCCGGGCACAGGCGTACCTGTTCTTCCCGCTGCTGATGCTCGAGGGCCTGAATCTCCATCTGGCAGGCGTGCGGGCACTCCGAAACCGATCGGTCAAACACCGCGTCCTCGAGGGTTCGTTGCTGTTCGGCCATTTCGCCATCTACCTGACGGCCCTGTTCGTCATCCTGCCCGCGGACAAGGCCTTCGCGTTCCTCGCCGTCCACCAGGCGCTCTTCGGCGTGTACATGGGCTGCATCTTCGCGCCGAACCACAAAGGTATGCCGACTCTGACCGGCGACGATCGCCCCGACTACCTGCGCCGCCAGGTGCTGACGTCTCGAAACGTCAAGGGCGGCACGCTGACCGATATCGCACTCGGCGGCCTCAATTACCAGATCGAGCATCACCTGTTTCCCAGTATGCCGACCCCGAATCTGCGCCACGCCCAGGTCATCGTGCGTGACTACTGCGCGGAAATCGGTGTGCCATACCACGAGACGGGGTTGATCGCCTCCTATCGCGAAGCGCTGAAGCACATGCATGATGTCGGCGCGCCGCTGCGGAGGCGTCGGGAGTCCGATCTCTGAGTCGCGAGACGCGGGCCTCGTCATCGACTCAGGGCGCGGCGTCTCGACGCTCGCTTGACCTCCGCCGGGGCCGTCACGTTGCCAGCCTCGGCGCCCTCACATCGCCTGCCTTCGCAGAATATCGATCTCGCAGCCCGGCGCACTCGGGTCGAATCCATGCTCGACAAGCCAGCGAACGCCCCGCAGACATCGCACCGACCACCAACCGCGGATCACCTCACGGTCGACCGCCGCGCCGTACCCTGCGACGACGCCATCGAGATGCTCCGGGTGGCCGAGGGTCAGGGTGGCGAGATCGTACATGGCGTCCCCCTGCGCTGCCTCCGACCAATCGATCACCCCGGTGACCTCGTCTCCGTCGACGAACACATGGGCGACCTGTAGATCACCGTGCGTGAACACCGGAGCCCATGGGCGAAGCGCCGCATCGGCGAGTTCGCGGTTGCGCCTGATCACGCTCGCGGGAAGAACGTCATTCGCGACGAGCCAGGCACATTCGCCATCGATCTCCCTCGCCAACTCGTCCGGGCTCCGACCGGCCCTCGCCGGCGGCGGCCCATTGTGCAGCTTCCGAACGGTAGCTCCGGCCGCAACCCACGCCGCCGCCGACGCGGTCGAGGGCTCGCCTAGGTGAGCGAGTGGCTTTCCTGATAAAGCGGCAAGCGCGAGGACGGGCGGTTCTCGCCACAGGATCGCCGGAGTGGGAACGGGCGCCCGCACCATGGCGTCGACTTCGATATCGGTGCGCGTTTGATCGGCATCTACTTTGAGGAGTACGTCTCCGACCCGCAGCGTCGCGCAATCATGATGAGCGACGACGACTTCCACCCCTGGCTTGTCCACGTCGGTCATTGTCGCGGGAGGCGGCGCCGACGTCATCCGGTTCGCCGCAAGCGTGCCGCCAGGTGCCGCGAGGCAAAGAGGCAACTTCGGAACAGGTTTCGTCAACTCGTGCGCCGTTCAACGACGGTAGGCCGCCAGGAACAGGTCGATCGCCGCGTCGACCGTGTCGGCGGACGTTGCCGTGGCATCGAGCATCCGGGCGTTCAGTGGTGCGCCGACGACCAGCCAGGTGAGCTGTTCGGCCGCGGCGCCGGGGTCGGGTATCCGCAGCAGGCCGCGGGTGGCGAGTGCCTGGAGTGTTGTGGCGAGATCGCCGATGTTGCTGATCCAGCTCTTGTGCAGATAGGTCGACCCGACCTCGGGCAGGCGAGCGGCCTCGGCGGTGACCAGTCGGCGCATCTCCACCACGGTGGGGGAGAGGATACCGGCCAGCAGGGTCCGCGCCCAGGTGAGCAGCCCCTCGCGGATATCCTCGGCGGCCTCGAGTTTCGCGAGGGCGGGCCGCATGGCATGACGGCCGGCGCCCGCCCAATTCTCCACCACCGCAGCGAAGAGTTCGGCCTTCGACGAGTGTTCCCGATAGAGCGAGGCCTTGGAAATCCCTGCGCGCGAGGCCACCTCGTCCATCGTCGATCCCGCGAACCCGCGCTCCAGAAACACCTCACGCGCTACGGCCAGCAGTTCGGGGCCGGACTTACCGGGCGGGCGGCCGCGGCGCCCACTTCCAGAGTTCATGGTTCCCCACTTTAGTACTTGACAGTACCCAAACCGCGGCCTAGTTTAAGTACTGCACCGTACTTAAGGAGCCGGACATGGTTGTTGTAGGTGTTGTCGCCGCCGCGATCGTCTCGTTCGTGATCAGCGCGGTGCTGTACGCGACGCCTCCGGTCGCCGCGCTGGTGTCGCGGACGAGCACCCCGCGGCCCGGAGTCGGAGTGCCGGTGCAGATGCTGTTCGTACTGCTACGTGGCCTTCTCGCGGCTACCGTCCTGGCGCTGCTGCTCGTCGCCGGTGATCGGCATGGAGTCGCGGCCGGGGCGGTGCTGGGCGCCATCGTGGCGATACTGCCCGTCACCATCCTCGCCGGCGCCGTCGTCCACGAAAACGTTCCGATCCCGACCGCGCTGGTGCACATGACCGACTGGGTCCTCAAACTGGTCATCAGTGGAGTTGTGCTCGGACTGTTCATCTGACCCCCTCTCGACAGGAGCCGCCATGGCTGCCGCAGCAGGACCACTCGACATCACCTTCACCGCCGTCCTCGGGAAAGTCCGGGAAGGCGACACGTGGACGTGCGTGCAACTTCCCGATTCGGCACAGATCTTCGGTACCCGCGGCCTGGTGAAGGTCAAAGGAACGGTGGACGGCGTGCCGTTCGCCTCGTCCTTCATGGCTCTCGGAGACGGCACGCACAAGCTCCCCGTTGCCGCGGCGATCAGGCGCAGTATCGGCAAGTCCGATGGTGATGAGGTCACTGTTCATCTGACCGAGCGTTTGTCCTGACCGGCAGATTCGACGCAGACGCGACGAATACCGCGTCGAGCGACGGACGCCGATCGACGACCATCCGGTCCGCTTCACCGCTCAGCGAGCCGGATTCGTCTCGTTCACCCGGGTCAGCTTCGCGGGATTGGTCACCGAGTACACCCCGATGACGGTATCGTCGGGCGCGATATCGAGGACGACGAGCGCCAGCGGCGCATCACCGTCGAAGATCACCGCACACGGATCGCCGCTGACCGTGCGCCAACCCACCCGGTAACCGTCCAGCCCCGCCTCGGCGACGGATACGAAAACCTCGGCGACAGCGGTCCGGCCGTGCACCGGCTGCAAGGATGTGGCGACACCGGCGCCGCCACTATCGGTCCAGAGGGTGACGTCCGGGGCCAGCACCGCGAGGAGTTCTTCGAGGTCTCCACCCATCGCGGCGTCGACGAAGCGTTCGGTGACCTGCCTGCGGATCCGCGGGTCCACCTGGGTGTGTGGCCTGCGCGCCTGCACGTGTTGCCGGGCGCGATGAGCGATCTGGCGCACCGCGGCGGGGGAGCGGTCGACCATGCCGGCGATCTCGGTGTGCGGGTAGGCGAAGACCTCGTTGAGCACGAACACCGCCCGCTCCAGCGGAGTCAGCGATTCGAGGACGACCAGCATCGCCATCGACGACGATTCGGTCCGCAGCACGCTCGTCGCACCGTCGTCGGTGGTGTCGTTGTCGACCAGGGGCTCCGGAAGCCATTGCCCCACATACTCTTCGCGACGCCGGGCCAGCGCGGAACGGCGGGCGAGCGCTTGGTTCACCGCGATCCGGGTGAGGTAGGCGCGGACGTTGTCGATCGGTTCGGCGCCGCGCACGCGGGTCTGCCAGGCCAACCACACTTCTTGCAGGACGTCCTCGGTGTCGGCGACGCTGCCGAGCATGTTGTAGACCACCGAGAACAGCAGCTCGCGGTAGCCGAGGAAGGTCTCGGTGGCGTTGTCGATGTCGTCGTGCACGGCAGTCCTCCGGTCCGGCGGGAAATGGTCCTTCTACGAAGAGGTCCGCGACGACGCCGAGTGTGACACCAGCGCCGGATTGCGTGATCCAACCCACAGAATCGTCCTCGCGGTGTCACGTTCTGCCCGCATCGCTTGCTCCTAGCCGACGAAACCCTTTCCGTCATCCCTACCAGGAGCTCCCCATGCGCACCCGCATCAGCAATGTCCGCGTCTTCGACGGCGAGCACCGCATCGACCGCACCACCGTGCTCATCGAGGACGGCCGGATCGCCGCCACCGACGACGCCCCCGCCGACGTCGAGATCGATGGCACCGGCCGAACCCTGCTGCCGGGGCTGATCGACGCCCACACCCACATCTTCGACGGCGACCTGGCCGCCGCGCTCACCTTCGGCGTCACGACCGAGCTCGACATGTTCTGCCTCCCCGAAGTCCTGACCGCCCAGCGGGCTGCGGCCGCATCGCGCGACGATATCGCCGATTTCCGCAGCGCGGCCACCTTGGCGACGGCGCCGGGCGGTCACCCGAGTCAACTGCTCGCCTCGCCGGATATCGCCGCGCGCGGCCTCGCACCGTTCGACACCATCTCCGCCCCCGAGCAGGCGGCGGATTTCGTGCGGGCCCGGCTGGCGGAGGGCGCCGACTATCTGAAGATCGTCATCGATGACGGTGCAGTGCACGGCACGGGACTTCCGGTGCTCTCAGCGGAGACCGCGCGAGCGCTGACCACCCACGCGCATGACGCGGGATTGCAGGTCATCGCGCATGCAATCACCGAGCGTGAAGTGGCGATCGCACTCGATGCCGGTGTCGACGGGCTCGCGCACGTGTGGACCGACTTCTCCGATCACACCTTGGAGCTGGCCGATCGGATCGCCGCGCGGGACGTGTTCGTGGTGAGCACCCTGGTGTACTTCGAGGCCATCACCGGGCAGCGCGAGACCACCGCCGACTGCGCGCGCCCCGGCTCGTTCGCCGACGCGGTCCAGGTCGCGCGGGCGCTGCACGAGGCGGGCGTGCCGCTGCTCGCCGGCACCGACGCGACGCCGTACGTACCCGCGCATGGTTCGGGTCTGCACCGGGAACTGGTGCTGCTGATCGGGGTGGGGATGGGTCCACTGGAGGTGCTCAGGTCCGCGACGAGCCGGACGGCCGATCGCTTCGGGTTGTCCGACCGCGGCCGCATCGCACCGGGTTTGCGGGCGGATCTGCTGCTCGTCGACGGGGACCCGACCACCGATATCACTGCCACGTCCGAGATCGCCGAGGTGTGGCGTCGCGGTGTGCGGCAGGTCCGTCGATGACCGCGACCGTGGTCGCCCGGTGGCCGCTGCCGCTGTTCCGGGCGACGGCGACGACGGCGGCGGTCCTGGTGTTCGCCCAGGCCGCCCTGGCCGGCGGTTTCATGGCCGGGCATTTCGAAGCCTTGGCCATGCACAGCCGCAACGGTGGCCTCGTGGCGGTGGTGTTCCTCGGTCAGCTCGTCTGCGCGGTGCTGCTGTGGCGCAGGGGTGGTGGCCCGGCGTGGCCCGTCCGGACCGCGGTGTTGCAGTTGGTGATCGCGGCGGGGCTCATCCCGCTCGGTGAGGAGCGGGTGCTGGCAGTGCATATTCCGCTCGCGGTGGGCTTGTCCATCGGCACGGGATTGCTGGTGAGCTGGGCGTGGCGGTGGCAGCGATGAGCATCAGCAGGCGCGGATTCCTGCGCGCGGGCGTCGGTGTCGGCGCGGCGGCCGCCGTCGGCGCCGCGGGCTGGGCGGTGGTGCCGAAGATTGTGCGACCGGGTGAGCCGGGACTGCTGCTGCCCAGTTCGGTGCCGCTGCCGCAGCCGTTCCGGGCGCGGCTACCAATTCCACCGGAACTGTCTCCCGTCGCATCCGATGCGACCACCGACTATTACGAAATCGTCCAGCGCACTGCACATCTCGACATTCTGCAGGGCCTGCGCACCGAAGCCTGGACCTACCACGGCAGCTTCCCCGGCCCGACGATCCGGGCGCGGTCGGGGAGGGCGACCGCGGTGCGCCACCGCAACGAACTGCCCCACCCGACGGTGGTGCATCTGCACGGCGGGCACACACCCGCCGACAGCGACGGCTACCCGATGGACCTGATCCTGCCGGTCGGCGCGACCACCGCACACCAGCACAGCCACGGACACGGGGCTGCCACCATGACGGGCGCACTCGCGCACGGCGAACGCACCTACGTGTATCCGAATCGCCAACGCGCCGCGACCCTTTGGTACCACGATCACCGGCACAGCTTCACGGGTCCGGCGGTCTGGCGTGGGCTGGCCGGATTCCACCTCGTCGGCGACGATGTCGAGGATGCGCTGCCGCTCCCGCAAGGTGACCGTGACGTCCCCTTGCTCATCAGCGATCGCTCCTTCGCCGCCGACGGCTCGTTCGCCTACCCGCTGATCGACCCGGAACTGCGCACACCGGGTGTCACCGACCCCTATATGAACGGGGTCCTCGGTGATGTGGTGCTCGTCAACGGCGCACCGTGGCCGCGGCTGGAGGTGTCGCCGGTGCGCTACCGATTCCGGGTGCTCAATGCTTCCAACGCGCGCCGCTACCGGCTCACCCTCGACCCCCCTGGCGACGGTTTCGTACAGATCGGTAGTGACGGGGGCTTGCTCGATCGACCGATCCGGCACGACCACATCGACATCTCGCCGGCCGAACGTTTCGACGTGGTCATCGATTTCGGCGCGTACCCGCCCGGCACCTCGGTCCGGCTCCGCAACACCCTCGACACCGGACCGGCAGCCGAGATCATGCGCTTCGACGTCACCGGCCCGTTGCGGCGCGACGACACCACCGTCCCCGACCGGCTCGCCCCCGTCGAGCGCCTGGATCCGGCCACCGCCGTCGCCGAACGCACCTTCCTGTTCCAGCTGGGACCGCACGGGTGGTCGATCAACGGCGCACCCTACGAACCGGGCCGTGCCCTGGCCAACCCGCGCTTGGGCACCGTCGAGATCTGGCGTTCCATCACCGATTTCCACCACCCGGTGCACGTGCACCTCGACCCGTTCCAGGTGATCTCCCGCAACAACCGTCCGCCCGGCCCCTTCGACGCGGGCTGGAAAGACACCGTCGACGTCCGCCCTGCCGAGGCCGTCGAGGTGGCGGTCCGCTTCACCGACTACCCCGGCCCGTTCATGCTGCACTGCCACAATCTCGAACACGAGGACATGGCGATGATGGCCGACTTCATGGTGACGTAGTTCGCCGGACCCGCGACCGATGAGTTTCTCGCGCCCGACCGGTCAAAGCTCGTGACACCCTAGGAAAGGACACTGCCATGGCGGAGCTTCTCGTCGACTTCATCACCTCGCTCGACGGCTACGCATCGGGCCAGGGATGGCCCGGTTTCTGGGGCCTCGAGGGCCCGGAGTACCTCGCGTGGCTCGGCGAGCAGCCCAAGGTCACCTACCTGATGGGCGCCAACACCTACCGCCTCATGTCGGGCTTCGCCGCCGGCCAGGTCCCCGACGGCCAAGACGAGTTCAGGCCCGAAGAAGAGGCGTCCGTCGACGAGCTCACCCAAGCGACCAAGATCGTGTTCTCCTCCACCCTCGAGGAGCCACTGAAGTGGGCCAACTCCACCCTCATCCGCGACGACGCCGTCGAGACCGTTCGCGCCATGAAGGCGAGCGAGTCGGGCATTCTCAGCACCATCGGCAGCCTCAGCCTCAGCCGCTCCCTGTTGAGAGCCGGGCTGGTCGACCGGTTCCGGGTCGTGATGTTCCCGGTGATCACCGGGGCGACGGGGGAAGAGCGCATCTACGACGGGTATCCGGATGTTGCTCTCGACATGATCGAGCACCGCAACTTCGATGGGCGTATGCAGTTGGTGGAGTACAAGCCTCGGGTGCTGGAGCATCCGCCGCTCGGTGGACCCGCGTGAGGTCTCCAGTCTGCCGGTCCGGCTCGTCGCCGGGCCGGTTCCGCAAGGTCCGATCGGCACCGAGCGACGCGGCGTTCTGAACGCCCGCGTCGTTCTCGCCAACGGGGTCATCATGATCCCGACCACGGACTGAGGCGCGTATCGACGTGTCTGCGCACCGCGGCGATCTCGTCGTGAACAGCCTCCGCGCGAGTGGTTGTGCGCCCGTCAGCCGGTATGGTCGGCCAGTAACGGAAAGCGACCGGACCTCAGCAGATCGGCGACGGCGTTGCGTTTGGCGTCGGGGAGGGCGTAGTCCGGGTGGGCGCGGAATATGGCTGCCGCGTCGTGCAGCGCGATCATCTGGAGTTCGGCGGTCGCGGCGCCGGCGCTGACGGGGTGGGTGGCCAGTTCCGGGTGTTGTGGATTGATTCGTCCCGTCGAGATCGCGTAGTCGACTCGGCGCGCGCACCGGCACCGCGCCTGCTCGGACGCTATGCCGCAGGCCGAGGTCAGGAAGGTGCGCAGGCGTTTCTTGGCCCGCTCGAGACGTTTGCGGTAGGCGGTGGGGGTGATGTCCAGGATCCAGGAGGCCTCGGTGGATCCGACGCCGAATACGTCGTCGAGGACGAACGCGACGCGTTCCTCGCGGGACAGGCATTGCAGCATCGCTTGGCTGCACTGGAGGCGGACCTCGGTAGCGAGCAGTTCCGCATCGGGGCCAGGGTAGTCGGTGGCCAGGTCTTCGGTCAGTTTGTCGCCGAAGGCGTCGAGGCTGAGTTGCGCCGCCTCCTGGGGTGACCGCCGGCGCTGGTTGAGCAGGTGGTTGACCCCGATGCGGTAGGCCCAGGTGAGGAGTTTCGCCTCACCGCGCCACATGGCCAGGCGGGTGAAGACGCGCAGGAGGATCTCCTGGGTGGCGTCCTCCGCGTCGGCGGGGCGGCCGGTCATCCGGAGCGCCAGCCGGTAGATCGGATCCTGGAGGTCGCGCAGGATCCGGGCCACCGCGTCGGGGTTGCCGTCGACAGCTTGCGCGACGAGCGCGACCTCGCTCGGTTCGGGTGCGGTCGGGGCGTCGATGGTCATCGGTTCATCCTCGGCCGATGGCCGCGTGGGGGCAATGGATATCACCGTCAGCGGCCTCCGGTGAGGCGGTGGCGCCGCAGCCACTCGGCGATCGCGGTGCCGATCTCGCCGGGCCGGTCCTCGGCGGCATGGTGTCCGGCCGCGCCGCAGGCGACGACTTCCAGTGTTGCGATGTGGTTTTCGCACCAGCCGGCCATCGCCGGGTCGATGAGCAGGGTCGGGGAGCCTTCGAACGTCAGCAGCAGCTTCGGCGTCCCGACGCTGTCGGACAGCCACCGGTCGTAGGCTTCGATACGAGCCACCAGGTCGGCGGGTTCGCCGCCGAGCGGCATCTGCCGCGCCCACGCCAGCACCGGCCGGCGGCTTTCGGGGGTCGGGAAGGGCGCGAGGTAGGTCTGCAGATCCGTCTCGCCGACCGGTTCGAGTACGCCCCCGGTGAACGCCTGACGGATGAACAGGTCTTGGTCGAGCACCATGTCTTCGCCGATGCCGGGGGTGCGGATGGATTCGGACCGGGTGCGCGCCTGCGGGGAGAGGTCCTCCCAGCGCATCGGTTTGAGGATGCTCTCGAAGAGGGCGAGACCGAGCACTCGCTCTGGGTGGCGCGCGGCCCAATCACAGGCGAGCGCGCCGCCCCAGTCGTGGCCGACCAGGACGACCCGGTCGAGGCCGAGGGTGTCGAACCAGGCGTCGAGGTAGCGGGCGTGCTCGGCGAAGCTGTAGCCGATATCGGGTTTGCCCGATGCGCCCATGCCGATGAGGTCCGGGGCAAGCAGGCGCGCGGCGGGCATATGGGGCAGCACGTTGCGCCACATATGCGAGGAGCTCGGGTTGCCGTGCAGGAAGACGAGCGGGGTGCCGGCGCCGAGGTCGACGTAGGACATGTGTGAGTCGAGAACTGTTGTCGTAGCCATGGTTCGGTCCTTCTTTTCGATCGACAGGCATCCGGCGGAGACGAGCGCGACTCCTGCGGCGACACCCTGGAGCAGTACGCGTCGAGATACCGGCAGGTTGGGGTGGGATGGATCCGGAGGGTGGTGCCGGCGCATCTCGATTCCCTTCTCGCCCGGTGGGCGCGTGTTTGACTGGTACACCTCTTTTCGACACCGGAATCCGGCGGTCGTGACACCGGCGGGGATGTGATCTGGGGCACAGGAATCGCCAGTCATGGTCCGGTTGTCGATCGTGGGGCGCGATGTTGCTCCCGTGTCTGACGCCGACGTCGTCGATGAACCTGTGGCCCGGTCGACGAAACGGGCACGAAGCTATGCGTTGGGAAAATCCCAATGCGTCGGTAGCATGGATGCATGGACGAGAAGCTTGTGGCGGTGGGCGATCGCATTCGGTCGCGCATTCCATCCGGCATGAGTCAGCGACAACTCGCTGACCAGGCCGGTATGAAGCCCGACGCGCTCTCCCGAGCACTGAACGGGCAGCGCGGTTTCTCGTCGACAGAGCTGGCCAGAATCGCGGATGAGCTGGGCGCGGATCTCTACTGGCTCGCCACTGGGCATGAGGATCCTCGTCGAGTTCAGATCGCTGCCCGGCACAGTTGGGATCCGGACCGGCGTGTGCCCATGAATCCGGGCCGCGTCCATGACGACGAGATCCTTGCGCAGGTAGTGGAGGTCTACAACGCCGCCCTTCCAGAGGGCCCGCCTCCGAGCGAGAAGCTGCCAGATGACCCAGGCCGTATGCGTGAAATACTCGGCGACGACTTTGTGCGAACCTTCGGCGCGGCGGTAGAAGCTCGGCTGGGCGTCGATGTCGTTCGTCTACCAGGGCTCAGCACCGACTATTCGATCACCATCGGTCCTCGGGCGGTTGTCCTATTGGCGACCACTCCGAGCTGGTTCCGTAGCAACTGGTCGCTGGCGCATGAGCTGGCACATCTCGCGCTCGGACACCACAGCGGGAACGCCGAGCCGGCAGAGAAAGACGAAGCGCCTGCCAATCGTTTTGCTGCGGAGCTGCTCCTGCCGCAAGAACTGATCGATCGCGAAGACTGGCAGCGGATGGACGAGCGGCAGCTGGCGGGATTCCTGTGGAGAACCGGAGTCTCGAGCAAGGCCTTGAAAAATCGCCTCGACTGGTTCCGTATTCAACCCGCGCCCGGCATCGTGTCCGCCCTGAGAGAATCGACGCCGAAACTGATCCGCGCTCAGGCGCAAGTAGTGGGGGGGACGGAGAAAGTGACTGTGCGACAGCAGGATTCGTCGACTCGACTCTTCCCGTCCTTGGTGGTCGACGCGTTGCAACGTCGAGTAGACGCAGGCACGGTTTCGCCGGAGCTGCTCGCTTGGGCGCTTGCTGTGCCAGTCGACGAGATCGACTTCCTGTCCCCGGATGATGAACAGCTCGCTGATGCCTACGCGCGTCGGCTAGAGGACCGGCCGAGCGCCGCCGATCTTGGGAAGTGGGCAGCGACGAACAACCGGCTCGCCGGGTGAGCGCGCCGATACTTCGCTGGGAGAGGATCACCAAACGCCGGGACGCAATCTCGCTGCAGACGTTCTCGTGCACGACACCACTGCCGCGAAGCCCCGTCGGTCGCAGGCTTCCACACCCCAAGCCGTGGGAGTACGAGGTTCAGAGTCACTTCCGGGAGAGCTCGAAGCGATTGAAGGAAGGCGACTTGCTACTCGTCGGTCGAGATGTGCCTGAAAACGGGATCGTCGCTGCTGTTCACCTGATCTTCGATTGTTCCGAGCCCGAACTCGTCGCGGCCCACATCGCAGCAATCGGTGTATGCCAGACCGTTCGCGGTCGGGGCGGCGTCGTGGCGGACGGCGCCTTACGCGAAGCACGCGGCTGCATCGCCGAGTGCGCGGTATCGCTCGGGCGAGCCGTCGCCGTCGCAACCGCGTCCATTCACCGGCACAACCGTCCGAGTGAGTTGCTCTTCGACAGGGCGGGCTTCGAGCCGATGTCGGTTCCGGTTGGTGATTATCAGCAATGGGTCTGCCGGATCCTGTAGTCGAGGCGGGCCGCTCGACCGCCGAATTGCCCATCGCTGCTTATGAACGGCGTCACCGCCCGACTTCGGGTTCTCGGCAGCAATTCCGGTAGTTGATGTCACGGCCACCAGATCGTCGCCGCGATCACCAGCAGCGGTATCGCGATCGCGATCGCCAGGCCGACGATCACCAGAGTGCTCATGGGTTCGCCTGTCCGATCGTCCACCGCGCGAAGCTGAGTCGTGGAAGCACGATCTCTACATCGGCGATCTCCATTACCGCATTGAGTTCGAGGGGGCCGAGGTGGTCGGGTGCTGGCAGGATCACCAGCTCGGCCTGGGCATTGCGTACCTGATCTGCCGGTCGTAGCACCGAGTGTTCGCATGGCCACACGAGCTGGTAGCCGAGTCGTAGTGCGAGGCGGCGGATCTGGGCGCGGTCCCAATCGGGTGCGCTGCTGATGTCGTGGTCGATCCAGCCGAGCGCGATCGAATGGTTCATGCTGCCACCTCGGCGTCGGCGGGTGTGGTCGGGGGCTCCACCGCTACTCGCTCCGACGTCGATGTATCGACACAATGTTGGTGCCGCAGCAGCCGGGCGGAAGTCTCCGTATCCCGGTTCGGCGCTGCTCGCTCAGGCAGCAGCGGTCGTTCGCGCACAGAGCCTCCTCGTTTACGTGTCATGGCAGGCACCCGGCGCCGGGGAATTCCGCTGCGGTCAGGCTCGTAATGTCCTGACCAAGCGGGATGTTCGACCCGGCGCCGAGGCCGAATCAAGCGTCATCGACCTCCGATCGCGATCCCAGGGACAGCAGTGATAGGGAACCGCTACTCTTCCGCTAGATCGCAGGGACAGGGGGCATCGAATGATCGTGGAGACTTGGACACGGGTTGAGGTACGCGCCCTGCGCGATGCCGCGCTCCGTATGACTCAGGAGCAGTTCGCCGAACAGATCGGGTGGTCTGTTGCGACCGTGCGAAAATGGGAACGTGCCACCGAATCGCGGCCGGTGCGCGGGCAACGTGCCGCCGACCTCGATAGTTGGCTCGCCAAGCTGAGCCCGGAGCAGATGCGTCGGTTCGCGCTCGCCGTATCCGGCCCCCGGGCCGCAGCACAGCGACACTCGCCGTCTGGAGACATAGAGGATGAGGCAGACGTGAACCGCCGCGAATTCAGCATGGCCGCTGCGCTGACCGTCGCGACATTGCCGCAATGGAAACCGTCCCGCATCGGGATGGCGGATGTGAACCGGCTCAATGCATTCACTGCTGAACTGGAGGCTGCTCAGCAACGGGTCGGAGGTGCCGGACTTCTGCCCACTGCGGTCGACGCGCTGGAGCGCACTCGAGGGCTATTACACAGCTGCGTCTTCGACGATGCGACCGGGAAGGCGTGGATGTCCGCAGTCGGCGAGCTTGCTGTCCAAACTGGTTGGCTGGCTTACGATGCGGATCAGACGCAGCTTGCATGGCGTTGTTACTCCGACGCACTGTCGTTGGCGTTCACAGCTGACGACGACGATTTGACCGTGCACGCATGCATGAACGCTGCCTTGCAAAGCACCACGTTGGCGCGGATCGGACGAGCATCTCCGTCGTACGCTCTTGCGCTGACCCGCCGCGCGGGAGATCTGGTGCGGCGCCGGCCGGCGGGGCGGATTCACGCGCTGATTGCTGCGCGCGAGGCGGCCGCATACGGGACGGCGGGAGACGCGAGCAGTGTCGCCAAGGCGATGTCGGCGGCGTGGCGCGAGATGGACAATGCAATGGCCGACGAGCCGGTCGATCAGTGTCCCGCGTGGCTGCGGTTCGTCAGTCACTCCGAAGTTCGGTTCCACGAGGCACGAGCCTGTACGGATATGAGCAACCACAATCGGGCTCTCAGCCTGTTCGAGGTCGTGGCAGGCGAGCCGGCCAGCCCCAGCAACACCGTGCACGCGGCAGCGTGGTGGTCGGCGTCGCTGGCTCGTACCGGCGACATGGGAGAGGCAATCGCGACAGGGCTGCCGGTGCTCGAGGCGCTGGAAACGTGGCTTGCGTCCCCCCGTGCACTCAAGGTGCTCGAGCCGGTGCGGGCCTCAGCTGAGAGGCTTCCCGAAGGTGAGGAGTTCCGGGCTCGTTACGACGCTCTCACCACCACGAAAGGCACCGCAGTTGACTGAGTTCCGGCGGTTCGACCACCTGGGCGCCCGGAAGATCCGCGTCACCGTTCAGGACGTGTACGCGCGCGCATACACCGAATCCGTCGCCTCTGACGACCCGTTCGAGTCGCTGGAAGCGGCCATGCGGCGATTCGACGCCTACACGAGCCGTGCAGGATTCGACCTGGTCGTGCTGTACTCCGAGGGCGAAGCGATCGGGCAGGCGTGGGGGTGGCCGCTCACCGCGAATTCCCGGTGGTGGAACGGTCTGCACCTCGACGAAGAGGAGCCGGATTTCACGACAGAGGACGGGACACGGACATTCGCGCTGTCGGAGATCATGGTGGTACGTGAGCACACCGGAAGAGGTCACGCGCGGGCTTTGCACGACGAACTGCTGGCTGGTCGACAAGAACAGCGGGCGACCCTGCTCGTGGATCCGACGAACGAGAACGCATATGCGCGGTACCGGAAATGGGGTTGGTTCCGGGTCGGTGTGCTACGACCCGACTGGGATGGGGCCCCTGTTTTCGACGTACTGATCCGCAAGCTGGCTGAGTGATGGGATCGACGCAGCGCCCGGCGTTATCCGGAGGTGGGTCGCAATATCGCAGGGTGTAGAACCGTGGCCGGGCCGCGACGGTACAGGGCGGCTGGGCGCCCGCCGTGGCGGGTGGTTCGCTCGCCGGTGGGGATCAGGACTCCTTCAGCGCTGGTGATCTTGCGATGAAAGTTGCGCTGATCCAGCGGGCGGCCCCATACGATCTCGTAAACTCTCCGTAGCTCGGCGACGGTGAACTGCGGTCGGCAAAATCGTGTTGCGAGGGTGGTGTATTCGAGTTTGCTCCTGGCTCGGTCGACCGCGTCCGCGATGATCTGATGGTGGTCGAACGCCAGCTCCGTCGGCTCGTTCAGCACCGACTCGACGGGGACCCAGATCGCTCTTCTCGCGTCGCCTCCTGGCTCGGGCATCGGAAGATCGGGCACGAATGCCAGATAGCAGACGCTCACCACGCGCCTGCGCGGATCCCTGTCGGGTGATCCGTAAGTGAATGATCGACGCGCAGGCGCATGGCGTTTCCAAGTAGGTGGGCGGTACACGAGCTGTCAGCGTCCGCCGGAGGGTAGTCGTGACGATGCCGCGACGTTGAGCATTCGAAGGTCGTTCTAGTAGAAGACCTTTGGGAATTACTCGGGTCCGGTGACTCTCCAGAGACACGGGGGCGAGCCGTCGCTGCCGCATGTGAGCATGGTGCCGTGACGATGCCGACCGATCCCGCAGCTTGAGAACACCGTATCCGGAAGCTCAACTCGAGATCCGAGACAACCAGCGATCCTGGTGATCGGCCAACGGTGATTTCAGCGGCAGTTGTACGAAGCGGCAGGTGAAGACCAGGCCGTGGTCGGCTCCTTCTCCGTCGACACGGTGCGTCCAGGTATCGGGTGTGTCGGATCGGGCGTGTAGGCGGAAAAAGGTTGTTCGGCGGGGGACGTTGGTGAGGGAGTGTGGGTGGTCGTCTACGGCGAGCTGGTCGACTACGGAAACGTTGCGCAGTCCGGTCTCTTCGGCTACTTCACGGAGGACCGCTTGCTCGAGGGACTCACCAGGGTGCACCCCACCGGCGGGGATTTGGGTTCCTGCTTCGGGGTGGGCGGTGTGGTCGAAGACTAGTAGTTCGGGGGTTGTGCGGTATCTGATGACGTAGGCGGCCACGCGGATTCTCGGATGGTGCACTGGGACATCGTGGCCGAGTGGGTCGCCGGTTGGTGAGCCATTTCCGCCGGATAACGCTTGGACCAGCGGTGACGCGTTCGCGCTGCGGCTTGAAATCCCACTATTGGGAACAATCCCGCTGCACAATGGCCCGATGCGAACCTATGCCCGTGTGCTGCCGGCGGCGATTGCTGGAGTGCTCGTTGTTTTCGCGCCTACTGTCGCGGCGGCTCCGGTTGTCGGCGGCTCGAATGATCAGGCTCCGTTTCCGGTGGCGCTGCAACCCGATGGGATTCAAGCGCGCGGGGCGGCGTTGGCGGAGGGGAATACCGGGTTGATCGTGTGGTCGCGGGAGGCGCACGCGCGGGTTCCGGTGGCCAGTCTTACCAAGGTGATGACGGCGTTGGTGGTGTTGGAGGCGGGGGATCTGGAGCGGCCGGTGACGGTGCCGCAGTCGGCGATCGATGCGTCGGCGGCGCATGGGGGGAGTTCGGCGGGGTTGGTTGCCGGTGAAGTGCTCACTGCGCGCCAGTTGCTGTACGCGATGATGCTTCCTTCGGGGTGTGATGCGGCGTATGCGCTGGCGGAGGCGTTCGGGCCGGGGCGGGAGGCGTTCATCGGGAAGATGAACGCTACGGCGCATCGGCTGGGGATGGGGAATACGCACTTCACCGATCCCAGTGGGCTGCCCGTTCCGGGCGATTACTCCACCTATTCCACGCCTGCCGACATGGTGCGGATGGGGCATCACGCCATGGGCAACCCGGTCTTCCGGCAGATCGTGGGGACCCGGGTTCATCACCAGCCGGCGGGCCCGGCCAACCGCGCTCACGTCTGGGAGAACACCAACGACCTACTGCACCGGTACCCGGGCACAACAGGGATCAAAACCGGATCGACGAATGCCGCCGGAACCTGCCTGCTGTTCGAAGCGCAGCGGGGCGCCCAGCGCTTGATCGGCGTGGTCCTGCACAGCGCCCCCTTCGACCTCGACGCCGCCACCGCCGACGCCGAACGCATCATGAACTGGGGCTTCCTCCCCGTCCTCAGCTCCCTCCCCGTCCCCTGACTCCGCCGAGTGGTACATGACGCAGGCGACACGCCGACAACGCCTGCATGAGGTACCACTCGACGAATGTCACAGGGGGAGTAGGTGATGCTTCCTCGGGTAGCGGATGACCTGCTTGTCCTTGAGCAGGTTCAGCGCCCGGCGGATCTCCAGCCGCGTCGCCGACGGCTCGATGACGGCGTCGATGTAGCCGCGTTCGGCCGCGATCCACGGCGTCGCGATGGTCGCGTTGTAGAAGTCGATCATCTGCTGACGGACCGCCGCGCGCTGATCATCAGGCGTCGCGTCGAGGATCTTGCGCTGGGTGAGGCCGACGGCGCTTTCGGCGCCCATGACGGCGATGCGGGCGGTGGGCCAGGCGAGGTAGACGTCGCAGCCGAGGGCCTTGGCGCCCATGACGGCCCAGCCGCCGCCGTAGGCCTTGCGGATCACGACGGTCACCTTGGGGACGGTGGCCTCGACGTAGGCGAACAGGAAGCGGCCGCCGCGCTTGATGACGCCGACCTTCTCCTGTTCCACGCCGGGCAGGAAGCCGGGGGTGTCGACCACCAGCACCAGCGGGATCTCGAAGGCGTTGCAGATGTGGATGAAATGGGCGGCCTTGTCGCTGGCCTTGGCGTCGAGGGCGCCGGCGAGGACGGTGGGCTGGTTGGCGACCACACCGACGGGGCGGCCGTCGACGCGGGCGAAGCCGGTGATGATGTTTTTGGTGGCGGCCGCGCCGATCTCGTGGAATTCGCCGTCGTCGAAGATCCGCACCAGCACGTCGTGCATGTCGTAGATGGAATTGTCGGAGTCGGGGACGAGCGTGTCGAGCGATAGATCGGACTCGGTGACCTCCGGCTCCAGGCCGGGGTTCACGATCGGCGGCTGCTCGACGGCACTGGACGGCAGGTAGCTCAGGTAGTTGCGGACCCAGGCGAAGGCCGCGGCTTCGTCCTTGGCGACGTGGTGGATATTGCCGTAGGCGGCCTGGTTGTAGGCGCCGCCGAGCTCCTCCATGTCGACCTTCTCGCCGAGGGCGTCCTCGATGATCTTGGGCCCGGTGACGAACATGTGCGCGCTCTCGGTGGCGACCACGACGTCGGTGCAGATCGGCTGGTACACCGCACCGGCCGCGCAGTTGCCCAGGATCAGCGACACCATCGGCACCGCACCCGACAGCGGCTCCATTTTCGTGGCGAGCTCGCCGTACCAGCGCAGCGAGGTCACTGCCTCCTGGACGCGCGCGCCGCCGGAGTCGTTGATGCCGACCAGCGGGCAGCCCATCTTGCCCGCCAGCTCCATGATCGCGGCGACCTTGCGGCCGAACATCTCGCCGATGGTGCCGCCGTACACCGTCTGATCATGGGAGAACACCGCGACCGGGCGGCCGTCGACGAGACCGCGTCCGGTGACCACGCCGTCGCCGTAGAGGGCGTCCTTGTCGTTGGGGTTGCGCACCAGGGCGCCGAGCTCGACGAAGGTGCCCGGATCCAGCAGCATCTCGATGCGGTCGCGGGCGGACGGAATGCCCTTACGTGCGCGTTTGGCGGCTCCCGCCTCTCCGGCCGGTTCCTGCGCGATCTCGAGCTTCTTGCGCAGGTCGGCAAGCTTGTCGGCGGTAGTACTCATCGATTCATCCAGTTTTCAGCGGGAACACCGCACCGTCATCGGGGGCTTTGACACCGTACCCGGACAGGTCGCTCAGTGGGATTCCCAGGTTTGTGAGTTCCCGGCCGGCTTCCTCACCGGGCAGGGGCGCCGGGCCGGGCCAGCGCGCGAGTCAGCAGGCGGTGGACGTAGTCGGCGTCGGCGGGGGCGTTGTCGAGCAGCAGGGCCGTGCACAGTCCGTCGGAGGTGGCGACGAGGGCGGCGATGGCCTCGGCGTCGTCGGTGAGGGTGGCGGCGAGTTCGGCGATATCGGCGCGCCAGCGTAGAGCGACGGGAGCGAGGGCGGGGCGGCGGGCGGCGAGGGTGGACAGTTCCCGTTCGGCGAGGGCGCGGTCGCGGCCGGGGCCCGCGGATTCGACGATCAGCTCGGCCAGGCCGCGCAGCTTGTCGCCGGGGCTTTCCATGATCTCGCGGATGCGCGCGGTGTAGGTGTCGGCGACGGTGGACAGGGCCGCGACCAGCAGGTCGTCGAGGGTGGCGAAGTAATAGGTGCTCAGACTGGTGGTGATGCCGGCCTGTTTGGCGACGGTGCGGTGGGTGACGCCGGCGGCCCCGTCGCGGGTGACGACGGCGAGGGTGGCCTCGATGATCTCGGCGCGGCGCCTACTGCCCCGGGCCTTGCGCCCATCGATCGGCTCGCTCGTCTCGTTCATGCTCGCCTCCTGCGGGTTCCGGGCCGGTCGCGCAGCGCACCGTGTCCTCGGCCGGCTCCTCGCCGAGCGGGCGGACCTGCCGCAATGCCGTCAGACAGATTACGGTCGCCGCCACGATGGCGACACCGGCGACGGTCGCCGCGACGTTCACACCGCTGGTGAATGCCTCGCGCGCGGCCTGCAGTGTCTCGGCGGGAACCTGATCGGCGACCGACAGCGCGCCCGCGAGGCTGTCGGTGAGACGGTCCTCGACGAGGGGCGTCACGTCCGGAGGTGCGGTCATGCGGGCGGCGTAGAGCGCGGTGCCGAGACTGCCGAGGACGGCGACGCCGATGGCGAGGCCGAGTTCCTGCACGGTCTCCGACATCGCCGCGGCCGAACCGGACTGCGCGGCCGGAGTGGCGCCGACGACCATATCGGTGCCGAGGGCGGCGATCGCTCCGAGACCGAGATAGACGAAACCGAATCCGGTGACCACTCGAACGGGCTCCCCGGTTCCCGCGCCCGCGAGCAGCGCGTAGCCGATCACCGACAGGCCGAGCGTGATCGCCATGACCAGGCCGGGCCGGATTCGCCGGGCGATCAGCGGCGCCCCGATCGCCGCCGCGAACATGGCCAGCGCGGGCGGCCCCATCCACAGCCCCGCGCCGAACGGGCTCATGTCTTCGACGAATTGGAGGTATTGGGTGACCAGGTACATGGTCCCGCCGACGCCGATCAAGCCGATCAGCAGTACGGCCAGCGCGGCGGAGAACGCCCGGTTCGCGAAGAGCGTGACGTCCAGCAGGGGAGCGGTCAGTCGGAGTTGGCGTCGTACGAAGATCACCCCGGCCGCGATGCCGATGGTTGCCAGGAGCAGTGTGCCGAGATCGGGCCGGTGTGCCGCGGCGTGCTTGATCGCGTAGACCACCGGCACGATCGCGGCCAGCGACAGCGCGACGCTGGCCGGATCCAGGCGGCCGGCCCGCGGATCGGCGTGTTCGGGCAGCAGCGTCCGCGCCAGGCCGAGCACCACCACGGCGACCGGCACGGCCAGCAGGAATGCCGCGCCCCACCAGAACCGGTCGACCAGCGCACCACCGACCACCGGCCCGGCGGCCATGCCGAGGGCGAACATCGTCGCCCAGATCCCGATCGCGACCGCGCGCCGCCGCTCGTCGCGAAAGATGTTCGAGATCAACGACAATGTGGACGGCATCAGCGTCGCCCCGGCGATCCCGAGCAGGGCGCGCGCCAGAATCAGCAGCTCGGCGTTCGGCGCGTAGGCCGCCAGGACCGAGACCGCCGCGAAGGCCGTCATCCCGATCATCAGCAGTCGGCGCCGGCCGATCCGGTCGCCCAGAGTTCCCATGGTGAGCAGGAATCCGGCGATGAAGAACCCGTAGGCGTCCATGATCCACAACGTCTGGGTCGCCGACGGGTCGAGCGCTTCGGCCATGCTCGGCAGCACCAGGTAGAGCACGGTGACATCGAGGCCGAGCAGCACGGTCGGCAGCGCCAGCACGGCCAGGCCCGCCCACTCGCGCGCGCCGGAACTGCGCACGTCGACTCCTGACACGGCAACCTCCTTCGTAGATATTTGAACGATAGTACAAGTAGTACCATCGTTCAAATAGTATGCGCGGAGGGTGCGGTTTCGACGCGGAAGGATCGGTGTGCACTTTCCCGACTCGATGACTTTTTCGGGCTCGGAGAACTCATCTCATCTGTTCGCGTGAGGCTTTTCCGGCCGAACGGTGCTGTGCTGAACGTTGTGGCAACCCGGGGAGCCGGGTCGACCATGACCAAGAATGCTGACAGTAAGGGAAATGTCATGACTAGCACCAAGGTTCGCTCTGCCATAGCAGCAGCGGCGTGCGCGCCGTTGATCGCGATGGGCGCCGGGGTAGCAAGCGCGGCACCGGCCGCAGAGCCCGCTCCCGCACCAGTCGCACCGGTTCCGGTCGAAGTCCAGCCGGCCGTGCTGTCACCGTTCCTCACGATTCCCGGCGCACTGCTGACGTGCGGGATCGTGCTGATCACGGTGCCGATCCTCTTCCCGGTGTGTGTCGTCTGATCCGACCGATGCCAGGACCGAGGGGAAACGAGGGCACTCTCGTACTCCGTTCGGGAGTGCCCCCTGATCCTCGGCCGACCACCTTGGGAGAACCATGTTCGGCAAAATCCTTCTCGTGCTCGCGGCCGCCATCCTCGGCCTGGCGGGCACGGCCATCGGGAGCGCCCAGGCGGCGCCTCCGGTAGTACTGGGCGGTGGATCGGGCATCGTCTTCGACGACGGAGCGACCTGTTCGCTCGCCACCATCGGCTGGGACGACACCGGTCGGATGGTCGGCTTCACCGCGGGCCACTGCAACCAGCCGGGGGCCGGCGTTTCCGCCGAATCGAATCCGGAAGCGGGTCCGGTCGGCACCATCGACTACGTCAACAAGGAGCTCGACTACGCCGTGATCCGCTTCGACGCGGACAAGGTGGTACCGGTCAACCGGGTCGGGGCGACCACGATCACCGAGGTCGGCCTGCCCGCCCAATTCCCCGCGATCGCCTGCAAACAGGGCCGCACGACTGGGCAGACCTGCGGACTGGTCTACGGGGATGTCTTCGATACCGCGACGTGGACGCTCACCCAGATCTGTGTGCTCGTCGGTGATTCCGGTGGCCCCGTGGTCGTCGGCACGACCTTGGTGGCCCTGGTCAACGGGTACGTCTCGGTGCCGTGCCTCGGCCCGCATGTGGGCGTCAATTTCACCAGAATTCTCGACGACGTCGCGCTGCGCGGTGGTCTGGGAACCGGCTTCCGGCCGGTGTGAATCGACCGGAAATCACTGCGCGGCAATAGCGCTCGACAGCAGCAGGCGGACCAGTTCCGCCTGCCGGTGTGTTCCGGTCTTGACGAAAATGTGCTGCAAATGGGTGCGCGCGGTGAACAACGAGACCGACAGCTGATCTGCCACGGCCGGTAATCCGTCGCCACGGATCACGCCCATGGCGACCAGTGTTTCGGCGTCGGTCAACCCGTACAGATCGTGCAGCGCCTTCGGCTGCGGTTCCAGATCGTGGTCGGGATCGACCACCAGCAGCAGGACCGCGCGCGGCCGGGGCGGCGCGTCACCGGGCATGCCGTCCAGGGGTGTCACCCGGACGATGAGCGGCCGCTTACCGGACGGACGAGTGATGGCGACATTGCCGCTCGATCCATCGGGGCCCGCGGCCTCGCGGATGAGCCGGCTGAGCCGGGCCTGATTGGTCGACGGGGTGGCGCGCAGCCGGCCGGAGCTGTCGGCGGCCAGCCCGTCGCTGTCGCCGGTGATGTCCATGGCGGTGGAATTGGCGAAGATGACCGCGGCGTCGGAGGTGACGATCATGATCCCGTAGTGCGCCCGCTCCAGCGTCCCGAGTGCGAGCGCGCGCTCGCGCGCCAACTCGATCAGCTTCGACTGAGTACGCAGTGCTTGGGCCAGGTGTGGCACCAAGACGTGCAGCAGCGCCCGGCCCGCCGAATGCCGGGCGAGGTCGACCTGCGGCGGCATGGTCAGGCAGATCCAGGCGGGCGGCACGTCGCGATCGAGCCGGGCCAGAAAGCTGTGCGCGAGGCTGCTGGGATCGGACGGGCCGCCGTCGGGCAGGGTCAGCACCTCATCGCTGGTGACGGGGGCGCCGACGGGTAGCTGCTGGATCCGGTCGGCGGCGCGGACGATGTGTTCGTGGATCGCCGGGCCGAGTTCGGACCCGGCGGCCTTGACGACGAAGTCGTGGCCGTCGGATCCGGGGATGACGAGCAGCCCGCGGACGGCGCCGAAGGCAGCGGCGAGCGTGCCGATCACGCCGTCCCAGCGATTCGGATCGGCGCCGGCGTCGTAAATCGCGCCAATGAGATCCGAGAAGCGCTGGAGAGTGATCGACGCCGTGGTTCCTCCGCGACCGGATAACGCTGTCACGGCGGCGGTCATACGGTTATCGCCACCCGTGTGGGTTTCCGAGCGGAATTTTTGTCAGCCATGATCGCACAACGTCCCCGAACTACATCGATGCAACCCCCGGGTGCGGCACTGCACTGGGCCGCCACCGTCGAAATCTACCAACTTCCACGGTGATTCGGAGCAAGATCGAGGGGTATTCGGATAATGTGCCGACAAAGAGATCAATTCGGACTCTCGGTACGAAAAATGCTGACCGAATTCACTTGCGTACCGAATCGGACATTCGGGGACAATTGCGAATACTGCGCAGACGATGCGTTTATCAGTTTCTGTTCGATGACGGTGGAAACGCTTCTCCTCTGCTAATCCGGTGAAATCGACGGGGACATGCCGTACCCGTCGATCAGCGGTACGGACGCCTGTCGCGATCCCCGACACGCCATCGGCGCGTGGGCGCCAACTCCAGCCGCTCTGGCAGCGTAAATTGGTTATCTTCGGTAACTTCCAACGACGTGGTGGGAGGTAAACGAGTGGCCGGGGTGGCGCGATCGCAAGCAGAGCAGGTGCCCGGGGGATGGCTGCGCAGAGCCATCGCCGTAGTCGTAGCAGTAGTTCTGATGTCATCGATCGCGGCGGTGGCCGGTGCCGCACCGCTACGCGCGCCGGGCCTACGGGCGCCCGCCGGCGGATTCCAAGAACTGTTCGTGCCGTCGAGCATGGGACCGATCAAGGTCCAGGTGCAGTGGGCGGCGCGCGGCGGTAGCGCGGCGCTCTACGTGCTCGACGGGCTGCGCGCACCACACGACCACAGCCAATGGACCAGTGACACCGACGCATTACGGCAATTCGCCGGCGACAACGTCACCCTGGTGTTCCCGGTCGGCGGCCGGTCGAGCTTCTACACCGACTGGTACCGGCCCAGCCATACCAACGGCCAGCAGATCACCTACAAATGGGAAACGTTCCTCACCCAGGAATTGCCCGCTTTCCTGGCCGGCTACGGCGTCTCGCGCACCAACAACGCGATTGTCGGCGCGTCGATGGGCGGCAATGCCGCACTGATCCTGGCCGCCTACCACCGCGACCAATTCCGCTTCGCCGGATCGTTCTCCGGCTTCATCAACCCGATCTTCCCGATGTGGAGTGAGGCGATGCGCGCCGCTATGTGGGACGAAGGCCGATTCAACCCCGACGACATGTGGGGCCCGCCCGGCGATCCGGCCTCGGCTCGCAATGACGCCACCGTGCAAGCCGGGCGGCTGCGGGGGCTGCCGGTCTACGTCTCCAGCGGCAACGGCATCCCCGGCCCGGCCGACGTGCCCTACGGCGTGGGCAACACGGTGAACGCGATGGGCCTGGAAGTGCTCACCATGATCGCCGCGCAGATCTTCCGCGACCGCGCCAATGCGCTCGGCGTCGGTGCGTGCCGTCGACATCGTCAACGGCACGCACACCTGGGCGTACTGGCAGCAGGCCCTGGCCACCGCCCGGCCGATGATCCTCGACGCGCTGGGAGCGCACTGAGCCTCGGGAGCGCAGCAGTACTTTCGGTACCGTCGTCGGCGATGACGATCGGGGGCGCTGATGGGTGACTACTTCGAGCGCATCGTCGACCTCGAGGTGGACGCCGATGACGCGGCCGCCACGGCGACGCGCATGGTGGATTGGCTGGTGTCGCGCGGACTGCTGGCGCGGGAGATGTCCGGTGACGGGATGTACAGCCTGAACGTCGACGCAGGGTATCTGCCCGGCCCGCACTGGCAGCAGATCACGCAGGAATGGGGCGAGGACTGGCAGCCGGGGCCCGTCGCGGTCATCGTCGGACGCGAAGCACACCACGGTGGACAAGGTGAGATCGAACCGGAATCGGCGGGCTGCCCGAGCTGCGGCGCCGTCACCGTGATCATCGACTATCCCCAGCGGTTCGAGCCCGACCCCGAGGTGTGGCGTCCGTTCGGCGAGGCCATCCAACAGTGGAAGCGCACCGGTGCCGGAACCGTCGCCTGCCGCCGCTGTCAGGCGAGCAGCCCGATCACCGAGTGGCGCTGGCCGTCCGGCTTCGCGCTGGGCACCCTGGCCTTCGATTTCTGGGGCTGGCCGCCGCTGACCGACGCCTTCGTGGCGGAGTTCGCCGCCCGGCTGGGCCACCGCGTCGCCCACCACACCGGCAAGTTCTGACGCCCCGGGTGTCGGACCGAGGGCCTATCTTCATTGCCATGGGTCGTTTCGGAGGGTTCCCGTTCGCCGGTCTGGATTTCTACGAAGATCTCGAGGCCGACAACTCGAAGACGTTCTGGGCCGCGCACAAACAGGTCTACGACGAATCGGTGAAGGCGCCGATGCTCGCGCTGATCGAGGAACTCGAGGCCGATTTCGGGTCCGCGAAACTCTTCCGCCCCTACCGTGACGTGCGGTTCTCCAAGGACAAGTCGCCGTACAAGACCCACCAGGGCGTGGTGGTAGGCGCCGCGCCGGGCGTGGGCTGGTACGTGCAGATCGGTGCGGCGGGACTGTTCGTCGCCGCCGGGTTCTACGGCGGCTCGGCCGACCAGCTCGCCCGCCTGCGCACCACCATCGACGACGACGTGCGCGGCCCGGAGCTGGCCGCGATCCTCACCGAACTCGCCGGCACCGGCTACGAGATCGGCGGGGACCGCCTCAAAACCCAACCCAAGGGCTACCCCGCCGACCACCCCCGCATCGAGCTACTCCGCCACAAGACCCTCACCACCCACCGCGACTTCGGCGCACCGGACTGGCTGCCGACACCACGCGCCGCGACGGAGATCCGCGCGGCGTGGGAGGCGCAGCGGCCGCTGGTGGAATGGCTCGCGGCCGTGGTCGGCGACTGACCCCCGCTACGCGACCGCGGCCTTCAGCTCGTCGGCCCGGTCGCAACGCTCCCAGGGCAGGTCGATATCGGTGCGGCCGAAGTGCCCGTAGGCCGCGGTCGGTGCGTACAGCGGACGCAGCAGGTCCAGATCGCGGATGATCGCCGCGGGCCGCAGGTCGAAGACCTTGCCGATGGCGGCCTGGATCCGGGCCGGGTCGGTCGTCTCGGTGCCGAAGGTCTCCACGAACAGCCCGACCGGCGCCGCCCGCCCGATCGCGTAGGCCACCTGGACCTCGATCCGTTCGGCCAGGCCCGCGGCCACGGCGTTCTTCGCGACCCACCGCATCGCGTAGGCGGCACTGCGGTCGACCTTCGAGGGGTCCTTGCCGGAGAACGCACCACCGCCGTGCCGGGCCATCCCGCCGTAGGTGTCGACGATGATCTTGCGTCCGGTCAGCCCCGCGTCGCCCATCGGCCCGCCGACGACGAACTTGCCCGTCGGGTTCACCAGCAGCCGGACATCGTCGCAGTCGAGCGAACCGGCGGGCAGTTCGGACAGCACGGCGTCGACTACGAACTCGCGCACGTCGGTGGCGAGCAGGGAATCCAGGTCGATGTCGGGTGCGTGCTGGGTCGAGATCACCACCGTGTCCAGGCGCACCGGGCGGTTTCCGTCGTATTCGATGGTCACCTGCGTCTTTCCGTCGGGGCGCAGATAGGGCAGGGTGCCGTCCTTGCGTACCCGGGTGAGACGGCGAGACAGCCGGTGCGCCAGCGCGATCGGCAAGGGCATGAGTTCGGGGGTTTCGGTGGTGGCGTACCCGAACATCAGGCCTTGATCGCCGGCGCCCTGCTGGTCCACGGGATCGCCGGCTCCGTCGACCCGCGCCTCGTAGGCGTGGTCCACGCCCTGCGCGATATCGGGGGATTGCGCGCCGATCGCGATATTCACCCCGCAGCTCGCACCGTCGAAGCCCTTCGATGAGCTGTCGTAGCCGATCTCGAGCAGTTTCGCGCGCACGATCGCGGTGATGTCCACCGTCGCGGCGGTGCCGACCTCACCGGCCACGTGCACCTGGCCGGTGGTAACCATGGTCTCCACCGCCACCCGTGCGGCCGGGTCGACGGCGAGCAGGGCGTCGAGCACCGCATCGCTGATGGCGTCGCAGATCTTGTCCGGATGTCCTTCGGTGACCGATTCGCTGGTGAACAGCCGGCGGGACGGCAGGGACGTTGTGGTCATGGGGTTCCTCAGCTTTCGTTTCCGGGCCAGCGCAGGGCGAGACCGGCGTAGACGTAGCGGCTGGCTTCGATCGCGACCAGCAGCACGGTGGAGCCCGGAGTGATCCGGCCTTCGGCGAGCCCGGCATCGAGCGCGAGCAGGACGGCGGGGGAGCCGGTCGCGCCGACATCGGTGAGGTTTTCGACGATCCGGGATTGCAGCAGGTCGTAATCGGCCCGCGTCAGTCCGGCTTCCTCGAATTCGCGGCTGAAGTAGTCGGCGTTGCCCTCGGGGAGCACGCACGCGTCGATCTCGTCCAGGCGCAATCCGGAGCGGTCCAGCAGTTCACGCAACGCGGTGACGAAGATGCGCGGACCGAACTCCGCGACACCGACGGCGTCGAGCGTGATGTCCATCAGCCGTTTGCGTTTCAGCTGTTCGTGCACGGGCAGGTCGGTGCCGCCGCCGACGACCACCATGCCGGGTTTGCGCGCCCCACCCATGCAGGCGTTGACGTAGCCGTACTTGTGCGCCACCGGACCGGAGGTGGCCCCGCGCAGCACCACGGCCGCGGCGCCGTCGCCGAAGTTATAGAGCGTCAGCCGATCCCGCATCCGGACCGCATCGGGTTCGCGGCCCAGGAACATCGGCGCGAGGATGGGCGAGATGGCTTCGGTGCCGATCACCAGTGCGGTGCGGTGGGTGCCGTCGGCGAGCTGGCGGTAGGCGATATCGAGGGCCTGGATCGCGCCGACGCAGCCCGCGCGCACCTCGATGACGGCGCAGCGTTCCAGCCCGAGATGCTGCTGCACATAGCTGCCGACGGTGGGCAGATGGAACTCGGGACTGGCGGTGGACACCACGATCAGATCCACCTCCTCCGGCCCCACCCCGGCGCGCTCGAGGGCGGTGCGGGCGGCGGCCTCGGCCATGCGGCTGTTGCTGATGCGGTGCGAGCCGTCGGCCGGATCGATCAGCCAGTGCCTGCGCCGCACCTGGATGCCGTCGAGCACATCGGCGGGCAGCGGGCCGACCAGCTTCTCGAGTTGATCGTTGTCGATCGGGTCGCCGGGGAGGAACGATCCGGTACCCAGGATCGCGACGTTGTTGGTGTCAGTCATGATGCTCCGATGTCGAGTGGGTAGCCGGTGTCAGCACCAGCGAGGTGTGCGTCCCGCCGAGGGAGGAACTGTTGATCAGCACCGGGCCGTCGAAGCGGGCCGGATCGTGCACTGCGAGGGCCGCGCACAGGTGCGCGCCGGCGCCCACCGGTTCGCCGAGTACCGATTTCGGTGTTTCGACGCGCGGCCCGGTACCGCCGGTGAGGCGGGCGATGGCCGCGAGTTCCGGATCGTCGACCGCGGCGAGGCCGGCAGCGTTGGCCCAGATCGCGCTGATGTCTGCCGGGGTGAGCCCGGACTCGGCGAGCGCGGCCCGCATGGCGCGTTCGATGCCGCGGCCCTCGCGATCCCAGCGGCCGATCCCCGCGGCATCGGAGGCGTTGCCGTAGCCGGCCACGACCGCCAGGATCCGGGCGCCCCGCGCCCGTGCGGCCGACTCCCGCTCCAGCAGCAGGGTGACCGCGCCCTCGGCCAGGCGGTAGCCGCGAGCCGCGGCGTCGGCGAATACCGGCATCCGCTGGTAGGCGTGCATGGCGTACGGCGCCAGCGCGTCGACGGCCGGGCACAGGGCCGCGTCGGCCGCACCGGTACGCAGCAGGTCGTGCGCGACGCCAAGCGCGGTGGCGCCCGCCGCATGTGCCGCGGTGAGGGTGGAGGTGGGGCCGCGCACCCCGAGCACCATCGACACCTGCCCGGCGGCCGCGTTGTAGACGGTGTTGGGGAACACCGCCGGGTTCGCTGCCGTCACACCGGATTCGAGCACCGGGACGGTGAATTTCTCCATGCTCTCCACCGGGCCGAGACCGGTACCGACGATGACGCCGATCCGGTCGGAGTCGACCGCTTCCGGATCCAGCCCGCCGTCGTCGAGCGCCATCCGGCTGGAGGCGACGGCGAGTATGCCGAGCCGGTCCATCCGACGCCGCTGCTTCGGGCTGAGAAACGGTGCGGGATCGAAATCCATTGCGGTGAGCGCGAGTTCGGTGCCGCCGTAGCCTTCGAGTGTGCCGCTGCGATAGGCGCTGAGCAGCTCACCCGCGTTCGCGCCGCCCGGGAGGATCGTCCCGATGCCGGTGATGACGACGCGATCGATCGGCGGTTCGGGCACCGGACTGGCCGGCCGGCCCTCCCGGCCGAACACCACCGTGGCATTGGCGCCGGCGAAGGCGAAATTGTTCGACATCGCCACATCCATCGGCAGCGGCCGCGCCGTGTTGGGCACCGCGTCCAAGCCGCACTTCGGGTCGGGGCCGGTGAAACCGGCGGTGGGCGGGGCCATCTGGTCGCGCAGCGCGAGGACCGTCGCGATGCCCTCCACCGCGCCCGCGGCACCGAGCAGGTGGCCGATCATGGACTTCACACTGGTGAGCGCGATCTTCTCGGCGGCGGGCCCGAAAGCGCGGCGTACGGCGTTGCTCTCGGCGGAATCGTTTTTCGGAGTGCCGGTTCCGTGCCCGTTGACGTAGGACACGTCGGCGGGCGTGACACCCGTGGCGGTGAACGCGGCGGTCAAGGCACGCGCGGCGCCCGCGCCTTCGGGATGCGGCGCCGTCGGATGGTGTCCGTCGGCGGACAGGCCGTAGCCGAGCACCTCGGCCAGAATGGGCGCTCCGGCGGCGATCGCGACCGAATGTTCCACCAGCACCAGCATTCCGCTGCCCTCGCCGAGCGAGAGCCCGCGCCGATCCTTGGAATAGGGCGCGGGCGGGATCGGCGACAGCGATTCCAGGCTGTGGAAGCCCGCGAAGACGGTCGCGTTGAAGGCGTCCGTGCCGCCGACCAGCATGGCGTCGGCCCGGCCGATCCGGATCATCTCGACCGCGTGCGCGATGGCGTGCGCACCGGCCGCGCAGGCGGTATTGACCGACAGCACCGGGCCCTGAAGTCCGAACTCGGCGCTGAGCGCCTCGGCGATGATCTGCGGTTGGATCATCAGATACCGCTGCCAGTCGACGTCACCACCGTCGCGGTCGGCCAGCCAGGCCTTCTCCACGGTGCCGAGCCCGCCGTTGCAGGTGCCGACCGCGACTCCCCAGCGGGTGGCGGGGACGGCGCCCTCGCCCTCGCGTGGACGGATGCGGGCGCTGTCGATCGCCTCGGCCGCTGCTACGAGCGCGAAATGGACAGCCGGATCAAGGGCTTGAGTCCCCTCGGTTTCGGTGCGCCACGGCCGGACCTCACCACCGATGGTGGTGGAGTGCCCGGTGAGGTCCAGCGATTCCACCTCGCCGATTGCCACATGGCCGTCGAGAAAGCCCTGCCACATCCGGTCGGCGCCCCGGCCCTGTGAGGTCACGGCGCCGATTCCCGCGACCACGATTCGTTTCGGGCTGCTCACAGCCGGCTCACCTCGCCTCGGTCAGGGCCAGCGATACCGCTTGGCCTTCGAAGCCCCTGGCCAGCGCGAGCGCGGTGGTCACCGGCGCCTCACGTGGTCCGTCGGGGACGTAGTCCAGATCGCATCCCGGGTCCGGATCGTCCAGATGCGCGGTACCCGGGATGACTCCGTGATGCACGGCCAGCGCCGCCACGGCGGCGTTCACCGCACCCGCGCCGCCGACCAGGTGCCCGGTCTGCGGCTTCACGCTGCTGACCGGCACCCCGGGCGCGTGCTCGCCGAAGGCGGTGTGCAGGGCGCGGGTCTCGCTGAGATCGCCACTGCCGGTGGCACATCCGTGCGCCGCCACATAGGACACCTGGCCGGGGTCGATCGCGGCGTCGTCGAGTGAGCGGTTGATCGCACGCGACAGGCCACGTCGGCTCGGATGCGGTGCGGGCGGTGGATGGCATTCGTTGCCCGCGCCGAATCCGGCGATCTCGGCGTAGATTCGGGCGCCACGCGCCTGGGCGGCGGCGCGTTCTTCCAGCACCAGGATCGCCGCGCCCTCGCCGAGGATGGAACCGGAACGCGACCGGTCGAACGGGCAAAACGCGGCCGGCCCACGCTCGTTCGAGGTCGAGAGCACGCCGACGCCGTCCAATTTCGACATCGGCCACCAGTTCGTCGCATCGTCGTAGCCGCCCGCCAGCGCCAGATCGGCCTCGCCGCGGCGGATGGCCCGCATCGCCCGGCCGATCGCGGTGGCGCCGCTGTCGGCGGTCCCGGCGTAGAAGGCGTTCGGTCCGCGGATGCCGAATTTCTGCGAGACGTGGAAGACCGCCGCGGGCTGGAGTCCCTCGACGAAGAACAGTGGCGCCATGATCGAGGCGCCCTGTTCGCCGAGCACGCCCATATCGGGCGTGCCGTCGTCGCGGCGGATCCGGGTGACGCTGCCGATCAGATCGTCCAGTCGCGAGATCTCCTTGTTGCCACCGAGATACAGCCCGCACCGGTGCCCGAGATCGCCGGTGGTATCGAGGCCGGCGTCGGCGAGGGCCAGCGTCGCGCCCGCCAGGCCCAGCTGATCGCCGCGGTTGAGCATGCGCAGCGCCTTGCGGGAGGCGAACCGTTGCGGCTCGAAGCCGTCGATCTCCGCACCCAGCCGGGTGCGCAGCGGGGCCGGGTCATAGGCGGTGATCGGGCGGATCCCGCTGTGCCCGGCCAGTAGTGCGTCCCAGGTGCTCGCGGCGTCGCCGCCGATCGCGGTGAGCAGGCCGATGCCGGTCACCACGACCCGTCGTTGTTCAGTCATCCGATTCCCCTGTCGTGCCCGGTTCGCTGATATCCGCGCCGAGTCGCAGCGACCGCACGGTGGCGGCGGCGCGCCCGTCCACCTCGGCGACGGCGCGGCAGTCGATGCCCTCCGATGCGGTCGAGACCACCTCGACGGTGATCCGGATCTGGTCGCCCGGCTGCACGTAGTGCCGGAACCGCACGCCACGCACGGCATGCTGGTGGTGCAGTCCGGGCGGGGCGAGCAGTCGGGCGGTCGCGCCGATGTGGTCGAGTAGCAGCACCCCCGGCAGCACCGGGAAGCGCGGGAAGTGCGTGTCGAAGACGGTGAGCGTCAGCGGCACGTTCACCAGTGCGACCGCCCGCACTCCCGGCACGACGTCCACGACGCGGTCGAGCGCGGTGGCAGGCGCGCTCATGACGCGGCCCCGAGCACCAGCCCGGTGTTGGTGCCGCCGAAGGCGAAGGCGTTCACCAGCGCCGCCCGGACCGGCGCGGTGCGCGCCGTGTGCGGCACATAGTCCAGGTCGAGGCCACGTCCGGGGTTGTCGAGATTGAGTGTCGGCGGCACCACACTGTGCCGGATCGCGCCGATCGCGGCCACCATATTGAGGCCGGCGCCGGCCGCGGTGAGATGCCCGGCCATCGACTTCGGCGCGCTCACCAGCACCCGGGCGGCGTGATCGCCGAAGACCTGCTTGATCGCGATGGTTTCGGATTCGTCGTTGCCGGGCGTGCTGGTGCCGTGCGCGACGATGTAGTCGATGCCCTCGACGCCGAGGCCGGACTCCTCGATCGCGCCGGCCATCACCTGGATCGCGCCGGTGCCGTCCGGCGGGGAGTCGGTGATGCGCCAGGCATTGAGAGTGGACGCGTAGCCCAGGATCTCCGCCAGCACCGTCGCGCCCCGCGCGATGGCCGCCTCGCGTTCCTCGAGTACGAACGCCACCGCGCCCTCACCGAGGACGAAACCGGACCGGCGCGCGTCGAAGGGCCGCGACGCGTGCTCGGGATCGTCGTTGTATTCGGTGGTGAGCGCGCCGAGCAGGCTGAACCCGAGCGCGTCCAGCCAGGTGGTCAAGGAGTCGTAGCCGCCGGCCAGCATGAGGTCGGCATCGCCCTCCTGGATCAGCCGGAACGCTTCGCCGACAGCGTGACCCGAACCCGAGCAGGCGGTGCTGATGCCGACCATGGGGCCGCTCGCACCGAGCAGCCGCGCCATCTCCGCCGTCGGCAGGTTCTGATTGCCTTGCAGGGTCAGGCTCGGTGGCTGACGACGGAAGGCATCGGCCTTTCCGGTGGTGGCGCGTTCATGGCCGACGTCGACCAGTAGTTGCAGATCCGGGCGGCCCACGCTGGCGCCCATCGCGACGCCACGCGACTCGTCCGCGGCAGCGGTGTCGAGTCCGGCCCCGGCGATGGCCTCCGCGGCGGCGGCCACCCCGAACCGGCCCGCACGCGACAGATGCCGCCACCGGGTGGTCGCGGGCAGATCGCGCGCCGGATCGAACCCACGCACCAAGCCCGCGATGCGGACCGGGAATCCGGACGCGTCGAAGGTCGTCAGCTCGCCGACCCCGCTACGCCCGGCCGCCAGCGACGACCAGGTGGTCTCGGCATCGTTGCCGAGGGGTGTGACGGCCCCGATTCCGGTGATCACGACGCGTCTCATCGGACCAGTTCCTTTCGGCTCAGCAACCGCGCGAGGCGGTGGGTTTCGCTGGGATCGTCCAGCTCGTCGGCGGGCATGAGGCCGCACATGATCCGGGTCGCGGTCAGTACCGGCGTACCCTCGACGTGCACCGCACCGTTGACGACGGCGGCGGTCTCGGCCATGGACTCCACCGACACCTCGATGTCGAGCACCGCGCCCGGCCGCACCACGCCCAGCTGCCGCACTTCCTCGACGGCCAGCAGCGTCGCCCGGCGCGACAGCTCACTGCCCAGCAGGATCAGCCAGGTCGCCGACTGGCACACGCTCTCCAAGACCAGTGCCGACGGCATGACGGGCCGACCGGAACCATCAGGGACCCAATAGGTTTCCTGGTTCGACGTGAGCTTGCGCGCGGTCGCCGACCGGCCGGGCTCCCAGGCGTCGATTCGATCCACCAGATGAAATCGCACAGCGTCGGATCCTTTCGCCCTCATGCCAGCCGGCCGATGCCGAGCTGTGCGGCGAAACCGCCGTCGGCCCGCACCAGTTCACCGGTCATATAGGCCGATCCGGGACCGGCCAGGAAGGCGATCACCTCGGCGATCTGGCCGACCTCGGCCAGCGACCGCAGCGGGATCTGCTTCTCCAGCTTCTTCCCGGCTCCGCCCGCGACGACCGGGCCGATCAGCTCGGTGGGCGTGAAGCCGGGCAGCACCGCGTTGACCCGGACACCGAAGCGCGCCAACTCGATCGCGCTGCACTGGGTGAAGGCATTGATGGCCGCCTTGGACGCCGAATAGTTCGACTGCCCGATCCAGCCGCGCTGCCCCATGACCGACGAGACGTTGACGATGACGCCGTCGCGCTGGGCCATGAAGTGCCCCATCGCGGCGCGCGTGCAGTTGAACACCCCGCCGAAGTTGGTGCGCATCACCTCGACCCAGTCGCCGGGGTTCATGTCGAAGATCAGTCCGTCCCTGGCAATTCCGGCGTTGTTGACCAGAATGTGCAGTCCGCCCAGCGCCCCGATGGTCTGTTCGATCAGCGTGGCGGCGGCCTCGGGATCGGACACATCGGCGCCGAGGGCGACCGCCTTGCCGCCCGCGGCGGTGACCTCGGCGACGACCGCCTCGGCCTCCTCCGCGCCGGAGCGGTAGTTGACCGCTACCGCAGCACCTTGTTCGGCCAGTAGCAGCGCCGTGGCCCGTCCGATGCCCCGGGAGGCGCCGGTGATCAGCGCGACGCGGTCGGCGAGCCTCACCGCGCCGCCTCCTGTACCAGCTCGATGGCAGCGCGCGCGGTGGCCGATGCCGTGGTCAGCACGACGAAGGCGATCGCCACCCCGTCGGTATGGGAGAGCGAGATTTCCATATCCCGTATGCCTTTCCGTTCGGCGGCGGCACGCGCCGCTCCGTGCAGCCGCAGGCGTGGCCGCCCGCTCGCACCGTTGACCACCTCGACGTCGCGCCAGGGCAGCGCGCCGCCGAGGGCCTTGAACACCGCTTCCTTGGCCGCGAAACGGGCGGCCAAGTGTTCGGCTCCGCGCCCGCGTCCGCCGGCATAGCCGAGTTCACGCTCGGTGAAGACCTGTTCGGCCAGGCCCGGCTGTTCGGTCATCCGAGCAGCGACCTGATCCACGCCGGCGATATCGACGCCGACGAAGATCGTGGCCTCGCCCGGCGCCGGCGGTACGGGGCCCATCTCAGCTCGCGTCCGCGGCCAGCGCCGCGCGGGCGGTGGCCATCTCGGCCAGGTTGCGCACCGTGAACAGCGTCATGACCTGGTCGGCGGTGAGGGTCTCGGGCAGGGTGGACGGGTCGAGCTGGGGTAGCGCGCGTGCCAGCTGCTCCCGTCCGGCCGGGGTGATGCGGCCGTCGGCGTCCTCGAACTCCTCATCGGACAGCTCGCCTTGCAGCAGTTCCGCGATCTCGGCGGCCTGGATCTTCACCCCGACCTTGCGCTCGATCCGGAACAGGATGTCGAGTAGATCGATCGACTCCGCACCCAGTTCACCGAGCACGGTGGCGTCCGGCTCGGCCTCTTCGACCTCGATGCCGACGGCTTCGGCGACGGCTTCGCGGACGGCCTCGAGGGTCTGCGCGGTGGTCTCGGTCATGGCTGGTTCCTCTCCTGGGTGGTGATCTGCTTGATCGCCGCGTCGATGCGGCGAGCGTCGCCGGTGCTGAACACCGGACGGTCTGCGAAGGTGTTCTTGACGAATCCGGTGAGCACCCGGCCGGGCCCGATCTCGGCGAACCGCACCGGGCCCGCGTGCTCGGCGGTGCGCAGCACCTCGGTCCAGCGCACCGGGCGCGACAGCTGCCGGCGCAGCACGATCCGGGCGGCGGCGCCGTCGGTCAGCGATTCGCCGGTGACCGAACTGATCACCGGTAGTCGCGGTGACAAGAAGTTGTGTGCGGCAAGCTCTTCGGCGAACTCTGCTTCGATATCGGCCATGAGTGAGCAGTGGAACGCAGCGCCGACCTCGAGGAACACCACCTTCTGCGCGCCGGCCTCGGTGGCCGCGGCGGCGACCTGTTCGAGCGCGGCGGTGTGGCCGGAGACGACGGTCTGGTTCGGATCGTTGTAGTTGGCCACCTCGGCCACCCCGGTGCCGTCGCGTTCGGCGCAGAGGCGTTCGACGGTGGCCGAAGGCAAGCCGACCACGGCCAGCATCCCGCCCTCGGTGTTCGCGGCCACCCGCGCCATGAGCTCGCCGCGCCTGCGGACCAGTGCGAAGGCGCTCGCCAGGTCGAGGACACCGGCGGCGACCAGGGCGGAGAACTCACCGAGGCTGTGCCCGGCGACCGCGACGGGACGGAAGTTGTGTGCCCGCAACACTTCCCAGGTGGCGAGGCTGGTCGCGACGACGGCGAGCTGGGTGATCTCGGTCGGGGTCAGCTGCTCTTTCGTGCCCGACACACACAGCTCGGTCAGGCCGAATCCAGCGGCCTCGTCGGCCGCGGCGAACACGGGAGTCGTTGTGTCGGCATGGGATTCGAGCAGGTGCGCGGCCATGCCCGCGCGCTGCGAGCCCTGTCCGGGGAACATCGCCACAGTCGGTGCCGTGGTGGTGCGGGTCTGTTCGGGTCCGTCGAGTGGCGCGGTGATCGCTGCCATGGTTCGGGTCCTCCTCCTCTTAGGCCGGCTGGGGTTGCCGGTGCTGACGTGGTGCGGGTCCCCATGCCGCCGGCGCACGGCGGTAGCGCGTCGTGCGGCTGGTGCGCCACGCGCTGTTCGGACCGGGAGCGGTGGCCGATACGGCGGGCGGTCGGTTGCCGCCCGCTGTCGCGAGCACCAGGACCAGCACCGCGAGGTCGGCGTCGGTCGGCCGGCCGTGAAGGACGCGGATCGCGGTCACAGCGGGATGTTTCCGTGCTTGCGGACCGGGCCGGCCGCGCGTTTGGCGGCCAGCAGCGCCAGCGAGCGGATCAGGACCGAGCGGGTGTCGGCCGGGTCGATGACGTCGTCGACGTGACCGCGTTGCGCGGCGACGAACGGATTCATCAGGTCGCGCTCGTAGTCGCGCACCAGCTCCTGGCGCCGCCGCAGCGGATCATCGGCGGCGGCGATCTGCTTGCGGAAGATGATGTTGGCCGCGGCCTCGGCCCCCATCACCGCGGTCTGATTCGACGGCCAGGCGAACGACAGGTCCGCACCGATCGACTTGGAGTCCATCACGATGTACGCGCCGCCGAACGCCTTGCGGACGATCACCTGGATTCGCGGCACGGTCGCTTCGCAGTAGGCGTAGAGCAGCTTCGCGCCGCGCCGGATGATCGCGTCGTGTTCCTGCTCCACACCGGGCAGGAAGCCGGGCACGTCCACCAGCGTGACCAGCGGAATGTTGAACGAATCGCACATCCGCACGAAGCGGGCCGCCTTCTCCGAGGCGTCGATATCGAGGACACCGGCCAGCACGGCGGGCTGGTTGCCGACGATGCCGACCACGTTGCCGTCCAGCCGGGCCAGCGCGCAGATGATGTTGCGCGCCCACGATTCGTGCACTTCCAGGTACTGCCCGTCGTCGACGATCTCGGCGACCACGCGCCGCATGTCGTAGGGCGTCCGGGGGTCCACCGGCACGATGTCGCACAGTTCGGTGCAGCGCCGGTCGGCCGGGTCCTCGGTCCACTCGCGCGGGGGCAGTTCCTGGTTGTTCGACGGCAGATACGACAGCAGTTCGCGGACCTCGTCGAAGCAACTTATCAGGTTAGGCTAACCTCATGTTCATGAACGTTTCGGGACAGCGCGTGGTCGTCGTCACCGGGGCCGCCGCCGGAATCGGCGCGGCGGTGGCGCGGCGATTCGCACTCGAGTCCGACGTCCTCGCCCTCTGGGATCGGGACCCGCGCGTCCATCACGTCGCTGACGAAATCGCCGCTACCGCAGCATGTTCGGTTGCCGCCACGGCGGTCGATCTGACCGACGCGAAGGCGGTCGACGCCGCTTTCGACGCACTCGTCGCCGAGCACGGCTGCCCTGATGTGGTTGCGCACGCCGCGGGCGTCATGCGGGCGGGTAGTGCCTTGGAGATCACCGAGCAGGACTGGGACACCAGCCTCGCCGTCAACGCCACCGCGACCATGCGGGTCACCCAGCGCGCCGCGCGTGACATGGTCGCGGCCGGTGGCGGATCGATCGTGGTGGTGTCGTCCAATGCGGCCGCCACACCGCGTGTCGGCATGGCCGCCTACTGTGCGTCGAAGGCCGCCGCGACCGCCTTCACCCGTGCGCTGGCTTTGCAAGTCGCTCCGCATGGGGTGCGGGTGAATCTGGTCTCGCCGGGCTCCACCGACACCGCGATGCTGCGCGGGCTCTACACCGACGCTGATCACCCGCTCGACGACGCCGCCCGCGCCGCATTGCTCGACGGCGACGCACACGTCTACCGCCTCGGTATTCCCTTGCGCCGCATCGCCTCTGCCGACGACATCGCCGCGGCAGTGCGCTTCCTCGCCTCCGCGGACGCCCGCCACATCACCATGCACGACCTGCGGGTGGACGGCGGCGCCACGCTCGACATGTGAAATCACCGGGCCCCGCGCCCTGCCGTCAGCACCGATACGACGAACCGGAGAGATGTCATGCCCATACCGCCGATCGCGCCCTACGACCTGCCCACCGCGGCCGAGGTCGCACCGAACGAGGTGGCCTGGACCGTCACACCGGAGCGCAGCGCGCTGCTGATCCACGACATGCAGCAGTACTTCGTGTCCGCCTACGACGTCGCGCAGGACCCGGCGCGCACTCTGCTGGTCAATATCGCCCGGCTGCGCGACCGCTGCCACGAGCTCGGCATCCCGGTCATCTACACCATGCAGCCCGGCAACCAGCATCCCTCGCGCCGCGGCATCCTCGCCGACTTCTGGGGCACCGGCATGTCACACGGACCCGACACCGAGGTGGTCGCCGAACTACGCCCGCACGCCGGCGATATCCAGGTCACCAAATGGCGATATTCGGCCTTTCAGCGCACAGACCTGCGGGAGCTGCTCGGCTACTACAACCGCGACCAGCTGATGATCACCGGCGTCTACACCCATATGGGCTGCATGCTCAGCGCCGCGGAGGCGTTCATGAGCGATGTGCGCCCGTTCCTCGCGCTGGACGCCACCGCCGATTTCAGCCGTGAGGAACATCTGATGGCGTTGAACTACACCGCGCGCCGCTGCGGCGCCGTGCTCAGCACCGCTGATCTGCTCGAACAGCTCTCCGAGGTGCCCGCCCGGGCCGGTTGAGCCGGGCCCGCTGCCCGAGTCGCGCCGGTAGTATCGGAGCACGGCCCGTGCCGGTCGCCCACCCCTCTGGCCGGCGCAGCCACGGGAGAGCCGGTGATGAGCACACGCGATATTCCCAGCTGGCGGCGGTTGCCGGGCAGCGTACGGCTGCTGGTGATCACCGTGGCGATGCTCGTCGTGTTGCTGCTGGTGGTTCCCCGGCTGATCGGGGTCTATATCGGCTGGTTGTGGTTCGGCGAGGTCGGCTACCGCGACGTCTGGCGTACCGTGCTGCTCACCCGGGTGGCGATGTTCGCCTCGATCGGACTGTTCGTCGGCGGGGCGCTGTTCGTGTCGATGTGGCTGGCCTACCGGCACCGTCCGCTGCTGATCTCCGACACCGAGCGCGAGGATTATCTGCTGCCCTATCGCAGCGTCCTGCTGCGCAAACCGCTGTGGTTCGGGCTCGGCATCGCCGGTGCGTTCGGAGTGATCTGCGGGTTGATCGGGCAGTCGCGCTGGACGACGGTGCAGCTGTTCCTGCACGGCGGCGCCTTCGGCATCGATGACCCCGAATTCGGTCACGACATCGGCTTCTTCGTCTTCGATCTGCCGTTTTACCGGCTGGTGGTGAGCTGGCTGTTCGCCACCGTCGTGCTCGCCTTGCTGGCCGCTCTCGCCGCGCACTACCTGCTCGGCGGGATCCGGTTGACCGGTAAGTTCCCGGGGCTGACGACGGCGGCCCGGGTGCAGCTGGTGGTGCTGGCCGGTGTGTTCATCCTGTTGAAGGCGGCCGCCTACTGGCTGGACCGTTACGCGCTGCTGTCGAGCCACAGTCGCGAACCCACCTTCGCCGGTGCCGGCTACACCGATATCAACGCGGTGTTGCCGGCCAGGTTGATCATGTTCGCCATCGCCATCATCTGCGCGGTCGCGGTCTTCTCCGCGGTGGTGGTGCGAGATCTGCGCATCCCGGCCATGGCCGCCGCGTTGCTGCTGCTGTCGTCGATCCTGGTGGGCGGGCTGTGGCCGCTGGCGGTCGAGCAGCTGTCGGTGCGCCCCAATGCCGCCGACAAGGAACGCGTCTACATCGAACGCAATATCGCCGCCACCCGGTCGGCGTACGGAATTGGCGCCGACCGAGTGGAGTACAAACCGTATCCGGGCATCGGCACCAAGCCGCCGCCGCAGGTGCCCGCCGACGCCACCACCATCGCCAATGTGCGGCTGCTGGATCCCAACGTGCTCTCGCGCACCTTCACCCAGCAGCAGCAGTTGAAGAATTTCTACAGCTTCCCCGACAAACTCGACCTCGACCGGTACCGCATCGACGGGCAGTTGCGCGATTACGTGGTCGCGGCCAGGGAGCTGACGCCGAGCGCGCTGAGCGCCAACCAGCGGCACTGGGTCAACCGGCACACCGTCTACACCCACGGCAACGGATTCGTCGCCGCACCGGCCAACCGCGTCAATGCCGCGGTGCGCGACGCGGCAGGCGACGCGGAAAGCAGCAACAGCGGCTACCCGATCTACACCGTCAGCGATATTGCCAGCGCGGCATCGGGGCAGCAGGTGATCCCGGTCGACCAGCCGCGCATCTACTTCGGCGAAGTGATCGCCGCGGCCGATCCGGATTACGCCATCGTCGGCGGCGGCACCGAGCCCCGCGAATACGACACCGACACCACCAAGTACACCTACGACGGCGCCGGTGGCGTGCCGATCGGGAACTGGGCCAACCGGCTGGCCTTCGCAGTGCACTACGCCGAACGCAACATCATCTTCTCCGACGCCATCGACGCCGATTCCAAGATCATCTTCAACCGCGATCCGCGTCATCGGGTCGAGCTGGTCGCGCCCTGGCTGACCACCGACAACGACCCCTACCCGGCGGTGGTGGACGGCCGGATCGTGTGGATCGTCGACGCCTACACCACCGTCGACGACTACCCCTACGCCAAGCGCA
This sequence comes from Nocardia cyriacigeorgica GUH-2, assembly GCF_000284035.1. Classification (NCBI taxonomy): domain Bacteria; kingdom Bacillati; phylum Actinomycetota; class Actinomycetes; order Mycobacteriales; family Nocardiaceae; genus Nocardia; species Nocardia cyriacigeorgica. The sequence goes on along the minus strand of NC_016887.1, from coordinate 4,543,630 downwards.
GTTCGCTCGAGGCCTTGGCGCCCGGCAACGAGGCCGAGGGTGGGCCGTTCGAGGAGATCTCCTACGTGCGCAACTCGATCAAGGCCACCGTCGACGCCTACGACGGCACGGTCACCCTCTACCAGGTCGACCGCGACGACCCGGTGCTGACGGCGTGGATGAACGTCTTCCCCGGCACCGTCGAACCGCCGGAGTCGATCAGCGACGACCTGCGCGCGCACTTCCGCTACCCGGAGGATCTGTTCGCCATCCAGCGCGAAATGCTGGCCAAGTACCACGTCGACGAGCCGCGAGAGTTCTTCACCACCAACGCCTTCTGGTCGGTGCCCAGCGATCCGACCGTCGAGACCAACCCGCACCAGCCGCCGTTCTATGTACTGATGGGGGACCCGGAAACCGCCGACCCGTCGTTCCGGCTGGCGAGCGCGATGGTCGGGTTCAATCGCGAGTTCCTCTCGGCCTACATCTCCGTCGAATGCGATCCGGACAACTACGGCAGATTCACTGTGCTGCAACTGCCCACCGACACCCTCACCCAAGGCCCGCAGCAGATCCAGAACTCGATGATCTCCGACACCCGCGTCGCCTCCGAGCGCACGCTGCTCGAGCGATCCAACCGGATCCAATACGGCAACCTGCTGACGCTGCCGATCGCCGAGGGCGGCGTGCTCTACGTCGAACCGTTGTTCACCGAGCGGATCTCGACCGCGCCGAACGGCTCCACCTTCCCGCAGCTGGCGCGGATGCTGGTGAGCTACCGCGATCCCGGCACCGGCGGCGTCCGGGTGGGCTATGCGCCGACCCTCGCCGAGGCGCTCGACCAGGTCTTCGGTCCGGAAACCGGCAACCTCGCCACCGCACCGGGCGGCGGACCCGGGGCACCGCCGCCACCGGGCCGGCCCCGGCCCGCGCCACCATCCGGGCCGGTGCCGCCGCAGATCCAAGGGGTGGACGAGGCAACCATCGCCGAACTCAACGCCCAGATCGATGCCATCCGCGATGCCCTCGACCGCATCCAGCAGCAGGTCGAAGGGCTGCCACGGCCGGGCGGATGACCGCTGGACCGCGGCTCGGAGAAATATGCCGGATCGCGGCCGGCAGGGGTCTTGACTGACGCCGAATCCGGGTGATACTGGACATATACCGGAACACCGAAGAGTGTGACGCGTTCGAAGGAGACGTCCGGAGAACGGTGGTCACATTCCTTCAAGATCCGGCTAGGCCCCCGGCAAGCCAGTCGAATACCGGAGCCATCAGCGACGACTGAGGTTCATGGATTCGATGGAGACTACCGGGGACTGTTCTGTTCAGGGGTTTCTCTCGCACGCCGGCCGTCACGCGCCGATCGCGCGTGCTAGTTGCGGCCACGAATCGTGCAGGTCGGCTTCGAACTGGCCCCAGGTATGCGAACCCGACGGCCGATTGATATGCGTCGCAGGAATACCCAACGCGGCCAGCCGGCCCGCGAACGCCCCCGTGCACGCGCTCGCGATGGCCTCGACCGGCGGCATCGGCAACCCGCCCTCATCGATCCCGCCCGGAATACCGGACGCCGCCGACAAGAAGATCGACTTACCGGCCAGGCGATGCGCGTTCAGGAACGCATCATGAGCCTGCCAGCCCGGCCCGCCCGGCATACCCCAGACATTGCCCGGATTACCGCCACCGCGCAGCACCTGCGCACCCGCCAGCGACACACCCACCGGATCGGTGGCCCACGGGCAGCCGCTGTAGGCGGCGACCGCGCTGTAGAGCGGGCCACCCTGAATGGCCAGATCGATCGCCGACGCCGCGCTCATCGACACCCCGGCGATGGCATTACGGCCGCTGGCGCCCAGCCGCGCGTCCATGACGCCGGGCAGCTCATGGGTGAGATAGGTCTGCCACTTGTTGCGGCCCATCACCGGATCGTCGGCCATCCAATCGGTGTAGAGGCTGTAGCCGCCGCCGACCGGCATCACCACATTGACGAACTTGTCGGCGAAGAACTGGGCCACATCGGTGTCGTCCCACCAGGAGATGCCGTCCACCCCGCCGCCGGCGCCGGTCAGCAGATACAGCGTCGGCGCACCGGCACCGGCCGCCCGGATCACCCGGTTGGTGACCACCTTGTCCATCGCGGGTGAATACACCTCGATCTGTGAAACACGCGGCCCGATCGGGGATTCGGCCACCACCCGGGTACCGGCGGGAGCGGCTGCCGCGAGGCCGGAGACGACGACAGAAGCGGCAACGGCGCAGACGATGACAGCGAACAGCTTCACGGCCTTCACTCTTCCGTTGTACCGTGCGGGCGCCGGTCGATCGAGACCTACACGCCGCGAACCCGGATCCGCGTCACTGCCATTCGCCGCGTTCGAGGTCCAGGATTCGCGGATGCATCAGGGTGGACGGGCTCTCTCCGGTATCACGGCGGTCGGGAGCGAATACCGCCGCCGCGGCCAGACTCGTCGGATCGATCGAGCGCAGCGGAGCCGGCGGATCCAGCGTCAGCCGCGGTTCGGCGTCGCGGGTGGCGAGCACGAAACCCCAATCGCCGAAGCTCGGCACATCCACGTGATAGGGCAGGGTGCGCAGCCCGGCCGCGCGCACCGTGGCGTCGATGCACCAGAACGAACGCGGCGCGAAGAACGGGGACCCGGCCTGCACCACCATCGTGGCGCCCGGCGCCAGCGCACCCGCGGCCAGCGCGTAGAACTCGGTGGAGTACAGCTTGGCGATGGAGGTCTGGTCCGGGTCGGGCAGATCGATGAGCACCGCGTCGAACTGCCCGGGCGTCTCGCGCAGCCAGGAGAACGCGTCGGCGGTGACCACCCGGACCCGCGGGTCGTCGAAGGCGTGTCGATTCAATGCGGTGATGCGCGGATCGGTGCGCGCCAGGCGAATCATCTCCGGATCCAGTTCGACCAAGGTCACGGCCGCCACATCCGGATACTTCAGGATCTCGCGCAAGGCCAGCCCGTCGCCGCCGCCGAGCACCAGCACATTCCGGCGGGCACCCGCCAGCGCCGGATGCACCAGTGCCTCGTGATAGCGGTACTCGTCGACCGAGGAGAACTGCAGATCGCCGTTGAGGAACAGCCGGGTATCGGTGGTGCCGAACGGCGACAGCGATTCGGTGAGCACGATCTGCTGATACGGCGTCTGCGCCCGCCACACGATGGGATGGGCGAACAACGCCTGCTGAGCGGTCGCCTCGAACCGGTCGGCGTAGACGTAGCTGCCCACCAGCACCGCCGCCACCAGCAGGGTGAGCGAACCGAGCAGCCAGCGGGTGACCCGGCGCAGATCCGCCCGGAACCACACGAAGATCAACGCCAGCCCGGCCACCGCGTTCACCACGCCGACGATCAGGCTGCCGCGGATCTGTCCGAACATCGGCAGCAGCAGGAACGGAAACGCCAGCCCACCCAGCAGCGCGCCCACGTAGTCGGCGGCGAACAGATCGGCCACCGCGCTGCCCGCGGCCTGGCGGCGGATCTGTTGCAGCAGCTCCATCAGCAGCGGGATCTCCGCACCGATCAGCGCACCGATGACGATCGAGATCAGCACCAGCGCCGCGGTGTAGAGGTCGAGCCAGGCATAGGCGGCGTACAGGGCGAGCACGGACAGTCCGCCGACGGTCGCCAGCGCCAGCTCCACCCCCACGAACGCGGCGGCCGCCCGATGACGCAACGGCTTGGCCGCCAGCGCCCCCAACCCCATCGCACACACCATCACACTCAAGGTGATCGAGGCCTGGGCGGCGGTATCGCCGATCAGATAGCTGCCGAGGGTGACCAGGGACAGCTCGTAGACCAGCCCGCACGCCGCGCAGATGAAGACCGTGATCAGCAGCGCGATCCGGGCGAACCGGCGGCGCGGACCCGAGCCGGAGCCGACCGTCCCGCCGATATCGGCGGCGCCGGTATCGGTCGAGCGTTCGGTCTGCGCCGGAGCGGGCACTAGGTCAGGCCGGCCGCCACCACACCGGCGACGGCGAGATGCAGGGCCGCGCTGACCCACACCCCGGGATGCAGGTCCTTCTCGGCCACCACGCCACGGAACTCACCCGGGGTCACCAGGTCCAGCAGCAGGAATGCCAGCGCCATCGCGGCCAGGCCGATCACGCCGTATACCGCGCTGGAGGCCAGCGCCGCGCCGATCGCGCCCTGCGAGGTCCAGATGGCGGTGGCCACGATGATGCCGACGCCGAGCAGGTTCGCCGACACCAGCAGTGCGGCATTGCGATTGCGTTCGATCCAGATCTGCCTGCGCAGGTTGCCGGGGGTGAGGATGTCCACCAGGACGAAACCGAGCGCCATCAGCGCGATCCCGACCCCGCAGTACGCGAGCGCGGCGCCCGCGTCCGCGGGGAGATCTTCGAGCATGTTGTCCTCCTGAAGCCGGAATTGTCCGTGGATTGTCCTGGGCGGATGGGCTATTTGCCGTCGCCGCTGCCGCCGCCGCGGAAGCCGCCACCGGATCCGCCGCCACCGCTGCTGGCCCAGCCGTAGGTGCTGACGTAGTGGCTGTGGCGACGATGCCCGGTGCGGTAGTCGTCGACCAGGATCTTGGATCCGCCCTGGTACGGGGTGACGGCAATGATGTCGTCGCGGTACTGCAGGAAGATCTTGTCCTCGGTGCTGCGCTTGTCCAGCGGCCGCGCCGCCCGGGCGATCTCGTTCGCCACGATCGGCGCGGCGGCGGTGGCGGTGTAGGCCAGGCCGTTGTTCGGTTCGTCGAGCGCGGCGGCGCGGGTGTAGTGATCGGCGATGTAGTCGCGCGGCTCATCGCTGGCACCGGCGCGGGCGATGAGGGCGACCACCAGCGCGATGGCCACGATCACCGAGCCGATACCGGTGATCAGCCAAGCAGTACGGCTCACGACTCCACCTCGCTGGCGCTCGGCTCCGTCGTTCCCGTGGGCGCTGTGCCGATGGTTCGCTCGCTGCGCTCGCTCACGACGGCTGCTGCGGGTAGATCATGACGGCACTGCGGTTGAGCACCTGACCGAGGGTGCCCTCTTTGCGGCCGGCGTCGCCGAACTCCTCGAACGCCAGGCGGGTGCCGTCATCGGCGACGTAGTCGTGGTAGGTGAGCACACCGCTGGGCGCCAGGCCGGTGGTGGCTTCGCTGGCGAACCGGGCGGTGCCGGTCTCTTCCAGCCGGAAGCGCTTGCCCTGGTGTTCCAGTTCGGCCGGGCCGGGCGCGGGCAGGCCCGCGGTTTCGGTCCACAGCACGAGTTCGAGGTCGGGGTCTTCCTCCACCGAGAGCCAGTGCTGGACGTCGTTGCCGGTGTCGAGCAGGTGTTCGGCCCACTGGTAGCCGCCTTCTTTGAGGCGGAGGGTGCCGCGCACGGTGTAGGTCTGGCCGAAGATGTCGACGATGTCACCGGCCTTCAGGGAGCGCGGGTCACCGCGCAGGGCGTCGGCGTCCTTGTCGGCGAACGGGTCCACCGGTGCGGACGGCCGGGCCTGCTCCTGTGCGCGCTTGTCCTTGGTGAGCTTGTACACCATGTAGAACGAGACGCAGGCCAGGACGATGACCACGATCAGCGCGACGATCAAGAATGCGGTGATGACAACCCCTCCCGGTCCGAACTCCTGGGGGACCTTAACACTCTTGCCGCCCGCCGGGGCGATGAGCGGCGTCGCGGCCACCGTTTGGTTCAGCGTGAGCGCAACCCTCGTCAGCGGGGGCGCGCCTTTCTAGCGTGATGCGCGGTGACCACCGGATCACCAGCTTTCGCCTGATCGGCAACCGCAACCAGAGGAGCCTCGCCCCGATGACCGAATCCGTTCCGCCGGCCGACCCGACCGCCTCCTGGTCGTTCGAGACCAAGCAGATCCATGCCGGTCAGGCGGCCTGCGAGAGCACCGGTGCCCGCGCGTTGCCGATCTACCAGACCACCTCCTACGCGTTCCGCGATACCGATCATGCGGCGGCGTTGTTCGGGTTGGCCGAGCCCGGCAACATCTACACCCGGATCATGAACCCCACCCAGGACGCGGTGGAGCAGCGCATCGCCGCCCTCGAGGGTGGTGTGGCGGCGCTGCTGGTGGCGTCCGGGCAGGCGGCGGAGACCTTCGCGATCCTGAATATCGCCGGGTCCGGTGACCACATCGTGTCGAGCCCGCGGTTGTACGGCGGCACCTACAACCTGTTCCGCTACTCGCTGCCCAAGCTCGGTATCGAGGTGTCGTTCGTGGACGATCCGGATGATCTGGAGCAGTGGAAGGCCGCGGTGCGCCCGAATACCAAGGCGTTCTACGGCGAGACGGTGTCGAATCCGCAGAACCACATTTTCGACATTCCGGGGGTGGCGCAGGTCGCGCATGCGGCGGGTGTGCCGTTGATCGTGGACAACACCGTCGCCACCCCCTACCTCATCCAGCCGCTGGCCCACGGTGCCGACATCGTGGTGCACTCGGCCACCAAATACCTCGGCGGCCACGGCGCCGCGGTCGCGGGCGTGATCGTCGACGGCGGCACCTTCGACTGGACCACCACCGACACCACCGGTGCACCGCGGTTTCCCGGGTTCACCACCCCGGATCCCAGCTATCACGGTGCGGTCTTCGCCGACCTCGGCGCACCCGCCTACGCGCTGAAAGCCCGCGTCCAACTCCTGCGCGACCTCGGCTCGGCGATCTCACCGTTCAACGCCTTCCTCATCGCCCAAGGCATCGAAACCCTGAGCCTGCGCATCGAACGCCACGTCACCAACGCGGTCGCTGTCGCCCAGTTCCTCACCGAGCAGCCGCAGGTGGAATCGGTCGCCTACGCCGGACTACCGTCCTCACCCTGGTACGAACGCGGCCGCCAACTCGCCCCCAAAGGCGTCGGGGCGATCGTGTCGTTCGAACTGGCCGGAGGGGTCGACGCCGGCAAGAAATTCGTCGACGCACTGACCCTGCACTCCCACGTCGCCAACATCGGCGACGTGCGGTCGCTGGTCATCCACCCCGCCTCCACCACCCACTCCCAACTCACCCCCGAACAACAACTCGCCGCAGGCGTCACCCCCGGACTCGTCCGCCTCGCCGTCGGCATCGAAGAAATCGACGACATCCTCACCGACCTGCGCAACGGATTGGACGCCACGCGATAAGTTCCCGCGCGGATTCGGGTCCGTCCCACGCGAATCCGCCGGCCCTGCCCTGCGGCGACCGCGCCGTGCCGGTAGATGAGGGGACCGGAGCGCCGCACACCGCGTGCGGCTGTCGCTCGATGCGTCAGCCGATCTCATCGCGAACACCACCCTGCCGATGTGCTGCCGGACATCGGCGGGGTGCTGTCATCCCGGCAGCCCTCGGCGCGGGCCGCGGCGTCCCTGTAGCCGACCCCGTTGACCGGCGAGCATCCGGTGTCGCATATGCCGCGAGGTGTCGGTCATGCGACTGACTTCGCGGCGTTGCCGATCATCGCCACTGCGATAGGCATGGCAGAATCCCAGTCACGCGACCGAGGAGGAGATGTCATGCCGTATGTAGAAGCGTCGGTGCGCCGCGCGCAGTTGGTGGCGGCCGCCCGGGTCGCTTTCGCCCGCGGCGGAGTGGCGGGGACGTCGTTGCGTGCCGTCGCCGCCGAGGCCGGGGTCCCGCTGGGCACGATGCAGTACGTCTTCCCCTCGAAAGAGCAGCTGCTGCGGGCGGTGATCGAGGATGTGATCGACGAGATCGCGACGGTGCTCGAGGGCGCGATGGAGCTGGGAGACGGGCTCGAGCACGCGATCCGTCAGGGTGTGCGCAGCTTCTGGTCGCATCTGGTCACCGACCGGACGGACCTGCAGGTCATGCAGTATGAACTCGTCACCTACGCCTTGCGCACGCCCGGGCAGGAGAGTCTCGCGCGCTGGCAGTACGAGCGTTACGCGGCCATCATCGCCGAATGGTGCCAGCGCGCGGCCCAGGAGGCCGGCCAGACGTGCACCGTGCCGTTCGGCCGGCTCGCGCGGGTGATGCTGGCCTGCGTGGACGGGCTCGTTCTCCAGCATGTGTGCGACCCCAATGCCGGCAGATCGCGGGAGAACCTGGAAACCGCGATCGACATGATGATCGCGGTCGCCGGCATCCGCTCGGCGTCGCCGTCCGCAGACTGAATTCGGTCGGCCGTATGAATTGATACCCCGTCAGGGGTTGTCTCTCAGGTGTGGCCCACGTAACCTCCGTCATATCAGTCATGCGACCGACTTATCTATGGAGGAGTGGCGATGCGGGATGTGGATGTCGTCGTTGTGGGCGCCGGTCTCGCCGGCCTGAGTGCGGCGCGCGTGCTGGCCGCCGCCGGACGTAGCGTGCGGGTGCTCGAAGCGCGCGACCGGGTCGGCGGCCGCAACCTCGGCGGCTTCCTCAGCAATGGCGTACCGGTGGAACTGGGCGGGCAATGGATCGGTCCCACCCAGGACGTGGTGCGCGAGCTGGTCGACGAACTCGGTCTGGCGACCTTCCCTACCTACGACGACGGTGACAACCTGACCGTCGCGCAGGGCCAGGTCGTGCGGTACGCCGACGAAACGTTCGGGCTGCCCGCGGATTCGGCCATGGAGGTCGGCCGTCTGTGGATGGAGCTGGAAGCCCTGGCGGCCACGGTCACCACCGCCGCGCCCTGGGAGACCGAGAACGCCGACGGCCTGGACCGGCAGACGCTGGACGCCTGGCTGTCCGCGAACACCGATGACGAACTCGCGCGGCAGCTGTTCGGTGTGCTGGTGCCGGCGCTGTTCTCCGCGGAGGCGCCGGAGCTGTCGCTGCTGCACTTCCTCTTCTACCTCAAATCCGGGACCAACCTGTACACCCTCATCGGCACCACCGGTGGAGCGCAGGAGACCCGGGTGGTCGGTGGCACACACCAGATTTCCGAGCGGATGGCCGCCGATCTGGGCGACGCGGTCCGGCTCGGTGCCGTGGTCCGGACGATCCGCCAGGACGACGATGGCGTGGTCGTCGAGTACGAGGGCGGCAGCGTCACCGCGCAGCGGGTGATCGTCGCCATCCCGCCGACGCTGGCCGGGCGCCTGCGCTATGTCCCGGCGCTGCCCGCGCAGCGCGACGGATTGACCCAGCAGATGCCCGCCGGTTCGGTGATCAAGTTCCAGATCGGTTACGACACGCCGTTCTGGCGCGAGCAGGGCCTCAACGGCTTCGCGCTCAGCCTCGACGACGGTTTCAGTCCGGTCCTGGACAATTCGCCGCCCGATGGATCGTGTGGGGTGCTGGTCGGCTTCCTCGAGGGCGCCCACGCGCGCCGGGCCCAGGAGATGACGCCGGACCAGCGGCGCGAGCTCGTGGTGAACACCCTGGTGAAGTACTTCGGCACGAAGGCGGCCGAACCGTTCGATGTCCTGGAACAGGATTGGAACGCCGAGGAATTCACCCGCGGCTGTTACGGCGGCCGGCTGGGCGCAGGTGTCTGGACCCAATTCGGGGCGGCGCTGGCCGCACCGGTCGGGCGGATCCACTGGGCCGGTGCGGAGACCGCCGAGATCTGGAACGGGTACATGGACGGTGCCGTCCGGTCGGGGCGCCGCGCGGCCGATGAGGTCCTCGCGGAGCTGAGCGACCAGTAGGGCTGCCCGACCTTCACGCGCTCGCCGGCAGGGGTTGGCCGGCGAGTGCGCCCGAATCCGGGGGCGCCGCCTGTTTGAATGCGAAGGTGACGGCCCTGGTTCGGTGCGAGGTGGGAGGTCGGATGCGACGAGCGTTAGTGCTGGTCTGTGTGCTGCTGGTGACGCTGCTGAGCGGATGCGGGTCGGGTGAGACGGCCGCGCCGGCGACGAGCCCGGCCGACGGGGCGCGGCCGGATCCGATCCGGATCAGCTATGGCGAGACCGACGACAATTTCGGCGATCTCTATCTGCCCGCCGGGCAGTCCGCCCATCTCCCGGTCGTCGTGCTCGTGCACGGCGGGGGCTGGGAGCAGGTGCACGACCTGAGCTACATGGCGGTGCTGGCCGAGGACCTGGTCGCGCACGGGGTGGCGGTGTGGAATGTGGAGTACCGCAGGGTCGGTGGGGTGGGCGGCTGGCCGGTGACCCTCGCCGATGTCGACGATGCGACCGAATCTCTGGCGACCGTGGTGCAGCAACGGGCCGGCGGGCGCCTGGACCTGAAACGTGTGCATGTGGCCGGGCATTCAGCAGGCGGGCATCTGGCGGCCTGGCTGGCGGGACGGCACACCATCGACGGCACCGACGCGCCCGGCGCCGACCCGCACGTGCGGCTGGCCGGCGCGACCATCATGGCCGGTGTGCTCGATCTACGCCTGGCCGCGATCAACGGCCACGACCGGTTCGTGCGCGATCTGCTGGGCGGGCTGCCGGATGAGCAGCCCGACCGCTACCGCATCGCCTCGCCCATCGAGCATCTACCGGTCGGGCTGCCGGTCACCGTCGTCCACGGCGACCAGGACGCCACCGTCTCACCGGACCAGAGCCGCAACTACGCCCGCGCCGCCCGCGCGGCAGGCGATCCGGTCACCCTGCACCTGCTGCCCGGCGGCGGCCACGCCGATTTCGGCGACGTGCGTTCGCCGGCCTGGGCTGCCGCGAAGGCCGACATCCTGCGCCGGGTCGGCGTCTGAACGGCAGTCCGGCGGCACCGATTCCAGGCGGCATGTGTAGCTGCCCGAATGGCACACCTCTACGATTCCCCGGGTGAGCGGATACGAGCACCTCGACACCTCGACCCTGCCGCCGCGGCAGCGCGACATCCTCGCCACCATTGCGCGGTGGGTGCTCGAGCGTGGCTATCCGCCCAGCACCCGTCAGCTCGGCGACGCGGTGGGGCTGCGGTCCGCGTCGTCGGTGTCGCGGCATCTGAAAGCCCTGGAGGAGAAGGGTTTCCTGCGTCGCGGCGAGGCGATGGCGCGACCCATCGACGTGCGGTTGTTCCTGCGCGAGACCGAGCAGCGGGTCGCCGCCGAGGGGACCGTCGCGGTGCCGGTCGTCGGCGATATCGCGGCGGGCACGCCGATCCTGGCCGAGGAACACACCGACGACATGCTCATGCTCTCGCGGGAACTGGTCGGGCGCGGAACGGTATTCGGACTGCGGGTGCGCGGTGACTCGATGATCGAGGCCGCCATCTGCGACGGCGACATCGTGGTGGTACGCCAGCAGCACGAGGCGCATTCCGGCGACATCGTCGCGGCCATGATCGACGACGAGGCCACGGTGAAGGTGTACCGGCGCCGCAATGGGCACGTGTACCTGGAACCGCGTAATCCCGCCTACGACGTCATCGACGGTGACCGCGCGGTGGTGCTCGGTAAGGTGGTGTCGGTGATGCGGCGGGTCTGAGCCGGCTCAGCGCACCGTGATGGTGCGGCTGTGCCAGCCAGTGGCCCCGTCCGGGAACGGCGGTGTGCGCCGGTCGGTTTGCCGGTAGCCGGTGCGGTCGGTGGCGCGCACCCGCAGCGTGTGGGTGCCCGGTTCGGCCGGCCACTGCCACCACCACTGACGCCAGGTATCGATCGAGTACTCGGCGGCGAGGGTGGCGGGCCGCCACGGCTGATCGTCCACCTGCACCTCGACCAGGTCGATGCCGGAGTGCTGTGCCCAGGCGACACCCGCGACCACGATCGGCCCGGCCGGCAGGGTGGCGCGGTCGCGGGGCACGTCGATGCGCGAGGCGGTCTTCACCGGCGCTCGCTCGGCCCACCCACGGCGGGTCCAATACGCCTGCGCGGCATCGAATCTGGTGACCTCCAGCTCCACCACCCATTTGGTAGCCGAGACATAGCCGTACAGCCCGGGCACCACCAGCCGCGCCGGATAGCCGTGTGACACCGGCAGCGGCGCGCCGTTCATCCCGACCGCGAGCAGGGCGTCGCGCCCGTCGGTGAGCGCGGCCAGCGGTGTGCTCGCGGTGAAGCCGTCGCTGCTGCGGGAGAGCACCATATCCGCGCCCGGTTCCGGTCCGGCCTCGGCGAGCAGCTCGGCCAGCGGATAGCCGGTCCACAGGGCATTACCGGCCAGGTCGCCACCGACCTCGTTGGATACGCAGGTCAGGGTGATCATCCGGGCGACGGCCGGTCGCCGGCGCAACTGCTCGAAGGTGTACTCGACCGGCCGCGCCACCAGGCCGTGAATGCGCAGCCGCCAGTCGTCGCTGGTGAGTGCCGGCAACCGGAGCGCGGTGTCGACGCGATAGAAGGCGTGGTTGGAGGTGACGAAATCGGTGAGGCCGTCGATGGGCAGATCGGCGCCCTCGGGAACCGCCGGTGCGGGTGTGGCGGGGGAGGGCACTGCGAAACCGGCCCGATCCGCGGCGATATCGCGCAGGCGCGTGCCGATCCACTGGCCGAGGGCCGCCGACCCCGCCGCGAGTGCGCCCGCCGTCACCGCCAGGGCGAGGAATCGCCGTCGGCTCGGCTCGGTGGGGCCGGGGGCGGTGGGTGCCCGATCCAGGAGCAGGCGCAGCGTCGCGATCCCGGCGACCAGGCCGAGCAGAGTGGGCAGCGCCCAGCCGAGGGTGGCGTCCGGACGTCGCGTCGCCGCCCACATCACGGCCGCACCGGCGACGGCGAGCAACACGCTGCCGTAGCGGTGCCTGCGGTCGAGCAGCCCGGCGCAGGCCGCGACGACGATCATCACCACCGCCATCACCAGGAACAGCACCGCCTTGTCGGCACTGCCGAACTCCCGGATCGCCCATTCCTCGACCGGCCGCGGTGTGGTGTCGACAACGGTCGCGCCCATCACATAGACCGGTGACGCGTCCGGGGCGAAGAACGCGGCAACCAGATGCCCGACGCCGAGGACCATCGCGCCCGCCAGGATGCCCGCGACGGCCGCGGCGAACCGAGTCGGTGCCGGGGCCGCCACCGCCGGTGCGGGTTCGGGTGCGGCCGAATGGGTTCGGTTGTTCATGGCGCCCTCGTCAACGGCTCGGGACGGGCGATGCAGCCGTGCTTCGGACAGTACTCTCGTGCGGCGGCTCGCGGGATGGGCCGTGGAATTCGCACCACGGGGAGCAGGCAGCAAATAGATAGCAATCTCTACCGTCGGTGACGCTCGGGTGGATTCTGGGCAAAGGCTAGGCTAACCTCTTGGCTTTGGCCCGCTAGTTTGCAAGGTAGAGCGCGATGAGTTCGTCCGGCGAAGTCGGTGAAACCCTGCCGTTGACGTCGGCGCAGCGGGAAGTGTGGTTTGCCCAGCAGCTGCTGGGCGATGTTCCGGTGACCACCACCCAATACATCGACGTCGTCGGCCCGCTGGACCGTGACGCCTACCAGGAGGCCGCGCGGCGAGCGGCCCGCGAGCTGGGCGCCTATCTGCGCTTCGACGTCGAGTTCGACGGCCAGGTGCGGCAGTGGATCGACTACGACCAGGACGACGAGATCGGCTACCTCGATCTGCGCGCCGAAGCCGACCCGGAATCGGCCGCGCGCGCCTGGATGCTGGCCGAGCAGCACAAGCCGTTCGATCTGCGCAACGATCCGCCGTTGCAGACGACGATCCTGCACATCGGGCCCGACCGGCATTTCATCTACGGCCGGGCCCACCACATCGCTCTCGACGGCTACGGCGCCATGCGGTTGCAGCAGCGCCACGCCGAGCTGTACGCGGCGATGGTGCGCGGCACGCAGCCGCCCGCCGGCGCCGAGGTATCGCCTGCCGAGCTGGTCGACGCCGATCTCGCCTACCTGCACTCGACCCGGCACGAGACCGATCGCCGGTATTGGGCTGAGAAGGTCGACGGTCTACCCGATCCAGTGACACTCGCGACGCGACCCGGACCGCCGGCGGCCCAGGCCATCGTCGTCGGCGGTGCGCTCGAGCCACATCTGCACGCCGCGCTGGAGCAGACTGCCGACGGTGCCGGAACCGCCGCCGTGCTGGTGGCCGCGCTGGCCGGGTACCTCGCCCGAATGACCGGCGCGCCCGAGGTGACGTTGAGCCTGCCGGTGACCGCCCGCACCACCGCGGTCTTGCGCCGCGCCGGCGGCATGGTCAACAACGTGGTGCCGCTGCGAGTGGGCACCGGGCGCGCGGCCACTATCGCCGACCTCCTCGCCGCCGCGCGCCGGGAGCTGAGCGGGGCGCTGCGTCATCAGCGGTTCCGCGGTGAAGAGGTGGCCCGGATCGCGCAGCGCGGCCCGGAGGCGGGCGGATTCGGCCCGGCGGTCAACATCATGAACTTCCGCGCGGGCGTCGATCTCGGTGCCGCGACCGGCACCCTGCACCTGCTGTCCACCGGCCCGGTCGCCGACCTCGCGCTCAATATCTACCCCGCCGCCGAATCCGGCCTGCGCGTGGAATGGGAAGGCAACCCGAATCGGTACACCCGTGCGGAGTTGATCGCCCACCACCGGCGATTCCTGGACTTCCTGGGCGAGATCGTCACCGGGCCCGCCGACAACACTGTGCACGCGATCGAGGTGCTGCGGCCGGAGGAACGCGCGCGGCTGGTGCCGTGGGTCGGATCCGAGCCGGTGGCCTCGGTGCCGATGGCGGAGTTGATCGCGGCGGCGGTCGCGCGTAATCCGCAGGGCACCGCCGTCGTGCACGGTGACCGCCGGTGGACGTACGCGGAATTCGACGCCTGGACCGACCGCATTGCCCGAGCCCTCATCGCCGCAGGCGCCGGACCGGAAACTCTGGTCGCCATGGTGCTGGAACGGTCGGCGGAATCGGTGGCCGCGGTCTGGGCGATCAGCAAGGCCGGCGCCGCGTTCGTGCCGATCGATCCCGGCTATCCGGCCGAGCGTATCGCGCACATCCTCGGCGACAGCGGTGCGCGGCTGGGCGTGAGCACCTCGGCGCTACGTGAAGCTCTGCCCGAGGCCACGACCTGGCTGCTGCTCGATGATCCGGCGACCACCGCGCAGTTCCGCGCGGGACCGATCACCGACGCCGAGCGCCATGCCGCGCTCGATCCGGCCCAACCGGCCTATCTCATCTACACCTCCGGGTCGACCGGCACCCCGAAGGGCGTGCTGGTCACCCACGGCGGCCTGGCGAACCTGGCCGCCGAACGCCGCGACCGCTACGACCTGCATCCCGGTGCGCGCACGCTGCATCACGCCTCACCCGGATTCGATATGGCGGTCGGTGAGCAGTTGTGCGCGCTCGCCGGCGCGGCCACCCTCGTCGTCGCGCCCCGGTATGTGGTGGCGGGTGCGGATCTGGCCGAACTCATGCGCCGCGAGGCGGTGACCAACGCGATCATCACCCCCGCCGTGCTGGCCACCCTAGATCCGGCGGCCCTGCCGTCGCTGCGCGTGCTCGGTGTCGGCGGCGAGGCCATCCGCGCCGATCTGGTCGAGGCCTGGGCACCGGGCCGCCTGATGCGCAACGGCTACGGGCCCACCGAGGCCACCGATATCGCCACCATCGGCGAACTGGTGGCCGGTGCGCCGGTCACCATCGGCGCACCGCTGCGCGGTTTCCGCGCGGTCGTATTCGATTCGCTGCTACGTCCGGTGCCGCCGGGAACGCCCGGTGAGCTCTACATCGGCGGGCCCGCGCTGGCCCGTGGCTATCACGGCAAGCCCGGGTTGACCGCGGCCCGATTCGTGGCCGACCCGTACCGTCGGGGCGAGCGGCTGTACCGCACCGGCGATCTGGTGACCGTCACCGACGACCCCGAACCGGCGCTGCTCTATCACGGCCGCACCGACTTCCAGATCAAGGTGCGCGGGCACCGGATCGAGCCGGGGGAGATCGAGACCGTGCTCACCGCGCGCGCCGAGATCGCCCGCGCCGCCGTCACCGTGCATACCGATCCGCGCACCGGCGCGCATCTGGTGGCCTATCTCGTGCCGGCATCCGGGGCGACCATCGATCTCGACGCGTTGCGTGCCGACCTGGCCGACGCCCTGCCCGCCTACCTGCGCCCGGCCGCCTACACCGTGCTCGACACCCTGCCGCTGACCCCGAACGGCAAGCTCGACACCCGCAAGCTGCCCGCACCGGTCTTCGGCCGCACCGGATTCCGCGCACCCGCCACGGCCGCCGAACGTCAGGTGGCGGCGGTGTTCGCCGAGGTGCTCGGCGTCGAATCGGTCGGTGCCGGTGACGATTTCTTCGCCCTCGGCGGTACCTCGCTGACCGCGACGCAGGTCGCCGCGCGCCTCGGCACCGCGGTGCGCACCGTCTTCGACGCGCCGACCGTCGCGACTCTGGCCCAGCGCATCGACCAGCGCCCCGGCGAATCGCTCGCTCCGACAGCGGGTCCGCGTCCGGAACGCCTCGCACCCGCGCCCGCCCAGCTGCGGTTGTGGCTGCTCAACCAGTTGATGCCGGAATCGTCGGCCTACCATCTGCCGGTCGCGCTCGCCCTGACCGGTCCGCTGGATCCGGCCGTGCTCGAATCCGCTGTCGCCGCCGTCGTCGACCGTCACGAGGTGCTGCGCACCGTCTACCCGGAGACGCCGACCGGCCCGTACCAGCGAGTGCTGACCGCTGCCCGAGCCGCCGAGCTGATCGATCTCGCCCCGGTCGACGTCGACCGCGCACAGCTCGACCAGCGGCTGGCCGAGATCACCGCCGCGCCCTTCGATCTGACCCGCGACCTGCCGGTACGGGTGCGGTTGCTGCGGCTAGACGCCACCGAACACGTGCTGGTGCTGGTCGCCCATCACATCGCCGCCGACGGCTGGTCGGTCGGCCCGCTGATCGCCGACCTGACCACCGCCTACGCCGCGCACGCCACCGGCACCCGGCCCGCCTGGGCGCCGCTGCCGGTGCAGTACGCCGATTACACGCTGTGGCAACAGCATCGGCTCGGCGACAGCGCCGACAGCGACTCGATGGCGGCCCGGCAGCTCGCGTACTGGACCCGCACCCTCGCCGGCACCCCCGGGCACCTGGTCTTGCCGGCCGATCGGACCGGCGCGAGCGAAGGCCCCGGCGCCACCGTCGATATCGACCTCGACCAGCCGACCGCTGCCGCGCTCGCCGCACTCGCGGCCCGCAGCGACGCCACCGTCTTCATGGTCGGCTACGCCGCCTATCTCGCGGTGCTGCACGAACTGTGCGGCAGCACCGATCTCACCGTCGGCACCCCGGTGGCGGGGCGTGGCCATCCCGCGCTCGACCACCTGGTCGGCATGTTCGTCAACACCCTGCCGGTGCGGGTGACGGTCGAGCCGGGGGAGCCGTTCACCGCGCTGCTCGACCGCGTCCGCAACGCGACGCTGGATGCCTTCGACAACGCCGACGTCCCGTTCCACCAGATCGTGGAAGCGGTGAACCCGCCACGCGCCGAAGGCCGTTCGCCGCTGTTCCAGACGGTGTTCTCCTTCGAGAACCTGCCCGCGCTACCGGCGCTGGAACTGGACGGGCTGCGGGTGGAAACCCTCGAACTTCCGCGCGACAGCACCCATTTCGAACTCGCGCTCACCCTTCGCCCCGGGTCGGGCGGTCAGGGCCTCGCGGCCGAATTCCGTTACGCGACTGAACGATTCGATCGCACGACGGTGGCGGATATAGCACGGCGCTTCCAAGATGTGGTGGCTCGCATCGCCGGTGACCCGGCGAGCACCATCGGCACTGCGTCCGGCACGAACGGTTCGCCATCGGACCACCGGCGGGACGATTCCGAGCACGCGGCGGTATCCACCGCGCGAGACACCGACCGGTCCCGCGGTGCGGGCACAGGCCGTGCCCTGCCCACCACCGCACGCGAGATCGCCGTAGCCGCGGTCTTCGCCGAGGTCCTCGGCACCGACGAGATCACCCTCGACGACACCTTCTTCGATCTCGGCGGCACCTCACTGCTGGTGTTCACCCTGCGCACCCGCCTGGCCGAAGAACTCGGCCTCGAGGTGGACCCACGCACCGTGTTCGAACAGCCGACGGTGCGCGCACTGGCGGCACTCGAACCGGCCGCCGACCGTGACGATCGCTGGGTCGCGCAGCTGATCGACGACGCCCGCCTCGACCCGGCCATCGATATCGCCGGCCTGGTACCACCCGTCGACACCGGTGACGTCCTGCTCACCGGCGCCACCGGCTTCCTCGGCGTCCACCTGCTGCGGGAACTGCTCGACCGCACCGACTCCCGCATCTGGTGCCTGGTGCGCGGCCGCGACCGCGCCGACGGACTGCGCCGCATCACCGCCGCGCTGGCCCGCTACCAGCTGCCGCACCACGACCTGGCCGAGCGGGTGGTGGCCGTCCCCGGCGATCTGGAGCAGCCGCGACTGGGCCTGAGCGAGGCCGATTTCGCCGATCTGGCCGCCCGGATCAGCGTCATCCACCACAACGGCGCCCGGGTCAATCACCTGGAGTCCTACGCGGATCTGCGCGCGGCCAACGTCGGCGGCACCACCGAGGTGTTGCGGCTGGCGACCACCGTCCGGATCAAACCGGTGCATTTCGTCTCCACCCTCAATGCCGTGCTCGGCACCGAGACCAGCGGAATCGTGCTGGAGGACAGCGATATTCCGGCCGCCGAGGTCACCAGGCACGGCTATGTGGCCGCCAAATGGGTGGCCGAGCAGCTGGTGCTCGAGGCGGGCGAACGCGGCGTACCGGTCGCGGTCTACCGGCCGGGGCTCATCTGCGGATCGGTCGAGACCGGTGTGATGAGCGCCGACGATTCGATGTGGACGATGGTGCGCGCCGCCGCGCTGCTCGGCGTCACACCGGATCTCGGCGATACCGCCGTCTCGCTCGCCCCGGTCGACTACGTGGCCCGCGCGCTGGTCGCCATCGCCAATACCGGCCTGCCGGACTCGGGGCGCTTCCACCTGGTCAACACCACCCCGACGCGGGTGGCCGACATCCTGGCCGGGCTGGTGCGGATGGGCTACCGCATCGACACCGTCGACCTGGACGAGGCCAAGCAGCGACTCGCCGAACAGGCCGTCGACCACGACGACCTGATGCGCGCGACCCTGCTGATCGGCAACTACGCCGACCTCGGCGATCCGGGCGTGGCCGATGTGATCCTCGACGACAGTGCCGCGCGCCGTGCGCTCGACCCGGGCGGCATCACCTGCCCGTCGATCACCGCCGACGTCATCGACCGCTATCTGGCCGCCTTCCGCGCCGACGGCGTCCTGCCCGAGCCTCAGGACGCCGAGGGAGCCAGTACCTCGGCCTGATCCTTGCGCGAGCGCGCGAACGCCACGGTCGCGATGCCCGCCGGGATGTTCATCAGGAAGCCGTACACCGCGGCGGGCACTGCCATGGTCTCGTTGTTCAGCACCGTCGCCGCGACGGCGATGGCCAGTGCCGCATTGTGGATGCCGATTTCCATACTGGCGGCGATCGCGTCGCCGTGGCGCACCCCGAACAGCCGCGGCACGCCATAGCCGATGCCGAGGCCGATCGTGCACAGCAGCAGCGCGATCGCGCCGAGCTCGCCCACATGCTCGGTGAAGGAGCCGAATTCCGACAGCAGCGCGGCACTGACCACCAGCACCAGCACCACGCCCGAGCCGATCTTGACCGTGCGCTGCCTGCGCAACGCCCACTCGGTCCACCGGTGCCGCACCCACATGCCCAGCGCGACCGGCACCAGCACGATGGCGAACACCTGCACGAACTTGGCCGGTTGCAGCCCGAGACCGGCCGCGTCGTCGAGGAAGACCGCGTACGACAGCCCCACCACGACCGGGAGGGTGAACACCGCCAGCACCGAATTGATCGCGGTGAGGGTCACATTCAACGCCACATTGCCGCCGGCGATATGGCTGAACAGATTGGCCGATGAGCCACCGGGGGAGGCGGCCAGCAGCATCATGCCCACCGCGAGCGCGCCGTCGAGCCCGAACAGCCGCACCAGGCCGAAACAGATGACCGGCAGCACCACCAGCTGACAGGTCAACGCCACGATCGCGGCCTTCGGATACCGCAGCACCCGGGCGAAATCGCCCACGGTCAAGGTGAGCCCGAGGCCGAACATGATGATGCCGAGGGCGATCGGCAGCGCGACCGCGAAAACAGTTGAGCCCATGCGCGTCCTTCCGAAACCGGCCTGCCTGCCGCTCGCCGATCGTGTCATACGACGACGGCCCGCGCCGTCCCCAGGACCGGTGAACGGCTGTGACGCACCCCATTTCACGCTACTGTGGCGGAGGTCACTTTTCCGGAAAGACCCGCAGGTCGGTACGGCGGTTCGCGCACCGCATCCCGGTTGCGGGGTGTTTACTGCCCAGCAGAAGCGGGTAACGAAGTTCTTCGTGTCGAGCCCTCGGCTACCACTGCCGCCGATGGGCTGAGCGAATCAGTGCCGGTCGAACCAGAGGGGTGGTTCGGCGGCCGGAGAGGACGTGCTCGTGACGGACCGAACACCGGAAGCCGGGCGAATCAAGAGATCGGTCGCCGCATCGGCGATGGGCAATGCCACCGAGTGGTTCGACTACGGCGTCTACGCCGCGACGGCCACCTACCTCACCGACGCGTTCTTCCCCGGAGACCTCGGGACGCTGGGCACCATGCTCGGCTTTGCCATCTCCTTCGTGCTGCGCCCGCTGGGCGGCATGGTGTGGGGCCCGCTCGGTGACCGCATCGGCCGCAAGGCCGTGCTGGCCACCACCATTCTGCTGATGGCCGCCGCCACCGGCCTGATCGGCCTGCTGCCCACACACGGCCAGGTCGGCGTGCTCGCGCCGATCCTGCTGATCGTGCTGCGGGTGATCCAGGGCTTCTCCACCGGCGGTGAGTACGGCGGCGCCGCCACCTATCTGGCCGAATGCGCCAACGACCGCAAACGCGGCTTCCTCGGCAGCTTCCTGGAGTTCGGCACGCTGGGTGGGTTCGTCGGCGGCTCGGCCGTGGTGCTGGCCTGCCAGCTGGCCATCGGCTCCGACGCCATGCACGACTGGGGCTGGCGCATCCCGTTCCTGCTGGCGATTCCGCTCGGCCTGATCGGCTGGTACCTGCGGGCCAAGCTCGACGAGTCCCCGGTCTTCACCGAAGTCGCCGAGAACCCGCACCCGCCGACCGGGCTGCGCGAGCTGATCGGCTCCTACCCGCGCGAGCTGCTCACCCTGGCCGGGCTGGTCGTCGCGCTGAACGTGGTCAACTACACCCTGCTCACCTACCAGCCGACCTACCTCCAGAAGACGATCGGCCTCGACGAGTCGACCACCACCACGATGATGCTGATCGGCCAGCTGGTGATGATGGTCTGCATCCCGTTCTTCGGCGGCCTGTCCGACCGGGTCGGCCGGCGTCCGCTGTGGCTGTTCTCGCTGGTCGGCCTGACGGTGCTGGCGGTGCCGATGTACTGGCTGATGGGCGTGGGCACCGGCTGGGCCGTGCTGGGCTTCGTGGTGCTCGGGCTGTTCTACATCCCGCAGCTGGCCACCATCAGCGCGACCTTCCCCGCCATCTTCCCGACCCATGTCCGCTACGCCGGATTCGCGCTCGGCTACAACGTCTCGACCGCCGTGTTCGGCGGTACCGCCCCGCTGGTCAACGAGGCGGTCATCGAGTCGACCGGCTGGTCGCTGTTCCCGGCGTACTACATGATCGGCGCCACGCTGATCGGCCTAGTCGCCTGGGCGTTCCTGCGCGAGACGGCAGGCACCTCGATCCGCGGTACCGAGGTGCCCGACGCCAGCACCGACGAGATCCCGGTGACGGTGAAGACGGCAGTCGCCTGATCCGGGTCAGTGGGCCAGCTTCAGGCCCACCACCGCACCGACGATCAGCACCAGCAGGCCGATCTTGACCACCGAGATGCTCTCCGTGCCGGTGGCCATCGCGTACACGACGGTGAGGGCGGCGCCGATGCCGACCCACACCGCGTACGAGGTGCCCACCGGCAAGGTGCGCATCGCGTAGGCGAGCCCGACCATCGACAAGGTGAGGGCGACGGCGAAGACCGCGGAGGGAGCGAGCCGGGTGAAGCCCTCGGATTTGCCGAGCGCGGTGGCCCAGACGGCTTCGAGAACGCCGGAAACGATCAGTACTGCCCATGCCATGGCGGTGTTCCTTTCGGGAATACCGTCTTGTCGCTGCCCGGGTACGGTTTCGATCGTCCGGTCGGCCGCGGGAGTGGCGGCCTCGATTCACCATGATAACCACCTACCGCGGGCGGCTTCGCCGTGCCAGTATTGGCGCAGTGCCAATATCGGACCTGTCCGAGGCACTCAGCTGATCCGGACGTGAGCCCCGGATGTTCGAGTCTGTCGAAAGGACTGTTGCGCATGGGCGACGCCGACACCCCTCCCTTCGCCGAGATCGTCAACGCGGCGATGGAGCACACCATCCCGATCGCGCACACCATGGGCGTGCAGGCGGCCGAGGTGCGGCGCGGTTACGCGGCCACCACGGTGCCCGTCGAGGGCAACGGCAACCACTTCGGGGTGATGTACGCGGGCGTGCTGTTCACCGTCGCCGAGATCCTCGGTGGCGCGATCGCGATCGCCACCTTCGACAACTCGGAGTTCTATCCGCTGGTCAAGGATCTGCACATCTATTTCCGCAAGCCGGTAAAGACCGATGTGCGGGCCGAGGCGACGCTGCCCGAGGCGGAGATCGAGCGCATCGTCGCCGAGGCCACCGCGGCGGGCAAATCCGATTTCACCCTCACCGCCGTGGTCACCGATGCCGACGGCGTGGTGGTCGCGGAAACCGAAGGGCTCTACCAGCTCCGGGCACACGGCAAGTAACCGAAGCACAACGATCGGCAGGTTGCACCGGGCGACCGGCGCACCTGCCGATCAGCGTCAGTTGCCCTGGTTCAACTCGATACGCAGCACGTCCCCGCTCTCGGTGCCCGCGAACACGGTGCCGTCCGGGCCGGGGGACACCGCGAGCGCGGTGATCGGCTGGGTGGTGGCCACCGTGCAGGTGGCGCCGGTGGCGGCGTCGACGCGGGCCAACCGGCCGGTCGCGGTGCTCACATAGAGCATGCCGTCGGGGGCCATGGTCAGGTCGTCGGGCAGCGCAGGCGGATTCGACTTCGGCGACAGCTCGGTCAGCACGCTCGGATGCGCCGGATCGGCGATCGGGACCCGCAGCAGGCGGGCGGTCGGGCTCGACTGCAACGTCACATACAGCGCGTCGCCGTGCACGACGATGCCGTTGAGGCCGAAGTCCTGCGGCGCGGCAGTGGTCCATTCGCGGTCGATGCTGCCGTCGCGGCGCACCCGGATGATGCCGCCGCCGGTGTCGGTGACGTAGAGGTAGCCGTCGTCGTCGAAGGCGGCGCCATTGGCCATGCCGATGTTGTCGACGTAGACCTCCGGCACCGGATTCGCGGCGGTCGGATCGAAGCGGACCACGCCGCCGGTCTTCATGATCGTGCTGGTGGTGATATTGCCGAAGTTGACATACATCAGCCCGTCGGGGCCCGGCCGCACGGCACCGGGGAAGGTGACCGGCACGGTGGCGGTGAGATTGCCGGCCCGGTCGTAACGCTCCACGACATTGCGGAAGGTCCGCGAAACCCAGAGGTTGCCTTCGGCGTCGAAGCCGACATTCTCCGACCAGTCCAGCAGCGGGACCCGGGCGGCCGTCGCGGTGGACACCGCGGCGGGCGGGCAGGCGGCCGGGTCGGCCAGGGCGGGGGCCGGGGCCAGGAAACCGGCAGCGACCGCGAGCAATGCGGCGGCGGGTGCGCCGAGGAAGCGGCGGCCGGTGAAGCGACGGCGCGGACTGCGGTGTCCCGGATGCGCGTTCGGCAAGACAATCCCGTCTCTGCTGGTGTTCGGTGGGCCGAGCGGGATCGTAGGATGCCGGGCGAGTCCCCCGCAACCCGTCGGGATGCCCGGACGGGGGAACGCGGAGTTCGCGGAAAGGTTGCCGCCGTGCGGATTTGCGCACCGGCCGGACCTGCTCCCCCCTCTCGGAGCAGGTCCGGCCGGCACCGATGACGATGCCGTGGCCTGCTCGAGAGGGGCTTAAGGGCGACTTAAGGGGACGCGGCGCGGATCAGAGGACCGCCTGGGTCTGGGTCACCTTGGCGACGAGTTTGCCGGCGTCGTCGCGGATTTCGGTCTCCACCACGATGAACCGGCGACCCGGGTGCAGCGCCGTGCTGGAGGCGACCGCGTGGCCGGACCGGATCGCGCGCAGGAAGTTCGACTTGGACTCCACGGTGGTCGTGCCGCTCGCGCCCTCGGGCAGATTGAGGAACGCGCACACCGCGGCGGTGGCATCGGCCAGCGACATGAGCACGCCGCCGTGCATCGCCCCGCCCAGCGTGCACAGCGATTCGTCCCAGGCCAGCCTGCTGCGGACCAGCCCGGGACCGTGTTCGAGCACTTCGACGCCGAGCCGTTCGGTGAACGGCATGGTCTGATGGAACAGCTTGGTGCCCTCGGAATCGATCATGACCACGAGTCTGCCCGAAACCGATCAGCCGATCTTGGCGATCACAGCGCGCGGCAGCCGGGGGAGCACGAGATCGAACAGCTGCCAAGGCCATCCGGGCACACACGCGCGGACCCGCTCGGCCTCGATCGCCGAGACCATCGCGGCGACGCCCTTGTCCAGCGGGGCGATCATCCGGGTGTCGCCGGCCTGGGAGACCATCTCGGTGGCGATGAAGCCGGGCAGCAGGGTGGTCACCGCGATCGGTGATTTGCGCAGCTCGGTGGCCAGCCCGTCGCCCAATGCCGCCAACCCGGCCTTGCTCGCCGAATACGCGGCCCGCTTGCCCGGGAATCCCCGGACCGCGCTCATCGAGGAGACCAGCACCAGATGGCCGGAGTTCTGGTCCCGGAAGATCTCGAGCGCCGCCTCGGCCTGCGCCAGCGCACTGACGAAATCGGTCGTCGCGGTGGCCAGATTGGCGTCGGCGCGCCCGGTGCCGATCTTCGCGCCCTTGCCGATCCCTGCGTTGACGATCACCCGGTCGAGCCCGCCGAGTTCGTCGCGCAGTTCGGCGAAGACGTGGGGGATCGCGGCGTGGTCGTCGACGTCGAGCGCGCGCACCGCGACGGTGATGCCCGGATGGGCGGAGGTCAGTTCGTCGCGCAGTGTCTCGAGCGCGTCCAGGCGCCGTGCGCACAGGGCGAGATCGCGGCCTTTGGCGGCGAACTGGCGTGCCATTTCCGCGCCGAGCCCGGCACTCGCGCCGGTGATCAGAATCTTGGTCCTCGTCATGGTCCGACCCTAACGCTGTTGAACGGTGCTCGATAGCGCGCCGGGAGGGGCCGTGCGGTCAGCCGCTGGTCGGCAGGGCGCCGGCGGATCCGCTGTTCGGCGGGGTGGGCAGCTGGCGCCACGGCCCGCAGTTGACCGTCCGGAAGGCCACATCGTGCGCCTCGATCAGGACCCGGACCGGGCGCTCGCGGGTGTAGTTGTTGGCCCGGACGTAGCGCATATCGGTGTTGTCGCCCTCGACCTTCCACAGCCGCCGCCAATCGCAGCCGTGCGCGGGGTCGGGCGTTCCGGGGGCCTCCCACAGTCCGGGGCTGATATCGACGCCGACGATATAGACGCCGTCGTGCGGCATCTCGGTGGCCGGGGCGGCGGCA
This sequence comes from Nocardia cyriacigeorgica GUH-2, assembly GCF_000284035.1. NCBI lineage: Bacteria > Bacillati > Actinomycetota > Actinomycetes > Mycobacteriales > Nocardiaceae > Nocardia > Nocardia cyriacigeorgica. The sequence goes on along the minus strand of NC_016887.1, from coordinate 4,518,259 downwards.
GCGGTCCCACCGCCGAGCAATGTGGTGACCGAGGCGATGGCCCCGGCGATGACCAGCGTGCCTGCACGCATGACGATGTCTCCTCGAATCCCGCATAGTGCCGCACGGGGGCGGCCGGACTGAGATCCCCGAATCTCCCCGGCAGATCTACCAGACCGATGCGTCTGATTCGGGCGAAACGAGGAATTCTCATCGATTCGCACAAATCTCATCGGTGTGAGTGATGTCACTGACGTGCCGGCGCGCGATATCTCTTACATGACAGGTTGTCGCTCGGCTCGAATGGTTTCCGGATCCGCGTGTGGGTCGCGGTGCGCCCGCTTGTGCACCGACGACGGTCTGGCCTCGGTGCTGGCCGAGGACCGCGCGCTACTGCATTGGCGGGCCATGCACGCGCTCGGCGATCAGGGCCTGGCCGAGCAGGCGGTCCAGGAGACGCTGCTGCGGGCCTGGCGTTCCTGTGCCCGCTTCGACGAACGCAAGGGCAGTCTGCGGACCTGGCTGCTGGCCATCGAACGCAATGTGTTGATCGATATGGCGCGGGCACGGGCGAGCAGACCCGGCGACACCGGCTGGGAAGAGGTCTCCGAACTCAGCGACGTCCGCTATTCCCATCCGGACTTCGCCGACGGCCTGGTGGACGGTTTGCTGGTGGACGATCTGCTGGCGCGTCTGCCCGATTCGCAGCGCGCCGCGGTGGTCGAAGTGATCCTGCGCGACCGCGCCTATCAGGAAGTCGCAGCCGAATTCGGCGTCCCGGTTGGCACGGTCAAGACCCGTGTCCACTATGCGCTGCGGACCCTGCGGCAGCTGCCGCGAGCGGCCTGACCTGCGCCGACGCTCCTTCCCCTGGTCTGCGCGGGAAACATCCGTGACTCAGATCACACTTCCATAACGGGGGTTGCGCTGCGGTTGCTGCTGTGACCAGAGTGAACCACTGGGTTTGGTGTTGCTAGTGGGAAGCTAGTGGGAAGGGAGGGGCGCTCCGTCCCGGAGCGCCGACCGCATATGAAGCCGAACTTCGTCAAGGCTGGTCTCTGCGCCGTCGTCAGCACGGCGCTGGCGCTGACCCCATCCGCCGTCACCGCGACCGCGGAACCGATATCGCCGGAGATGGCCACCAAGCTGGCGGGCAAGATCGTCTTCCTCGATCCCGGCCATCAGGGCCCCAACCACACCGAGAATCTGGCGCGGCAGGTCAGCGACGGCCGCGGCGGCACCAAGGACTGCCAGACCACCGGCATGACCACGCTCAACGGCGTCGCCGAGCACACCATCAACTGGAATGTGGCCCAGCTGGTGAAGACCTCGCTGGAAAGCCTCGGCGCCCGGGTGGTGCTCAGCCGCCAGGACGACAGCGGCTGGGGCGGGTGCATCGACGAGCGGGCCAGGGCCGCCAATGAATCCGGTGCGGCCGTCGCGGTCAGCATTCACGCCGACGGTGCGCCCGCGCAGTATCGCGGCTTCCACGTCATCGTGCCGCAGCTGCCGATCCCCGATGCCAAGGCCGATCAGGTCCAGTCCACTCAGGGCCTCGCCGCGTCGAAGGCGATGCGCGATGCGTACCTGTCGTCGGGGTTCCCGTCGGCGAACTACGCCGGTGTCGTCGACGGTTTGCAGACCCGCGCCGACGTGGCCGGGCCCGCGCTGACGACCGTGCCCGATGTGTTCATCGAAATGGGCAATGGCGCCAACCCGGAGGACGCCGCGCTGCTGGAATCCGGTGACGGACAGTTGAAGCACGCCATCGCGATCACCACCGGATTGGTGAGCTTCCTGCTCGGCGCGCCGCCGTCGGCCGATACGCCTGCCGCGGCACCCGGTACCGGCGTCGATACTCCCGCGGCAGCGCCCGCGCCGCAGGATCAGGCGACGACGGCGCCGACCACCACCGCCGCCGCCCCCACGACGACCGGCGGGCCGGAGCCGGCACCGGCCGGTTCGCCGACTCCCGAGCAGACCAGCACCCCGGCGCTGACCACCACCACGGCGGCCCCGGCGGCTCCGGCGCAACGGCCGGGTGTGAACAACTCCCGGACCGCACCGGGCTCGAACGCACCGCAGACGCAGGCCGCACCTACCACCCCGAAGACGGCGCCGAGTACGACGAAGTCGCCGAGCGGGTCGAGCAGCACCTCGCCGGACAGCGGCAAGGCACAGGATTCCGAGGACGGCATCGTCGGCACGGTGATGGAACTTCTGATGCCGCTGGCCAAGGCCCTCGGCATGGACGACACCGCGATCACCGCCGAACTGATCAACCTGGCCTACACGCTGGCCGCCGCGCTGTTCTCGCCGACCGACTGACCCGCACCCGCCCGGCCGTGGGGAGCCGATGTCGGCGGCTGCCAGTAGGGTGTCCGGGTGGCCCAGTCGATTCCTGTCGTGATCGTCGCCGGGTTCCTCGGGTCCGGCAAGACGACATTGCTCAACCACCTGCTCCGCGACAATCGCGGCACCCGGATCGGGGTCGTCGTCAACGACTTCGGCGCGATCAATATCGACGCGATGCTGGTGGCGGGTCAGGTCGATGCCATGGTCTCGCTCGGCAACGGCTGTGTGTGCTGTGCGGTCGACGTCAGCGAATTGGATGAGCTCTTCGATCGGCTCGCCCAGCCCAGCGCCCGCATCGACGTCATCGTGGTGGAGGCCAGCGGCCTGGCCGAACCGCGCAACCTGATCCGCATGGTGGCCGGCAGCGAGAATCCGCGCATCCGGTACGGCGGGCTGGTGGAAGTGGTCGACGCCGAACAGTTTCCGGACCATCGGCAACGTCATCCGGAATTGGCCGACCATCTGCGGCTGGCCGATCTGGTGGTGGTCAACAAGGCCGACCGGGTCGAGCCGGCCCGGCTCGCGGCGCTGCGCGAGGAGATCGCCGCCCTCATCGACCCGGCCCCGGTGTACGCGACCAGCCACGGCCGCATCGAGCCCGGACTGCTGTTCGACGAACCACTACGCGAAGCACCGCGGGTGGCACAGCAATTGAGTTTCGACGAACTGCTCGCCGAACACCATCACGATCCCAGCGACGGTCATCGTCACCTGCATGACGAGTACGTCACCGTGTCGTTCACCAGTTCCCGCGATCTCGACCCGAGGCAGCTGGTCGGCTTCCTGGAGGATCCGCCGCCGGGATTGTTCCGCGCCAAGGGCTTCGCCGCGTTCGCCGTCGCCGGGGAACATCGCAAATTCGTGCTGCACATGGTAGGAAGGCATCTCGTGTGCGAGCCGGCCGCATGGCGGCGCGGCGAGGATCGGACCACCCGGCTGGTCCTCATCGGGTCGGGCCTGGATGCCGAACTGGCGCTGAAACGGCTGAACGAGACCGTGCACACCGGCGAGCAGTTGCTCGACGAGCAGGCGATGCTGCCGATCTGGCGGCACGTGCCGCACTGAACGCGCCTCACCGAATCCGAAATTGGCGCGTTTATCACCAATGTGGCGTAAATGGCGCTGGCGCGGCCGTACCCGTCGCACAAAACTCGTAAACATGTTCGTCGTGTCGCCGCACTAGGCGTGTCGCCTCGTGGGCCCCCGGTGCACTGCGGGCAGGTTCGAAGTTCGCTTGACGAGGGGAGAGTGTCATGTATGCGACCAGGGAGACTGCCACTGCCTATGTGATCGCCGCGCTGGAAGCCAAAGGAACGGCTACCCGCTACGATTTCGACGTACCCGCGATCGTCACCGCATCCCACGCGGCCGCCCGGAGCTGGGATTTCCGCTCCCTCGAGGGCCGCACCTTCTGGCGCATCGCCGCCCAGTTCCTGAAATAGCACCCACCACCGACCGGACGTCGCCGGCCTCGGGTCGGGCCGGCGATGTTCAGTCCAACTGCTCGCAGCGGCGATGCGTGCCGGTGATCGACCAGCGCCGCGCCGCCCGCCGAATCGAACCCGGATCGGTATAGCCGAGCAACTGCGCCTGCCGGGCCCGTGTGATCGGGCCGGTCGCCGTCGCCTCGGCGAGCCGCGCGGCGCGTGCCCGATCCACCTCTTGCCGCCACGTCGTTCCAGCCTCCATCAGCCTGCGCTGCAACGTCCGCGGGCTCGTCGCCATCCGGCGCGCTACCGCTTCCAGCGACACCTCGCCCACCTCCAGGGCCTTGGCCAGGGCCGTGGCCACCTGATCGGCCCAGGTCGTGGCCAGCGGCGGCGGCGGTGGCAAGGCATCGGCCAGCGGCTTGAGCACCGTCGCCAGGGTGGGATCGGTCGAGGCGAGCGGCAGATTCATATCGGCGGCGCGGAAGGTGACCGCGTCCATCGACGAGTGGAATTCGATGTCGGTGGTGCCGAAGAGTTCGACGTAGGCGTCCAGCGATTTCGGCGGCGCCTGCCGCAGCCGCACCCGCACCGGGACCACCGGCGCGGAGATCACCAGCCGGCTGCGCGCGACCACGGCCGCCAGTCCCCACAGATGGATCCGGTCGCGGCTGTGGCCGTTGGTGTCGACCATCTCGATCGACAGCGTCACCTCGTCGTCGTTCTCGGCGACCAGTCCCCAGCGGTGATTGGTCGTCACCGCGGTGACATACGGGCCGAGCGTGCGCAGTCCGGAGCCGAGGTCGGGCGCGGTGGAGAACAGGTAGTCGTAGAGCCCCAGGCAACCCATGCTGTAGCGGCTCGCCACCCGCAGCGGCACGGCGGGATCGCCGAGTTCGTGTTCGGCGACTTCCCACAGGCGGGCGAAGATCTCACTCGGCACGTACGCCTCCGGGCTGGCCAGTGCCCATGCGGGAAGTCCGATGTCCCGGATCAGCTTGTCCCGGTCCAATCCGGCCGCGGTGAGCTCGCCGATGACGAACCGATGCAACGTGATCTGGTCAGTACGCATGCCCTCTCCTGCGGGAGATCTTCAGCACCTGACCGCCACCGTATACGGACATCCCATGACTCGTCACGTAAAAGACGCGCGAGTTTACCCGATGGAATTCCCGCGTAAACATGGAAAATCTGTCCGGTGTGCGACATCTCGCGAGTACGCCACCATGTCGCCGCGACGACAACACCGGCCACCTCCACTGATCCGTCGACCGGCGGAAACGCCCAGTTCAGCCGCAGGCGTTGACCCATTCCGACAGACCGTCGGCGAACATCTGGCGCTTCCAGATCGGCACCTCGTGCTTGATCCGGTCCACCAGTTCGGCACAGGCGGTGAAGGCCTCGGCCCGATGCGGGGCGGCGACGGCGACGACGATGGCGAGATCGCCGATGGTCAGGCTGCCCACCCGATGCACCGCAGCCACCGGCAATCCGGCGGACTCGGCCTGCTCGGCGCAGCAGCGTCGCAGAAACCGTTGCGCGTCCGGATGGGCCGAATACTCCAGCGCCGAGACCGCCTGCCCGCCATCGTGGTTGCGCACCACTCCGGTGAACACCACGACCGCGCCGTGCTCGGGGCCGGCCACGGCGGCGTCGACCACCGCCGGATCCAGTGGCCGATCGCTGATCTCGGCCAGCCGCACCAGATCACCCGTTGTCATGGTCACCGCCTCCTGCTACCTGCGCGAGCAGATGGTCGAGCAACGGCTCGAGCACCGCGATTCCGTCCTTCACGCCGCCGGGCGAGCCCGGCAGATTCACGATCACCGTCCGCCCGGCCAGACCCGCGACCCCGCGGCTCAGCGCCGCGAGCGGGAACTTCGCGGTACCGCGCTGCCGGATGGCCTCGGCGACGCCGGGCAACTCCCGATCCAGCACGGCCAGCGTGGCTTCCGGGGTGGCGTCGGTGGGGGAGGCGCCGGTGCCGCCGGTGGTGACGACGAGTTCGGGCGCCTCGCGCAGCGCCTCGGCCAGGCCGGCCGCGATATCGGTGTCGGCGTAGACCAGCGGTTCGCCCACCGAGAACCCCAGCCCGCGCAGCCATTCGGTGAGCGCGGGACCGGTGGTGTCGGTGCGGGTTCCGGCGGCCGCGCCGGTCGAGGCTACGAGAACGACGGCCGATTTCCCCGGCCGGGCCGGCCTGTCCGATTCGGCGGGAGCGGCAGCCTGGCCCGCATCCACCTGAGCCGCAGGCGTATCCACGGGGCCGGTCTCCGGACGCTGCCAATGCCCGCGCTTGCCACCGTCTTTGGTGAGCAGCCGGACGCCGGTCAGCACCGCCGCCGGATCGACCGCCTTCACCATGTCGTGCAAGGTCAGCCCGGCGACCGCGACGGCGGTCAGCGCCTCCATCTCGACGCCGGTGGGCCCCTTGGTCTTCGCGGTGGCCTCGATGGTGATCGAGTCCTCGGTGAAGCCGAACGCCACCTTGACCGACGACAGCGACAGCTGGTGGCACAGCGGGATCAGTTCGGAGGTTTTCTTCGCGCCGGCGATGCCCGCGATCCGCGCGGTGGAGAGCACATCGGCCTTGGGCATATCGTCGGCGCGCACCAACCTCACCACCTCCGGGGTGGTGCGCAGCTCGCCCGCCGCGGCCGCGACCCGGGTGGTCTCGGCCTTGGCGCTGACATCAACCATATGGGCGCGGCCCTCGGCGTCCACATGCGACAACTCGTTCACAGCGACCACACTCGCACAGGCGCGCCGACCGGCAGCTCACCGACCTCGGCGGGCACATCGATGAGCACATCGGCCGCGGCCATGCTCGCCACCAGATGCGAACCCGGCCCGGACACCACCTCCACCGCGCGCGGCCCACCCGCGGTGTGGGCCAGCCGCCCGCGCAGGAACTGGCGGCGGCCCTGCGGTGAGCGGATGGCGCTCAGCAGCGGCAGCTCGAACACCTCGACCTCGCCCAGCCCGGCCAGCCTGCGCAGCATCGGCCGCGCGAACACCTCGAACGAGACCATCGCGCTGACCGGATTACCGGGGAAGCTGAGCACCGGAACGCCGTCGACGACCGTCAGCCCCTGCGGGCCGCCGGGCTGCACCGCGACCGGGCCGAACTGCCCGCCCATCGGTTCCAGCACATCCTTGACCACCTCGAAATCGCCCTTGGACACCCCGCCGGTAGTGAACACGACGTCCGCCGAACGCGTTGCGGCCGACAGGGTCCGGCGGAATTGCGCGGGCTGGTCACCGCTGTGCTCGACAGCGGTGACGGTGACGCCGTTCGCGGTGAGCGCGGCGGCCAGTGCGATGCCGTTCGAGTCGTAGATCTGCCCCGGGCCCAGCGCGGTTCCGGCGGGCACCAGCTCGTCGCCGCTGGTGATGACCGCTGCCCGGATCGGCTCGAACACCCGCACCGCCGGCAGTCCGACCGCGGCCAGCGCCGCGATATGGCGGGGCGCCAGCAAGGTGCCCGCGGCGACCAGTTCGTCACCGGCGCGCACATCGGTACCCGGTTCGCGGACGAATTCGCCTCGGCTGCGGCCCCGCTCGACGACGACGCCACCCGCCTCGCCGCGAGCGTCCTCCACCGGGACCACGCAATCGGCGCCCGGCGGCAGCGGCGCGCCCGTCATCACCTTGCGGGCGGTGCCCGGCGCCAGCGGTTCCCGACCCGGATCGCCGGCCGCGATCACCCCCGACAGCGGCAACGTCACCGGGGTGACGGCCACGTCGGCGGCGCGCACCGCGTACCCGTCCATCGCGGAATTGCGGAACACCGGCAGGTCGACGGGCGCGCGCACGGTATCGGCCAACTGCCTGCCGAGGGCGGCCGACACCGCGACGGTCTCGACCGGTCGCGCCGCGAGCGGCCGCAGCAGCGCCTCGATGCTGTCGCGGTAGTCGTCGACGGACCGAACGGCGACGGTGGCGGACCGGGTTGTCATGCGATCAGCCTAATCGCAGGTCGCGGCCCTGGTCGCGGCCATCGCCTCACCTGCCCGGCCCCGGGTTTGTGAGGGGCGCCGACGGCGACGGCGCCGTGGTGTCCGGCCGCCGACGGGTCATAATGGAGGGGTGACGCTGGTCGAGATGGGCATCCCCGCCGTGCGGTCCGGGCGTCCCTCGCTCGACGGCCGCCCCGAAACACCCCTGCTGGTGGACCGATTCGGCCGCGTCGCGCGCGATCTGCGCGTCTCCATCACCGAGAAATGCTCGCTGCGCTGCACCTACTGCATGCCCGAAGAGGGCCTGCCCGCCATTCCTCGCGAGGAATTGCTGACCGCCGCCGAGATCGTGCGGTTGGTCACCCTCGCGGTGCGTGAGCTGGGCGTGCGCGAGGTCCGCTTCACCGGCGGCGAGCCGCTCATGCGCCGCGATCTGGAGCAGATCATCGCCGGCTGTCACGCGCAGGTCCCCGAGACGCCGCTGGCCATGACCACCAATGGCGTCGGCCTGGAACATCGGGCCGCCGCGCTGGCCCGGGCCGGGCTGGGCCGGGTCAATGTCTCCCTCGACACCGTCGACCGCTTCGGCTTCGCCACCCTCACCCGCCGCGACCGGCTCGATTCGGTGCTCGCCGGGATCCGGGCCGCCCGCGATGCCGGTCTGGCGCCGATGAAGGTCAACGCGGTGCTGATGCGCCAGACCCTCGACGGTGCCCCCGATCTGCTGCGCTGGTGCCTGGACGAGGGCTGTGAGCTGCGGTTCATCGAGGAAATGCCGCTGGACGCCGACCACGAGTGGGCGCGCAAGAATATGGTGACCGCCGCCGAACTGCTCGACGTGCTCGGCACACGCTTCGAACTCACCGCCGCCGGACGATCGGATCCGTCGGCTCCCGCGGAGAGCTGGCTGGTCGATGGCGGCCCCGCGACCGTCGGCATCATCGCCTCGGTGACCAGGAAGTTCTGCGACACCTGCGACCGCACCCGGCTCACCGCCGACGGCATGCTGCGCTCGTGCCTGTTCAGCGATCAGGAGTTCGATCTGCGCGCGGTGCTGCGCGCTGGCGCGGACGACGCCGAGATCGCGCAGCTGTGGCGGGGCGCGATGTGGAACAAGTGGGCGGGCCACGGCATCGACGCGGCCGATTTCGTCCCACCCGAACGGACGATGGGAGCCATCGGTGGTTGAGGTCCGCTATTTCGCCGCCATCGCCGACGCCGTCGGCAAGGACACCGAAACGCTCGACCTACCCGCCGGTGCCACCGTCGGTGACCTGCGCACCGCGCTGGCCCGCACCTACGGCCCCGACCTGGACAAGATGCTCGACGTCTGCGCCTACCTCGTCGACGACGAGCTCACCCGCGACGCCGCCGTGGCCTTGAGCGCACGCGTCGACGTGCTGCCCCCGTTCGCCGGCGGCTGACCTCGGTGCCCCGTCCGTCGGCGACCTGATCCGAAGTGATTCCGGCAGTGCTGTCGAGAATCGCGATCCTCATCCGTCGTGCTGATGAGAGGGGTATCGGGCTCCTCCGAATCGAGGAAGGATGACGCCATGCACTACCTGGCATTGCTCGTCGGACGCGAGGACGAACCGCAAGCCCAACCGGACAGCGCGGAGTTCGACGCGGAGGTCCGGCTCTACGCGGAATTCGAGGAGCGGGTCACCGGCGCCATCGCGGGCGGCGCTGCGCTGTATCCGTCCAGTGCGGCGGTCAACGTCACCCGTGACGGTGACAGCACGCTGATCACCGACGGCCCGTTCGCCGAGGGCGCGGAGGTGGTCGGCGGGTTCTACGTCTTCGAGGCGGCCGATCTGGACGAGATCATCGGGCTGGCCCGCCAGCTCCCGGCGGTCGAGTCGGGAGCGATCGAGTTGCGTCCGCTGGTGCAGTGGACTCCGCACGAAGAGCCCGGGGCCGACTGGTGGATGGCGCTGCTGTGGGATCGCGCCGACGCGGTGATCGCGCCGGACACCCCGGAATGGGAGGCCGCGCTCGCCGAACATCAGCGCTTCGCCGAGAAGGCCGGTGCCGCGATCCGCGGCGGGGGTGCGCTGCGGCCGCCGTCGTCGGCGACCACCTTGCGCATGCGCGACGGTGAACTGTCCATCACCGACGGCCCGTTCGGCGAAACGGCCGAGGTGGTCGACGGGCTCTACCTGTTCGCGGCGCCCGATCGGCGGGCGGCCACGGAGATCGCCGCGCAGATCCCGTTGGGCGCCAAGGGCCGCACCGAGCTGCGCCAGATCGTCGACCTCGGCCAGTAGCGGCAGTCCATGACCACCGATCCGGCCGGATTCGACCGCGTCTACCGCGCCGAATTCGGCCGGGCGGTGGCCACCCTGGTACGGCTGACCGGTGATATCGGCCTGGCCGAGGACGCGGTGCAGGAAGCGTTCGCCGACGCCCTGCGCACCTGGCCGCAGCGCGGCGTGCCCGAGAACCCCGGCGCCTGGATCACCACCGCCGCCCGGCACCGCGCCCTCGACCGCCTCCGCCGGGATTCCTCGCGTGCGGACAAGGAATTCGCCGCCGCCCGCCTCGCACCCGAGAACGAGGAGCCGGACGTGACGTCGATCGCCGACGATCAACTGCGGATGATCTTCACCTGCTGCCATCCCGCGCTCGCCCCGGAGTCGCGGGTCGCGCTGACATTGCGGCTGGTCTGCGGACTGCGTACCGCCGAGATCGCGCGGGCCTTCCTGCAACCGGAACCCACGGTCGCGCAACGGCTCAGCCGGGCCAAGGCCAGGATCCGCGATGCGGGCATCCCGTTGCGCGTCCCGCCGCCCCCGCTGCTGCCCGAACGCATGCCCGCGGTCCTCGCCTGTATCTACCTGGTATTCACCGAAGGCTACTTCGCCACCTCGGGGCCGGACGCCGTACGCGACGAGCTGTGTGATGAGGCGATCCGGCTCGGCACGCTGCTGTGCGAGCTGATGCCGCGCGAACCACAGGCCAGGGCGCTGCTGGCGCTGATGCTGCTCACCGACAGCCGCCGCACGCAACGCCGCACCGCCGACGGCGATCTGGTCCCGCTCGACGAGCAGGATCGGCGCGGCTGGGACCGGGCCAAGATCCGCGCCGGGCTGTCCTGTCTGGTGTCGGCGGCCGAGGACGGTGGCGGCGGAAAGTATCTCGCGCAGGCCCGTATCGCCGCCGCCCATGCCGTGGCCCCGAGCTGGGCACAGACCGATTGGGCGGCCATCGTTTCCGCCTACGACGACCTCGCGGCCCAGGCCTGGACACCCACGGTCGCGGTGAATCGCGCCGTCGCCCTCGGTTTCCGGGACGGCCCCGAGGCCGGGCTCGGGGCCCTGGACGAGGTGGCCGGCCATCGTCGGCTCGCGGGCAGCCATCTGGTGCCGGCCACCCGCGCGGACCTGTTACGCCGGGCCGGCCGGAATCGCGAAGCGGCGCAGTACTATCGCGAAGCCCTGGAACGGGTCGGCAACGATCCGGCCGCCCGGTTCCTGCGGCGCCGCCTCGACGAGGTGATCGCCGCGCAAACCGATGCGGCGCGGACCGATGTGGCGCGGACCGATGTGGCGCGGACCGATGTGGCGCGGACCGATGTGGCGCGGACCGATGCGGCGCGGCCGGTGAACCCCGAGCAGCCGAACCAGGGGTCCGGCAGCGCAGCCGAATCCGCGAGTGAACCGGGCGGTGATTGACCAGGCCCGGCGAGGCCGCTCAGGTACTGCCTGCCCGGCTCAGCGCCACCAGTCGTCGAGCGGGGTGACCGGAACCGTGCGCTTGTGCCGCGTCTTCAGGTAGATGTCTTCCACCCGCGCGGCCACCTCCGCGCTGACCTCTTTGCCCTCGAGGTAGTCGTCGATCTCGCTGTAGCGCAGGCCGAGTGCTTCCTCGTCGGGCAGGGCGGGGCGATCGTCTTCCAGGTCGGCGGTCGGCACCTTGGACCAGATCGAGGCCGGGGCGCCGAGTTCCTGCAACAGCGCCGCGCCCTGGCGCTTGGTCAGGCCGGTGAGCGGGGTCAGGTCGACGCCGCCGTCACCGAACTTGGTGAAGAACCCGGTGACCGCTTCGGCCGCGTGATCGGTGCCGACCACCAGTAGGTTCTCCTGTCCGGCGATGGCGTACTGGATCACCATCCGCTCCCTGGCCTTGATATTGCCGCGCACGAAATCGCGCAGCTTGGGCACCTGCAGTCCCGAGGCGACCTCGGCGGCAACGGCATTGGCGCCGGGGCGGACATTGACCACCACCGAGCGCTGCGGCGCGACGAAGTTCATCGCGATCCGCGCGTCGGCCTCATCGGACTGCACGCCGTAGGGCAGGCGCACCGCGATGAAGGTGGCCTCGACGCCCTCGGCCAGCAGTTCCTCGGTGGCCAGCTGGCACAGCCGCCCGGCCAGGGCGCTGTCCTGGCCACCGCTGATGCCGAGGACGTACCCGGTGGCCGGTGTGGCGCGCAGGTAATCCTTGAGGAATTCGATCCGGCGCCGGACCTCGGTCTTCGGCTCGATGGACGGCTGGACGCCGAGCTCGGCGATGATCTGTGCACGCAGGTTCCCCATAGCCGCTCACTCTACTGGCGGCACCGGCCCTGCCACACGCCGAACGAGACCTTCCCAGTGATCGCCGATTTGGTCCCTGGTGTAGCCCTGGGCCCGGATCTGGTGCAGCACCAGCGCCGCGCTCAACGCGGCGAGCAGCGAATCGGCCAGCAGCGGGATGTCGCCGGGGGTGGCGGCTTCCCGCAGCAGCATCGCGACATGGGTTTTGAGCAGGTTGTAGGGCAGTCCGCTGTAGCGTGCGCCGGGCGGGCCCATCTCCGCGGCCCGGTGCAGTTCGCCCTCGACCTCGATATCGAGCAGCCGCGCCCGCCCGAACTCCACCAGCCGCTCGACGGCCGAAGCGCCCGGGCCCAGCGGCGGCGGCCCGAACATGAACGCCTCCTGGAATTTGCGTTCGGAGTGGTCGAGCAGGGCCAGCATCAGTCCGGTCCGGTTGCCGAAGCGGCGGAACACGGTCCCCTTGCCGACACCGGCGCGCTTGGCCACCGCGTCCATGGTGAGCCCGTCCACGCCGTGTTCACGCACCAGCTGCTGGGCCGCGTCGAGCAGCAGCTGACGGTTGCGGGCGGCGTCGGCGCGCTCGGTGGGTTCGGCGGTGCCGGGTAACGGCGCGCCGATGCTGAGCAGCGGCCGGGCCTCGCCGGCGCGGGCCGGGACGCCGGGGCGGTCGGCGGGCAGGGGAGTACCGGGTGTGAGGGGTTCGGGCACAGAGGTGTTGTAGCTCACTGGTGGCACGCCTACTCCGGTAGGAATTATTCGGACCGTGGTCCGGTTATCAACCCATAGCTTACATCGGCAGTCGCTACCAGTAGACCAGGAGAAAGCCATGAGCCAGACCCGCATCCTCACCCTCGTCGGCAGCCTCCGCGCCGGCTCGATCAACCGCCAGCTCGCCGAGGCCGCGGTGCAGATCGCACCCGACGGCGTCGAGATCGCGATCCACCAGGGCCTCGCCGAGATCCCCTTCTACAACGAGGACCTCGACGTCGAGGGTTCGGTGCCTGCCGCCGCGCAGGCCCTGCGCGCCGCCGCGGCCGAGGCCGACGGCCTGCTGCTGGTGACCCCGGAGTACAACGGCACCCTGTCCGCCGTGCTGAAGAACGCGATCGACTGGCTGTCGCGGCCCTACGGCGCCGGCGCCATCAAGGACAAGCCGGTCGCCGTGGTGAGCGCCTCCATCAGTCCCAACGCGGCGCGCTGGGCGCACGGCGACACGGTCAAGTCGGTCGGGATCGCGGGCGGGCGCGTCGTGGAGACGGCGCATCTGCACTTCGCCACCATCGGCGAGCGGTTCGGTTCGGCGCATCCGCGCGAGGACGCCGAGGCGCTGACCGAACTGTCGGCCACCATCACCGAGCTGGTCGGCGCGGCGCGAGATGAGCTCGTATCGGCCTGATCGCTCGACCGCCGACGGTGCCGTCCGCATCCCTCACCGGATGCGGGCGGCACCGCCGTTTTCCGGCCCGGGAGTCCTCATTCGCCCGGTGGTGACGATGGGGCGAGATAGGCGCAGGAGGCGTCCGAGACGCTTGTGACCGGCGTGATGGGAGTGTTTGCTGGGGAAACGCCGGAGTGCCGAATTGTGATCTGCGCCACGGTCGTGTCGGCTTGCGAATCGACTGTCCAGGGACTTACGGCGACGAAATTTCATTCTTGTGACTCGCAACATGTCGTGTTGTTCCAAAGTGTCGGCCACTAGGTGTAGTGTCTTCGGTACTGGAGCGGGGCAAGCGAGAGTACCTAGCCCGACCCAGTGAGGACCGGCCCGAGCAGGGGATTTCGGGCCAGATCCAGGAGTTTGCGCAGCAACGAAGGATCTTGCTGTCACAGGCACTGCATACGGATCACCGGCTGTGGATCAGGCATAGGAGAGAGGGACATCATCAATGACCATCACCGTGTACACCAAGCCCGCTTGCGTCCAGTGCAATGCCACCTACAAGGCCCTCGACAAGGCCGGGGTGGACTACGAAGTCATCGACATCTCCGAGAACGCCGAGGCGCGTGACTACGTCATGGCGCTGGGCTACCTGCAGGCCCCCGTGGTCGTCGCGGGCGAGGAGCACTGGTCCGGTTTCCGGCCCGACCGCATCAAGTCGCTGGCCGTCGCGGCCTGATCCGACGCATCCGTCCTTCCGATGTGAGAGGGAGGTGGCCATGGCCGAGTCGTCCGACTCCTCGGGCAACGCGCTGGTCTACTTCTCCAGCGCGTCGGAGAACACACATCGTTTCGTCGAGAAGCTGGGTCTCCCGGCGACTCGCATACCACTGCACACCGCCGATTCGCTGCGCGTCGACGAACCCTACGTGCTGATCGTCCCCACCTACGGGGGCGGTCGGCACGTTCTCGGGGGGAACCGGTCCGATAAGGACTTCGTACCGCGGCAGGTCGCCAAGTTCCTCAACGATCCGCACAACCGTGCCCTGCTGCGCGGGGTCATCGCGGCCGGCAACACGAACTTCGGCGAGACCTTCTGCTATGCGGGCGAGGTGATCTCGCGCAAATGCGGGGTGCCGTACCTGTATCGCTTCGAACTCATGGGAACCGCGGAGGACGTCGAGCGCGTCCGAGAGGGATTGGGATTGTTTTGGCAGCAACAACGACAGCACCGACCGGTAAGACGGCCCGCCTAGAGCAGGCCCCGATCCGGGGCGCGGAGGGCGGCGAGGTTCTCGACTACCACGCCCTCAACGCGATGCTGAACCTGTACGGCCCGAACGGCGAGATCCAGTTCGACAAGGACCGCGAGGCGGCTCACCAGTACTTCCTCCAGCACGTCAATCAGAACACCGTCTTCTTCCACAACCTGGACGAGAAGCTGGACTATCTGATCGAGGAGAACTACTACGAGCGCGAGGTACTGGACAAGTACAGCCGCGAGTTCATCAAGAGACTGTTCCAGCAGGCCTACGCCAAGAAGTTCCGGTTCCCGACCTTCCTCGGCGCGTTCAAGTACTACACCTCCTACACGCTCAAGACCTTCGACGGTAAGCGCTACCTGGAGCGTTTCGAGGACCGCGTATGCATGGTCGCGCTGACCCTGGCCGACGGCGACGAGCAGCTGGCCCGCGAACTGGTCGAGGAGATCATCGACGGCCGCTTCCAGCCGGCCACCCCCACCTTCCTCAACTCGGGCAAGAAGCAGCGCGGCGAGCCGGTCTCGTGCTTCCTGCTGCGCATCGAGGACAACATGGAGTCCATCGGGCGCTCCATCAACTCCGCCCTGCAGCTGTCCAAGCGCGGCGGCGGTGTGGCGTTGCTGCTCAGCAATATCCGTGAGCACGGCGCGCCGATCAAGAAGATCGAGAACCAGTCCTCCGGCGTCATCCCGATCATGAAGCTGCTCGAGGACTCCTTCTCCTACGCCAACCAGCTCGGCGCGCGGCAGGGCGCGGGCGCGGTGTACCTGCACGCGCACCACCCCGACATCTACCGCTTCCTCGACACCAAGCGGGAGAACGCGGACGAGAAGATCCGCATCAAGACCCTCTCGCTCGGTGTGGTGATCCCCGACATCACCTTCGAACTGGCGAAGAAGAACGAGGACATGTACCTGTTCTCGCCATACGACGTGGAGCGCATCTACGGCAAGCCGTTCGCCGATATCGACGTCACCGAGAAGTACTACGAGATGGTCGACGACAAGCGCATCCGCAAGTCGAAGATCAAGGCGCGCGAGTTCTTCCAGACCATCGCCGAGCTGCAGTTCGAATCCGGCTACCCGTACATCATGTTCGAGGACACGGTGAACCGGGCCAACCCGATCGCCGGCAAGATCACCCACTCCAACCTGTGCTCGGAGATCCTGCAGGTCTCCACCCCGTCGGAGTTCAACGACGATCTGTCCTACTCGAAGGTCGGCAAGGACATCTCCTGCAACCTCGGCTCGCTCAATATCGCCAAGACGATGGACTCGCCGGACTTCGCCAAGACCATCGAGACCGCGATCCGCGCGTTGACGGCGGTGTCGGACCAGACCCACATCTACTCGGTGCCCTCCATCGAGCAGGGCAACAACCAGTCGCACGCGATCGGTCTCGGGCAGATGAACCTGCACGGTTTCCTGGCGCGCGAGCGCATCCACTACGGGTCCGAAGAAGGCATCGACTTCACCAACATCTACTTCTACACCGTGGTCTACCACGCGATCCGGGCGTCGAACCGGATCGCCATCGAGCGCGGCAGCTACTTCGGCGGCTTCCCGGAATCGAAGTACGCCAGCGGCGAGTACTTCGACAAGTACACCGACCAGGTGTGGGAGCCCAAGACCGATCGGGTGCGTCAGCTGTTCGCCGACGCCGGCGTGCACATCCCCACCCAGGACGACTGGCGTGAGCTGAAGGCCTCGGTCATGGAGCACGGCATCTACAACCAGAACCTGCAGGCCGTGCCGCCCACCGGCTCGATCTCCTACATCAACCACTCCACCAGCTCGATCCACCCGGTGGCGTCGAAGATCGAGATCCGCAAGGAAGGCAAGATCGGGCGCGTCTATTACCCGGCGCCCTACATGACCAACGACAACCTCGAGTACTACGAGGACGCCTACGAAATCGGCTACGAGAAGATCATCGACACCTACGCCGCGGCCACCCAGCACGTGGACCAGGGCCTGTCGCTGACGCTGTTCTTCAAGGACACCGCCACGACGCGTGATCTCAACCGCGCCCAGATCTACGCCTGGCGCAAGGGCATCAAGACTCTGTACTACATCCGCCTGCGGCAGATGGCGCTGGAAGGCACCGAGGTGGAGGGTTGCGTCAGCTGCATGTTGTAGGCACTTTCGCGCACCGAGAAGTTGGCGTGGGCCGGTGAATGCCGGTCCGCGCCACTTCTTTTGGGCGGGGTGTCGGTGGCCGGGGCTATTGTGGTGGCATCGGGAGTGTGTGACCACGAGGGGTGGCGGCCATGGGTGATGTCGTATTCGTGATCGATGGCGGGCGCCGTGGGCCGGATTGGCTCGATCAGGTCACCGGTGAGCTGCGGGCCGACCTCGAGGAGATTCGCGGTGTGCGGGTGCGCGCGGTGGCCGCGTCAGCTCCCGAGGGCGCGAAATCCGGTGTGGTCGAACAGATCGGCCAGCTCGCCGTCTCCGGCGGGGCGCTCGCCACCGCCGCCCTGCTGGTGCGCGATATCGTCGCCAAGTTCATCGACCGGGCCGGTGCGCGCTCGATCACCATCAAGAAGGGTGACGACGAGCTCACCCTCACCGGCGCTTCGGCCGACCAGATCGATCGGCTGCTGGACCTGCTCGGCAATGACTAGCCCCGGCGGACAACGCATCGCGCTGTTCATCGCCAACGACACCTATCACTTCGACGGGCTGTCACGGCTCTACGCGCCGGTCTCCGATGCCGAGCAACTGCGGGAGTTGTTGCGCGACCCGGAAATCGGCGGGTTCCGGCCCACCGACCTGCTGATCAACGAATCCAAGGCCGAAATCGAGCGCAGTATCGAACGGCTGTTCCGCGGCGCCGGACCCGACGACGTGGTGCTGCTCTACTTCTCCGGCCACGGCCTGCGCACCCGGCAGAATCTCTACCTGGCCACCAGTAATACCGATCCGCAACTGCTGTCGAGCACCGGCATCTCGGCCACCTTCATCCGGGAACTGATCAAGGATTCCGCGGCCGCGGCCAAGGTCATCCTGCTCGACTGTTGTTACAGCGGCGCCTTTCTCGGCGCCGATGTGATGAAGTCGACCCCGACCATCGACGACGTCGGCCAGGAACTCGCCGCCGGCGAGGGCATCTGCGTGCTCACCGCCACCAGCGCGGTGGAAACCGCCGAGGACGGGCGCGGCGGCGCCGATCAATCCGCGCCGCTGTCGATCTTCACCGCCGCCATGGTCAAGGGCATCGGCACCGGCCTGGCCGACAACGGCAGCGGCCGCATCAGTGCCCACGACCTGTGGACCTACACCCTCGCCGAAGTGCGCAGCCGCACCAGCAGACAGACCCCGAATCACTACGGCCTGCTCAAGGACGAGGTGTATATCGCCAAGGTGCGGCGCAGGCATCCGGGCGCGGTCGAGGTGGGCGATCGGGTGCAGCTCGGTGGGCTGCTCGGACGGCTCGAACAGGACGCCACGCTCGGGCTGCGCGCCGAAGCCTGGTGGGGCACCGGGCGATTGAAGGTGCCGGTCGGGCAGGAGCGCCGGACCGACGGCGCGGCGGGGGAGACGGTCTGGCTCGATCTCGCGGGCCCGGATGGCAACTTGCTCGTGGTCGGCCGCGCGGGCGCGGGTAAGAGCACGCTGCTGCGCACGCTCACCGGATCGCTGGCGCTCACCCACGCACCCGATGAAGCGCAGATCTATGTCCTGGAATCGAGCAACCGGCTCGGCTCGATGGGGGCGCTGCCGCATATCGCCGGGGTAGCGGGCGACGACGAACCCGAAGAGGTGCTGTCGCTGCTGCAAACCATCGTCGCCGAGATCCGGTCCCGCAAGAAGATGTACCGCGCCAACAACATCGACTCACCGGCCAGTCTGCGCGCGGCGCGGTCGGTGCTGGTCGGCGGGCCCGCCGCCGACATCTTCCTGCTGCTGGACCGGTGGGGCGATTTCTGCGAGCAGATCCCGGATTTCGCGGCGATCCTGCGGCAAGTGGCCAGTGCCGGCCCGGAATACGGCGTGCATGTGGTGGCGACCGTGCGCGACTGGAGTGAGGCGCCGGACTGGCTGGCCGATCTGCTGCCGTCGCATATCGAGCTGCGGTTGCATCGCCCGCACGAATCGCGCATCCATGCCGAACGGGCCGCGCGGCTGCCCGACGGACCCGGCTGGGCCCTCTATCGGGGGCGTCCGTTCCGCATCGCCATGCCCGACCTGCGGGAGCTGCCACCGGACAAGATGGTGCTGCCCGATCTGGCCGACGGCGCCGCCGAACTGGTGAGCCGGGTGGCGGCGGCCTGGCCGGCCCGTCCGGCCGACGGCGAGACCCGGCGCCCGTCCTTCGACGGCAATGTCGATTTCGCCGACCTGTTCGGGATCGGCGCCGACGACCGGCTCGACCTCGAGGTGGCCTGGCAGCATCGTTCCAAACACGAGCGGCTGCGCATCCCGATCGGCGTCACCCACCTGGGGGAGACGGTGGAGCTGGATCTGAAGCAGGTCGGCGAATCGGGGATGGGGCAGTACGGGCTGGTGGTCGGCGCCGCCGGGTCCGGTAAGTCGATGCTGCTCAAGGACATCGTGCTGGGGCTGGCCGTCACCCATCCGCCGGAGGCGGTGAACTTCCTGCTCGTCGACTTCCGCGGCAGCGAGACCTTCGACGGGCTCGGGCCGCTGCCGCACGTGTCGGCGGTGGTCAACGCGCTCGCCGCGGAGTTGCCGCTGGTGGATCGGCTGATGGCGACGCTGGCGGGGGAGATCGAACGCCGCAGGCAGATGTTGCGCAGGCACAACTTCGCCGATATCGCCGCCTACGAATCCGCGCGCCGCCGTGGTCGCGATCTCGCGCCGCTGCCCGCGCTGGTGCTGGTGATCGACGAGTTCACCGAATTGCTCGCGCAGAAACCGGATTTCGGCGACACCTTGGTCGCGATCGCGCGCCGTGGCCGGGCGCTCGGGCTGCATCTGCTGTTGTCGTCGGCGCGGCTCGAAGGCTATCGGCTCGGGCCGTTCGAGGCGTATCTATCGTTCCGGATCGGGCTGCGCATGTTCTCCGCGGCCGAATCGCGGATGGTGCTGGGTGTGCCCGACGCCTACGAACTGCCGAGCACGCCCGGTTTCGCCTACCTGAAAGCCGATGCCGCCGCGCCCATCCGGTTCAAAACGGCCTACCTCGCCCGCCCGGAGCGGCGGCACGACCAGGAGCCCGAGACGCGCGGTGTGCAGCGGACACTGCTGGACTCGCTGGTCGCGCAGGTACGGGCCGCCGGTGAGCCGGCCCGCCGGATCTGGCTGCCACCGCTGGCGGAACCCGCGACGGTGCAGGAGTTGCTCAGCGACCACCGATGGGCGCCCGGCGGATTCGGCAGGCTGGAACTGCCGGTCGGGGTGGTCGACGATCCGTTCGAGCAGGCGCAGCGGGCGTTGGTGCTGTCGCTGGGCGGTGAGGGCGGCAACGTCGCGGTGGTCGGCGGGACGCGGGCCGGGAAATCGACGGCGCTGGCGACGATCGTGCTGTCCGCCGCGGCCACCCACACTCCCGAACAGGTGCAGTTCTACGTGCTCGACACCGGTGGGACGCTGGGTGATCTGGAGCAGATTCCGCACGTGGGTGCGGTGGTGGGACGCCATGAGCCGGACCGGATCCGGCGCACCGTCGCCGAGGTGATGGCCGTGCTCACCGCCCGGCGATACCGCTTCGCCGAACTGGGCATCGGTTCGATGGCGGAGTTTCGCCGGCGGCGGGATATGGCGTCGGATCCGGTGCGGGCCGAGGACTTCGGCGATGTGTTCCTCGTCGTCGACGACTGGGGCTACGCCCGCCGCCACGACGAGGGCCTGGAACAACAACTCATCGACCTGACCGCCGACGGGCTCGGCTACGGCGTGCACGTCATCATCTCGGCGGTGCGCTGGGCACATCTGCGCCCGCCCTTCCGGGAACGGTTCGGCACCAAACTCGAACTGCGCCTGGACGATCCGAGCGAATCGGAGTTCAACAAGAACGATGCCGCCCGGGTTCCGAGCATTCCTGGACGCGGTGTGATCCGTGCCGGGGCGGCGATCAAGGCCATGATGATCGCCGTGCCGCGGCTGGCGGCACCGGCCCAGTTGGGCGGGTCGGGCGGTGATCTGCTGTCCTCGGCGCGCATGCTGGCACAACGGTATCCGGGCCGGCGGGCACCGGAGGTGCGGGCGCTGCCGATGCGCGTGGCCCGCGAGAACGTGCTGGCGATCGCGGAGGCCGAGGGTATCGAGCAGAGCGCTCGGCAGGTGGTGGTGGGGCTGCGGGCCAGTGATCTTTCCCCGCTGGTGCTGGATTTCGCGAAGCAACCGCATCTGATGGTGTTCGGTGAGGCCGAATCCGGGAAGACCACGCTGCTGGGCAACATCCTCGACGGGATCGGGCGCTCGGCCACCGAGGACGAGGCGGCCATCGTCATCATCGACCCGGCGCGCCGCCTGCTCGACCTCTCGGCCGGTCTGCCGCAGGTCGCGCGCTACGCGCCGTCACCGCAAGCGATCACCGAGGCGGTCGATTCGGTCGTGCAGTTCATCGACAACCGCAGCGCGGGCCCGGAGATCTCCCCGCAGCAACTGCGGGAACGCAGCTGGTGGCAGGGCCCGGAACTGTTCGTCATCGTCGACGACTACGAACGCGTCTGCGCCGCCGCCACCGGCAACCCCCTCGCCCCCTTGGCCGAATACCTCGCCCACGGCCACGACATCGGCCTGCACGTGATCATCGCCCGCGCCGGCGCCGGCGCCACCCTCGCCCTGCACGACCCCGTCCTCGGCCGCCTGCGCGACCTCGGCGTCGACGGCGTGGTCCTCAGCGGTTCCCCCGAAGAGGGCACCCTCCTCGCCAACATCCGCCCCACCCCCCAACCCCCAGGCCGCGGCACCTACGTCACCCGCTCCCGCCCCCCGGAACTGGTGCAGATCAGCTATCTACCGCAGTTGTGAGGCCGGGCCGCCTCACCCGGGTGTCCCGGCCACCGCGAGCACACCGAGCAGCCATGCTCTGACCAGATCCCATAGGCGCCGTGCGGCCCCGTCAGCCGCCGCAATTCGAGCCCGAACAACATTCCGACAGACCAGCGCGGTGTGAAACCGAACGATGGCTGGGCGGCGCGTATGGGAGATCACCGACACGCCCGGGAGGCGAAACGCCGGGTGGGGGACGTGTCGATGGGCGGGTGGGACTGATGGGATGTATCCTGCACGGGAATGCGTTTGCATGAGAGCCGGTGGGCGACCGTTCGCCGGTAGAGGGGTCCGGCCTGCGGTGTGACGCGGCGGCGATTTCGGAGGAGGTGGTGTTGCGATGCGCAGCGAACCTCCCAGTCGAAGGCCGCGCGGCGCCGCGCCTTCGCATTCCCGGTAGCACGTTCTTCCGGCGGTAGCGACTGGCGTGAGCGCCCGCGGTGTGAAGTCGATTCTCCGATTCACTCGCCAACTCACTGCTGTGCCGAGGACTTTGCCATGTCGCAGACCGAACTGATCCACGAGCGCCCCACGCTGTCGGAATCCTTGCAGGATGTCGTCGAACGCCATCGCGTCGACGCCGCACTGCACTGGCTCGACACCCACCCACCGCACGTCATCGCCGACGAGATCGCCCGCATGGACGCCGTCGGCGCGGGTGTGGCGTTCCGGCTGTTGGACAAAGATCTCGCGCTGGCGGTGTTCGAAGAACTCGAGCCGGTCGACCAGCAGCAGATCCTGCAAGGCATGCGGGATCAGAGTTTCCGCGAGCTGGTCGAGGCCATGGCGCCCGACGACCGGGCCCGCATGCTGCGCGAAGCGCCGGCCAAGGTGGCCAAGAAGGCGCTGGCCGGGCTGAGCCCGCGCGAACGCCGGATGACCGCCGCCCTGCTGGGCTACCCGGAGGGCTCGGTCGGCCGGTACATGACGCCGGAAGTCGTTGCGCTGCCGGGGAATCTGACCGTCGCCGAAGCGCTGCGCACCGTGCAGCTCAAGGGCTCCGGCGCCGAAACCGTCTACACCCTGCCGGTCGTCGACACCGGGCGCCGGTTGCGCGGCATCGTGGAATTGCGGGAACTGGTACTCAGCAGCCCGGAAACAATGGTGGCCGATCTGGTCGTTACCGAACCGGCGTTCGTGCGCGCCACCGACTCCGCGGAGAAGGCCGCGCGGTTGATGCGCGAGACCAACGACCTCAACCTGCCGGTGGTCGACAGCGAGGATCGCCTGGTCGGGCTGCTGACCTTCGACGACGCGGTGGAAGTGATCGAGGCAGCCGACACCGAGGACGTCGCCAAGCAGTCCGGCTCCTCGCCGTGGGAAGGCCACTACATGGCCGCGGGCGTCTTCCAGCTCGCCCGCTACCGGGCGCTGTGGCTGCTGCTGTTGCTGCTGGCGGCGACCCTCACCGTCAGCGTGACCGACTTCTTCGAGGGCACCCTCGAGCAGGCCGCCCAGCTGGCCCTGTTCATTCCGCTGCTGATCGGCGCGGGCGGCAATGCCGGCGCGCAGGCCGCGACCGCGTGTGTGCGTGCCCTCGCGGTCGGCGAAGTGCGTGGCAGTGACCTGCTGAAGGTGATCTGGCGGGAATGCCGGGTGGGTCTGGTGCTCGGCGCCATGCTGGCCGGGGCGGGTGTGGTGATCGGCGCGTTCTTCGTCGGACCGCGCATCGCGGTGGTGGTCGGCGTCACGCTTATCGTGATCTGCGGCTGGGCCGCCACCATCGGCGGCACCATGCCGCTGCTGGCCAAGCGCCTGCGCATCGACCCGGCGGTGGTGTCGGCGCCGATGGTGACCACGCTGGTGGACGCGACCGGCCTGATCATCTACTTCACCACCGCGAAGCTGGTGCTCGGGATCTGAACCGGGGAGCCCGCGATCAGGGCAGCGGATACATCGTCATCAGCTGATCGCGGGCCCGCTCGACCTCCGGCTGGTTCTTGCCGAGCACGGTGATGACGGGCAGCGCGCCGCCGGGCAGCTCCTGGCCCACCGCGAAGGTGTAGCCGATGAATTGGCCGCCGCCGACCCGGCCGACATAGACCGTGCGCTTGTCGACGGTGATGGTCTCGTCGTGCTCGATCTCGTCCACGGTCTGGTAGCCGTATTCGATGGCCGTCGGTGCGTCGGGGGTGCCGAAGCGGCAGATCTGGGCGACCTGATAGTCGTGCACCGGCAGCGGCGTGGCGGCCAGTTTCGGCAGCGCCTCGCACGGGTCGGCGCCGGTGAGGACGGTGCGTACCGAATCCGGTGAGGTGCCGTAGCCGGGGCTGGCCGGCAGCTGTTCGATCGCGGTGTCGATCAGCGCGTTGCCGACCGCGCAGGTGTCGACCGGCGAGGGCGCCTCGACGGTCAGCGCGATCTGCGTCATCGACGGGAATTCGGCGGTCACCCAGCACTGTTTCGGCTCCGCGGTGGAGCCCAGATCCTCCGGTGACAAGACCTCGACCTTGGCCTCACCGACGCGCCGGGTCTCATCCACCGCGCTGCCGGCCGGCGCCCAGGCCAGTGACCAGACGGCCTCGACCGCCGATCCGCCGGCGTCGAGCCGGGCGCGGCAGCCGTTGATGGTCTGCCCGCCGATCCGCACCTCGTCGACGGTGCCGTGCTCTTCCAGCGCCGAACGAGGCACCAGCGCACAGGGATCGACATTGCGAATCCGCTGGAACACTTCGGAAACCTCCGCCTCCGACACCGCCGGGGTGAACCAGATCTCGTCGACCGGGGCGGAGGCGCTCTGCTGCTGACAGCCGACGCCGCCCACCACAACTGCGGCAATGATCGCCAGGCGACGCAACAACGAAACTCCCTCGGGTGCCCGCCGACCCACGAGCCGGACCGGTCACCGGACAAAATAACTCGAGCCCGACGCCGCGATCGAATCGTGGCCGCCGGGCTCGAGAACAGTGCCGGGGCTAGAACTCCCAGTCTTCGTCTTCGGTATTGACGGCCTTGCCGATGACGTAGCTGGATCCGGAACCGGAGAAGAAGTCGTGGTTCTCATCGGCGTTGGGCGAGAGCGCCGACAGGATCGCGGGATTGACTTCGGTCTCGTCCTTCGGGAACAGGCCCTCGTAGCCGAGGTTCATCAGCGCCTTGTTGGCGTTGTAGCGCAGGAACTTCTTGACGTCTTCGGTGAGGCCGACCTCGTCGTAGAGGTCCTGGGTGTATTCGACCTCGTTGTCGTAGAGCTCGAACAGCAGCTCGAAGGTGTAGTTCTTGAGCTCGTCGCGCTCGGCCTGGGTGACCTGCTCGAGGCCCTTCTGGTACTTGTAGCCGATGTAGTAGCCGTGCACCGCCTCGTCGCGGATGATCAGCCGGATCATGTCGGCGGTGTTGGTGAGCTTGGCCCGCGAGGACCAGTGCATCGGCAGGTAGAAACCGGAGTAGAACAGGAAGCTCTCCAGCAGCGTGGAGGCCACCTTGCGCTTGAGCGGTTCGTCGCCGCGGTAGTAATCCAGCACGATCTCGGCCTTGCGCTGGAGGTTGCGGTTCTCCTCCGACCAGCGGAAGGCGTCATCGATCTCGCGGGTGGAGCACAGTGTGGAGAAGATCGAGCTGTAGCTCTTCGCGTGCACCGATTCCATGAACGCGATGTTGGTGAGCACCGCCTCCTCGTGCGGGGTGAGCGCATCGGGGATCAGGCTCACCGCGCCGACCGTGCCCTGAATGGTGTCGAGCAGGGTGAGGCCGGTGAAGACCCGCATCGTGAGTTGCTTCTCGTCGGCGGTCAGGGTGTTCCACGACGGGATGTCGTTGGACACCGGCACCTTCTCCGGCAGCCAGAAGTTGCCGGTCAGCCGGTCCCAGACCTCGGCATCCTTCTCGTCGGGCACCCGATTCCAGTTGATGGCCGACACCCGATCGATCAGTTTCATCCTGCCTCCACGCCTTTCCCGCGCACATCCGAGCACGCTGCTGTCACGGAATTCCCTACACCCAGAACACTACTCCTTGGGGGTGACAACTCCTGGCAACACAACACCTTGTGTCGAGCGGCCCTGCTCACCGATGTGGTGGGGAGCAGTGGCGGCCGCTGCCGTGTGCCCCATTGTCCGCCATCGCCGGCTCGGGGCGTGCAGCGGTGCCGGGTGCGTCGCGCACGATCGCGAAGGATTTGCCGGACCCGCAGGTGGGGATGCTTCGCCGGGGTGCCGCCCGCCTCAGTTGCCGGGTTGGGGGCGGCTGCCGCCGGGTGGGGGGCCCGGTGGGCGGGCGCCGGTGCCGCCGCCTGGGGGTGGGCCGGCGGGGGCGCCGTTGTCGGGGGAGGTGTTGGCGGATTTCTCGGCTACGCCGATGGTGAGGGTGGCGGTGAGGCCGGTGGCGGGGGTGCCGGTGACGGTGGCCAGTTCGGCGTCCCAGCCGTCGCCGAAGACCATGTCCGAATCCAGGGAGACCGCAGACAGATTCGGGATGCTGGCGGAGTAGCCGGAGTCGTGGGCGTAGACGGCTTCGCAGACGTCCTGGGGCAGGGCGATCTGGGAGGTGAGGCGGGCGTTGTCGCCGGCGACGGCGGATTCGAGGGTGTCGTAGACCTCGAAGTGCAGGTGCGGCCAGCGGCCGTCGTAGCAGGCGGGGAAGATCGAGGTGAAGCTGATCTTGCCGTCGGTGCCGGCGACCTGGACGCCGCGCAGGTAGTTCTGTTCGGTGACGCCCTCGCTGTAGAGCGAGTAGCGGCCTTCGCGGTCGCAGTGCCACAGATACAGTGCCATCCCCGCCCCGAGAGTGCCCTTCGCCAGATCGTGCAGGGTGAGGTCGATGGTGAGCGGCACGCCGTCGGCGACGCCGGTGTAGGCGCCGAAACTGCCGGTGATGTCGGAGCGGACGACGCCGGATTCGATCAGCACATTGGGGCCGTTGGAGCCGTCGCCGGGGTAGGGGCCCGCGGTTTCGGCCGGTGCGGCGGCGGGCGTGGCGGTGGAGGTGGCCGCGGTGCTCGTCGTCGCGGCCTCGGTGGCGCTGTCGGTCGCGCATCCGGCGGCCACCGCGGCCGCACCGGCGCCCGCGGCGGCGCCGAACATCCACAGCGCGCGCCGCCGCGACATCACCCGCAGATCATGCGCGAGCACCAGGTCGTGTTCGTGTCGTTTGCCCACGACAATCCTTCCCTCGATCCAGCGTGTCGGGTTCGACGCTAGGGACGGCGGCTGCGGCTCGGCTGGACATCAGCTGGGAGTTGGCTGTGAGCGGGGGCGGCTACCGCCTGCTGGCGCGCCGGTACCCGAGGGTGGCCGGTACCGCGAACAGCACGATCGCGGCGGCTGACCAGAGCAGGGTGAGGGTGAGCGGCCGGGCCAGTTCGCCGCCCTGGGCCAGGGCGCGCATGGTGTCCACGGCGGTCGACATCGGCTGGTTGTGCACGATCGGTTGCAGCCACTGCGGGTAGGCGGCCAGCGGGACGAATCCGGTGCTGAAGAACATCATCAGCGAGGTGAGGATCGTGATGCCTTCCACCAGGGTGGCTTTGGCGGTGAAGACCGCGACGGCGGTGACGACGGTGGCGAAGGCCAGCCCGAACAGGGTGGGCACGAGCAGGAACGCGATCGTCGCGCCGAGGCCCTGCTGGAACCGGAACCCGAGCAGATAGCCGACGATGACCACGGTGACGGTGCCTGCGAAGATCCGGCACCCCTCGGCGAGGATGCGCGAGGCCAGACCCGACGCGCGATGCACCGGCAGCACCCAGAACCGGGCGAGCAGCCCGGCATCGCGTTCGCGCCCCAGCAGCACCCCGCCGGCCACCGCGCCCGACAACGCGCCGACGACGGCGACCATCGGCACCGACCCGTAGAGCGCGTCCTGACCGGTGAACTTCTGGATCTGCCCGCCGACCACGATGTCGAGCATCAGCAGCAGCAGGCAGGGGATGAGCAGAGTCTCCAGCAGCGTGATGGGGTTGCGGGCCCAGCGCAGCAGCAGCCGCTGGGTCTGGATGACGGTGTGCCGGATCAGGGCGGCGGCCGAGGATTCGGGTGCGGCGCGCAGATCGGCGGATCCGGTGACGGGCAGGGTCATCATTGCCTCCGCGCACTCAGCCGCACGGCCGCCGGCACACAGACCGCCAGGATGCCGAAGGCCCACGCCAGCGGCGGACCCATCAGCGCCCACGTCACCTCGCCGGCGTTGCCGAGGGTGTCACCGGCCAGGGCGCGCAACGCGATGACGAACTGGGAGATCGGCTGGTTGCGCACGAACGGCTGCACCCACTCCGGGAATTGGGCGGCCGGTGCGAGCCCGGTCGAGAGCATCCCGAGAATCAGCGGCGGCAGCACCAGCGCCTGCGTGATGGCTTCCGGGCTTTTCGACAGCGTCCCGATGACGTCGGCGGCCAGCGTCAGCGCGATGCCGATGAGCAACGCGAACAACAGGAACCCCAGCGTGTGCAGGGCGTCGAGCCGGAACCGGAACCCGATCACATGCCCGCACACCAGCGCCGTGGTGAGCGCGATGACCAGCCGGAACACATTGCCGGACATGCGCGCCGCGACCGGGACGAACGGATTGATCGGCATGGCCCCGAAGCGGCGGTTGAGCCCGGCGACGGCGTCGGTGGCCGACCGGAACGCCGCCGAGATGGCGGTGAACGCCGCGGCTTGCAGGATCACGATCGGCATCATGAACTGCGCGTAGCTGCTGAAACCGGTGCCCGCGAACATCATCACCGTCTTCAACGGCAGATAGAAGCTCGCGGTGAACGCGGCGGGCGCGAGTACCGAGGACAGCACCTCACCGGATTTCACCGATGGCACGATGAATCGGGCGGTGAGCACCCACCATTGCGCGGTGGTGACCGGTCTGGCCCGGGTGTGCGTCAGGGGAATGGCCGTGGTCATGACAGCGCCTGGACCGCGGCGGGTTCCGGCTCGTCGGCGGTCTCGGTGGTGGCGAGGTGTCCGGTGAGCTGGAGGAAGACGTCGTCGAGCGAGGGCCGGCGCAAAGCGATGTCGACCAGTTCGACGCCGGCCGCGTCCAACCGGCGCAGCGCCTCGGCGAGGGTTTTCGCGCCGTCGGGGGCGGGGATGGCGATGCGGTCGGATTCAGTGGTGAACATGGCCCGATTGCCTTCGGGCAGTAGCGAACCGAGCGCTTCGGCGATGGCGGGCAGATCGCCGAGATCCAGCGGGACGACTTCGCAGTAGCTGCCGCCGGTGCGGGCCTTGAGCTCGTCGGCGGTGCCTGCCGCGATCACCACGCCGTGATCGATGACGATGATCCGGTCGCTCAACGCATCGGCTTCTTCCAGGTATTGCGTGGTGAGCAGGGTGGTGATGCCGGCCCGCTGGAAGCCGGCGACCAGATCCCAGACCCCCTGCCTGCTGCGCGGATCCAGGCCGGTGGTCGGTTCGTCGAGGAACACCACATCGGGCCGCACCACCAGCCCGCAGGCGATGTCGATGCGGCGGCGCATCCCACCGGAATAGGTGCCCACCCGGCGTCCGGCCGCCGCGACCAGGTCGAAGGCGGCGATCAGTTCGTCAGCGCGGGCGCGGGCGGCGCGTTTGCGCAAACCCATCAGCCTGCCGAACATGACCAGGTTCTCGTAGCCGCTGAGCATGTCGTCCAGGGCCGCGTACTGGCCGGTCAGCATGATGGAGCGGCGCACCGCGGCCGGATCGGCGACCACATCGTGGCCGGCGACCACCGCGCGGCCGCGATCGGGTGGGATCAGCGTCGACAGGATGTTCACCGTCGTCGTCTTGCCCGCCCCGTTGGGGCCGAGGATGCCGAGGACCTCGCCGGGCGCGGCGTGGAAGTCGACGCCGCGCAGGGCGTGGACGGCGCCGAACGATTTCTCCAGGCCCTCGACGAGGACGCCGTGGTCGGGACTCATTGCGGGCCTCCCAGGTGGGTATCGAGCACCTGCGCGATGATCGACAACGCGTACGGTGTGGTCAGTTCGTCGTGGGTGACATCGACGTCGTGGTTGGTGATCGTGCCGGTCACGTAGGGCCGCCAGCCCTCGGGCCCGAAGATGGGGGAGCTGTCGACGGTGGCGCTGACGTAGACGATGTCGCCGTCGTAGCGCGGACGTTGGTAGCCGGTGCGGGTGCGCGCCGAGGCGTTGTAGGAGCCGGCCATTCGTTCGATGGTGGCGGCATCGATGACCGAGACGCCGCCGAAGCGTTCGCGGATCAGCTCGGCCGCTTCGTGTGCGCTGGCGTCGGCGGGCACATTGTCGATGCCGAAGACGGCGCCGAAACTGTTGACGAACGCGCCGGGGGTGAGCCGGTCGATGCTGTCGCCGTCGATATCGGCGGTATCGGCGTCCAGCAGCGCGACCACGCCGACCTCGAGGCCCTGGGCCCGCAGTTTCGCCGCCATGTTGTGGGCGATGAGCCCGCCGAAGGACCAGCCGAGCAGGTGATACGGGCCCTCGGGCTGAACGGTGCGGATCTCGCGGATGTAGCATTCGGCGAATTCGTCGATGGAGCGGGCCGACGGTTCGCGACCGGACAGGTCGGGCGCCTGGAGTCCGTAGATCGGCCGGCCTGGCCGCAGCCGTTCGGCCAAACCCAGGTAGCTCCACGCCATTCCGGAGGAGGGATGGACACAGAACAGGGCGGGTTCGCTGCCGTCGGGGCGGATCGGCAGCAGCACATCGAGACCGAGTCCGGGGGTCGGCGAGGGCGACGCGGGTGCGGCTTCGGTGCGCTGGGCTTCCGGTGAGCACGCGTAGGTCGCGAGGGCGCTGAGCGCATCGACCCACAGCGCGGCCAGTTCCTCGACCTCGACGCGGTCGAGCAGGGTGCGCGGATAGCCGAAACTGGCGTGCAACCGATCACCGATGACCACCGAATCCACCGCGAGCGCGGCCATCAGCGGCACATCCGGATGCTCGGGGGCGGGCAGCTCGCCGAGGTCGTCGGTCGGCAGCCAGCCCAGCCCCTCCAGGCCGGCCGGGATATCGGCGGTGGAGTAGCGGCCGAGGTAGTTGAAGGTGACCTGCCCGGGCAGTTCGCGCGGAAGTTGCTCTGAGGTCTCGGGATTCAGGTAGCGCAGCATGCTGAAGCCGATGCCTTTGTCCGGCACCGCGCGCAGCGTGCGTTCGACGGCTCGCAGTGCCGCGCCCATCGCATGACCGCCGGCGTACGCCTCGTCGAGGTCGATGCCGGTGAGCGCCAGACGCACCGGGTACAGGCTGGTGAACCAGCCGACCGTGCGGGACAGGTCGGCGCCGGGCACCACGTCCTCTTGCCGGCCGTGGCCCTCCAGCCGGATCAGCGCGGACGTCTCGGCGGACCCGCGCCGGCGCACCAGGGCCAGAGCGAGCGCGGTGAGCAGCCCGTCGTTGACGCCGCCGCCGGACAGCCGCGGCAGATCGGCGAGCAGCACCGCGGTGACGTCGGCGGACACGTCCACCTCGACGATGCGCAGGGTATCGGACAGGTCGATCGCCGGATCCAGTGCGCGCGGGCCGATCAGCGGATCGGGCCCGTCCACCACCGAGCGCCAGTAGTCGAGTTCGGCGACGAAGTGCTCGCTGTGCGCCTGTTCGGTCAGCGCGTGCGACCAGCGGCGCATCGAGGTGCCGGTCTCGGCGAGCACCGGCACGGTACCGGCGCTGACCTGCGCCCAGGCCGCGATCAGGTCGGGCACCAGGATGCGCCAGGACACCGCGTCGACGGCGAGATGGTGCAGCACCACGATCAGCCGGCCCGGTTCGGTCCTGGCGCCCGCCGCACCCACCGGGTCCAGCCAGAGGAATTGGGCGAGCACGCCGACGGCCGGATCGAGCCGGTGCAGCGCCGAATCCAGTGCGGTGACCGCGAATTCGTGCAGTTCGACCGGATCGGCGCCGGCGTCGTGGGTGATCCGGTGCACCAGCGCCCCGACATCGACCGAGCCGGGCTCGCTGACGCTCCACTGCCAATCCGTACCCTCGCGGCGCAGCTGTGACCGCAGCATGTCGTGCCGGTCGACGACGGCGGTGAGGGTCGCGACCAGCCGGGTGCGGTCGATTCCCGGCGGCAGTTCGAGCACCGCGGTCTGGGCGAATCTGCGGAAATCGCCGCCGCGTTCGATCATGTACCGCACGATCGGGGTGAGCGGGAGCTCGCCGACACCGCCGCCGGGCAGTTCCTCGAGCGTCACCGCGGGACCCGCCGCGTCGGCGGCAGCGGCCAACGCCGCGACGGTGCGATGCTCGAACACCTGCAACGGCGTGCAGCTGACCCCGCGCAGTTTCGCCCGCGACACCAGCTGAATGGCCAGGATGCTGTCACCGCCGAGGGCGAAGAACGAATCGTCGGCGCCCACCCGCTCGCGGCCCAGCAGTTCGGCGAAGATTTCGGCCAGGGCCCGCTCGGTGGGGGTGCGCGGCGGGCGGTAGGCGGTCTGCTCGGTGGCGAAATCCGGTGCGGGCAGCGCGTCGCGGTCGAGTTTGCCGACGGCGGTGCGCGGGATCTCGTCGAGCACCACGAAGGCCGCGGGGACCATGTACGACGGCAGGATGTCGGCGGCGAACGCGCGCACCGCCTCGACATCGATCTCGGTGCCAGGGGCGCGCACCAGATACGCCGCGAGCGCCGTGGCACCGGTGGGTCCCGCGACGCCGAGGGTGACCGCGAAGTCGACGCCGTCGGCGCGGCCGAGCACGGCATCGATCTCGCCCAGCTCGACGCGTTGCCCGCGCACCTTGATCTGGAAATCGGTGCGGCCCAGGTACTCCAGCTCCACCCTGCCGGTATTCGTGCGCACCCAGCGGGCGAGGTCGCCGGTGCGGTAGAGCCGGGAGCCGGGCGCACCGAACGGGTCGGCGACGAAGCGGGCGGCGGTGAGGCCCGGCCGGTCGTGATACCCGCGCGCGAGGGCGGGGCCGGTCAGGTACAGCTCGCCCGCGACACCCACCGGCACCGGGCGCAGGTGGTCGTCGAGTACCAGCACCGCCGCCCCGCGAATCGGGGTGCCGATGGTGACCGGGGCGTTGGGCCGCAGCGGCTGCGAGGCGGTCGCCCAGATGGTGAATTCGGCGGGCCCGTACAGGTTCAGCATCCGCCGATGCGGGCCGGCGCACCAGCGCTCGACCAGTTCGGCGCCGACCGCCTCGCCCGCCACGGCCAGCATCCGCACGCTCGATACCGCGCCGGCGTCGACGGTGGCCAGCGCCGACGGCGTGATCACCAGATGGGTGACTTGCTCGGTGGCGATCAGCTCGGCCAGTGGGGTGCCGCCGTAGACCTCCGGCGGCGCGATGACGGCGGCCGCACCCGCACCGAACGCCATCAGCGCCTCGAAGATCGAGGCGTCGAAGCTCGGCGACGCCACCTGAAGGACCCGGGCCTGCTCGTTCAGCCCGAGCAGTTCGCGTTGGGCGGCAACCAGATCGGCGAGCCCGCGATGGGTGACGGTGACGCCCTTCGGTGTACCGGTCGACCCGGAGGTGTAGATCAACCACGCGGGCTGATCCGGATGCGGAGTGGTCGGTGCCGCCGGCTGGGTTGCGGTCTGGCCGTCCAGCACCAACCACTGTGTGCTGTCGGGCAGCGCGGCCCGGTGGGCGGCCACGGTGACGCCGAGTCGGGCCCGGGAATCGCCGAGCATGTGCTCGATCCGGTCCACCGGATGTCTCGGGTCCACCGGGAGGAATGCCGCGCCGGTCTTCGCGGTCGCCCAGATGGCGGTGAGCAGGGCGGCCGATCGTGGCATACCCAGGGCGACAACGGTTTCTGGCCCCACACCGGCCTCGGCCAGCTGTGCGGCGAGCCGGTCGGCGTCGGCATCGAGCTCGCGGTAGGTCCTGACCTGTCCGTCCGCGATGATCGCGGGACGATCCGGATACCGCCGGGCCGACTGCGCCAGGATCTCGGCGAGAGTGGTGGTCCCGGCGCTCTCGGGTCCGCGCACCGGCACCAGTTCGGCGCGTTCGGCGTCGTCGAGCAGATCGATCTCGGCGAGCGCGATGTCGGAATCGGCGACGACGGCGTGCAGCAGGCGGACCCATCGCCGGGCCAGCGTCGCCGCGGTCTCGGGTTCGAACAGGTCGGTGGCGTAGGTCAGCAGCCCGTGCACGCCCCCGGGGCCGTCCGGCCCGAAGCGTTCGCGCAGATCGAGAATGAGATCGAATTGCGCGCTGTCGCGCTGGAAGTCCTGCACTTGCACCCGCAGTCCGGGAAGTTCGAGGACCGGTTCGACGAAGTTCTGCAACGACAGCGACACCTGGAAGATCGGGTGGTGCGCGGTCGAGCGCGGCGGATCGAGCACCTGCACCAGCCGCTCGAAGGGCACATCGGCGGCGGCGAACGCATCCAGATCCCGCGCCCGCACCGCGGCGAGGAACCGGGCGAAGCCCGACCGCAGATCCACCGGTGTGCGCAAGGCCAGGGTATTGACGAACATGCCGACCAGCTGGTCCAGTGCCTCGTCGCCGCGACCGGCCACGGGGGTACCGATCACCACGTCGTCGGTGCTGCCGAGCCGGGCCAGCACGGCCGCCAGCGTCGCGTGCAGCACCATGAACAGGCTGGCGTCCTGCGCCGCGGCCAGTTCGGTGAGCCGCCGGTGCAGTGCGGCGTCGATGGTGAGATCCACATCCGCGCTGCGCATCGACTGCACCGCCGGACGTGGTCGGTCGGCGGGCAGATCGAGCACATCGGGGGCGCCGGCGAGGGTGTCGGTCCAGTACCGGATCTGCTGGGCCGCCATCGATTCCGGATCGGATTCGTCGCCGAGCAGCTCGCGCTGCCACAGCGCGAAATCGGCGTATTGCACCGGCAGCGGTGCTTGCTCGAATTCGCCCGCGCTCGCGGCCGCACCGCCGACCGGGACGGACCGATGCCTTGCATAGGCGGCCATCAGGTCGGTGGCCAGCGGCGTCATGGAGAATCCGTCGGCGCTGATGTGATGCACCACCAGGACCAGCACATGCACCGGTTCGGCGGTGCCGGTGAGCCGGAACAGGCCCAGCCGCAGCGGGGGCTGCTCGGTGATGTCGAATCCGACGCCGGTGAGTTCGGTGATGCGCACGCGCAGTGCGGCGCCGTCGTCGGTGTCGGTGACCTCGAGATCCGGCGTGGCGACCTCGGCGCCGATCACCACCTGGCGCGGTCCCTCGGCGTCGGCGGGGTAGATGGTGCGCAGGCTTTCGTGCCGCTCCACCACATCGGTGAGGGCGCGGTGCAGGGCGGTGCGGTCGAGATCGCCGGTCAGGCGCAGCGCGACGGCGATGTTGTAGGCCGCCGATGCCGGGTCCATCCGGTTGAGCACCCACATGCGCTGCTGAGCAGGCGAGAGCGGCACCCGGTCCGGTCGCACCCGCGGCGCGAGCACGAACCGGCCGCGGGCACCGTCGGTGGCGGGCACGATCCGCGCCGACAGCTGGGCGACGGTGGGCGCGTCGAACAGATCGCGCAGCGCGACGGTCGAGCCGAGCGCCGCATTCACCCGCGCCACCACCCTGGTCGCGCTGAGCGAATTGCCGCCGAGTTCGAAGAACGACTCGTCGGCGCCGACCCGTTCGCTGCCGAGCACCTCGGCGAACACCGCGGCGACGGTCTGCTCCACCGGTCCGCGCGGGGCGAGATAGGGCCGCCGGGCCGCGGCGAAATCCGGCACCGGCAGCGCGACCCGATCCAGCTTGCCGACCGGCGTCAGCGGAATATCGTCCAGCACAACGACATAACCGGGCACCATGTAACCGGGCAGTTCGGCGGCGACCCGGGCCCGCAACTGCTCGGGATCGAGCACCGCCCCCGGGGCGGGGAGCACATACGACACCAGCACCGTCGTCCCGGCCGGTCCGGCGCGGCCGATGGTGACCGCGTATTCGACCTCCTCGGCCGCCGACAGCACCGCGTCGATCTCACCGAGTTCGATGCGCAGGCCGCGGATCTTCACCTGGAAATCGCTGCGGCCCAAGTACTCCAATGTGAGCCGGGAATCGCCGTCGCGCACCCAGCGCACCATGTCGCCGGTCCGGTACATCCGCTCACCGGGCGCACCCGACGGGTTCGCGACGAAACGCCCAGCGGTCAAGGCAGACCGGTTGAAATAGCCGCGGGCCAGGGCCGGTCCGGCCAGGTACAACTCGCCCGCGACCCCGACCGGCACCGGCCGCAACCAGGTGTCGAGCACCAGCGCCGACGCCCCGCGGATCGGCCCGCCGATGGTGATCGGCGCCTCCGGGACGAGCTCGGCGGGACCGGTGGCCCACACACTGAATTCGGTGGGACCGTAGACGTTCACCATGCGCCGCCCCGGCGCCCACCGCGCGATCAGCTCCGCGGTCGCGGCCTCCCCGGCGACGGCCAGCAGCCGCAGCTGTGACAGCCCGTCGGGTTCCATGGTGGCCAGCGCCGACGGCGTGATCACCGCATGGGTGACGCCCCGGGCGCGCAGCAACTGCTGGAGTTCGCTGCCGCCGTAGACCTCCGGCGGCGAGACCACCAGCCGCGCGCCCGCGCTGTGCGCCATCACCAGCTCCGACACCGACGCGTCGAAGCTCGGCGAGGCCACCTGCAACACCGCCGCCGCCGGGTCGATACCCAGCGATTCCCGTTTGCCCGCAGCCAGATTCGCGATACCGCGATGGCTCACCAGGACCGCCTTGGGTTTGCCGGTGGAGCCGGAGGTGTAGATCAGATACGCCGTCTGGTCCAGGTCGATCGGGCCGCCGCGCTCGGCGTCGGTGATCGGGGCGGCCGAGACGGTCATGGCGCGGCGCATGGTGGGCAGGTCGTCGAGCAGCAGCCAGTCGATGGTGCCGGGCAGGGCCTCGCCGATCTCGGTCACCGTCACCCCGATGGGGGCCTTCGAATCGGTGAGCATGTGTTCGATGCGCTCCACCGGATGACTCGGGTCCAGCGGCACGAACGCCGCACCGGTCTTGGCCAGCGCCCACACCGCGACCACCGATTCCAGCGAACGGGTCAGCGCCAGCACCACGAACACCTCGCGGCCGACGCCGCGGCGCAACAGCACGCGGGCGAACCGGTTGGACCAGGCATCGAGGTCGCCGTAGCTCATGGTGAGCTCGCCGGCGTCCACCGCGATCGCGGCGCTGTCGATGCGGGCGCCGTCGGCGAGGATATCGGGCAGCGGACGCTGCGGTGCCGACGGCGGGCCCTGCACCGGCGCGAGTTCGGCCAGTTCGGCGTCGTCGCAGTAATGCAGCCGGGCGACCGGGCGGTGCGGATCGTCGGCGAGCTGGGTGAGCAGCCGCACGAATCGATCCAGCAGGGGTCCGGCCTCGTTCGCGCCGATGTGATCGGCGAGGTATTTCAGGGTGATCCGCAGCGAATCGCGCCCGTCGAACCCGCGCAGTGGAATCACCATCAGGTTCAACGGGTATGGCGTGGCGTCGGTGCCCGTCACGTCGAGCACCCGCATGCCGGCGATGTCGAGGGCCTGCGACAGCGCCTCCCGGTCGATCGGATACGACTCGAACACCGCGAGGGTGTCGAACAGCTCCGGCAGCCCGACGGCCTGGTGGATGGCGGCCAGTCCGACATGCTGATGATCGAGCAACCGCGCCTGATCGGCCTGCATCCGCGCGAGCAGCTGCGCCACCGGCTCGCCCGGCTCGAACCGCACCCGCACCGGCAGCGTGTTGATGAACAACCCCACCATGTCCTCGACGCCGGCGAGTTCGGGCGGGCGCCCGGACACCGTGCCGCCGAACACCACATCGGTGCGACCGGTGAGCATGGCCAGCAGCATCGCCCATGCCGTCTGCACCAGGGTGTTCACGGTGGCGCCGCAGTCGCGTGCCGCCGACTCCAGCCGGGCGAGGGTCGCCGCGTCGAGCTCGACGGACAGCTCCGCGGTCTCCGGGGATTCGATATCGGCCAGCGACGCCACGGCTCGCGTCGGGGTGTCGACGCCGGCCAGGTACTCCGACCACGCCCGGATCGACGCGTCCTGGTCCTGTCCGGCGAGCCAGGCCAGGAATTCGCGGTAGGAGCGGGCGGGCGCGAGGGCGCCGGTGTCACCGGCGGTGACGTAGACGGTGAGCAGTTCGCGCACCAGCAGCGGCGTCGACCAGCCGTCGAGCACCAGGTGGTGGTTGGTCATCAGCAGCCGGTAGGTGTCCGGGCCGGTGTGGATGAGGGTGAACCGCAGCAGGGGAGGGCGGGTGAGATCGAATCGGGTGTTCGCGTCGAGGGCGATCAGCCGCTGGAGCTCGCGGTCGCGTTCGCTCTCGGCGGTGTGGCCGAGATCGATCTCCTGCCAGCCGACCTCGGCCGCCCCGAGCACCAGTTGACGTGGCCCGTCCGCGGTTTCGGTGAACGCCACCCGCAGGTTCTCGTGCCGGTCCACCAGCGCCTGCGCCGCGGCGCGCAGCCGGGCCGCATCGACCACGCCGGCGAGGGTGAGTAGCGACTGCACGGTGTAGCCGTCGGCGGTATCGGAGTCGTAGCGGGCGTGGAAGAGCAGCCCGTACTGCAACGGCGACAGTGGCCACACGTCCACCAGATCGGGGTATTGCCGTTCCCAGTCGTCGATCTGGGCTTGGGTCACGGTGACGAGGTCGAAATCCGACGGCGAGCGTCCACCGGCATCCGGGGTGGCGGCATGCCCGACCAAGGCGCGCAGCGCCGCCGTCCACAGGCCGGCGAGCTCGCCGACGTCGTCGGCGTCGAGCAGACGGCCGGCGTAATCCCAGGTCACCTCCAGCCCGCTGTCGGTGAGCACGGCGTTGATATCGATCACGGCGGGCAGCGGTGCGCGCTCGTCCTGGGTGGCGGTGAAGCGGCGCGGTAGCCACGCGCCGGAGTCGGCGGTGCCGGCCCGGCCGAGGTAGTTGAAGCCGAGCTGCGGTTGCGGTGTATCCGCCAGGGCCGCAGCGGAATCGGCGTCGAGGTAGCGCAACATGCCGTAGCCGACGCCCTTGTCCGGGATGGCGCGCAGCTGTTCTTTGGTCGCCTTCACCGCCGTGCCCGCGGCGTCGCCACCGGCGAACGCGTCGTCGAGATCGATCCCGGCCAGGTCGATCGCCACCGGGTACACGCTGGTGAACCAGCCGACCGTGCGGGCGACGTCGGCGCCCGGCAGGATCTCCTCGGCCCGCCCGTGCCCTTCGAGGGTGATCAGCGTGCCGGTGCGGGATCGCCAGCGGCACACGGCCATGGTCAGCGCGGTGAGCAGGACGTCGTCGGCGCCGCAGTGGAAACGGTCGGGCACCGTGGTCACCGCCGGATCGGCGATATCGGCCGGAATCGTCGTGCGGTGACGGCCCATGGTCGCGACCACGTCGATGGTCGGGTCCAGCCGGCGGGCGCCGAGGGCGGGGTCGTCGGTGGACAGAATGCGTTGCCACACCGGAAGTTCGGACACACGGCGGGGTGCTTGCTCGATCTGGGCGCGCGCCCAGCGCCGGAACGAGGTGCCGACGGGAGCGAGCTCGCCACCGGCGGCGGCAATCGCCAGATCCGGTAGCAGGATCCGCCAGGAGATGCCGTCGGTGACCAGGTGATGCAGCACCAGCCAGCACAACGGGTCGGCGTCGCCGCATTCGACGATGACGAAACGCGCCATCGCGCCGGTCGCGGGATCGAGCCGGTCGGCGGCCTCCTGGAGGGTGCGTTCGCAGGTCGCATCCGGGTCGGGCCCGGCCGCCACGACATCGATCAGCGCGTCGACCTCGACCGAACCACGTTCGGCGACAACCCATTCCCACTCGCCATCCACCTGCCGGAACGTCGACCGCAGCACATCGTGGCGATCGAACAGGGCGCGCAGCGCGACCCCCAGCTCTGCCCGGCCGAACCCGGACGGCAGCCCGATCAGCACC
The DNA here is from genome assembly GCF_000284035.1 of Nocardia cyriacigeorgica GUH-2. Lineage (NCBI taxonomy): Bacteria > Bacillati > Actinomycetota > Actinomycetes > Mycobacteriales > Nocardiaceae > Nocardia > Nocardia cyriacigeorgica. The sequence continues at coordinate 4,478,671 of NC_016887.1, read as the reverse complement.
GCTTGCGCGAACCGGCCCCAGGTGTGGCCCTGCTCCACCATCGCCCACACGATCGGCGTGAGATCCACCGGCCCGACGCCACCGCCGGGCAGCTCCCGCACCCGCACCGACTCCACCGCGGTCGCCACGGCGGCCAATGCGGCCACCGTCTTGCGCTCGAACACATCACGCGCGCTGAAGCCCAGGCCCGCCGCCTTGGCCCGCGACACCAGCTGAATGGAGACGATGCTGTCACCGCCGAGGGCGAAGAAGCTGTCGTCGACGCCCACCGCGTCCAGGCCGAGGACCTCGGCGAACAGAGCGGCGAGCGTGTGCTCGGCCGGGGTCGACGGCGCCCGCCCGATGGTGGTTCTCGCAGTGAAATCCGGTGCGGGCAGCGCCTTGCGGTCCACCTTGCCCAACGGGGTGAGCGGCACCTGGTCGAGCATCACGATCACCGCGGGCACCATGTAGGCAGGCAGGGTCCGGCCCACCGCCGCCCGCAGGGCCTCCGGATGTACGTTCTCGCCGGTCGCGACCACGTACGAGACCAGAGCTGTTGAACCGGAGGGTGTTTCGGCGCCGAGGGTCAGCGCGAAATCCACGCCGGGCTGCTGCTGCAAGGCGTCGTCGATCTCGCCGAGTTCGACGCGAAAGCCGCGGATCTTGACCTGGAAATCGCTGCGGCCCTGGTATTCCAGCTCATGCCGTCCGTGCACGGGGATCCAGCGCACCAGATCGCCGGTGCGATACATCCGCTCACCCGGGGTGAAGGGGTCGGCGACGAACCTGCTCGCCGTCAGCCCGGTCCGCCGGTGATAGCCGCGCGCCACACCCGGCCCCGCCAGATACAACTCACCGACCGCGCCCGGCGCCACCGGGCGCAGCCACGCATCCAGCACCACCGCACGGACCGCCCGCGCCGGACTGCCGATGGTGACCGGGGCGCCGGGCGTCATCGGGGCGGTGAGGGTGGCGGTGACGGTGGTTTCGGTGGGGCCGTACCCATTGATCAGCGCGCGCCCCGCCCATGCACTCACCAGCTCCGGTGGGCAGGCGTCACCGCCGACGACTACCGTGCGCAGCCGAGGCAGCGTCGCCGGATCCAGCGATCCCACCACCGTCGGCGTGACGTTCAGGTGGGTGACCTCGTAGGTGCGCAGCACCTCGGCCAGCTCTTCGCCGGCGAACGCGGCGGGCGGCACCACCACCAGCGTCGCACCGGCGGTGTAGGCGATGAGGATCTCCTCGACGGAGATATCGAAACTGGGCGAGACAGCGTGCGCGACAACGGCATCGGCGTCCACACCGAAACCCGCGCCGGAACCCGCTGCTAGATCGGCGAGGCCGCGATGGGAGACCAGCACACCTTTGGGTAGCCCGGTGGATCCGGAGGTGTAGATGACGTAGGCGACCTGGTCCAAACGCACGGGCGCGCGGCGGTCGGCGTCGGTGATCGGTGCCGGATCCTGCGCGGCCACCGACTCGGCGGTGGCGAAGTCGTCGAGGACCAGCAAGCCCACATGGTCCGGTAGCGCCGTGCGCGCATCCGCCACCGTCACCCCCGCGACCACCCCACTGTCATCGATCATGTGCTCGATCCGGTCGGCCGGATACGTCGGGTCGACCGGCACGAACGCCGCACCGGTCTTGGCGATCGCGAACATCGCCAGCACCGACTCCACCGACCGCGGAATCGCTGTCGCCACCGCGCGTTCGGGACCCGCACCGGCCGCGATCAGTACCCGCGCCAGCCGATTGGTGTACTCGTCGACCTCCCGGTAGCTCATCCGCGCCGCACCGCCCACCAGAGCGACGGCCTCCGGGTCGCGCACCGCGGCGAGGAGTTCGGGCAGGGTGTGCTGGCCGCCGCCGGCCGGGCCGTGGGCGGGCACCAGTTCGCCGCGTTCGGCGTAGGTCAGCGGCTCGATGGTGGCCAGCGGCGCGTCGATGCCCGCGGCCAGGAATCGGTGCAGGAACAGCAGGAATCGTTCGTGATGGGCGGCTAGTTCGGCGTCGCTGTAAAGGTTGGCATTGGCCTGGAAGTCGATGTGGGTGCTCTCCCCGCCGACCCCCGGATACAGGTTGACGAACAGATCATCGATCAGCCCGGAGGTCAGCACGTGCAGCCGGCCGACGACCGCACCCAGGGTGATCCGGGTATCGGCCATCATCAGATTCACCGTCGGACCGAACGAGGCGGCCTCGTCCATCGCCCAGCCGAGATCGCGGACGATGTCCTCCTGCCGGTACCGCTGCCGCCGCAACGCACCGGTCAGCTCGCCCTGCGCGGCCAGAATCGCCGCACCCACCGTCATGGCCGGCGACAGCCGCAGCCGCAGCGGCACCACATTGGCGATCATCCCGCCGGACCGCCGCAGCGTGGCGGTGATCCGCGCGGACACCGGCAGGCTCAGCACCACTTCGCCGGCGCCGGTCATCGCCGATAGGTAGGCGGCGAACGCGGCCACCACCGTCGGCGCCATTCCCGACCCCGCCGCCTCGGCCACCTCGTCCAGCAGAGCCGCCGCCTCCTCCGGCAGGGCACCCGCCACCCGCGCCGGATGCGCCTCCACCTCGGCGGTGCGGCTGGCCAGATTCACCGGATCGGCCATCCCGGCCAGATGGTCGCGCCAGTAGTCCCGGTCGGCGGCGAACCGGTCCGAGCTGCGGTAGGCCAGATCGGCGTCGACGATGCGGCGCAGATCCTCGGCCTTACCCGGCGGTGCCTGCCTGCCCTCGACGGCGGCGTTGTACAGCTCGGCGGTGCGCTGCACCATGGCCAGCGCGCCCATGCCGTCGAGCACGATGTGATGGATCCGCGAGTACCAGAACCAGCGGTCGGTGCCGAGCCGTAGCAGCGCCATCCGCACCAGCCGGTCCCGGGTGAGCTCGAGCGGCGTGGCGTATTCGGCGCGCATCCAGGTGTGGGCGGCGGCCTCCGGGTCCGGCTCGCCGCGCAGGTCCAACTCCAGGATGCTGTCGTCCAACGTGGGATCGACGAGTTGGAACGGATGTCCGTCGACCTCGATCAGCCGCAGGTAGCCGGTGCCGAATTCGCGTCCGGCCCGGCGGGCGGCATCCGCGAGCGCCGTCGGATCGATGGGCCCCGCCAGCTCGATGTACTGGGCGATCGAGATCGGGGTATCGCCCGCGACGTGCTGGGCGAACCAGATGCCGCGCTGCGCGGCCGAGAGCGGGAACGCGCCCGCCGGAAGTGCGGGTGCGGAGTCGGTGGGTGCGGAGGATAGCTGTGTCATGGAAGTCCTACGTTCCGACCGCGCTGTAGCCGACCGAGGCAGTCGCCCCCGAGCTATCCCGGTGGTAGGTAGTACTCGCCGCGCAGCAACAACACGGCAAGTCCAGTGTGAACCGGTGCGGGGTGCGCCGTGGGCGGATCGGCCACACTGCGCGGCCGGAAATTTCCGGCTCCGGCCGCGCCGCGCGGCGAGCGGGAAAGCGCAGCTCAGGCCGAGCGCGCGGTGACCGCGAAATCGGCCTCGGTCAGCGGCTCATCGGAGCCGGCCAGGTAGCGGCGCAGGGTCGACCGGTCGTCGAGCACCAGCCAGGTGATCCGGTCGTCGAGATGGGCGCGCTCGTCCTTGGTAGTGACGCCGATGCCGGTGCCGAAGGCGGTGGATTCGCCGGTCCGCATCGTCATCGGGATGGCACCGATCTTGACCACGGCGCGTTCGGCGACCACGGCCTCCACCGGCTCGTCCACGGCGATCGCGACCCGGATGCCCGGACCGGCGCCGATCTCGAGCAGCAGCCGGGCCAGCCGATTCGACCAGCTGTCCAGCTCGGCATAGGACAGGGAGACATCCGCGGCGGAGAGCACGACCGCCTGCGGATCGACCGCGGCGGGCCGGATCGTCGGCAGCGCGGTGACGGTGCCGGTGTGCGATTCGACTGAAGTGTGCATGGTGCGAAGTCCCCTCGGTGGCGAAATGGAAGGCGATGTTCGGTGTCTTCCACTCTCGCCGCCGCGAGCCCCGCGCGGCAGCACCCCAAGGCGCGGGCCCGCACCCTCTCAGGGTGGCGGTTTACCCACCCAGGGTGCACCCGGAGGGGTCAGTCGGTGACGTAGGCGTTGAGGGTATTGCGCAGATCGGTGAGCACGGCGCGGGCAGCGGTCAGGCCCTGGGTGTGCCACAGGGCGTCGTCCACGGCGAACACCCGCCGATCGGTGGCCGCGCCGAGGGCCTTCCACTCGTCCGAGCGCAGCACCGCTTCGCCGTGCTCGCGGCCCTCCGGACCGGCGAACATGACATAGATCAGATCGCCCTCCACCGGCTGCAGATCGGATTCGTCGACGTCGAACGAGCCGCCGCGCTGGGCGGTCGGGCGATGCGCGCCGGTGAGGGCCAGCACCTGCGCGGGCATGGTCTCGTTGCCGAGCACCCGGGTGCCGTCGGCGGTGAAGCGGACGATGGAGGCCTGAGTCAGGTTGGCGGCCACCGCGTTTCCGGCGTCGGCGGCCTCGGTGCGGAAGTTCGCCAGCGCCGTCTCGGCCGCCCCGGAACGACCCAGGCTCGCGGCGATGGTGGTGAACTGGTCCTGCCAGCCACCCGTCACGCCCACCAGCACCGTCGGCGCGATCCCCGACAGCGCACCGAAATCGGCGCCCGGCGTAGGCATGTCACCGATGATGAGATCGGGGTTCAGCGCGGCGATCAACGCCGGATCGGGGTGCGCCACCGTGCCGACACCGGGAATCTCGGCGATGCCGGTGCCCAGATAGCCGGGCTGCGGGCTCGGCCCCTCGACCGTGGCCGCGCCGACCACCCGCTCCCACAGGCCCACCGCGCACACCGCGTCCAGCGCGGCGGTGCTGAGCACCACGATGCGCTGCGGATCGGCGGGCACCTCGGTGACGCCGAACGGGTGGGTGATGGTGCGGGTGGCGCCGGCGGCCGGATCGGGCGCGGTGGGCAGGCTGCACGCGTGCGCGGTATCGCGTTCCAGCCCCACCACGCCCGCACCGGCGATATTGGTCGTGGTGCGGATGATCGAGGCCGAATCATCGGCCGGCGTCGCGCAACCCGCGCCGGCCAGCGCGGCGCAGCCGACGACGACGGCGCCCATGATCGTGCGGATTCGGGTGCGTGCAAGGCCCATCGCGCTCACCGGCATGCGGGTGAGGGTACAGGCGCGCACCCGCGATCCGCCGGTGAGGTCGGCCGGTACTCAGCCCTTGTCGCCGCCGATGCTGAAGCGGGCGCCGTTGGGGTCGACGATGGTGGCCAGCCGGCCGTAGGCGGTGTCCTCGGCGGGTGCGGTCACCGTGGCGCCCAGTTGCACCGCCTTCGCGATCGTCGCGTCCACGTCATCGGCGCCGAAGTACACCGACCAGCCGCCCGGCGAGCCTTCCGGCAGGAAACTCGACCCGTCCATGACACCACCGCGCATCGGTTCGGTGGAGTGCAGCGTGCTGTAGCGGAACTCCGGTGATTCGGAGATCGGGAACAGGTCGTCCCAGCCGAACACCGCGCTGTAGAAGGCAATCGCGCCCGCGAAGTCGCGAGTGGTCAATTCGAACCAGGACGGTGTGCCGTGGTGCTCGCGCCACATTCCGCCCTCGACCAGCCCGACGGCCTCGAACCCGGCGAAGGTGCCGGTCTGCCAGACCCCGACACCCGCGCCCGCGGGATCACCGAGAATCGCCATCGAACCCAGGTCGCCCACCTGCATCGGCGGCACGACGATCTGCCCGCCGTGCTCGGTGGCCGCCTTCGCCGTGGCCTCCGCGTCGTCGACGGCCAGGTAGACCGTCCACTGGTCCGGGCTGTCGGGATCGTCGGGCATGCGGCCCATCCCGCCGCCGACGGCCTTGCCGTCCTTGCGGAAGGTGATGTAGCCACCGAAGGCGTCGTCGCGTTCGGCGGTCCAGCCGAACAGTTCTCCGTAGAAGGCGATCGTGCGGTCGGGGTCGGAACTGTAGACGTCGACCCAGCAGGGATCGCCGGTCCGGTGCGCTGCGTTCTGTGCCATCTGCGCTCTCCTCGGTACTGCACCGCCCTCGGCGGATCGAGGGCGGTGTCACCGATACAGACGGTGCCGGGCAGCGGAACTCATCGGTCCCGCCGGGACCGCCACACCCGGCCGGGGCAGCGAAAACGTGCCGCGACGGGCCGCGAATACGACACAGAGTAGGACCCGCTCGGTCCGCTGCGGCAGCACGGTTTACGATTCGAAGAGCGCAAGCTAACCGTCGTGTGCCCGGGCGCCCCCGGACACATGCTGACAGTGGAGCCTGCGGAGCGACCTAAAGGCACCTTCAGGAGGATCAGTGACTGCCGTAGAGCCCCAGCCAGTCCCTCAATTAGAAGCGACTCGGCCTTTTCCGGCGCGGACCGGTCCCAAGGGGTCGTTCATCTACAAGATGGTCACCACGACCGACCCGAAGGTCCTCGGCGTCATGTACCTGACGACCTCGATGGTCTTCTTCCTCATCGGTGGCCTGATGGCGCTGATGATGCGTGGTGAGCTGGCGCGCCCGGGTCTGCAGTTCCTCTCGCCCGAGCAGTTCAACCAGCTGTTCACCATGCACGGCACGATCATGCTGCTGTTCTACGCGACGGCGATCGTGTTCGGCTTCGCCAACATCATCCTGCCGCTGCAGATCGGCGCCCCCGACGTCGCCTTCCCGCGCTTGAACGCCTTCAGCTACTGGCTGTATGCGTTCGGCGCGACCATGGCGACCGCGGGCTTCATCACCCCCGGTGGTGCCGCCGACTTCGGCTGGACGGCCTACGTCCCGCTGACCGACATCCTGCACTCGCCGGGCGTCGGCACCGACCTGTGGATCCTGGGCCTCGCGGTCTCCGGTCTGGGCACCATCCTCGGTGGTGTCAACATGCTGACCACCGTCGTCTGCCTGCGCGCGCCCGGTATGACCATGTTCCGGATGCCGATCTTCACCTGGAACATCGCCGTCACCAGCGTGCTGGTGCTGCTGGCCTTCCCGCTGCTGACCGCCGCCCTGTTCGGCCTGGCCTACGACCGCCACCTGGGTGGCCACATCTACGACCCGGCCACCGGCGGTATCCTGCTCTACCAGCACCTGTTCTGGTTCTTCGGCCACCCCGAGGTGTACATCATCGCGCTGCCGTTCTTCGGCATCGTCTCCGAGATCTTCCCGGTCTTCAGCCGTAAGCCGATCTTCGGTTACACCACCCTGGTCTACGCGACCCTCGGTATCGCCGCGCTGTCCATCGCGGTGTGGGCGCACCACATGTACGCCACCGGCGCGGTGCTGCTGCCCTACTTCTCGTTCATGACCTTCCTGATCGCGGTCCCGACCGGTGTGAAGTTCTTCAACTGGATCGGCACCATGTGGAAGGGCCAGCTGACCTTCGAATCACCGATGTTGTTCTCCATCGGCTTCATCGTGACCTTCCTCTTCGGTGGTCTGTCCGGTGTCATCCTCGCCAGCCCGCCGCTGGACTTCCACGTCACCGACTCCTACTTCGTGGTCGCGCACTTCCACTACGTGCTCTTCGGCACCATCGTGTTCGCCACCTACGCCGGCATCTACTTCTGGTTCCCGAAGATGACCGGCCGGATGATGGACGAGCGCCTGGCCAAGTGGCACTTCTGGACCACCTTCATCGGCTTCCACACCACCTTCCTGGTGCAGCACTGGCTGGGTGCGGAAGGTATGCCGCGTCGTTACGCCGACTACCTGCCCAGCGACGGCTTCACCACGCTGAACACGGTCTCCACCATCGGCGCGTTCGTGCTCGGCGCCTCGATGCTGCCGTTCCTGTGGAACGTGTTCAAGAGCTACCGTTACGGCGAGGTCGTCACCGTGGACGATCCGTGGGGCTACGGCAACTCGCTGGAGTGGGCCACCACCTGCCCGCCGCCGCGGCACAACTTCTACGAGCTGCCGCGCATCCGGTCCGAGCGTCCGGCCTTCGAGCTGCACTACCCGCACATGGTCGAGCGGATGCGGGCCGAGGCCCACGTCGGCTGGGGTTCGGGCAAGCATGCCACCGAGGTGCATGAAGGCGCGGCCCTGACCAAGTAACGGCGGAAGACACCATTCCGGATGAGTGTGCACCTGCTGGGGTGACCAGCGGGTGCACACTCGTTTGGTGAGGGCGGTCCCCGCCCCATCGCACACAGACTGGAGCGCAGGGTTGGCAGACACCACAGTTCTCGTCACCGTCACCGGGCCCGACCGGCCCGGTGTGACCTCGGTGCTACTCGCGGCGATGTCGCGACATCAGGTCAGCCTGCTGGACGTGGAGCAGGTCGTCATCCGGGGCCGGCTGACCCTGGGCGTGCTGGTGACCTGCCCGAACGATCCCGAAGAACTGCAGGACGAGCTCGAAGAGGCGATGAACACCGTCGGCATGCACGTCGACGTCGACATCGATGCCGAGCCCGCCCGCGCGCCGGTGCCCACCCACGCCGTGGTGATCCTCGGCGCCCCGGTGACCGCGCGCGCCTTCAGCGCCGTCTCCCGTCAACTTGCCGCGCTGGGTGCCAATATCGACGCCATTCGCGGAGTCGCCGACTACCCGGTGACGGGCATGGAACTGATGGTCTCGGCCACCGACACCGGCGACGACACCGATTCCCGGCTGCGCACCGCCCTGGCCGACGTGGCGGTGGCCGAGGAGGTCGACGTCGCGGTGGAGCGGGCGGGACTCGCGCGCCGGGCCAAGCGGCTCATCGTCTTCGACGTCGACTCCACCCTGATCCAGGGCGAGGTCATCGAGATGCTGGCCGCGCACGCCGGTGTCGAGGACGAGGTGCGCCGGGTCACCGAATCGGCGATGCGCGGCGAGATCGACTTCGGCGAATCGCTGCGGCAGCGGGTGGCGACACTGGAGGGGCTCGACGAATCGGTGATCGAGGAGGTCGCCGAGCGCATCGAACTCACCCCGGGCGCGCGCACCACCATCCGCACACTGCGCAGGCTCGGCTTCCGCTGCGGTGTGGTCTCCGGTGGTTTCCGTCAGGTGATCGAGCCGCTGGCCCACGATCTGGAACTGGACTTCGTGCAGGCCAACACCCTCGAGATCGTCGACGGCAAGCTCACCGGCCGGGTCGTCGGCGATATCGTCGACCGGGCAGCCAAGGCCACCGCGCTGCGTAAGTTCGCCGCGGAGGCGGGGGTGCCGATGGAGCAGACCGTCGCGGTGGGTGACGGCGCCAACGACATCGACATGCTCAATGCCGCGGGCCTCGGCGTCGCCTTCAATGCCAAGCCCGCGCTGCGCGAGATCGCCGATGCCGCCCTCTCGCATCCCTACCTGGACGCGGTGCTGTTCATCCTGGGCGTCACCCGCGACGAGGTCGAGGCGGCCGACGCCAAGGACGGGCTGCTGCGCCGGGTCCCGCTGGGCTGAGCCGGCCATGACCAACACTCCGGAATCGGTCGAGGCGATCGAGGATCCCGCACCCGCCGAACCCCGGCCGACCGACGGCGATTTCGCCGCCAGGCATGCCGAACTCGCCACCGGATACGGCGGCGCAGGCGACCCCGACGATCCGGCCATGGTGCAGGCCATGCAGATGGTGCTCTACCTGCCCAAGGCCGATCCGCCGGCGCGCAGCGCGCTGCTGGCGGCCGCGGCGGCCTCGGCGGTGGCCTTGTGCCTGGACCCGCGCGTCGGACCGGGCGGGGAATGGGCGGACCGGTATCTGGCGTGGAAACGGTCGCGGATCCGCAAGGTCGCCCGGCGGGCGCGCGGTGCGCAGTGGGCCGCGGCGAACGAGGTCGACGGCGTCACCGTGGAGTTGGGCGGCGCTCAGGCCCGCGCCTTGGTACCAGGGCCGGTCGGGCAGATCGATCCGCGGATCCGGAAGTTGCAGATCGGCGGCACCGACCTCGAGCACGACGATCCGGGACCGCCGGACCCCGAACTGCCCGTGCTGTGGGTCAATTCGGCGCTCGGGATGACCCTCGGCAAGGCCGCGGCGCAGGTGGGGCACGCGAGCATGCTGCTCGCCGGTGCGCTACCGGAATCGGCCGCGCGCGCCTGGGCCGAGCGTGAGTTCGCCTGTGCGGTGCGTGAATCGGACCCCGAACACTGGGCCGAGTTGAGCCGCGCGGTGGCCGGTGGCACGGCCGTCGCGGTGCGTGACGCCGGGTTCACCGAGGTGGCACCGGGTTCGATGACGGTGATCGCCACGCCCGGCCTGCTCACTCGCTGAATCCGCCGGTATCTGTCACCGCCGGTACGCGGGCCGGTCGTACGCGCGCCCGGGTTTTGGGCCAAGATGGAGCGCGTGCCGCAACCGGATCCCGATCTGCTCATCGATTTCACCGACGTCACCATCCGCCGCTCGGGCCACACCCTCGTCGGCCCGGTCACCTGGCAGGTGGAGCTCGACGAACGCTGGGTCGTGCTCGGCCCCAACGGCGCGGGCAAGACCTCACTGCTGCGGATGGCCGCCGCCGAAGTCCATCCCACCTCCGGCATCGCGCATCTGCTCGGCGAGGTGCTCGGCAAGGTCGACGTCAGCGAACTGCGGCCGCGCATCGGCCTGTCCTCGGCCGCGGTAGCGGGCCGCGTGCCGCGCGAGGAGAAGGTCAGCGATCTGGTGGTCTCGGCCGGCTACGCGGTGCTGGGCCGCTGGCGCGAACGCTACGACGACGTCGACACCGACCGCGCGATCGACATGCTGGAAAGCCTCGGCGCCGAACACCTCGCCGACCGCACCTACGGCACCCTGTCCGAGGGCGAACGCAAGCGCGTCCTCATCGCCCGCGCGCTGATGACCGACCCCGAACTACTCCTACTCGACGAACCCGCCGCCGGACTCGACCTCGGCGGCCGCGAGGAACTGGTGGAACGCCTGGGCGATCTGGCCGCCGACCCGGACGCCCCCGCGATCGTGCTGGTCACCCACCACGTCGAGGAGATTCCGCCGGGATTCACGCACGGCCTGTTGCTCAACGAAGGCTCGGTGGTCGCCCAGGGCCTGCTCAGCGACGTCCTCACCGCCGAGAACCTCAGCGAAGCCTTCAGCCAATCCATTGCCCTCGACCGTGTCGACGGACGCTACTTCGCCCGCCGGGCGCGCCGCTTCGGGAAACACCGCTCGCGCTGATCCGACGCCATCGGACTGCCGCTCCCCAAGCGGGCGTTAGGGTGCAGGAATGAGTGACGTGGTGCTGCCCAAGGACGCTTCGACGGTGATGCTGGTGCGCGACGGGGCCACCGGGCCCGAGGTGTTCCTCCAGCGCCGGGTCGGGGCCATGGCGTTCGCCGCCGGGATGACCGTGTTCCCCGGCGGCGGAGTCGACGCTTCCGACGCGACCGCCGACATCGCTTGGGCCGGGCCGGAACCGGCGTGGTGGGCCGAGCGCTTCCGCACCACCGAACCGCGTGCGCAGGCCCTGGTCTGCGCGGCCGTGCGGGAAACCTTCGAAGAGTGCGGGGTGCTGCTGGCCGGACCCGCCGCCGATCAAGTCGTCGCCGATACCGCCGGCTACCGCGAGGCCAGGGGTGAGCTGGAGCGTCGTGAGCTGTCGCTGGCGCAGTTCCTGGTGCGGGAGAACCTGGTGCTGCGCGCCGACCTGCTGCGCCCCTGGGCCAACTGGATCACCCCCGAGGTGGAGAAGCGCCGCTACGACACCCGCTTCTTCGTCGCCGTGCTCCCAGTGGGCCAGCGCGCCGACGGCGCCACCTCCGAGGCCGCCGAGGTGCAGTGGCGCACCCCGGCCGAGGCGCTCGACCGCTGGCGGGCCGGGTCCGACATCCTGCTGCCGCCCACCTGGGCCCAACTGGACGCGCTGGCAGGCTACGCCTCGACCGCCGAGATCCTGGCCGCCGAACGCGACATCGACCCGATCGAACCGGTCTTCAGCGCCGCCGAGGGCAGGAAGGCGCTCAGCTTCCCCGACTGCGCCCGCTACTTCGACGACCTCCCCGATCAGCGCAAGCTGCAAGGCTCCACGCGCGAATGAGAGATCCGGCGCGCACCCGGTAGCGTGCCAGCCATGGCCGAATTCGTGACCGTGGACGAGCTGGACGGCGACACCGAACGCCGGGTGGCGGTGCTGCGCATCGCCCGTGCGCCGATGAACCTGCTGAACATCCAGGTGGTGCGGGAGCTGGCCGGCGCGGCCCATGCCATCGGCGAGGATCCGCAGATCGGGGCGGTGGTCGTCTACGGCGACGAGCGCGTCTTCTGCGCCGGCGACGATCTCGCCGAACTGGCTGCCCTCTCGGCCGAGCAGGCCACCGCCGTGGCCGCCGATCTCCAGCACGCGCTCGGCTGCCTGGCCCGGCTGCCACAGCCGACGGTGGCCGCGATCAGTGGGTACGCGCTCGGATCCGGTCTGGAACTGGCCCTCGGCGCCGACCGCCGCGTCATCGGCGACAACGTCAAGCTCGGACTGCCGCAGATCAAGGCGGGCCTGATCCCGCTGGCCGGTATCCGCAGGCTCACCGCGCTCATCGGGTCAGGCGCGGCCAAGGATCTGGTGTACACCGGACGCTTCGTGGAACCGGACGAAGCGCGCGCCCTCGGACTGGTCGACGAGGTCGTGGCACCCGACGACGTCTACACCGCCGCAGTGGGGTGGGCGCGCGGTTTCCTGGACGGCCCGGCCCGCGCCTTGGCGGCGGCGAAAGCGGTGTTCGAGGCCGGCCCGCACGGCCACGATCGGGCCCGAATCGCGTGGTCGGAGCTGTTCGGTACCGAAGATCGCCTGATAGGAACACGTTCTTATTTGGCCGACGGGCCCGGCTCGGCGGAGTTCGTCGGACGCTGATCTGCCGACTAGCGCACGATCCCACCCACTGGTATCAGACGACCTATAGCGAGGGTTTAGGCTAGGCGACCATGACGGTACGCCACGACGACCCCGCGCCGAACCCGCATGCCACCGAGGCCGAGGTCGAAGCCGCGCTCAAGGACACCAAACTCGCCCAGGTCCTCTACCACGACTGGGAAGCCGAGACCTACGACGACAAATGGTCGATCTCCTATGACGAACGGTGTATCGAGTACGCGCGCGGCCGCTTCGACGCCGCGGTCGGGCCCGTGGCGCTGCCCTACGGCCGGGCGCTGGAACTCGGCTGCGGCACCGGCTTCTTCCTGCTGAACCTGATGCAGGCCGGGGTGGCCAAGAGCGGTTCGGTGACCGACCTGTCGCCGGGCATGGTGAAGGTCGCCCTGCGCAACGCGCAGAACCTCGGCCTGGACGTGGACGGCCGCGTCGCCGACGCCGAAACCATTCCCTACGAGGACAACACCTTCGACCTGGTCGTCGGCCACGCCGTGCTGCACCACATCCCGGACGTGGAACTCGCGTTGAAGGAATGCCTGCGCGTGCTCAAGCCGGGCGGTCGCCTGGTCTTCGCCGGTGAGCCCACCACCGCGGGCAACTTCTACGCCCGCTGGCTCGGTCGCATCACCTGGGGCGCCACCACCAACCTCACCAAGCTGCCCGGTCTGGCGAGCTGGCGCCGTCCGCAGGAGGAGCTGGACGAGTCCTCCCGCGCCGCGGCCCTGGAAGCCGTGGTCGACCTGCACACCTTCACCCCCGACCAGCTCGAGGCGATGGCCCGCTCGGCCGGCGCCGTCGAGGTCGCCGCGCACACCGAGGAGTTCGCCGCGGCGCTGTGGGGCTGGCCGGTGCGCACCTTCGAGGCCGCCGTGCCCGCCGAGAAGCTCACCTGGCGCTACCGCATGGCCATGTACAAGGCGTGGCTGGGCCTGAGCTGGGTGGACGAGAACGTCATGCGCCGCGTGGTGCCGCGCCAGTTCTTCTACAACGCCATGATCACCGGCGTGAAGCCGGGCGCTCCGGGCCAGTAGTGGGTTACGGCTTCAGCCACGAGGACGTCGTCTTCCTGGCCGGTGCGGCGGGCGCCGCCGCACTGGCCGACGTGGACCGGCTGGAGCTGACCCCGGCGACGCACCTGCGGGATCTCGAGCGGGTGCGCCGCGACCACGGCGACCGGGCGGCGGCACTGATCGAGACCGTGCGGCTGCGCCGCCGGGCCGTCGCCAAACTCGCCGATGCGGGGGAGTGGCTGTTCACCGACGACGCCCTCCAGCAGGCCACCCCGACGTTGGTCGCGCGGCATCGAGCCACCCGGCTCGCCGGTCGTGCGGTGCACGATGTGACCTGCTCGATCGGCGCCGAACTGGCCGAGCTGGCGCGCGTGTGCCCGGCGGTGATCGGCAGCGATCTGGACGAGGTTCGCCTCGCGATGGCGCAGCACAATGTCGGTCGGGGCGCTGTACTGGCCCGAGCCGACGCGCTGGTCCCCTGTAGCCGTGACACGGTGATCATCGCCGACCCGGCGCGACGGGCCGACGGCAAACGCACCCACGACCCGGCGAAGCTGCAGCCACCGTTGCCCGATCTGCTCGCTGCCTATTCCGGCCGCGATATGGCCGTGAAGTGTGCTCCCGGACTGGATTTCGATGCCCTCGACTGGCCGGGCGAGGTCGAGGTGGTGTCGCTGGACGGTGCGGTCCGGGAAGCCTGCCTATGGTCTGCGGGGCTGACCGAGCACGGCGTCAGCCGTCGCGCGACCGTGCTGTCGTCCACCGGCCGCGCCACCACCCTCACCGACGCCGAATCCGACGAGATCCCGGAGCGGGAGCCGGGGGAGTGGATCATCGATCCCGACGGTGCCGTCGTTCGCGCGGGTCTCGTCCGCCACTACGCCGCGAAACACGGCCTGTGGCAGCTGGACCCGCGTATCGCCTACCTCACCGGCGACCGGGTGCCCGACGGTGTGCGCGGCTTCCGCGTGCTCGACCGGCTCGCCTTCCGGGAGAAGTTGCTGCGGGCCGAACTGCGTAGCCGTGATTGTGGCGCGTTGGAAATCCTGGTGCGCGGCGTCGACGTCGATCCCGATCAGCTGCGCCGTCGCCTGAAACCTGCGGGCTCGCAGCCGCATACGCTCGTGATCACCCGCATCGGCCGCGACGCGACCGTGTTCCTGTGTGCGGCCGCGTCCGCTCGATAACGCCGGGCGCCTCACGACTGTGCCGGGACCGTCGCGAGGCGGGCGCTAGCCGATCGCTTCCATCTTCTTCACCACCCGCTGCACCGTCAGCCAGGTGCGGGTGGTGATGTCCTTGCCGTAGGTGCGTTCCAGCCACGCCATGAAATCGGGTGTGCGGGGCGTGCTGTTGTCGACGACGAACAGGAAGACGCGGGCGGCGGGGTCGTAGCCGACGACGCGGGTGAGCGGATCGGGATTCTCGGGTAGCTCGATCGGCTCGGTGCTGGTGCTCTTGAGGAACGTCGCGGTGAGGTAGGTGCCGCGTCCGTGGGTGAGCCCCTCGAACGGGTCGGAGTCCAGCAGGGCGCGCAGCTCGTCGTAGTCGCGCAGGATGGTGCCGCCCGGAATGCCGAGCTCCTGGTTGAGGCCCTGCTGGATCCGGTCTTCGAGCTCGGCCGGATCGGTCTCGGCGGTGCGGAAGACGATATTGCCGCTCGACACCACCGAGGCGACCGCCTCGAAACCGAGCCCGGTGAACACGCCTCGGAGCTTGTCATTGGTCATGTTCGGGTTCATCGGGGCGATCCCGCGCAACAGCGCCGCGTACCTCGTCATGGGGCAGACGGTAATGGATCGGTCCGACAACCGGGCGCTACATCAGCCGGCCCGCGCGGGTGGCGGGCTCATGCCCCGGCGGGGGCGCCGTTCTTCTTGCGTTCGATGTCCTCGAGCGCCGCCAGGTAGGCCGCGCGCTGCTCGGCTCCGGATTCCCACGCCGCCTTGCGGTTCTTGACCACCTTCGCCGGTGCGCCGACAGCGATGGAGTAATCGGGGATCTCGCCCTTCACCACCGCGTGTGCACCGAGCACACAGCCACGGCCGACGCGGGTCTCGCGCAGCACCGTCACCTTGGCGGCGATCCAGGTGTCGGGGCCGATGCGGACCGGGCTCTTCACGATGCCCTGATCCTTGATCGGCATGGTGATGTCGTCCATCTTGTGGTCGAAGTCGCAGATGTAGCACCAGTCCGCGACCAGCGTCGATTCGCCGATCTCGATATCGAGGTAGGTATTGACGACGTTGTCCTTGCCGAAGACCACCTTGTCGCCGATGCGCAGCGAGCCCTCATGGCAGCGGATGGCGTTGCCGTCGCCGATGTGCACCCAGCGGCCGATCTCCATCCGGCCCAGCTCCGGCGTCGCGTGGATCTCCACATTGCGGCCGAGGAACACCATGCCGCGCAAGACGATATGCGGGTTGGTCAGCCGGAACTTGAACAGCCGGTAGTAGCGCACCAGATACCACGGCGTGTAGGCCCGGTTGGCGATCACCCAGCGCAGCGAGGCCAGGGTAAGGAAACGCGCCTGCTGTGGATCGCGGCGCCGCGATCCCCGCCACCGTGAACGCAACGGTGCGCCCCACATGCTCGTCACGAACTGCTCTCCCGTCGTGTGTCCGCCTATCGCGCACACAGCCTACTGACGTGCTGCCCCGAGCGGATCGATACCCGTCGGCTAACCTCACTGGCACGCGCGGGCGCGCGGGGAGTTGATCACGGCAGATCGCGTGTGAAGGAGAGCAGCAGGTGCGAAGCGGCGGCGTACGAGCTGTATCCGGCCGGCCACGGCTGCGGGCGCAGACGGCGGCGGCGCTACTCGCGGTGGGCGCGGTGGTGCTCACCGGCTGCGGCACCGACGTCGACGACATCACCGTCGGCCCCGGACTCGGCTGGCCGGGCCCCCATCACGACGCCCGCAACAGCGGCACCAGCCCGGTCACCGGCGCGCACGCGGTCGAGCTGCAGTGGTCGCGTCCGGTGGGCGGGCCGATCGCGACGCCGGTCGGGGTGGCGGCCGAGGGACAGATGTTCGTCACCACCCGCACGCCGTCGGGCTGCAATATCTTCTCCTTCCAGATGCCCACCGGGCGCAAGCGGTTCTGTAATCCGATGGGGCCGAACGCGGTCTCGTCGCCGACGGTGATCGACGGCCTCACCAACGTCTACGTCGGCGACGACAGCGGCGTGACGTCGATGAACTACCTCGGTCAGCCGCGCTGGCGCACCGCGGTCGCCGGTGTGCCGGTGTCGTTGCAGTTCACCGGCGACAGCAATCTGCTCACCATCACCCAGGCCGGTCAGGTCGATGTGCTGTCGCGGCAGACCGGCCAGCGCTTGGTGCCCACCATGCAGCTGCTCGGCCAGCCCGACTATCTGGAGCTTCCCGCGCTGAGCTGGCCGCCGTCGGGTGACGGCCTGGCCGACTGCCCCACCGGCGGCCCGCAGTGCGCGGTCGCCAATGTCTCGCCCATCGACACCGCATCGGGCCGTTTCTACGCGACGGTGTGGCGTCCGGGTGAGGCCCGCGCCTCGCTGGTGGCGTTGCGCTACGCCGACGGCGAGGTCGAGCAGCTGTGGAGCGCGGAGATGCTCGAGGGTGGCAGCGCCACCAGCCCGGCGCTGTCGGCGGACGGGCGAACGGTCTACGTCGGCGACAACAGCGACCGGCTCATCGCCGTGGACGCGCTGGAAGGCAGCACCAAATGGGTGCATCCGCTGGAGTGGACCCCGCGCCGCGGCATCTCGGTTTCCGACGACGGGCTGATCATCCCGGCCGGCGACGACGGCTATCTGCTCGCCCTGCGCGACAACGGCGACACCGTCGAACAGGTCTGGGAGCGTAAGGATCTCGGCCACCGTGGCACCCCGGCCCAGACCGCGGGCCACACCGGCTACACCGTCGCCGCCATCGGCGAGGGCCTCAACCTGATCACCTTCGACACCGAGACCGGTCAGACCCTTGATTCCGATGTGCTGCCGGGCGCACAGGGGACCACCACGGGCACCTCGGTGAGCGCCGACGGTGAGGTGGTCGTGGCGACCCGGATCGGCGAGATCTTCGTCTTCGCGCCGCAGGAGTGACGGCCGGTCAGACCGGCTGGCTCGGATCGCGTTCGGGTAGCGGGCGCATGGTGATCACCGGCCGGCCGAGCGGGGTGCGCACCCGGCGCTTGGCGGCCTGATACACCTGCGCGGTTTCGGCGGCCACCACATCCCAGGCGAAATCGGCGGTCAGCCGCTCGCGGGCGGCGTAGGCGCGTTCCTGGGCGGCGGCCGGATCGTCGAGCACCGCGCGCACGGCCTGGACGAGCCCGTCCACGTCGGCCGGTTCGAACGACGCGCCGGTCACCCCGTCGATCACGGCCTCGCCGAGCCCACCGGCGGTGGAGGTGACCAGCGGAGTCCCCGCCGCGGCCGCCTCGAGTGCGACGATGCCGAACGGTTCGTAGCGGCTGGGCAGCACGATGGCGTCGGCGCCGTGCAGCCAGCCGAGCAGTTCGGCGTGGTCGAGCTGGCCGGCGAAATTCACCGCCCGCGCCACCCGGTGCACCCGGGCCCGCTCGCGCAACCATTCGAACTGGGTGCCCACACCGGCGACGGTGAGCGTGGTGCCGGGATGGGCGCGCCGGATCCGCGGCAGCGCGGCGATCGCATCCTGCACGCCCTTCTCGTATTCCAGCCTGCCCACATACAGCAGCCGCGGCGGGCCGCTGCGGGGCGGGCGCGGCCGGAAGGTCCAGGCGCCGACGTCGATGCCGTTGCGGATGACGGTGAGCGGGATGCGGTCGGGCTGGTAGAGCCGTTCCACCTCGTCCTGCATCGACGTCGAGCAGGTGATGAGGGCGTCGGATTCGTTGGCCAGCCACCACTCCACCGAATGCACCTGGCGGTTCACCTTGCCGGAGACCCAGCCGCTGTGGCGTCCGGCCTCGGTGGCGTGAATGGTCGACACCAGCGGCACGTCGTAGTACTCGGCCAGCGCGATGGCGGGATGGGCCACCAGCCAGTCGTGGGCGTGCACCACATCGGGTGTCCAGCCCTCGCCGATACCCGGCTTGTTCAGCGCCACGCCCGCGCGCACCATGGCGTGGCCCATCGCCAGCGTCCACGCCAGCATGTCCTCGCCGAAATCGAAGAACGGCGGGTCCTCGGCGACGGCGACCACCAGCACGCCGTCGGCGATGTAGGAGTGTGTGGGATGGGTCGACGGATCGGTGCCGGTGGGGCGGCGCGCCAGCACGACCACCTCGTGGCCTGCGGCAGCGAGCTCGGTGGCCAGATGATGGACGTGCCGGCCCAGCCCGCCGACGACGACCGGCGGGTACTCCCACGACACCATCAAGATCTTCATGTATGTCCTTCTGCGGTGGCAGCGCGCAAACGGCGCGCGTCCAGGGCCGGGAAGAATCCGTCGGCCGCCCCCCATCCTGCCGCCAACTGCCGTGCTTTGGCGAGCTGACCGGCCCCGACGGCCGCCGCGATTTCGCGGACGGCATGCGCGTGCTGATGTGCGCGTTCGCGGGCGTACCCGGCGGCGGAGTCCTTGCTGACCATGAAGGCCCAGTCGCTGGACACGGTCAGGATGGCCTCGCGCAGTAGCTGATCGGCCACCTGGTCGCGGCCGGTCGCCGAGGATTCCGCGCGCATCTTATCGACCGTGTCCAAGGCAAGGGCGACGACGTCGTCGTTGAGTTCCACCAGGTCACGCACCTGATCGCCGGCCCAGACCCGCCAGTCCTTACCCGAGCCCCAGGACGAATCGGTCAGCTGCACCGGCTCGCCGACGTACCCGCCGGCCCGCGCGTCGGCCAGCGTGCCGACGGTGACGCCCGCCTCGGGCAGCGCGCGCAGCACCTGGGCCAGCCACTGCGGACCCTCGTGCCACCAGTGTCCGAACAGTTCGGTGTCGAACGCCGCCACCACCAGTGCCGGCCGTCCGATCCGCGCCGATTCGGTGATGAGCCGTTCGCGCACCGTGGCCACGAAGTCGTCGACGTCGGCGCGCACCGCGGCGGCCGCCAGCTCGGGGTCATAGGGCGCCTTGTCCGGTCCCGCGACCGTTTTGCCGGTGACCCGGGCGGGTTTGAGACCGGTGGCGTGGTCGTAGTGATGGAAGTCGCGGTAGGCGCTGTGGCCCGGGTACCCGGACTTGGGCGACCACACCCGGTAACTGACCTGCAGATCGCGTCCGAAGGCCACCACCTCGGACTCGCGCACGGGGCGTCCGAGGCTGGAATCGCCGCGCAGCGCGGGCCCGTCGACCATGAAATGCGTCACACCCGCGGCGTCGTAGCCGACCTCCATGCCGGGGGTGTAACCGCATTCGGGCGCCCAGATCCCGGCCGGGGTGTGGCCCCACCGCAGCCGGGCGTCGGCCAGGCCCTCGGTGAGCTGGAATTCGCGCAGCCGGGGGTCGAGCAGCGGCTGGAACGGATGGGCCAGCGGGCCGCCGAGCAGTTCGATCGCCTCGGCATCGATCAGCTGCCGCCACACCGGCGCGGCGCCGTGGCGCCAATGCTGTTCGAACTCCGCCAGCGCGGCCGCGGCCAACCGGTGTTCGTGGCGGCCTAGCGCGATATTGCCCGCCATGGCGGCTTCGTCGGCGCGCAACTGCCAATTGCCCAGCCAGTGATGCATACCGGCCAGGCAATGCGGATCGTCGAGCTGCGCCGCCAGCACCGGCGTGATGCCGAGGGTCAGCAGATGCGAACGTCCTTCGGCGGCAAGGGTTCTCAAGACCTCGACGACCGGCAGATAGGACGCCGCCCAGGACTGGTAGAGCCATTCCTCGCCCACCGGCCAACGGCCGTGATGGGCCAGCCAGGGCAGATGCGAATGCAGGACCAGGGTGAACTGGCCCGGCACGGGTTGTGCGTTGTCGGTCAAGGCTTCACCGCGATGGCCACCAGATCCAGGCTCGCATCGATGTCGTCGGGGGTCAGGGCGAAATCGTCGATGGTGACGGCGGCAACGTCGGCGGTGAGTTCGGCGGGCCAGGGCTCACCGGCCAGCGCGCGCTCGATCTGCGCGTCGATGAACGAGCCACCGTGCTTGGCGTCCAAGGCTTTCAGCGCCGGGCCGTGATGCACGCCCGTCATCAGCGACACCTCGAAACCGGCGTCCACGAGGAGTTCGGTGAGTTCGGCGGCGTTCAGCTCGCGGGTGTGGAACGGGTTGAGCGGGGTGTCGCGGCCGGGGGAGAAGGTGATCCGGTTCGGGGTGCTGATCAGCAGTTCGCCACCGGGCCGCAGCACCCGCAGGCATTCCCGCAGGAACTGGGATTGATCCCAAAGATGTTCGATCACTTGGAAATTCACCACCACGTCGACGGAGGCGTCCTCCAGCGGCAGGTCGGCGAGATTGCCCTGGATCATCTCCACCCGCGGGTATCGCGCGCGCACGTGCTCGACCGCGCTCGCGTCATAGTCCAGCCCGATCACCCGGGTGGCGACACCGGCGATCATGTCGGCGCCGTAACCCTCCCCGGAACCGGCCTCGAGCACAGTCTTGCCTGCGCAGCGCTCGAGCAGTCGTGCGTAGACGATCTCGTGCCTGCGGAACCAGTAGTTTTCCTCGGCGATTCCAGGCACGGTGCGCTCGCCGGTCAGCGGCAGCGGGTCGAGTGCGCCCGGCGTCGCGGCGGTCATGGGTGCCGGTTCGCCTACTGCGGCAGGAATCACAGCCTCACTCATCGTTCTGACGTTACTGGTACGGGCCGGTGAACTTGTTCCCGGTCTGGTGTTCGGCGCCCTCGCGGAGTAAGTTACCCACCAGTAACTTAACGTAGGGTAGTGTCACGCCCTGAGCGACTCACATGGACGTACGGCCCGCCGGATCGTGCGACCGACCGCCCATACCCGTGTACCCAGAACAGGAGGTCGACGAAGACCGATGCCGAACATCGTCGTACTCATCAAGCAGGTTCCCGACACCTGGTCCGAGCGCAAGCTCTCCGATGGTGACTTCACCCTCGACCGCGAGGCCGCCGACGCGGTGCTCGACGAGATCAACGAGCGCGCCGTCGAGGAAGCGCTGCTGATCAAGGAGGCGCAGGGCGGCGAGGTCACCGTGCTGTCGGCCGGACCCGACCGCGCCACCGAGGCCATCCGCAAGGCGCTGTCCATGGGCGCCGACAAGGCCATCCACATCAACGACCCGGCGATCCACGGCTCCGACGCCGTGCAGACCGCGTGGGTGCTGGCCGGCGCGCTCGGCCAGGTGGAAGGCGTGGAGCTGGTCATCGCCGGTAACGAGGCCACCGACGGCCGCGCCGGTGCCGTGCCCGCGATCATCGCCGAGTACCTGGGCATCCCGCAGCTGACCCACCTGCGCAAGCTGACCGTCGACGGCGACAAGATCACCGGCGAGCGCGAGACCGACGAGGGCGTGTTCAAGCTCGAGGCCAACCTGCCTGCCATCGTCTCGGTCACCGAGAAGATCAACGAGCCGCGCTTCCCGTCCTTCAAGGGCATCATGGCCGCCAAGAAGAAGGAAGTGCAGACCTTCACCCTGGCCGACCTGGGCATCGACCCGGACACCGTGGGTGTGGCCAACGCGGGCACCGCGGTCACCGCCTCGACCCCGAAGCCCCCGCGTACCGCGGGCGAGAAGATCGCCGACGAGGGCGACGGCGGCACCAAGATCGCCCAGTACCTCATCGGTCAGAAGATCATCTGATCCGCTCGTACGAGACTGCTTAGGAGAGAACACAAATGGCAGAAGTACTTGTGCTCGTCGAGCACGCCGACGGTGCGGTCAAGAAGGTCAGCACCGAACTGATCACCGCCGCCCGTACCCTGGGCTCGCCGTCCGCCGTGGTGCTGGGCACCGCGGGCACCGGTGAGAAGCTGGCCGACGCGCTCGCCGCGGCCGGCGCCGAGAAGATCTACATCGCCGAGTCCGACGATGTGGACAACTACCTGGTGACCCCGAAGGTCGACGTGCTGGCCGGCCTGGTCGAGGCCGCTTCGCCCGCCGCCGTCATCGTCGCCGCCTCCGCCGAGGGCAAGGAGGTGTCGGGCCGCCTCGCCGCGCGCATCGGCTCCGGCCTGCTCGTCGACGTCATCGGCGTCAACGCCGATGGCTCGGTCGTGCACTCCATCTTCGGTGGCGCCTTCACCGTCGACGCCAAGGCCACCGGCGACGTGCCGGTGATCTCGGTGCGCCCGGGTGCGGTCGAGGCCGCTCCGCAGGCCGGTGCCGGCGAGAAGGTCACCGTCGAGGTTCCGGCGCAGGAAGAGGGCGTGGTCAAGGTGACCTCGCGCGAGCCCGTCGTCGCCGGTGACCGTCCGGAGCTCACCGAGGCCGCCATCGTGGTCTCCGGTGGCCGCGGTGTCGGTTCGGCCGACAACTTCTCGGTCGTCGAGCAGCTGGCCGACTCGCTCGGTGCCGCCGTCGGTGCCTCGCGTGCCGCCGTCGACTCCGGCTACTACCCGGGTCAGTTCCAGGTCGGTCAGACCGGTAAGACGGTCTCCCCGCAGCTCTACATCGCCCTGGGCATCTCCGGCGCCATCCAGCACCGCGCCGGCATGCAGACCTCGAAGACCATCGTCGCGGTCAACAAGGACGAAGAGGCCCCGATCTTCGAGATCGCCGACTACGGCATCGTGGGCGACCTGTTCAACGTCGCCCCGCAGCTGACCGAAGCGGTCAAGTCGCACAAGGGCTGAACCCTGGTGCGTTGAATGGCGAATCTGTGGCCTCGACCGTCATCGGTCGAGGCCACAGATCTCTTCGATGCCAGCGAGCTATCATGCTCGCATGGCCATGCCGATTGCTTCGAGCGACGAGCGTCCTGATCTGCCCGACTCCATGAGCTGGGAAGAGCTGGAAAAGCTGCCAGAAGAGATTGCCGCGCAGATCGAGCTGTGGGATCGGCGTGTGGTGTGGGTGCGGCGCGGTCCGGGTGAACACCAGCTGGCAATGCGGCGGCTCACCCACGAGATCGAACAGGGCGCGCGGGCGGATATGGCCTCGCACTCCGAGCGATGCTGGCGAGTGAACCTCGAGACCAACGTATTCTTCGGGCACACCGGAAAATCCGACTTCGTCACCCCCGACTTCCTCGTCCACCGCTGCCTCCCTCCGGGCGCCGATGTCCGCGCCGCCGATACGGTTCTGGTCGGCGAAGTGTTGTCCCCATCGAACACGCCGGGAGAAGTCGAAGCGAAGAAGGCTCGGTACGCGAGTGCGGGTATCCCCTCGTATTGGGAAGTCGAGCTGAAGTCCGACCTCACCGGTATCGGTGCGATCCGCGTGTACATCCTCGAGATCGGTTATGCGGAGCTGCCGCCGGGTGTCCGCCCACTCCGGTCGTCCAACTATCTTCTGGCGGGTGAATGGTCGCCGGATTCCGCGCTCGGGGTGTCGTTCCCGTACCCATTCGCGATCGAGATCGCGTGGTCGGCGCTGGTCTTCTGAGGTTGAACCCCGGGCGGATCAGTCTGTCCGGTAGCGTCGCGGTGTTCGACCGCGATCGGAAGGAGCAGGCGTGCTGGGGGTGGGTACGACCTTCGCCGGGTATCAGCTCGAAGGTGTGCTGGGGCAGGGTGGCATGGGCACGGTGTATCTGGCCCGGCATCCGCGGTTGCCGCGCAGTGTGGCGTTGAAACTGCTGAATCGGCAGGTCTCGGAGGATCCGGAGCTGACGCGGCGGTTCGAGCTCGAGGCCGATGTGGTTGCGCGGCTGGATCATCCGGGGATCGTCGGCGTCTACGATCGCGGCGCCGACGACGGGCACCTGTGGATCGCCATGCAATACATTCGCGGCACCGACGCGGCGTCCTGGGACGGTCGCGCGCATCCGGCCATCGAGGCGGTGCGGCTGATCGGCGAGACGGCGGCCGCGCTGGACTACGCGCACGGGCAGGGTGTGCTGCACCGCGATATCAAGCCCGCCAACATTCTCTTCGCCGAGGCCGACGCCAATCGGGAAGCGCACGCGGTGCTCACCGATTTCGGTATCGCCCGGCTCACCGACGCCAACACCAAACTCACCGCCACCGGAACCTTCACCGCCACCATCGCTTTCGGCTCGCCCGAGCAGCTCTCCGGTGAAGTGGTCGACGCGCGCAGCGATCAATACTCGCTGGCCTGTACCCTGTTCGCGGTCCTGGCCGGGCAATCGCCGTATGCCTCGACCAATCCGGGTCAGGTGGTGATGGGCCACATCTCCCAGCCCGTGCCGCGACTCACCGACTTCCGTAAGGATCTGCCGCCGGGAGTCGACGCCGTGCTCGGCCGCGCGATGGCCAAGCGCCGCGACGAACGATTCGGCAGCTGTGGGGAATTCGCCGCCGCGATGCGGGATGCGCTCGAGGGTAGGCATGTGGCGATGCCGGTGCTGGCATCGTCGCCGACGATCGTGCAGGCCGGGTCGGTCGGACCGGACGGCGGGGCACATGTCGCCGCGCCGCCTGCCGCGTGGCCGCCGCACCGCGGCGCCCCGATGCCCGGTCCCGGCCGACGGTTTGCCGCGCCCGGCTATGGTCCGGCGGCGTGGAATCCGGCGTACGGTCCGAAGCCCCCGATGAAGACCGCGCTCACCGCCGGAATCATCACGCAGCTGTTCGGTGTGCTCGCGGCGGGCATCTTCGTCCTGGGCGTGGTGGAAACCGTGAAGGCGCTCGGCGACGGGCGCGAGCATCTGTTGCAGGAAAACCTGCTGCCACTCGGCCTGGTGACCATCGTGGCCCTGTTGTGGAATGGCGCCGGTCTGCTCCTGCTCGCAGGCAGACCCGTGGGCCGGATCCTGACGATCATCTGTTCGGCAATCGCGACCCTGCTCGGCATCATCGTGTGCATTGCCATCGCCGTCACGGGAGTCTGGCTCGCGCTCCTCGCTTACTTCCCGCTCTTGGTCGTCGTGGGCACCGCGCTGATCTGTGCGACATCCCCGTCCACCAAACGGTGGATCGCCTATCGGGTCGCTCAGCGCGCGGCCACCCGCTGGCGCTGAGTACTGCTGGCGCTGGGCACTGCTGGCGCTGAGCACCGGTCGCGCCGAGCGGCGACTCGATACCGCTGACCAGCGCGATCCCCGGGCGCTGAGCGGCGACCTGTCCGCGTCAGGTCTTCATCAGCGTCAGTGTCGACGATATCGGCCGGCCGGTAACGGTGCGCGGCATCGTCCGGGCCGCACCGAACGCCGAGGTCTACGAGGCGACGCCGGCGTCCGTGCCGAACTCGCCGCGCGGAATTCGCTTGCCTGACGCGCAGCCGCACCCCAGGCTGGCAGCGTGACGATCGCACTGCCGCCGGACGTGGCCGAATCGATCCGCGACTTCTTCGACGAGGAGGGCGAGCGCTGGCTTGCGGCCCTGCCGGAACTCGTGACAGCCCGCTGCCGCGACTGGGACCTCGAGCTGATCGGCGCACCCTTCGGCGGCGGCACCCATTCGTTCGTCGCACCGGTGCGCAGCCACGATGATTCCGTCGCCGTGCTGAAGGTTCCCTTCGTCGACGAGGAGAACGCCGGTGAGCCCGCCGGCCTGCACTGCTACGCCGGTGACGGCGCCATCCGGCTCTACGACTTCGATCCCGGCAGCGGTGCCATGTTGCTCGAGTGGGCGCGGCCGGGTGAACCGCTGCTGCGTCAGCCGAGTCCACCGCTGGAAGGGGAGCCCGAGAACGCGGGGAAGGTGCTGATCGCCGCCGAGTTGTATCGGCGTCTGCGCCGCAAACCCGGCGAGCTGCCGCCCGGATATCCGGCGCCGCCGTCGACCGCCGACTTGGTGGCCGAATGGGCACAATGGCCCGAAGACCCGGAGATCACCTCCGCGATCCCCGCGCCGCTGCTCGATCAGGCCCGCCGCTGGTGCACCGAACTCGCCGTACCCGACGGCCCGCTGCTGATCGTCAACCGGGACACCCATCTGGGCAATATCGTTGCCGCCGAACGCGAACCGTGGCTGGTG
This sequence comes from Nocardia cyriacigeorgica GUH-2, assembly GCF_000284035.1. Lineage (NCBI taxonomy): Bacteria > Bacillati > Actinomycetota > Actinomycetes > Mycobacteriales > Nocardiaceae > Nocardia > Nocardia cyriacigeorgica. The sequence continues at coordinate 4,452,002 of NC_016887.1, read as the reverse complement.
ATCGACCCGAAACCGTACCTGGGTGAGGCGGCCTTCGACGCCGGGTTCCTGATCGTCAAACAGGTGCAGAGCAGGCCGGATGCGGACGATGCGCGCCGGATGGTGGCCGTGACCGCCGACGCGCTGGGGGTGGATTCCGAACGAGCCCGCGGCTGGGCGTTCATGCGTGCGGTGGAGCAGGTCGTCTGGTCGGTCGAGGACGACGACCTTGAACTCGCGCGCGATCTCGCGGTCGCGCAAGCCCTGTCCTGATCGCGCCTCACGCGCAGTGCAGGGCCGCCAGCAGCGTCGTCAGGATCGGCGACCGCCGCGCACCCGTGCGCAACACGGCCGATACCGGCACGCGCAACGGATGACCAGCCAACTCCAAGGTGGCGATGCCTTCGGTCGGGCTGTTGGCGTACAGGATCGTCCACGCGTCCGGATGATTGATCAGCTCCATGGTGGCCGTATGGTCCGGCGGGATGGGCGGGCCGTAGGTGGGGCCGGCGGGCTGATCGGCGAAGGCCGCGCGCACCACATTGTGCAGCAGGACCTGCTCGGACTCCGGTGGCAGCAGCAGTGGATAGGCGCTGAGGTCGGTCAACGTCACATCGGTGCGCCCGGCCAGTGGATGGGAGGTGGCGGTGGCGATCATCAGATCCTCCACCCACAGCTGCTCGACCGTCAGCCCCGGCTGATCCACGCTGCCGCGGATCAGCGCGAGGTCACAGTCACCGTCGGCGACCGCGGCGATACGCTGGCGGAAGGGTTTGATCACGAACTCGATCTCGGCGCCGGGATGCGCGTCGCGGGCGCCGGCGATGGCCGACAGCGAGCGGGTCGCGAACGACATGTTCGCCGCCAGCCGGATCCGCGGCCGGGAGGTGCGGACCGCGGCGCGGATGGCAGACTCCAGACTGAGCATTTGCTTGGCCAGCGGAAGTAGTCTGGTGCTCGCGTCGGTCGGCACCACCGATCGGGTGGACCGCTCGAAGAGCTGGACGCCGAGGTCGTGCTCGAGCCGGGCGATCTGATGACTGATCGCCGACTGCGAGATGAAGCAGCGGGTCGCGGCCCTGCTGAAGCTGAGCTCCTCGCACACCGCGACGAAGTAGGTGAGCTGGCGCAGCTCCACCGTTACCTCCATTAATTAGTGATGCAGATAAGAGTCATCTGAATTATGCGCCCTGACGGCTGAAATATCTCGGGTCCTGATAACGGTTCTTCATGATGAACAGGCTGTCATGATCAACAGGGGTGTTGTGAGGATGCGTAATACGCAAGCGGTACGGGCCGCGGAACCGGAGTTTGCCGAAGTCGTCATCGTCGGATCGGGCTTCGGCGGCCTGGCCGCCGCCAAGCAGTTGGCCAAATCGAACGTGAACTATGTGCTGATCTCGAGCACGCCGGAACATCTGTTCCAGCCACTGCTCTACCAGGTCGCGACCGGTGTGCTGGCCGCCGACGAGATCGCACCGCCGATCGCCTCGATCCTGCGCAGGCACGAACGCGCCGACGTCCGGCTGGGCAAGGTCACCTCCATCGATCCCGATGCCGCCGAACTCGTCTACGCGACCGCCGAGGGCCCGCGCCGCATCCGCTACGGCTCGCTGATCGCCGCCACCGGCGCCAACCAGTCGTATTTCGGTCGCGACGATTTCGCCGAGAAGACCTTCGCGCTCAAGACCATCGACGATGCCAAGCGGTTGCGCGCCCAGATCGACCATGTGTTCACTGCGGCGAAGCATGCCGACAAGGAGACCAGGGAGCGGCTGCTCAGCTTTGTCGTGGTCGGCGCGGGCGCCACCGGCGTCGAGGTGGCCGGCCAGCTGGCCGAACTCGCCAAGCGCTACTACCACCAGGACGTGTCGGTCACCCTGGTCGAGGGTGCCGGTGAGGTGCTGCCGCCGTTCGGTGGCGGGCTGTCGGAATACGCTAAGCAGTCGCTCACCAAGGGCGGGGTGGAGGTGCTGCTGGGCACCTTCGTCACCGATATCGAGCCCGGCAAGGTGACCGTCAAGGACAAGCAGGGCGTCGAACACCGCATCGCCGCGGAGACCGTCGTCTGGTCGGCCGGCGTGCAGGCCAGCGGTTTCACCAAGATCCTGGCCGAGGCCACCGGCGCCGAGACCGACCGTGCCGGACGGCTGCTGATCAACCCGGACCTGACCGTCGGCGGCTATGCCGATATCTACGCCATCGGCGATATGACCTCGCTGAAGGGCTACCCGGGCCAGTCGCCGGTCGCCATGCAGGAGGGCAGGCACGCCGCCGACATCATCCGGCGTAAGAAGCTGCCCGGCACCGAGTTCGAGTACTGGGACAAGGGCAGCATGGCGGTGATCCGCCGGCGCAGCGCCATCGCCAAGGTCAGCGACAAGATCAAGTTCAAGGGCCTGATCGCCTGGTACATGTGGCTGGCGGTGCACCTGTTCTATCTGGTCGGCTTCCGCAACCGGTTCATGGCGGTGATGGGCTGGCTGGTCGCCTTCACCGGAAACGGCCGCCCGGGCTTCGCCGAGATCGACCGGGACCGACCCGCCGCCGAGCAGCAACCGTCAATGGCGGCCTGACCAGGCTGTATTCCTCGCGTCGAGCGCGCTGCCGGGCCTCGGGCAGCGCGCTCGGTTGTGTGCTGCCGACGCCGCAGGGAACGCGCGTCGACGCCGCGGTGAACGCCGGGTGTGACGGCCGTCTCGTTCACCGAACGGGCATACACGCGACACTCGGCGGACGCTCCGGCGCAGTCTGCGGCTGGCCTCATAACGGATATGACTATTACGTCCGTGTTGACAGCCCAGGCTCGACCGACGGACACCGGGGTGGAACGGTCTCGGTATTCACTGGTCGTCTCCTCCGACACCGAGCACCGCACGGCCGCCCAGCGCCTGCGTTATGACGTCTTCGCCGCCGAACCCGGCTTCGAGATCCCCGATGACGGAACCGGTCTGGACGCCGACCGGTTCGATGAGCACTGCGATCACCTGCTGGTCCGCGATGAGCTGACCGAACAGTTCGTCGGCTGTTACCGGATGCTGCCGCCGGAGAAGGTCGCCGCCGCCGGCGGCTACTACACCGCCACCGAATTCGACCTCACCCGCCTCGACCCCACCGGCCACCGGATCGTCGAAATGGGCCGCGCCTGCGTGGTTCCCGATCACCGCAACGGTTCGGTGCTGACGCTGATGTGGGCGGGCATCCTGCACTACATCCAGCTCACCGGATACGAGTGGGTGATGGGGTGCGTGTCGGTGCCGATGCGTGACAACCCGGACGATCCGGCCGGAGTGAACGTGCGCGGCGTGCGCGACCTGCTGCTCGGCCGGCACGCCTGTGACCCCGAGCGCCGGGTCGAGCCGTACCGCCCCGTCGTGGTGGACGGCAAGTCGCTCGACGAGCTCGCCCCGCCCGCGCGCCCCAAGCTGCCGCCGCTGCTGCGCGGTTACCTGCGGCTGGGTGCGGAGATCTGCGGTGAACCCGCCCACGACCCCGATTTCGCGGTGGCCGATTTCGTCGCCCTGCTCGGCCTCGACACCATCAACACCCGATACCTGGAGCGGTTGCAGGGCGCCGCCGCCGGATTCGACAGCGGACGGTGAGCGTCATGGTGTTCGACGCCCCGCCCGCGACCGCCACCCACTCCTGGATGCCGATCAGCCCGTGCGGGCCGGGATGCGTACAGGCCGCCGATACCGCCGGTTCGGCCCGTGTCGCCGGCCGCGCCTTGCGCTTGGCCGGGCTGCTGGCCAGTTATCCGGCCGCGCATGTGCTCACCCCGGCTCGCCGGCGAGAGTGGTTGCAGCGCGAATACGCTCGCGGTGTCCTGCGCAGCTGCGGTATCGAACTGCGCGTGATCGACAACCGGGGTGCCGACGCCGACGGGCGGGCCCGGTACGCCGAGCCCGGCACGGGTGTGCTGGTGGTGGCCGGCCATATCGGCTGGTCGGATGTGGTGGTGCTGGCCGCCGTGCAGCCGCTGAGTTTCGTCGCCCGCGCGGATCTGATCGACTGGCCGATGCTCGGCCGGCTCGCCGAGCTGATGCGGATCATTCCCATCGAGCGTGAACGGTTGCGTGCGCTGCCGGGGGTCGTCGCCCAGATCGCCGAGCGCCTGGCCGCCGGCGAACGGGTCGCGGCCTTCCCGGAGGGCACCACCTGGTGTGGGCGCGCCTATGGGAAGCTGCGCCCGGCGCTGTTCCAAGCCGCTGTCGACACAGGCACGCCCGTCCAGCCGATCCGGTTGCGTTACCTCGACGCGCACGGTGAGCCCTGCACCGCAACCGGTTTCGTCGGCGACGACACCTTCGCCACCTCGGCCCGGCGCATCCTGCGCTCGCGCGGCATCGTCGCCGAGGTCGTGCTCGAGCCGGTTCAGCAGCCCGGCACCGACCGGCGCGAATTGGCGCGTCGCTGCGAAGAGTTGATGCGCGCACCGGAACTGTCGGATGGCGCGCGGTCGGCCCTCGAGGCGGCGAGTTCGCACCTGGCGGACGCTGTCGCGCGGACGGAGCGGCCGCACGCTGTCACGGGGGCGTAGCGAGCGTCCCGGCCAGCACACACGTCGTCCGGCTGAAGATCGACGGCATGCACTTGTTGCAGTGCGTGCACAGCGACGGGGTGTTCGCGTCCTGCTGAATCCGCAGCAGCAGATCCGGCTGACGCAGCAACGCCCGCGCCATGGCGACGAACTCGAATCCCTCATCCATGGCCCGCTGCATGGTCTCGGCGCTGGTGATGCCGCCGAGCAGGACCAGCGGCATCGTCAGTTCGTACCGGAACTGGCGGGCCAGATCCAGCATGTACGCCTCGCGGTAGGGGTATTCGCGCAGGAAGAACCGCCCGCCCAGGCGCATGCCCCAGCCCATCGCGCCGGGGAAGGCCTTGGCGAACTCCTTGCGCGGGGCGTCGCCGTGGAACAGGTACATCGGGTTGAGCAGGGAGCTGCCGATGGTGAGCTCGAGGGCGTCGAGGGTGCCGTCCTGTTCGAGCCAGCGCCCGATCTGCAAGCTCTCCTCGATGCGTAGCCCGCCGACCACACCGTCGTCCATATTCAGTTTCGCCAGCACCGCGATCCGGCCGCCCACCGCCTCGCGCACCGCCTCGGCGACCTCACGCGCCAGCCGCGCTCGATTGGCGAGGCTGCCGCCGTATTCGTCGCGGCGGCGGTTGAGCAGCGGGCTGAAGAACGAGCTGACCAGGTAGTTGTGCCCGAAATGCAGTTCCACCGCGTCGAATCCGGATTCCTCGGCGGTGTGGGCCGCGTCGGCGAACGCCCGCACCACCCGCTGCAATTCGGCGGCGTCAGGTCGCACGGTGCGCGCCATGCCGAGCGGACTGAACATCCGCCCCGGTGCGAGCGCGGGCAGCCGGTTGGACGCGGCATTGGCCACCGGTCCCGCATGCCCGATCTGCGCGCTCACGGCGGCGCCCTCGGCGTGCACGGCCTCGGTGAGCCGGCGCAGACCGGGCACCGCCTCCGGCCGCATCCAGATCTGATGACGGTCGGTGCGGCCTTCGGGGGAGACGGCGCAATAGGCGACCGTCGTCATCCCGACCCCGCCCGCGGCCGGTGCGCGGTGGTAGTCGATCAAGTCGTCGGTGACGAGGGCGTCCGGGGTGCGGCCCTCGAATGTCGCCGCCTTTATTACTCGGTTGCGCAAGGTGATCGGGCCGAGGCGCGCGGGGGAGAACACCGTTTTCATCGTGCCTCCACCGGCGCGCACAGGCCCGCGGTCACGAACGCGCGCAGCGTCGTGACCGCTTGCGGGGACAGGTCGCGGTCCTCGGCCAGTGGCGAACCGAACTGTCCCAGAACGAGATCGAACGCCAGCATCCAGCGCGACCGGGCCTCGTGCGCGGATAGCGCCGGATACTGCTGCCGGAGCAGGTCGGCGAACGGTTCGAGAGTGAACCAGCGCGCGGTCCAGCCGATGTCCTGGCGCCCCAGCACCAGCCGCGCCAGCAATCGGATATGCAGCCGGCCGATCGGATCGTCGGCCAGCCGGACCAGTGGGTCGATCACCGCGTCGACGCATTCGGCCACAGTGGCGGCCCGCCCGGCGAGATCGTCCAGCGACGCCTCCCACAGTGGACCGAGCCTGCTCTGCAACAGCGCCGCCACCAGCGCCTGTTTCGACCCGAAGTGGTAGTGCACCGCGGCCGGATTCACCCCGGCCGCGGTGCACACCGCGCGAATGGACACCCGCTCATACCCCGATTCGAGCAGCAGGCGCTCGGCGGCCGACAGCAGCCGGTCGCGGGTGTCGGTTTCTACTCCGCTCATGGCAATGAGTAGAACATGTGTCAATCAGTGATTCAAGCACCGATTGAAAATTGCGAACTTCGCCGGTTACTCGGCGAATGCGCAGGTCAGAAAGCGCTGCCGGTAGATGGCAGCGGGAAGTAGCCGCGACCGTGGTGGCCCCGATCCCAGTCGTGCTTGCCGTGACGGCCCCGGTCCCAGTCATGATCGTGCCCGTGCCGGCCGTGGTTCCAGTCGCCATGACCGTGCCCATGACCGCGCCCGTGCCCATGGCCATGACCGTGACCATGCCGCCCGTGACCGGGCCGCTCGGCAGCGTCGAGACCGGCACTCGGTTCCAGCGCAACGGGTGCGGCGAACGCCGGGACAGCCAGCACCGTCACCGGCGCGAGCGCGAGGGCGGAGGCGACGGCCACGCGAGCGACCGTGCGCCGGGTGCGGCTGTGCTGTGGGTTGTTTCGGCTCATCGGAGTTACCTCGTTCGATAAAGTCGCCGCGCCGGAACGGCCCGGCCATGGTGATCACGGGGCGGAACGGCCGGACCGCGATCATCTATCGACGAGTAATGTACCGCTGAATAACGGCTCATTCAATAGGTATGCGATGGCGAATCCCGATGGTGGCTCGGCTCACCCCGTGGTGACGTCGAACGGCCGGGAATAAGCGCAACCCGGTGACGGCTATCCTTTACTGGTCATGAAGTCGGCACAGCGTTTCCGCAGGTCGCCAACATTGCTCACCGATTCCCGTTATTTCCCTATTCGCGCAGGTAGACGGCTATATCTGGATCCCGATGCTGCTTCGGTGTTCCCGCAACCTCCTATGCTGTCCCGCGTGAAAATCGTAGAAAAATCGTAAAACCAGGCCCTGGTCAACAGGACGAACCAGGCGGGATCCCCGGGCCATGCTGTCCACGCGGGCCGGACTAGTTGAGCAACTTGGCGGTCGTTCATCGCTGGAATCGGGACTGGGAAGGGGTACGCACCCTCGGGGGGCTACAGGCTACGCCTCAACCATTGTGGATTCGTGTCCGATCTCATGACTTCGACGACCGAGCGTGCTGCCTGACCGTGCGTGTCGCAGTTTCGTCCCGTTGAAGCCCAGCTGATGGGCAACCTGCCATTCGTACTCGGACATCCCCTCGGTGTCCGTCGGCGGCCTTTTGGTGATCGAAGCCGAACGCAAGCTATGTAATCGGACGAAGCCTCATTCAGCTGGCATTAGGGCACCTGGCCGCTCGGCTTGCTATGTTGTCGCGGTGAGACTGGGCGGTCGGATTTCTGTGATGTGGACGCAGACCGTGCTTGTCGTTCTACTTATTGCGGGCGCCTTCGTCGAAGTCGGACCACCGCCGCACCATCCGCACGACAACAGCCTCGAGCATGCGCAGGCCGTGGCTGTCCAGGCCATCGACCCCCTGCACCCTCACTGCGCGTCTGAATCCCCACTGTGTGATCAGGTCGCAGTGCTGCCTACCGCTGGTGATCGTCGGCTGGTGCCCGTACCACATGTGGTGGGTATCGCCCTGGCCGGTGCGCTCGATCCTATCGAGGTCACCTCCACTGCGAGTTCGGTTCGTGGCCCTCCCACGCGAGCTCCGTCCGGCTTCGGCCGAGACATTCTTCTGTACTGCTGTATCGATCGGCGCTGACGGCCAGGCGCGCCGAACGGAACTGCGCCCAGGCCGGTGACCTGGAGTCGGTATGCCGACGTCTCAGCCCGCCGGTACCGTGAAACACGAACTGCTGCGCCAGCCGCGGTGTTGTGGGCGCTGGCCGGCCGGCGCGGTGAGTTCGGCGATGTACGTACGCCCGTCGTGTGTGAACGTCAGCTGGAATCGACACCCGGCCGGAAAACGAGTGCTGAGGCGAAAGCGTATGCGTGGTGGCAGATCCCGCCGCACAGTCATCAGCAATGGCTCTGTGGGCACTACAACATTTCCGTGGTGAACCGACAGCCGCACCGGCCCCTCGAAGTCGGTGACCGGTCTACTTGCTCGCGTGACCGTGACTTCCAGGACTGAGCCTGTACGTTCCCTTTCCACGCTCAGCGCAATCGCGTATTCGCCGACTGACGTCGAATAGCTGATCTCCATTGCAGCAGGTCCTCCGTGAAAATCGTGCACCCTCATCGGGCTGGGATTTCACCGTAGAGGCCGCTGTACGCGTCGGAGGCGCGTGAACATGCCAGAAACCGGACATAACACGTCAAGAGGCCTGCCGCCGCAGCCGCCGAGTGGAACTGTGTCCACCGCCATCATGAGGCTGCTGGTCGCTGCGGTTCGCGACGCTGGTCTCACGGGTAGCGGTCGCGCCATCGTCCCAGGGACCAGCGCGGAGGCTCTCCGTGACGACCGAAACCGAGTCGCAACCGCATCCGCGACGCTGCTCTGGGAATATCTGGTCCAGGCCAGCGGGCGGGGGAGGGCGGGCCTCGAGCTGGCGAGCCGTGCTGTCCCTGGGGAGCTGGGCGTGTGGGATCAGCTCTTGACCGCTGGCCTTACGGTCTTCGATGGACTGCGCGACGCCGCAACCTATCTCGCAGTTCTCGCCGATGCCGACCGGGAAAGCCTCGAGGTTCGCGTGGACGGAGATTTGGTTGTCGTCCGGCACCGGTCTCGCGATCTGGAGCCCGAACTGGCCGGAGCGGTAGGTGAATTCGCCGCTGGTGTGTTGACTCGGCGTGTCGTCGAGGCGGCGGGGCGGACAGTCGTTCCGGTCCGAGTCGGCTTCGCCCATCGAGCGCCCCGAGGCGCGGCCTATCGGGAAGTTGCCGACTTGCTCGGCACAACCAGGATCGATTACGAGCAGCCCGACAACGCGATCACGTTTTTTGCCGCGGACGCCTTGGCGCCAGTGGCTCATCCGCGGCCGGGATTGCCGCAAATCCTGCGTAGCCATGCCGACCTGCTCCTTGGCGGCGCGCAGGTGGTCGGCGACTGGCGGGCACTACTAAGGGCGACGATCGCGGCGAGCTTGCCGGCGGGTCCGCCGAGGTTGACAGAGGTGGCCGCACGACTACATATAAGTCCACGCACGCTGCAACGTCGTCTCGACGAGGCAGGCACAAGCTGGCGCGCCGAGGTCGATCTCGTGCGTGCTGAACAGGCTCGGCTGATGGAGCGGGCACTGCCGCAGCGGGCTGTCGCTGCTCGTCTGGGATACCGTGATGAACGCAGCTTGCGCCGGGCCCAGCTACGGTGGGCGAGTTCTTTCGCTGGTCCTGCCGTCTCTTGCAGATTCTGATGGAAGAGCTGTCCACCATCACGATCGCCTGAGAGTCCGGAACGCCGTGCCACGCGGGAGAATCCGCATAAGGTCCGCGAAGTGGATAGCCCACCACCACGGTGGGCGCCGTGGCCACGTCACCGGATGTAGGACAGCACACTCATCATCCCGGCCTCGCCGTGATAGACGTTGTGACAGTGAACCAGCCACTGGCCCGGATTGTTGGTGTCGAGATCCACTTCGACGGTCTGCATCGGCAGGACGACGGAGGTGTCTTTTCTGGGCCCGGTTCCCGCGGGTGTGACGACTTGGTAGGTGTGGCCATGCAGGTGCATGGGATGGAACATCATCGTCTTGTTGATGAAACGCAGGCGGACCCGCTGTGCCTCGGTGACATCCAGCGGTGTGTGCTGCGGGTGAGCCTTCCCGTTGATAGTCCATTTGTATTCGGTCATGTCCGCGCCGAGGGTGAGGTCGAGCGTCCTGTCCGGGGTGCGCTTCGGCAGGCGCACCGATTCGTCGGCGGTGAGGCGGCCGGCAGTGATGGGTGCGGTGGTGAGCTCGGCTGGGCGCGCGTTGGCCGGCGGTGGTGCGCCCGCGGAGGTACGGATGAGCGCGACACCCTGGCCGGCTTTTCCTTCGGCTGCGGCGACCAGCGGGAAGACGCCATCACCGAGCTCGACGATGGCGTCGTAGCGTTCACCCATGCCGATGAGCAGGCATTCGCCCGTGACCGGTTCGACCGGAAATCCGTCGCTATGGGTGACGCGCAGTTGATGTCCGCCGACCGCGACCCGGAACGCGGTGTCGGAGGCCGCGTTGATGATGCGCAGTCGAATCCGCTGACCTGGCCGACCGGTCAGAGTGACCGGGTCGGTACCGAGCCTTCCGTTGATCAGGAAGTACGGATACTCGACGTCGCCTGTGTCTGTGCCGAGCGGCGCATTCGGGTCCGCTGGCATCTGCATCGGCGCAGACGCACCGGAACCCATTTCACCGTGCCCCATGCCGCCCATATCCATGCCCGCCATTCCCTGGTCGAGCAGCTGTTTGAGCTGTTGGTCCGGATCACGGCCATCGATGCCGTCGAGCCAATCGTCGAGCACGACGACCGCTTCTAGATCGTAGTCGCTGCCGTCGGCGGGGTCCTCGACGATCAGAGGTGCGTAAAGACCCCGATCCAACTGCACACCGACATGCGGGTGAAACCAGTACGTCCCTGCATCGGGGACCGTGAACTCGTACTGGAAGGTCGTACCGGACGCGATGGGCGACTGGGTAAGGTCCGGAACGCCGTCCATGTCGTTACGCAGCGCTACTCCGTGCCAGTGGATCGTCGTGGGTGCCGGAAGTGCGTTCGCGATCTCTGCCCGCAACACCTCGCCCCGGGCCAGGCGGATCTCCTGGCCCGGTAGCCGTCCGCCGTAGGTCCAAGTCCGCGCAGTGACACCGCCGAGGTCGACTGTTGTCGGCTCGGCTCGCAAGCGCACCGCACGAACCACCGAGCCGGCGGCTCTGCGGCTGTCTTCAGCCGCGCGGACGGCATCGGAGCCTGGGCCGATTTCTGTCCGTGCACCGGGTTCCTCCCGCGAACACGCGCCCAACACGATGGCTGCAGCGGTCGCCCCGCCGGCCGCCAGGAAACCGCGCCTGTTCATCGGCAGGGAAAGTGGGGACTGCCAGGACCGGGACATCTGGGTCTCCTGTCGCTTCGATGGGACGGGGCGAACCAACGGCTGCCGCGCACCCGTTGTGTCTCGATGTGTCGACGATTCTCGGAACCGCAGAGAGCGCCGCTGCGTCCCAAAGTATCCGATCTTCTACTAAATGAAATAGTAGATTACTATCTTGTCGCGGTGTTCAAGCGTCAGCTTGCGCAGCAAGCCGACCGGAGAACGGCCGCTGATGCGTCGAAGGGCGGATTCTTCCGAATTCGGCGTGGCCAGCCATCGGTATGTATGCGGCGTGTCGGTCTCGATCCGCGCTCGACCGACGGTGGTGCCGTCGCCGATCCGGCCTGTGGTCGTGGATCTGGTCACAAGTCAGAGAAATTACGCACTCAGGCAGTAGATTGTTGCGCGAATGTTATCGCGACTGGAGCGCGTCGATAACCTCCCGAGGTAGGTCGACCGCACTTGACTTGATACCCCACAGGGGTATGCTGATCGGCAAGTTGGGACGGACTATCGATCCTACTGAAAACGGTTGGCGGCCCAGCGATTCGGCGGATGGAGGTGTGATGCGTCAAGCACCGAGCATGTATGTACATAGCGCCGGCGGTGACGCGACCCACATGCCCTCGCCGCCGCAGAAGAGGCAATGGGCTGACCGCCAGTTCACTGCGTGGTCCTACCGGGTGGCCGGCGAGTCGGTTGCTAGAGTCCAAGCCACTGTGAACCCCATCGGTTGGCTACGGCGGAGCAGCTCCCTGCTGGTGCTGCTGATCGCAATGCTGCTGATCGCGCCGCTGGTCGATTGCGGGTTTCTCGAAGATGACGCACATGCGGATACTTCGATCGCGCTTGCCGTCGATGCTGACCATCACGCAGTCCACGGACAAGATCACCAGGTTCTCGCCGACATCGACGATCACTGCGGGCCGCACGTCGCGCATTGCATCATGAAGTCGCTGCCATCGGCCGGAGCGCCACCAACTCTGTCCCTGCACCTGCTGGGCTTGATGATGATAGCGGCCGTCGTCGCCTTTCCAGCCGCGTTGTCGGTTGCCGGCGGCGGTGTGCGCGGTCCACCCGGCAACCACGCGCCCGCCGGATATGGGCGGGATGTTCTGACTCGATTCTGTATCGCCCGACGCTGACAGGTCAGCGGCAGGCCGGCGTCGTTGTGCCGCCCGGCTGGAGTTTGCTGCCCCTTCATCGTTCGCGCCGCCTGAATGGCGGTTTCTGATACAGGAAGCGACAGTCATGAACCACATCATGTTCGATGCTCGCGCCGAAGGCCCGGCCGGGTTGAACGGTGCACCAGGCCCGGCCCGGCGACCCCAGGGCCTTGTCGGCAACACCCCGGTGCTGTGGGTCGGCGCTCCGCTGGCCCCGGCCGGTCGTGGGTTCTGGGCCAAGCTCGAAGGAGCCAACCCCGGCGGTATGAAGGATCGTCCAGCGCTGCACATGGTGCAGCGGGCCGAGGAACGAGGAGATCTCGCACCCGGAGCGCCGATCATCGAATCCACCAGCGGAACCTTGGGCTTGGGTTTGGCCCTCGCCGGAATGGTTCACCGCCACCCGGTCACCGTGGTGACCGACCCGGGTTTGGAACCGATCGTTTCGCAGCTGCTCGCGGCCTACGGCGCACGAGTCGATCTGGTCACCGAACCTCACCCGACGGGCGGTTGGCAGCAAGCGCGGCGTGATCGCGTCACAGAGCTGCTGGAACGTGACCCCACGGCATGGAGCCCCGACCAATACAACAATCCCGACAATGTCGATGGATATGAATCGTTGGCGATCGAGCTGGTGGAACAGCTCGGTAAAGTCGACGTGTTGGTATGCGCGGTCGGAACGGGCGGTCACTCTGCGGGGGTGTCACGGGTGCTGCGCAGATTCAACCCCGACCTGAAGTTGATCGGTGTGGATACCGTGGCGTCCACGATCTTCGGCCAACCGGCCGGCCCCCGCCTGATGCGTGGCCTCGGCTCCAGCATCTTCCCATCCAATGTCGATTATCCGGCGTTCGACGAGGTGCACTGGGTGGCGCCGTCGGAGGCGGTGTGGGCCGCTCGAACGCTCGCGGCGACCCACCATGCGTCCGGTGGATGGAGCGTCGGCGCGGTAGGGCTGGTCGCGGGATGGGCGGCCCGCACCTTCGGTGCGGACACTACGATCGCGGCGGTGTTCCCGGATGGCCCCCAACGCTACTTCGACACCATCTATAACGACCGCTACCTCGCCGAACACGGGTTGCTCGATGTCGCACCGCCGATTGAACCGGATACGATCGCCCATCCCGGCGAGCGTGTGGTGACCTCATGGACCCGCTCCGAGAACGTTGTCGACCCCAAGACCATGGCTACGGCCGGGAAGGCGGCCTCATGACGGTGATCCGGCAATTCCGCAGCTTCGATCTCGCCGCCCGGTTGCTGATGATCAACCAGTTCGGCATCAACCTGGGCTTCTACATGTTGATGCCGTACCTGGCCGGATATTTGGCCGGACCGCTCGGCCTGGCCGCGTGGGCGGTCGGGCTGGTGCTCGGGGTACGCAACTTCTCCCAGCAAGGCATGTTTCTGGTGGGCGGTACGCTCGCCGACCGGCTCGGATACAAGCCGTTGATCGTGATGGGCTGTCTGTTGCGCACCGGTGGATTCGCGCTCCTGGTATTCGCCACATCGTTGCCGGGGTTGCTGATTGCCTCGGCGGCCACCGGCTTCGCTGGGGCGCTGTTCAACCCGGCTGTGCGCGCGTACTTGGCGGCCGACACCGGTGAGCGCCGCGTGGAGGCATTCGCGGTCTTCAATATCTTCTATCAGGCGGGGATCCTGGCCGGCCCATTGGTCGGGCTGGCATTGATGGCTGTCGACTTCCAGGTGACAGCGGGTGCTGCGGCGGTCGTGTTCGCCGCATTGACGGTCGCGCAGCTGTTCGCGCTTCCGGCGCGGCGCGCGGCCGAGCCCTCGGAGCGAACCTCGGTGCTCGACGATTGGCGCACCGTGGTCGCAAACCGCCGATTCGTGTGGTTCGCGGTGGCGATGATCGGGTCATATGTGTTGTCGTTCCAGGTCTATCTCGCGCTGCCGTTGCAGGCCGAATTCATCGCGGGCGATCGATCGCAGGCGCTGGTATCGGCGGTGTTCGTGGTGTCCGGGGTGGTGGCGGTGGTCGGCCAACTGCGTATCACCGCATGGTTCAAAGCGCGCTGGGGGCCCGGCCGCAGCCTTGTCGTCGGTATGGGGATTCTGGCCGCGGCCTTCATGCCTCTGTTGGTCATCCCGGGCCCGGATCAGTTCGGCACCATCGCTGCCGTCGCCGCGCTCTTGATGTCGGCTGCGGTGTTGGCGGTGGGCACGGCGGCGGTATTCCCGTTCGAGATGGACACCGTCGTGTCGCTGTCCGGCGGAAAACTGGTAGCCACTCACTACGGCTTCTACAACACTGTGGTCGGCGTCGGGATCCTGGCCGGGAACCTCGCGGCCGGAGCGGTCGTGGGCGCCGCGCGCGATGCCGGGGCCGACTGGGCGGTGTGGCTGGGGCTGGGGCTGATCGGTGTCGTCGCGGCATTCGCGCTGCATCGACTCGACCGGGCCGCGCATGCCACCTCGCCGCCGGAACCTGTGGCGATGGCAATGCAGGACGAGCAGGCACGTGCGGGCTCGCAGGCTGCGGCCGACCGGGACGATCCACGAGACGACAACGGCTCGAGCCAGTGGTCGTCCGCAGCGATCGGACGGCAGAGGCACTGAACACGATCGCGCCGGGCACATCGGCGCCCGGAGGACCGATGACTCACCGGCGCCCGATCCGCGCAGCCGAGTACTGCAGTTCGGTGACAGTCGCTCGATGGTGTGTTGACCAGGCGTAGCCTTCGAGATGCTTGGGAATCGAATTACTGCTGCCTTCCGTATCTCGAGGAGGTTGCGATGAAATCCACCGGGGACAATGGGACAACTCGGATAGTCGCCGTCGCCGCCGCGACCGCTTTGGCGACGGTGTTGGTCGCATGTGGGGCAGAGGATGGTTCCGCCGTCGATTACGGGGTATCGCCGACCGCGGTTAACCCGGCACGGGTGACGGTCGAGGAAACCGAGTTCTCGATCGCTTTGTCCAGTGCGGCTCTGTCGCCGGGTACATACACGTTCGTAGTGCAGAACAACGGCAATTCGACACATGACCTGGTGATCGAAGGCCCCGGCGTGAACTCCGCTCGGAGCGAGACCGTCGATGGTGGCGAGACCACCGAGCTCACCGTCGCCCTTCAGCCCGGCACATACGAGCTCTGGTGCTCAGTGGGCAGCCACCGTGAATTCGGTATGAGCACGATGCTCATGGTGAGCTGATCATGATCTGCAACTTCGGGTAGTTCACGAGCAGTGAGGGCGGGCTCACGCCCGCCCTCACTGCAGTTAGAAAAACTTCAGGCCGCTGCCATGGCGGTTACCGTTTGCCGTTCGGTGCGGGCCGGCCAGTGCCGGTGGTCCGCGTCGATCACATACGCATGGGTGTGCTGGTAGAAACGGTCGTCCACGCGAATGGCGTCGGCGAGCCGGTCCATCGGGATGGTGCCGATCTCGTGCAGGTGCGTGATCTCCTCTGGGTCCCTACGAGGCCATGCCCGCGTGGCCACGGTAACTCCCACGCCTGCGAGTACTGCCAGCGTCACCCAGGTCATGGTGAAGCCGGCGGCGGTGGTCAGCCATCCGGCGATCGGATAGGTGAGCAGCCACGCCAGGTGTGACAGCGAGAACTGGGCCGCGAAGAGCGCGGGACGGTCGGCGGGCTGCGACGATCGCCGCAGGACCTGTCCAGTCGGCGTCAAGATCGCCGCGGTTCCCGATCCAATGATTGCCCACACTGCGATCGCGACGCCCCAACGCCAGTCGCCACCGCCTGCGGTCGAGAGCGCGATTCCCGAGATCAGTCCGAGGACGAGCGTGGCAGCACCAGCGAGCATCACCGGCCGCGCGCCGACACGATCGAGGACCCGGGGCAAACCGAGCGCGACGAGCATTGTGCCGAACCCGTTGGCGGCCAGCAATATCGCGACTCCGGACTGTGTCCCGCCGAGCGTGTCGCGCACATAGTTCACGGTATTGACCATGATCACCGAACCCGCGGCGGCAACGACGAGGTTCAGCCCGAGGAGGCCACGCAGCCGGGGTGTCGCGGCGAAGATACGCATGCCCAGAGTGATCCGTTCCCGGAAGGAGTCTTCGGAAGTGGCGGCCGCGTCCGGGATGCGGGTGAGGACGACCAGGGCTGCGGATACCGCGAAGCCGATTGCGGTACCCACGAACAGCCAGTGGAAGCTCATGACCGTCAGCGCGGCCGCGGCGAGCATCGGACTGAGCAGGGTCTCCATCGTGGCGGCCAACTGCGTCGCCGAGAGGGCACGGGTGTAGTCGCGCTCATCGGGAAGGATATCGGGGATGACGGCCTGGTAGGTGGGAGTGTAGGCGGCGGAGGCCGTTTGGAGAATGGCGATCAGGACGTAGATCTGCCAGATCTGGTCGACGAACGGCAGCGCCAGGACGATGGCGGCACGAACAAGGTGCAGCGACGTCAGGAATGCTCGGCGTGGAAATCGGTGGGCGTAGGCGCCGACGATCGGTGCGACGGTGACGTAGACGACCATTTTGATGGTCAGCGCGGTGCCGAGCACGGCGGCCGCGTCACCGCCGGCGAGTTCGTAGGCGAGCAATCCCAGAGCGACGGTGGTCAAGCCGGTGCCGAACAAGCCCGACACTTGAGCAATGAAGAGACGGAGGTAGTCACGGTGGGCGAACAGGGTGGACATCGGAACTCTTCCTCGAGTTGTTGTGAGTGGCGGGTCACGGGTGCGTCGACAGTGGCATTCACACACGACGGAACTCCTCGCTGGGAAAGTGGCGAGCTAGCGGAACATGCGCTCGATCAGCGAATTTCGTTGTTCGAACGGTGGTCGGGCCGATGTCCCGGTGGCTGAATCGCGGAACGGGTGGTTGTTCCCGACGGCATGCACGGCGCAAGGAAGGCCGGGGGCGGGCATGGGTGGCGCCATCGCCGGTCTTCGCGGATCTTGTTTCCCTCACGCCGTCGAGCATATACCCCCATGGGGTATATGGCAACTTGATGCTGGGCGGCATCTCGCTGGTGTGCACGGCCGGCTCAGCGCCGGCGCCGGGGCGGAAAGTTCGAGCTGGTGTGGTGCCTATTGACCGCGGTCAGGTCTGCCTGATTCGACCGGCTCGATTTGCGCACTACAGTGGGGGAGTGGGCATCGTCGGATTGGTGCGAGGGTGGCAGGTGCTGCTTCTCATCTGTCTTCTGGCTGTCGAGCTCACGGCGTGCTGGAGTGGTGGTGAACCGGATTTGGCATCACCCTCCACGACTGTCCGAGCTGAATCGAGCCGACTGCTGCCGCCCGCCGAATTCGCTGCGGCCATGGCCGAGCCTGCGCGGGTGACGATCAACGTTCACGTGCCCTTCGAGGGGTATCTGGACGGTACGGATCGGATGATTCCGTACAACGAGATCAGCTCGCAGGCAGCGCAATTGCCCGCCGACCGGGCGACGCCGCTGGCCATCTATTGCCTGAGCGGACGCATGAGCGTCGATGCGATGCAAGCGCTCGTTGCGCTCGGATACACGGATGTGGTCGATTTGCGAGGGGGTATGCAGGCGTGGCAGGCGGACGGCCGACCTGTATTGCTGACCCTGCCTACCGGTGTGAAGTAAACGGCTACGACCCCGTGTCGTCCTCGCAGCTTTCAGGCGGGCCGGCCGGGCCGTGCCTTCCGCGCCCTCTCGGTCCTGATCCGAACTCGGGATAGTTCCACAACTGGGTGACGCACGGCTGCCGTAGCCCCAGAGGTGCGTTCGAAGCAAGTTGTGCGCTGGCGAAACGGCTGACGGCAGCTTCTCGGGCGCTGCGGTCATTGCCTGGCGGGCCCAATGTCACGCCGTTGGCGGCGGGATCCTTTGAGTGTTCCTGTGTGGCAGCGCCCAATTGACAATATACCCTACGGGGGTATAGTTAGAACCGGAGTTGTCGTCGACATCGAAGGTGAGACGAATGAGCAACACCATCACTGTGACCGTCAGGGGGATGACCTGCGGCCATTGCGCTTCATCGGTCCGTGAAGAGGTCGGCAGGATCGACGGAGTCACGAGCGTCGCGGTCGATCTCGCCAGCGGGCTAGTGACAATCGACAGCGCAGCACCGGTTGAGCCTGACGCAATCGCCGCAGCTGTGGACGAGGCCGGCTACGAACTGGCCGACTGATCGGACCGGGGCTTCTCGACCGGCCGGAATCGATTGTCAGCCCCGTCCGCGGATGCCCCTCGCGGCCCCGTCACAGGCCGTCGAGCCGATGCGCCGATGTCACTGACCCGGCCCCCGACCCCACCGACCCCGCACCGAGCGACAATTGCCTAGCACCAGAGAAACGGAGCGACCCATGACCACCGCGACACAACCACCCGCCACCGGGCAGGTCGAATTGGTGATCGGTGGCATGACCTGCGCGTCCTGCGCCAACCGCATCGAGAAGAAGCTGAACAAGCTCGACGGCGTGACCGCGACGGTGAACTACGCGACCGAGAAGGCCCGCGTCGACTTCACCGGCGACATCTCCCCCGATGAGCTGATCGCCACCGTCGAACAGGCCGGCTACACCGCCGCCCTGCCCGCGCCGAAGGTCGAGACGGCCGCCGCCGAACCGGTCGAGGAGGATCCCACCGCCTCGCTGCGGACCCGGCTGCTGGTCTCGCTGGTGCTGACCGTGCCGGTGATCGCCATGGCGATGATCCCGGCCCTGCAGTTCACCAACTGGCAGTGGCTGTCGCTGACGCTGGCCGCGCCGGTCGTGGTGTGGGGCGCACTGCCCTTCCACAAGGCGGCCTGGACCAACCTGCGGCACGCCACCGCCACCATGGACACGCTGGTGTCGATCGGCACGCTGGCCGCGTTCGGCTGGTCGATCTACGCGCTGTTCTGGGGCACCGCGGGCACGCCGGGGATGACGCACCCGTTCGAATTCACCATCTCGCGGATGGACGGGTCCGGCAGCATCTACCTCGAGGCCGCTGCCGGTGTGACCACGTTCATCCTGGCGGGGCGCTTCTTCGAGGCCAGGTCCAAGCGGCGGGCCGGCGCCGCCTTGCGGGCGCTGCTCGAGCTCGGGGCCAAGGAGGTCTCGGTGCTGCGCGGCGGCTCCGAGCAGCGGATTCCGGTGGAGCAGTTGGCCGTCGGTGATCGGTTCGTGGTGCGGCCGGGCGAGAAGATCGCCACCGATGGCGTGATCGTCGAGGGTTCCTCGGCGGTGGACGCGTCCATGCTGACCGGTGAATCGGTGCCGGTCGAGGTCGGCACGGACGACGCGGTGGTCGGCGCGACCGTCAACGTCGGCGGGCGGATCGTGGTGCGCGCCACCCGCATCGGCTCCGACACCCAGCTCGCGCAGATGGCGAAGCTGGTGGAGGACGCGCAGACCGGTAAGGCGCAGGCCCAGCGGCTGGCGGACAAGATCTCCGGCATCTTCGTGCCGATCGTCATCGCCCTGTCGGTGGCCACCCTCGGCTTCTGGCTCGGCACCGGCGGCGCGATCGCGGCGGCGTTCACCGCGGCGGTGGCCGTGCTGATCATCGCCTGCCCGTGCGCCCTCGGCCTGGCCACGCCGACCGCGCTGATGGTCGGCACCGGGCGCGGCGCCCAGCTCGGCATCCTGATCAAGGGCCCCGAGGTGCTCGAATCGACCCGCCGGGTCGACACGGTGGTGCTGGACAAGACCGGCACCGTCACCACCGGCAAGATGACCCTGCTCGACGTCGTCGCCGCCGAGGGTGAAGCCGCCGACGAGGTGCTGGCGCTGGCCGGCGCGCTGGAGGATTCCTCCGAACACCCGATCGCCCAGGCCATCGCCAAGGGCGCCAGGGAGAAGCTTGGCGAGCTGAAGCTGGTGGAGGACTTCGCCAATATCGAGGGCCTCGGCGTGCAGGGCGTGGTGGACGGTCACGCGGTGATCGTCGGCCGGGCCCGGCTGCTGGCCGACTGGTCGCAGCAGCTCGACGCCGACCTCGAACGCGCCATGGCGGCCGCCGAGGCCGAGGGCAAGACCGCCGTCGCGATCGGCTGGGACGGTAAGGCGCGCGGGGTGCTCGTGGTGGCGGATGCGGTGAAACCGACCTCCGCGCAGGCGATCACCCAGTTGCGTGCGCTCGGCCTGACCCCGATCATGCTGACCGGCGACAACGCTGCCGCGGCCCGCGCGATCGGCGATCAGGTGGGCATCGACGAGGTGATCGCGGAGGTGCTGCCGCAGGACAAGGTCGAGACCGTCAAGCGGTTGCAGGCCGAGGGCAAGGTGGTCGCGATGGTCGGCGACGGCGTCAACGATGCGGCCGCGCTGGCCCAGGCCGATCTGGGCCTGGCGATGGGCACCGGCACCGACGTCGCCATCGAGGCCAGCGACCTGACGCTGGTGCGGGGTGATCTGCGCGCGGCCGCGGATGCGATCCGGCTGTCCCGGCGCACCCTTGCCACCATCAAGGGCAACCTGTTCTGGGCCTTCGCCTACAACGTGGCCGCGATCCCGCTGGCCATGGCGGGCCTGCTGAACCCGATGCTGGCCGGCGCCGCGATGGCGTTCTCCTCGGTATTCGTGGTCAGCAACAGCCTGCGGTTGCGCAACTTCCGCTCCACCGCGCAGTAACAGCACAACAAAGAACGGGCGAGACGGCTTATCGGCCCGCCCGTCCTGGTGAAGGGAGTACAGAGTGCGGAATCTGTCAATAGCAGTGGCACGAATCGCCGGTCACGAGATCACCCAGACCGTCGCCCGCTGCGCGGTCGCCTGCGCCGCCACTGCAATCCAGCAGCTCATCACGAGTGCACGGACAGTGCACAGGACCTGACCGAAAGCAGGCGGCGTCGCAGCGCTGCCACTGACCCCTCATTCGACTCCTCGACTTCCGGGGCCGAAACTCGGTCGGGTGGTGATCGCCTCGGCAGATCCGCCTTCCGAGCGTCATGACTTTGCGTTTCGCGGGAAGGGCTATGGCTCAGCTGGTCAGCGGCATGCATATGGCCAACCCGTAGACGGCGCCGGAGGCTGCGAGAAATGGCGAAGCACCGACCACAGCAGCGAATACGGAAAGCAGCAGGCGGGAACGCATCAATTCGACGGCAGAGACTGGGCCATCCAGTCGTCTGATCCGTGCGCTGATGCCGACTGAACTGGCACCAAGTGCTCGCCGGGGAACGGGAGCGTCGGACAGGCGAACAATCGCGGACAGAACGGTGGTCCGCCCGTGCCTGCGGGCCGCTCGATCGTCGGCGCACATTTCCAGCAGTTGGGCAACCTCGTTCCGAGCGACGCCGAACAGCTGGAGGCGCGGCAATACGTTCGCGAGAGCACGAGTTACCGCGAGCACAAGGTGGTGTCGCCCATCGAGGTGCGCTCGTTCATGGGCGAGGACAGCTTCCAAATGGTCGACATCGAGTGCGGCCACCGCGGCGCTGGTGACCACGACAGTCCCCGGCCGTCCAGCAACGCAATACGCGGCCTTCTCTGGCGCGTCGATGACGACCCCGTCCACGCCCGGCACACGGCGCCCTACGATATGTGCCGACCGGGCATGCTCCGCGCTGATCTTCCGGGCACGTGCG
Organism: Nocardia cyriacigeorgica GUH-2; assembly: GCF_000284035.1. Classification (NCBI taxonomy): domain Bacteria; kingdom Bacillati; phylum Actinomycetota; class Actinomycetes; order Mycobacteriales; family Nocardiaceae; genus Nocardia; species Nocardia cyriacigeorgica. Next base: position 4,430,213 of record NC_016887.1, on the reverse strand, counting down.
AGCGCTCGGGCAATGCGAACCGCCACTGCCATCAAGAAGCCCGACAGCGCGACGGCAAATGTTGCCACGCCGATTTGGGCGGCGAAGCCGTAGTGCCCGCTGCCGGCCGTACGTACCGCTGCGAGACATGCGCCGAGTATCGACGAGGCCGGCCGGTCCCACGTTCGCACGAGCTCTGCGGTGAGTGCGATAGCTGCGCCGACCCATGAGGCAACAACGCTCGCCAGTGCAACCAGCCATGCCGCGACCGCGGCGGTTGGGGTGCTTCCGAGACCTGTCAGGCGGGGCAGTAGCCGTGGCGAGACCACGCACACGACTGTGGCGTAGACAAGCAGGCAGATGGCGAGGCTCACTCCTTCTTCCCCCGCCGGGCGGCGACGCCCCGCAACACCGTCCGCAGAGCCGCCGATTCATCGTCGCTGATCTGTTCGACGAAGTGCGCGAGAATCAGGTCTGAACGGCCGCCGCCGAGGGCGTCGCGCATAAGTTTGGCGCTGTATTGTTCGCGGCTCAACGAAGGCCAGTAGACGTAAGCTCGACCTCGCCGCTCTCGCTCCAGCCAGCCCTTTCGGTGCAGGTTATCCATCGTGGTCATCACGGTGGTATAGGCCATCTCCCGGACTTGGAGTAGGTCCTCGAACACCTCACGCACCGTTGTCGTATCGTCGGCTGACCAGATCCGGTCCATGACGACCGCCTCCAGATCGCCGAAACGATGTGCCAATCGGTCTCCTCCTCGAACTGATCCTCGCTCAACTCCACCGTTGTGGTGGTTGTGAGCGCGGCCGATGACAGGTAGGGACTCCACCCACCTGGATACTATCTGTGTACATAAATCGTAACCGGTCGGCGAGCTTGGCAGTGCCGGTGGGCATCTCCTACGTGTGTCGCGTTGTGTGGGGGATGGCCAACCTGCTCGTTGTTGACAGGTTTGGGTGGCTGCTGTAGAAGCGCTCGAAAGCTCGCGTCCAGATAGATCCAGGTTCTCTGCCGCACTTACTCTACTAGTTACGTACGTATATAGTAGTTCGCTGGGGTTGGGTGGCCAGGCTCTATAGCCGTGGTAATCGCCTCATGGCCGTCGTATTCGTTCGGCTTCCGGTGGGAGCTGTGATAGGAGGAGGTGAGATGAACCCCGTCCAAATGATCTGCGGCATGCTCTGTCGGATGATGGGCTCGACCTGCCCGATGATGTAGCGATTCCAGTCGAGGTCGGCCGGATCGAATCCATGAATCGGCCGACCTCGGTTGGTCGTCTCGTGCGGTTTTCATCCGCATGCTGGCGGGAAGCTGCATGCCAGTGGTCCGGCGGGCGCTCCGCGTCCGGTCGATATGCCGCAACTCCAGGTAGTCTTCTGCGCTGACAGCCGACGGCGAGTCGCCCGAGAATCGGCGGGCCACCGGCCCACCAGCGCATCCGAGAATGTGATTGCGGTCGACCGCCGCACTGGACTGTCACACAGCGATGTCCCCCAAGGACGCCCGCGCGGCGATAGCGCGCCGGAACCGGTTCAACTCTTTGTGGGCATTCACTGCGACCGCACCCACCAGAACGCCGTTCGCCAAGAACGCGGTAGCAAACTGATCGTCCTCGACAGCACCGAAGACGATACGCTCCTCATCGGCGAGGTAGGGCAGGCCGGCGGTCTGGATTCGGGCGCCATGTATGTGAGTGGCGAACGAAGGGACAGCCGAGTACGGCTGCGCTGCAGATGGTCCGGCAAGGAGGTTGCGGGCGGCGAGCGCGCCTTGCTCATTGGCGTTGGCCCAGTGCTCGACTCGAACGAGTGCCCCGGCGAAGAGGTCGTGGGACCAGCGTGCGACATCGCCTGCCGCGACTATAGTGTCGGTTCCTTCCGCGAAGAGCGTGTTCGTTGCGATCACTCCGCTATCGAGTTTCAGACCGCTTCCCTCCAGCCAGGCGGTGTCCGCCACCACGCCCATTCCGGCCACGACCAACTCTGCTTGGATGGACCGGCCGTCCTCCAGTCGAACTGCTGGAAGGCCGTCTTCGTCGAACGCCCTTACTCGTGAGCCTGTTACGAGTTCGACGCCGTGGCGGGTGTGGTGGCCGGCAAGCCAGCGTGCCGCGTGGCGGCCGAGGGTGGCGAGCATCGGGTATGGACCGGCATCGACAAGGGTTACCGACAAGCCCTGTCGTCGGGCGGTGGAAGCGACTTCGCTGCCGATGAACCCGCCGCCGACGATTGTCACTCGATCAGGCCAGTTGGCGAGCGCCGCCCGCAGTGTCAGCGCGTCGTCGAGCGTGCGCAAAGTATGTACCCACGAGGGATGTTCGCCGAGCTGTCGTGGCCGTGCGCCGGTCGCTATGACGAGCCCGTCATACGGGACTTCAGAGCCGTCGTCGAGGACGACCGTTTTGTCTTGTTGGCGTAGCGCTGTGGCGCGCCGACCGCGCAACCATCCGTCGCCGAGACTCTCTGCTCCCGGTAGTGAGACATCGTCGTCGCCGTCCAGCGCGCTTTTCGACAGGGGTGGACGGTTATACGGCAGGTGTGCTTCCGCGCCGATAACCGTGATCTCCCCAGGGAAGCCGACGTCCCGCAGCGCTTGGACGGCGCGCAGTCCAGCCAAGGAGGCCCCTACCACTACTACTCGATCGAATCCGCTCATAGCTAGACACCTTACCCCCGTAGGGTATCTACTTGACGTGACAATCCCCACACCTCCTGCGTGCGGCAAAAGGCCAAGGCGTCCCCAATTCCAGTGAGCGATCCGACTTGGCGACAGTGGTGCCCACGCGCTCCTGGGCCTTGGCGGTTGGAGCGCCCAGGTGCGGGGTCGCGACGACCTCGGGCAGCTCGAATAGCGGGCTGTCGGTGCATGGGGCGGTCTCCAGCACGCCCGGCCCGGCGGCACGGCCGTGGCCGGATTTGATGGCGTCGGCCAGGGCCTGCTCGTCGATCAGGCCACCGCGGGCGGCGTTGACGACGGTCTTTGCCAGATCTCGGCGTGTTCGAATGGGGCACGGTATCTACGTAGTAAGGCTGTAGATATGAGTCAGGGGTAAGGCAACCGTTCCGAAGTGTGGCGCCCGCCATGTACTGACTCGACGCCAGTCATGAGCCTGCGTGGGGGCCGATGTGCGGGACCGGTTGACTCAGCCGATCCGCCGCGGCGGGCCGGTTTTATGCCCGGGCAGCCGGGTAATGCACTGACGACCAGCTGGACTTGTCGTCGAGGAGGAAATTCATGGGTACCGTCGCTGAACTGCTCGACTCGTATCCGGCCGATCTCGGCCGGGTCGACCGGAACGTGCTCGCTACGTGCATCGAGCGATGTTTCGAATGCGCACAGGCGTGTACCGCGTGCGCTGATGCCTGTTTGAGCGAGCCGGGCGTGGCCGAGCTGGTCAAGTGCATCAGGTCAGATCTCGACTGCGCCGACATCTGCGACACGACGGGAAGGGTTGTGTCTCGTCACACCGGTTACGACGCGAACTTGACCCGGGCGTTTCTCGAGGCGTGCGCGACCGCGTGCGCGAGTTGCGCCGATGAATGCGAACGCCATACCGCTCACGAACACTGCCGTGTCTGCGCGCAGGCATGCCGGCGCTGTGAAGCGGCGTGCCGGGAGCTGATAGCGGCCCTCGGCTGATCACCGACTCGGCGAACCCGGGCGGCCGATCCCACATATCCGGCACGACACCTCGGGGCTGGATATGTGGGGATTGACCTTCGCCCACGCCGATTACGAACACCGGAGAGCAACGTAGGCGGCTCGTTGATCCGGCGGCGGTGGCCAGTCGTTTCCGTCATGCCTATCGGGCATCCGAATGCAGCGCCGAGCACTGTGATAACTAGGCCGACAGCACGGCCGTCCCGGTGGTGAGTTCTGCCGACCAAGTCGCTCGGCCGAGCTGCAAAGCGACGAACTGCGCCGACCACCCAGCGGCGCTCCGACCCCGCATGTCCCACGCCCCGTATAGCAAGGGAGGCTGCCAGGGCTTCGCGAGCGGGCCGGACGGGCTCACTTTTGTCCCAGAAGTGTTTCCATCTGGGCGATCTCTTGCTGCTGTGTGGCGACGATGGTTTCAGCCATTTGTTTTGCCTGGGGGTTGGTTCCGGAGGCGATCTCGGTTTGGGCCATCTCCACCGCTCCGCGGTGATGGTCGATCATCATCTGCAACCACATCTTGTCGAACTCGGGCCCCGACATCGCCCCGAGCGAGGACATCTGCTCCGGCGACATCATGCCGGGCATGTCGTGGTTCATCGTGCCGTCGGCGGGGTCCGGCTTTCCGGCACTGGCCAGCAGGGATTGAATCTGGGTCATCTCAGGCTGCTGAGCTGCTTTGATCCCGGCTGCGAGGTCGATGACCTGCTGATCCTGGGATCGCGTTGGCACCAGCTCGGCCATCTCCACGGCCTGGTCATGGTGCGGATACATCATCTGCAAGAACGTCACATCGGCATCGTTGAAGGTGCCCGCAGGGGCGATGCCGGTTGCCGCAGTCGCAGAGTCGGCCGAAGTCGTGGAGGAATGATGGACCGGTGTGGCATCGTCGTCATTCCCGCAGCCGGCCACGACCAGGGCTACCAATCCAACACACGGAATGAGCCTTCGAGCGATGATGGAACGTCGAGACATGTGAACTCCTCGGGAGTCGGGACATGACCTTGCATGTCGAAAGACAGACAGCCGACCGCGGACCAAGACCTGGCCCGCGGAGAATATCGGCCGGCACCCGGCTGACGGCGCTGCACAGCACAGCCTATCGCTGGCGCCCGGTTCACATCGGCATGGACGGGAACATCATGTTCCACATGTCGCGGAGCATATTCATCATCTGCATACACATCCCGAGCATCACGTTCACCTCCTCGCGCAAACCCCCACGCAGACCGACTACCTCCGATTGCTGGAAATATTCCGCCCCGCCCGGTTCCGAAATCAATGTCTGATCAGGCGGGTTCCAAACCGGCCCGGATCACTGTGATCAGTCGGGCTACCGCGGCGTCCGACGATGCCGAGACCGCAGCATCCAACGCATGCAAGCAGTAGTTTGCCAGCTCACCCGCGGGTGCATCCGTCCTCACCGTGCCCGCCGCCGCCGCAGCGGCCACCGCATCTGTCATCAACTGGCGTAGTCGTTGTTCGGCGTGGTCGACGTGCGGGCCGCTGTGGTGCACCATCGCGCCTAGATCGCTGTCGTGACGGTGCCTGGATTCGCGAAGAATTTGCGCATAGGTGCCCAACAGGACATCCAGTCGTTGCGTCGGGTCGGCCTCGGCCTCGCTCACCACCGCCAGCTGCTCCAAGTGGTGACCGACCTGGCGCTCATGCCAGGCGGCAAGAATCGAGCCTACGTCGGGGAAGTACTTGTACAGCGTTGCCCGCCCGATCCCGGCCTGCTCGGCGATCCGCGACATCGTCACCGACGCCACTCCGTGCTCGATCGCCAACCGTGCGGCAGCGTCGAGGATCGATTCACGCACCGTGCGACGGTGCGAATCAATCGTCTCGCTCCACAACTTCGGCACCCGCCCAGGTTACATCCTGCCATCGTTGTAGACAGACTGTTTATTATAGCGACATATTGTCTTGAAGGAAATGACGCTCGAACCGAAAGGGCTCCTGATGACCAACAGCTCACCGCAACGTGCCCACGGCCTGAGAACGCCCCGCTGGGTGAAAGTGACCGGAGTCGTCGTCGCGCTCCTAGTGGCGCTGCTCGTTGTCGGACTGCTCGTCAGCGGTGGTCAGCACGGGCCGGGGCGACACGCTCAGTTGGCCGCGGCGCCAACCACTGACGAGCTCGTGCGGTGCTGAGCCCGCGCGGGCGAAAACTTGCCCTCACGGTTCACGTCAGCAGCTCGGTCGGGTGGTTCGGCGCGGTTCTCACGTTCTTGACCTTGGCCATCGTCGGGATCACTAGTTCCGACGTGCAGGTGGTGCGTGCGATCGATCTCGTCGTCCGACCACTCGCGTGGTGGGTGCTGGTGCCGCTATCGGTCGGTTCGCTATTGACGGGCATCGTTCAATCCCTTGGCACACCATGGGGTCTGGTCCGTCATTACTGGGTGCTGTTCAAACTCATGCTCAACGTGGTGGCGACGGCTATCCTGATCCTTTACACCCGCACGGTCGACCACTATGCCGCCGTCGCGGCGCGCCCATCCTCAACACTGACTGAGTTACGGGCGCCGACTTTCGTTGTCCACTGCGCAGCCGCTGCTATGGTTCTGGCTGGTGCGATGATCCTGGCGGTCTTCAAGCCTCGTGGCCTCACGCCGTATGGGCTACGCGCACGACAGGCCGCAGCAGAAGGGCGAGTCGCGCGGTGATTCGGCCCAGGTTTCAACCACCGACCAGGTTGCGTGAAGCACGCGACCGGCTCCGTGCAAAAGCAGCGGACACGGCTGCTTGTCGGCGCTGTATCGATCTTGGGTGTCGTTAGCTGGAGCGAGCACCCTAGGGCACGAATCTGCGACCCGTGACCTGGTTTCTGGCCTGGTCCAGCTTCACCTTCTCTCATATCGTTCTGACCTGCGCATACGTAGCGCTGGTTGCGCTCTGGCGGGGCACGTGGGAGATGGGAACGCGCGTGACCTGGGAGCTGTCCTGGTCAGCTGGTGATAGGAAGCGAATTCTGCCCCGATAGGGAACGTCGAATATGTGTGCCTAAGCCCCGTGAAGTCTGACGGGGCGGCAACAAGTACTGGGGCACACTGGCTTACCTGCACGCAACCGGACATCACAAGCCGCGATAGGCGAGCGCCACCTTGAACGGGGCATGACAGTTGTCCAACATCTCGGCCCCCGAAGACGCCCGCCGGTGGACACCAACAGGCGAAGCCGCCCTGTGCCGGCCGCATCGAGGCCACCATGCGACGTCCGCGGGCCGCGCCCGCGGACGTCAGACCGCGAGGGCGGCGTCGAGTTCGCGGACGGCAGTGGAGTTGGGTGCGGCAGCGCGCAGGGCTGTGTGGGTGGCGTGGACCTCGGTGGCGAGGCGGGGTGAGCCGTAGGCGGTGGCGACGGTGCTGGTGGTGCGGGTGAGTGCGGCTGCTTCGTCGATGTCGCCTGCGTGGCACAGCGCTGCGGCCAGGCCGATGTCGGCGAAGCCGCGCGAGAGGGCGTAGGCGGGGTCGATCAGGTCGACGCAGTCGCGGGCGGCGTCGACCGCGGGCTGGCGGTCACCGAGTTTGACCAGGCATTCGGAGGCGAATCCGGCGTGGATCGCGCGATCGAATACCCAGCTCGGCATGTCGGATTCGGCCGTGTGGACGAGGTCGTCGGCTTCGGCGAGGGCGGAGCGGGTTTCGCGTGCGTCGCCGCGTTCGGCGTGGGCTTCGGCGGCCATGTCGAGGGCGTAGGCGGCGAGTAGGCGGTCGCCGGCGCGGGTGGCCCACCAGTGTGCGGCGGTGGCGTGGTCGACTCCGAGGCCGGGGCGTCCGTCGCGGGTGGCGGCGAGGGAGGCGTTGCAGAGCACTAGTGCGGTCAGTGCCGGGTCTCCGGCGTCGTCGGCGGCTTTGCGGGCGACCTCGTAATGCGTGGTCGCAGTGCGGATGTCGCCGGCGTCGTAGGCTTGCCAGCCGATCACCCGGGCCAGCGAGGCCCGCACGGCGTGCAGGCGCGGTTTGAGCTTGGAAGGGCAGTCGGGCAGCAGCGTTTCGACGAGCTCGGCCTGCCCGCGCCGGATCGCGGCGACCGCTCGCGGGCCGAATGCCTCGTATTGCTGGGCGGTCACATCGCAGACCGCCTCGAGCTGGCGGATCGCGGCTTCGTCGACTCGGCCGCCGAGCGCGTACCCGAGCCGGGCGCGTTCGGGCTCGTCGAGCCCGGCCAGCACCGCGGCCGCCGGAAGTGTCCCGGCGGCGGCGAGGAAACTCAACAGCTCTCGTCGGTTCATGTCGATCCACGCCTTCAGGTCGAGGGACAGGTGCAGGTCCGCCGGGTTGGGGTCCACGGTGAACCGTCGCCCGGTGTGCGCGTCGTATGCGCTGACGAGCGTTCCGCCGGCGCGCACGGCCGCATCGGCGGCCATCCAGAACCGGCGATCCGGCGGCGTTGCTCGCCCGGCTTCGATATGGGCGATGTAGGAGCGGGAAACACGGCACTGACTGGCGACCGCCTGTTGGGTCATCCCCGCATCGAGGCGGGCTTTCCCCAGCATCGAACCCAACGTCGATTGTGTCTCGTGCATCCCGACCCCACCTGGCTGCCGAATGTGGTTGTCCGACCACGATATGCCTGCCACACCCGGGCTGGTGAGAGTTTGTGAAGGCTCATGTGATCACCTCGATCACTCACGTGGTCACCGATCCCCTGAAAGGCGTAATGGTCCCGCCTCACAAAGGAGCCCACCGTGAACGCCACCATTTTGGTGACCGGTGCCGCCGGATACCTCGGATCGGTCCTGGTGCCCATGTTGCTCGACCACGGCCACACCGTGGTCGCCGCCGACGCCTTCCCGCACGGCCCATGCCTGGATCCGCACCCGAACCTGCGCATCGAGACCGTCGACGTGCGCAGCCTCGGCACCGAACTGCTCGACGGCGCCGACGCCGTCATCGCCCTGGCCGCTGTGTCGAACGACCCTGCTGGCGAACTGAACGCCACCTGGACCACCTCGGTCAACCATGACAGCCTCCACCGCCTGGCCCTCGCTGCCCGCGAGCGCGGAGTGCGCCGCTTCCTCCACGCCTCCACCGCCGCGGTCTACGGGGCATCGGATGCGTTGCTGCACGAGGATTCACCGTTGTTGCCGCGTTCGGAGTACGCGCGCAGTAAACGCGCCGCCGAGCAGTCGTTGACCGAGCTCGCGACCGACACCTTCACCCCGATCTCGCTGCGGCTGGGCACGCTGTTCGGGGTGTCGCCGAGGATGCGGATCGATCTGGCCGTGCACGCCATGGTCTACCGGGCGATGACCCGCGCCGAGGTCCGCGTCGACGGCGACGGCACCCAGTGGCGGCCCATGCTGCACGTGCGGGACGCGGCCGCAGCCTACCTGCGCTGCCTTCACATCCCCGCCGACCAGTTGCCGACGGCCCCGATCTGGAACGTGGTCGGCGAGAACATCCGCATCCGCACGCTGGCCCGCACCGTCGCCGGCGAGCTCGGCAACACCGCAATCGAATTCACCGGCGGGCCGCGCGATTCCCGCGACTACCGGCTCTCCGGCGGCGCGTTCACCGCCGCCACCGGGTTCACCCCGACGCATTCGATCCGGGACGGGGTCCGGGAAGTTCGCGACTGGTTCCGCGAGGATCCGGCCCGGCTCGACGCCGCGGCCGCCGAGCCGGCGTTATCCACCGAGGCCAGCCTGCGCCGCCAGCTCGTCGTCCCGGCCGTCGACGGCGGCCGCCCGATCCGCACCCAGCCGCTGCCGTTCGCGCTGCCGTCCTTCGGCCCGGAGGAAGAGAACGAGGTGATCGCGACCTTGCGGTCGGGCAGGTTGTCGACCGGCCCGCGCACGAAGAAGTTCGAAGCGATGGTCGCCGACTACGTCGGCGCCAAACACGCGATCGCCACCAACTCCTGCTCCGGTGCGTTGCAGGCCGCCATCGCCGCCGCAGGGATCGGCGCAGGGGACGAGGTGATCACCTCACCGATCACCTGGCCGCCACCGGCAACGCCATCATCCACAACCGCGCCACACCGGTCTTCGCCGATGTCGACCCGCACACACTGATGATCACACCGGAGACGATCGCGAAGGTCATTACCCCACGCACCCGAGCGATCATGCCGGTGCACATGGCCGGCCAACCCGCCGACATCGCCGCCATCGGCGCGCTCGCGGCCGAGTACGGGCTGACCGTCATCGAGGACGCGGCCCACGCGATCGGCGCCGAGCAGGACGGCCGCAGGATCGGGTCCTGGTCGACGATGACCTGCTTCTCGTTCTACGCGACCAAGAACGTCAGCTGCGGTGAAGGCGGCATGCTCGTCACCGACGACGACGGCCTCGCCGAGAAGGCGCGGATGCTGGTCATGCACGGCATCTCCCGCGACGCTTGGAAACGGCACGCCGTCGGCGGATCCCCGCACTGGCAGCAGTACCTGGCCGGGCACAAATTCCACATGCCCGACACCGCGGCCGCGCTCGGCATCCACCAACTGCCCAAGCTCGACGGCTTCATCGCCGCCCGCACAGCACTCGCCGACCGCTACGACCGGCTGCTGGCCGACCTGCCCGCAATCCGCCCACTCCACCGCCGGCCCGGTGTCCGCCACGCCCATCACCTCTACATCGTCGACATCGACATCGATGCCCTGACCATCGACCGGGACAAGGTCGTGGCCGCGCTGCGTGAGGAGGGCATCAATACCGGCATTCACTTCATCGCACTCAACCGGCAGCCGTACTATCAGCGCGAACACGGCTTGACCGGCGACACCGCCCCGGTCGCCCGCGAGGTCTCCGACCGGATCCTCAGCTTGCCGCTCTACCCCGCGATGACCGCCACCGACGTCGACGACGTCGCCGCCGCAGTCACCAAGATCGCCATCGCCTACCAACGCTGAAAGGAACCCAACCCGAAATGGCGAAGAAGGAAGGCACCCAGATCATCCTGGTCAACCCGCATCACGAGGTGCTGATGTACCTGCGTGACGACAAACCCGACATCCTCTACCCGAACATGTGGAGCCTGTTGGGCGGGATGATCGAAGCCGGCGAGACACCGGCCGAATGCGTCGTCCGCGAGATCGAAGAAGAGATCGGCGTCCAGCTCGACCCGGACACCGTCCAATTCCTCTGCACCCGCGACCTCGATTTCGGCATCGAGCACACCTTCACCGCCGCAGTCGATTTCGACATCGACGACGTCGTACTGACCGAGGGCCAGGAACTGCGCTGGTTCAGCCAGGCCGACGCCGCCAACACCCAACTCGCCTACGCCGACAACGCCATCCTCGAAACCTTCTTCGGCTCACTGGAGAACACCACGGTGTAGACGACCACGAAACGGCAGCGGGCCCGGAACCAGAGGAGATTCCGGGCCCGCTGCTATCGGATCGTTGTCAGTACAGCGGGTAAGCCGGGGCCAGCGACGCCAACGGCTACCCGGACATCTCCGCTTGACATCTGGGTTGAGAAAGCCGTTCATGCTGAGAGTTGGGTGGAGCGGTGGAATGACCGGCCTATGGCCACAGGCCCGGGCACGGCAGTGCGGGAAGCTCGTCGGTCACGAATTCGTCGATCTGCACGTCAGCGAGGCGTTGGGCGGCAGCAGCCGACGCAAACGCCTCAGCAGCGTCAGAGGTGGCCGCGTAGTGCAACACGGTGTTGGTGCCCGGAAACCGCACGGTCAGATGAACAGTCGGCGCGGCCATCATCGAGCCGCCGAGCTCGGCTTGCGCGCACTGACGAGGCGCCGGGCGGGTCCACCGCCGCGCGGCCAACAACGTGGTGGGTCGACGGTGTACACATCGGCGGAAACCCGCACGGCGTCCATCCAGCCGCGGATATGCGCCTCTGTCGGCACCAGCACCACATCGGCATCCGCGGCGAGGGCGAAGGCGACAGCCGGATCAGCGATGACCCAGACACGAAGCTCCAACAGATGGTGGCTTGCTGCCACAGCGCGGAGCTCACGCATTGTCTCGGGAACATCGTCGGAGAGGTCTTCGCGGACAAAGCCTACGGCGCGCATTAGACCACGCCCCGCATGGTGGTCGCAGTACTCGGCAAGACCGATGGTGTGACGGTCAACGGCAGCCGCGCCCAGGTGAGCATGCCTCCGACCGCTGACTTGCACCGCCCGTGCTCACCGACCGCAGCCACACCGGTACTCACCGGATCCGCTGTCCGATCGCCGTGCTCATGCACCTGTACCTCGAGCCATGCCTGGCCACGCAGCAGCCACACCGGTACTCACCGGATCCGCTGTCCGATCGCCGTGCTCATGCACCTGTACCTCGAGCCATGCCTGGCCACGCAGCAGCCACACCTCCAGCTCGAGCGGGGCCAGATCCGGGTAGCCAGCGGCCACTCGCGCATAGATCTGTGGCTGGGCCGCAGCGGCAACCTCCTCGAGTACCGCCTGGATGACCTGTTCGGCCGGAGCACACAGATGGCGCAGGCCTGCGCGAGTGAGCTTCTCGTGAACCTCGAGCTGCACGATTCCGCGCGCGGCCAAATTCACGCCGAGCGTGAAATGCCCAACCACGCTGCGCGAATCGCCCACCTGGCGTACCTGCGGGGCGGGGATATCGCGATTGCGGCGCAGGTGGCGCACCATAGCCACATTCTCGCTCGGGCTGAGGTACCACACCTGCACCCCAGGGATGCGCGTGAGCTGGCGCACCTGCCTGATCCGCTCAGGGCCGCGGCCCTCCTCCATGTGGGTCGGCGTCGGCGTGATGACATGCCTCGATTCAGCGCGCAGCAGATCCTGCCGCAACTGCCACAGCTCGCTGGTATTCGCGCCGGTTTCGTGCCGGACAATCCCCAGGACCAAGCCCTCGCCCTCGGCGAACTCGCGCATCATCTCATGCACCTCGACGATGTAGCTGCCGACGAGCTCGGTGCGTAGGTATCCGAACAACGTTGGTCTCATCGCCGTGCCACCCCAGTCAGCGCACGCAGTACGGTCCGCGTGGATGGGAGGCCACCCTCTGCGATCGTCTGGACGACCCATTGCCGTCGCCCAGCGGCTTCATCGGCAGGTGATGGCAGGGACGCGATTTGTCCGCCCACGGTGATGTTGAGATAGACCAGCGCGTCGTTGTCGTAGACCGACGGCGTTGTCAGGAACGTCATCCGGCGCCCATTTTTCACGACCGGTCCCAGCTCTCCGCGAATTGCCAGTATCTCGACAGCGCCGATCGCCAAGCTCGACGGCGCGGTCACCGAGTTCATGACGCCGTCCAGCAACGGGACGATGATCTTGTCCGTGCCTGGTGGGACGACCGCTGGAAGCAACAGTTCGCGCCGATAGCGCCGACAGCGGTCTCGTGCGGTCTCGCCGCCATCCAGCGTGATGAGGAGTTCTCGACTCGTGAGCTTCATGCTCCACCCCTGGCAGTCGGAGGTTCCTGAATGTCAGGAATCCAGGTCGTCATCTATGCGCAATCAGGGCCCAGCGCTTGACATCTCGGTGTGAGCTGTGGCCCGAACCACTAGTGAAACAGTGTGCTCCGGTCAGCGTAATATGGCAATGGTTGAATTGAAACAGTATCAAAATAGTAAGTCGTATTTCATACCGTTCAGTATGCTTGTTGATCGAATGCAACCGTCCTTGTCCGTCTCCGTGGCGGAGATGTTTAATTTGGGTGAAACACCAACCGACGCGATGAGGAGCTCACGTGGCACTGGAGTCGGTCAGCACTGCGGTTCTGCGGCGCCACATCGGACGCCAGCTCACCCGCCTGCGCGAAAGCGCGCCGGCGGTCGACGGCAAAGGCAAGCCGCGGCGGCTGTCGCAGGGTGAAGCCGCGCAGCACGTAGGACTGGGGCGATCGACGCTCATCCGCATGGAAGAGGGCGCGGAAGGCGTGAAGTTCCAGGAGCCGATCGTGCGGGCGCTGCTCGAGTTGTACGGCGCCCCCGACGCCGACCGCGACCTGCTGCTTGCACTGACCGCCGAAACGCGCAACGGCCGCAAGAAAGCTTGGTGGCACGACCGGACCGAAACCGAGATCCCCGACTGGTTCGGGCTCTATGTGATGCTCGAAGACTCCGCAGCCTCAATACGCCAATACGAATCTGAACTGGTGCCTGGCCTGCTACAGATCGAGGAGTACGCCGCCGGCCTCGGACGGACCCCCGTCGGTTTCGTCAGCGACGATCGCATCGCCGCACGCGTGCGTGTCCGAATGGACCGTCAAGCCCTGCTATCGAGACCCGAGGCGCCGCGCCTCGAAGTCATTCTCAACGAAGCCGTCATACGCCGGCCGTTCGGTGAGCCCGAAGTCTTCCGGCGCCAGCTCCAGGCCCTGCTCGACGCAGCCGACCGCAAAGGCATCTCGATCCGCATCGTGCCGTGGACGGCAGGCATGCACGCAGGGATGGTCTCCGGAGCGTTCACACTGCTCGACTTCCCAAAAGACCAGCATGGCGAGCCGCTCGAGCCGTCGCTGGCCTACATGGACACGCTGACCGGCGCCCTGTACCTCCAAAAACCCGAGGAAGTCTCGGCCTACGAACTGGTGTGGCGCGACCTGAAGAAGGCCGCCCTCAGCACCACTGATTCCAAGAAGCTCATCGCATCAGCAATCGAGGAAGGCTCACAATGACCACCGACCACAGCAGCCCGACCTGGCGCAAGTCCAGCTACAGCGGGAACGGCGGCAACTGTGTCGAGGTCGCGTTTTTCGACGGGGGCAATATCGGAGTACGTGACAGCAAGAACACAGCCGGACCAGCGCTGATCTTCACGCCCAGCGAATGGGAAGCGTTCCTCGCCGGAGTCCACGCCGGTGAGTTCGACCGGCCCTGAAAGTTCGGTCTACAGCACCACGGCGACCCGCCCTGTATGACGGGTCGCCGCCGTTTCACCTGTTGCGGCCAGGATGCTGATACCCGAGACCGGCCCACCCGGCTGCTTCTTCGCCTAGGCCGAGGTGCCGTCGAATTTCGGCGACCGCCGCCTCAAATGCCTTCAGTCGGGCCTCGATAGTCAGGTACTGGTTTCGGCCGTGAACAGGCATATGTGCCCGGCCCGTGTCTGGTCTCGACGATGCCGCGTGAACGCCGTTCGGTCACTCGCCCTGGCCGATTCGTTGAGCAAGGTCACGGGTGAGCGAACCTCTACGCGCAGCGCCCGCCGGAGCTGTGGGGCTGCGCACCGGCCTGCACCTGTTCCTGCTCCTGCGTACTCCGCCGGGAAAGGGATGTCGCGCTTCGTTGCAGCGGCGGAGCCGGGAACTACTGGCTACCCATCGGCGACTCGGACTCCGACCGTGCCGCGCGCCGCGTGCTCGACGTCTCCTGGCGCGGCACGCTCGCCGCGGACGCGGCCGGCGAGTGGGTGCTGCCGCTGCGCGAGGCCGTGCGCCATGATGCCGCCATCGCGCTGGGGCTCGCTGGCGGGCACGCTCGTCGACCGCCACCCGCGGAAACGCTGGACCTGCTCGAAAGGCGCACCGACCAGAGATAGAAAAGAAAGTTCGAGCGGAGAGGAAAAAACGGCGACCAGGGCGATACCGGAGGTGGAGGTGGAATCTGAGCACCCTCGGGCTCCGCCTCGAAACGAAAGACGGCAGTCGCACTCTGCGTGAGCGGAATCGAGCAATTAGATAGGCATCGATATGTGGCGGCAAATTCGCTATATTGGCCGCAGGGAGTCGCGATTTCCGGGCGCCGCTTCACTGCCATAATGCAGGTCCCAAGGTGACTGGCATGCAATTTTTCGAGTTGAGTGTGCAATTCCCTTAATTCGATTCTGTGCGACTTCTTGAATCGGTTCCGAATATTGATTCCCGGTCGGGTTGTGGACGGTGGCTTTTCGGTGGGGCGTTCCGTGGGGCGTTCGGTGGGGTGGTCGGTGGGGCCATTAAGACGCCCCATGCGCGCCGCCGATAAGCCCAGCTCACGGGCCACTTTTCGGCGTAACCGTCTCCCAGGCTCCCCGTACGGGGACAAAGAAGCACATGGTCGGCGGGGGCGGCGCGGCCCGCGGCCGGTCTCAGTCGGCTGGCATTGCTGGGCTTGCTGGTGAATGTACTAATCGACCCAGCTGCCATTCCCGTGCCCGGGTTCATTTCTATTCAATCCACCCCCTGTAATTCCTGAGCTAAAGCAGCGCCGGCCGCTGATTCGTTCTTGTATCGTCCGTCGCTTGCGCGAACGCGCCGTGGCCGGTGGAAATTGCCCGAAATTTTGGTGAGAAAGTCTGTTTGAGGCGCGTGGCGAGCTGAGATTTGGCGAAGATCGAGTTTCGCGGCCATTGTCGCCAAGGTGCTCGCCGACAATTCCGTTACCGAATGCGGGCGCGTGAATCGCCCACCTGCTGGGCTGTTCATCTGGTTAAGTCGGTTATGTGCTGGAAGCGTTGACCGCCGCCGGACATGCCGATGCGCCACTCACCCCGGCCCCGTGCAGCGGCTCACCAGCGGTCCCGTAAGCGGGCCGTCGCCCGGCCCCGGAAAGCCCATCTTGTTCGTGGAGGACGCCACCCTGATCACGCAGAATGTTGCAGTCGTCCGTATGCCCGGCGTGGCTGCCCCGAAGTTGGCCGGGCGTGGGATGCGTCTGTCGGACGGTCAGGTCTATCGCCTGGTTAGACAGAGCTGAACCCGTACCTGCTGTGCTTGTTCGGCGATGCCGCCGCCGTCGTTAGCTGTGTCCGACTCAACTACTGCAGAGGAAGAGGCGCTTGAATCCGCGGGCGCCGAAGTACAACACCGCCCAGATGATGATCACGGGCCAGAGCGCATATGGGATAACAATCGTGGCAGCCACGACGAGAAAGGCTTTCGCCGTCTGTCGGTCCGTGGCACGTGACGGCCGGTTCACGGACGGCGCCTCAGGCGCCGACCTAGTGGTTACACTCATTTCTTCCCCCTC
Organism: Nocardia cyriacigeorgica GUH-2; assembly: GCF_000284035.1. Classification (NCBI taxonomy): domain Bacteria; kingdom Bacillati; phylum Actinomycetota; class Actinomycetes; order Mycobacteriales; family Nocardiaceae; genus Nocardia; species Nocardia cyriacigeorgica. The sequence goes on along the minus strand of NC_016887.1, from coordinate 4,413,730 downwards.
GCTCAAACCAACACTTCAACGTTCACGATCGGCTTGGGTTGTTGCATCATCTCGAGTGGCGATCCACGTAAGTGCCTTTTCCAGGACTTTCTCCCCGGTGGTGATCTCAGCGAACTGAAGACCGGCGAACACTGCCACCAATTCGGGGCTGGTCAGGCCGAAAGGGATGGCGACAGCCGAACTCTCGGCCAAGGCTGCGAATCGGGCTCGCTGCTCCTCGAGTGCTTTGGCTACCCGTGGAGACCGGACACCTTCAATCATCAACTCGAAGCGAGTCAGCGTCTGACTCAGTCCTCCTGCGGCCCATTTGTCGAATGCACTGGTAGCAGATCCTTCGGCGGCGTCGAGGTCTGCGAGCTCGAGATCGGCCATGCGCTCGATTACCCCAGCGATCAGGTCGTCGCGCGTTCGAAACCGGTTCGATGTGGAGCCGGCTGGCAACCCTGCCTCGACGTCGACCGCCCGGTAGGTCAATCCGCGCAGCCCGGATGCTGCGATCACTCGGATTGCGGCATCGGCCAGGACCCGCACACGCTCACTCATGACTACAAACATAGTCGACAACTATGTTTGTAGTCGAGTGGAGGGACTGATTGCGTTGAGCCTGGTGTTGGCGCGTAGGTCTTCGCTCTGGGCGGCGATGTAACCGCCTGTGTCGGTGGATGCGAGCCGAGTGGCGGTGCTCGAGCTGCTCCGGGAGACGAGTTTCACGTCCCTGCGTGTGTCCGTTTCGCGGGGCGAGGGGCGGCGGCATGCTGCCGAACGGTGCGACGATCGCTGACACACGAAGGCGACCCGCCACCGGGGATACCGGTGGCGGGGTTACGTCCGTTTCGGAGTGGTGGGTTGTTAGACGGCCGGGATGGCGCGGTGCGCGGGTACACCGTTCCATGCCGTGTAGAAGTCGGCAGCCATGGCGTCGGCGGCGTCAGTGGCCGAGGGGAATTCGGTGCCGACGGGCAGTTCGCTGGCCTTGTCGAGCCAGCGCCACCGCGTGCCGTTCTCGGAGCGGATCGCGCCGACGCGGATCCGTTCGCCGGTTGTGGTGATGGCGTAGACGGTCAGCAGCAGGTCATCCCAGTAGGGCACAGGTTCGGTGATGACGCGGTACGGGTGCGCCTCGGTTGCCGCGATCTCATGCGCTGCCATCGAACTATCGAACATGATCAATCCTCTCGAGTTCACGAAATTGTTGTGGTGCCCGACTCTCGGTCCCGAAAACTCGGGCCAGGGCTGGGATGGATGTCTCGACCGGACCTGGAGGAATCCATGGGACTTCGGCGGTCAGGCCGTGTCTCGTCGGATCCGGTGTTCGGCGCTACGGTTTGAGTGCGAACTTCTTGGGGGCGTCGTTGGTTTGGTCGGCGACGCCGGTGGCGGCGAGTTTGACCAGGGCATTGTGCACCGCGCCGCAGGAGCGTTCGAGGGCTTTGCCGATCTGGTGCGGGGTGAACGATTCCCCGGGGTGATCACGCAGATAGTCCTCGACCTGTCCACGCAGCCCGCCCGGCGGCAGCTTGTCCGGCTTCGCTTCCCCGTTGTCGACGACGGTCGGCTCTGAGCCCTCGGGTTTCTGTGCGGCACCGGCGGTGTCGGCAGCGGCTTGCTCGGTGCGGGTTTCGCCCTCGTTTCCCGGGTCCACGGTCTCGGTGGTGGGTTCGGGCTGGTCTATGCGTGTGTCGGAGTCGGCTGGGCATGATGTGGCGGACCAGGTGTCGGCGCTGCGGGGGTCGGACTTCGGTTCGCGGTGGACGTGGTGGTCGGCGACCCAGCGTGCCAGTGTTTTTCGCGCGGTCGATGCGCCGATTTCGGCGGTTCTCGCCAGTTCGGCAGCGGTCGAACCGGGGTTGCTGTTCAGGGCGGCCCAGAGCGCTTTCTCGGTGTCGGTACGCAGTTCCGGTGGCGCGCTGGTCGTTGCGGTATCGATCGTTGGTGTGGACATGACGGCTCCTCGGCCATTCGAGTAGGGATGGATGGTCATGTCCCGGCCGGGACGGTTACCCGCGATTCCGGCAGGTGCCGGTGGGGTTCCCGCATTCATGGACGCTCGATACGGCGCGGAATGTCAAGCTGAATGGACCAGATTTCGCGTGCGAATCCGATACCTGCTGGTCAACGCTAGAAGACCCGGATTGCGCCCAACTCCGCGTGTGGTCAACGAACCCGAGGTTGACCGGTTGGGCGCGCGTTTTGAAATTCTGCGCGTCGATCCCCGATGCGTCTTGAGGCCAACACCTGCCCGGACACATCCCAGCTCGTTCAGCTCTGCCGTAGTCGGTGGTCGGGGCAGCTGAGAGTTTCGATCGGTGCGTTGAAACGGCGCCCTTCTGATGGTGTCCGTATGTGCACTACTTGCCCGAGGTTATGGCTTGGCGAAAGGAGGGGGCCGCGGGGCGCCGCTGACCGATATCCACTGACCGCGCCCCGGCGGAGGTGACCGGGTATGAGAGTTCTTTGCTGAATATCGAAAGAGTGGGTAAAACGCATGTCTGAAGGTGGCGGAATGCAAGGTGAAGATGATTTCTGGCTGACCACCGTCGAGGTATCGAATAGGTTGAAAATACCTCCAAAAACACTCGCTAATTGGGCGTCGCTAGGCAAGGGTCCACGCTACGTTCGAATCGGTAGATTCCGCCGTTATCGGTGGTCTGACTTACTCGCGTGGGAACAATCGCTCACCACCGGTGGCGACTCGGCGCGAGTCTCCGATGGATGGCGGGAAGCGAGCTGACTCCGGAAATCTATTGCGCCGCTGGGCTGTAACGTTCCCGGAGGAGTGCCGCCGAATCGCTCGACGAGGTAGGAATGGTGACTCGACAGAAACCTGTACCCCCGCTGCGTGCGCTCAAGCCATATGACACCTGGCACCTCAAGGAAAAGGACGAGAACGGCCGGAAAATCCGGTCGGCAAGCTACGGGCGTAACCGTCAGTGGCGCGGTGCTTATCAGGATGGGATCCGGCACGCGCCGCATACCCGAGGATTCGATACGTCACGCGAAGCTGAGACGTGGGCGCAGGAGCAGGTAGCGGCGATCAAGTCGGGGCGGCACATCACCAAAGAAGCGTCGCGGGTGATGATGTCTCAATGGTGCTGGGAGTGGCTCGAGCTGCAAGCGATCGATCGCGGCACCTACAACGGCTATCGCAGCAAGATCAGGCTGATTCTCCGGTACCTCGAGATGTACGCCGTTTCCGAGGTTCGTGAACCACACGTTCTCAAGCTGATGACCGGACTGCACCGGACCGGCTACACATACGACTACCGGGTGGACACTCACCGGCTCCTCACCCGCATCATGGCTGCGGCCAAGCGAGCGGAGCTGACGGTCGTCATGCCGTGTTCCACACAGACTTACGCCAAGCCGAACCGCGAGCGGCCCAAGATTCCCACCTACTGCCCGACCATGATGGAGTTCTGGACCTTCTTTCACGAGATGCCGGAAGAGACCCGCATCGTGGTCGCGTTGGGTGTCGGGTTGGGGCTGCGATTGAGCGAGGCACTCGGGGCTGACATCAGCGATATGAACTTCGCAACGCGCACCTACCGGCCGGGCACCCAGTACAAGTCCAAGCGCCGAGTGGGTGGCACGACGGTCGGCAGTCATGACGGCCCATTGAAGACCGAGGCATCGGGCATGGAGTTCCCGGTCGATCCCTGGGTGGCGGACTGGATCGAGGGCATGCTCGATGGTCGCACGTCGGGAAAGTTCTTGACATTCTCGGCCAGCCGTTCCGGTGGGCGCATGTCTCAGAAGGCCATGCGCAACCGGGTCGCCGCGGCTGTATCAGCCGTCGGCGGACCCACGGCGGAGTTGGTGCCGTGGGGTCCGGACGGCAAGGTGCGCCAGCGGATGGGCTTCCACTCGCTGCGGCACCTGTACGGGTCGCTGCTGGCCGACGGCGCCTACAGCCTGGCCGATGTGACGCGTCGGATGCGGCACAAGAACAACACCACCACCCTGGATGTCTATACCCATCTGGTGGACGGACAGCGCTCGGAGGCGCTCACGCTGGGGGAGGCCTTGCTCAGGGGGCTGCGGGAATACCGGCGGGCCCGGAATGGCTTGCATGTCGTGGGTGAATCGTAGGGAAATCGTAAAAACGGAGGTTAGACCCCAATAATGTGCAGGTCAGCGGTCGGATAGGCTGGATCGGTCATGAAGTCGGCTTTCCCGGGTCCGGTCAACGCAGCTGCGCCCAAGACGGTCTACCTCGATCATGCGGCGACCACCCCGATGTTGCCTGCCGCTATCGAGGCGATGACGGCTGCGCTGGGCCTGGTGGGCAACGCGTCGTCGCTGCACGGTTCCGGGCGTGCGGCGCGGCGGCGGGTGGAGGAGGCGCGCGAGTCGATCGCCGCCGACCTGGGGGCGCGGCCGTCGGAGGTGATCTTCACCGGCGGCGGCACCGAAAGCGACAACCTCGCGGTCAAGGGCATCTACTGGGCTCGTCGCGGCGAGGACCCGCGCCGCACCCGCGTCATCGCGAGCGCGATCGAGCATCATGCGGTGGTCGACGCCGTGGAATGGCTGGAACAGCATGAGGGCGCCCGGGTGACGTGGCTGCCCGTCGACGCCGACGGTGTGGTGTCGGTGGACGCGCTGCGCGCCGAACTGGTCGCGCATGCCGACGAGGTCGCGCTGGTGAGCGTCATGTGGGCCAACAACGAGGTCGGCACCATCCAGCCGATCGCCGAACTCGCAGCGGTGGCAACCGAATTCGGTGTGCCGATGCACAGCGACGCGGTGCAGGCGGCGGGGCAGGTGCCGATCGACTTCGGTGCCAGCGGGCTGGCGGCGGCGAGTTTCGCCGGGCACAAGGTGGGCGGTCCGCCCGGAGTCGGGGTGCTGCTGCTGGGCCGGCAGGTGCCGTGTGTGCCGCTGCTGCACGGCGGTGGGCACGAGCGGGATCTGCGTTCGGGCACCGTCGATGTGGCCGGCGCCGTCGGTTTGGCTGCCGCACTGCACGAAGCCGTCACCGAATTGCCCACGCGCACCGTCGAATTGCGGAGCTTGCGGGACGAACTGATCGACGGCGTCCAGGACCTGGTGCCCGACGCCGTGCTGAACGGCCCGCACGACGAGCGCAGGCTCGCGGGCAACGCGCACTTCACATTTTCCGGCTGCGAAGGCGATTCGCTGTTGATGCTGCTCGACGCCGCGGGCATCGAATGCTCCACCGGCTCGGCCTGCAACGCCGGCGTCGCCTCACCCAGTCATGTCCTCATCGCCATGGGTGTCGAACCGTGGCAGGCGCGCGGATCGCTGCGCTTTTCCCTGGGGCACACCAGCACCGGTGCGGATGTGCAGGCGCTGCTGGCGGCGCTGCCCCAGGTGGTCGAACGAGCCAGGGCCGCGGGCCTGGCCGGTGCGAAGGGAGGCCTCTGATGCGAGTACTCGCCGCGATGAGCGGTGGTGTGGATTCGGCGGTGGCCGCCGCGCGCGCCGTCGACGCCGGTCATGACGTGGTCGGCGTCCATCTGGCGCTGTCGGCCACACCGGGCACGTTGCGCACCGGTTCCAGGGGCTGCTGCTCGAAGGAAGACGCCGGTGATGCCCGCCGGGCCGCCGACGTGCTCGGCATCCCGTTCTACGTCTGGGATTTCGCCGACCGCTTCAAGGAAGATGTCATCGACGATTTCGTGGCGGCCTACGCGGCGGGTGAGACACCCAACCCGTGCCTGCGCTGCAACGAGAAGATCAAGTTCTCCGCCTTGGCCGATCGCGCGGTCGCGCTCGGTTTCGACGCCGTCGTCACCGGCCATTACGCGCGGCTGTCCGATGGCGTGCTGCGCCGCGCGGTCGACGCCGACAAGGATCAGTCCTACGTGCTGGCCGTGCTGACCGCCGAGCAGCTCTCGCGCGCCATGTTCCCGGTGGGTGACACCCCCAAGCCGCGGATCCGCGAGGAGGCCGCCGAGCGCGGTCTGGCCGTGGCGAACAAGCCCGACAGCCACGACATCTGCTTCATCCCCTCCGGCGATACCCGCGCGTTCCTCGGTGCCAAGATCGGCATCCGGCCCGGCGCCGTGGTCGATGCCGACGGCACCGAACTGGCCACCCACGACGGTGTGCACGGGTTCACCATCGGCCAGCGCAAGGGGCTCGGGCTGCCCGGCCCCGCCGCCGACGGCAAGCCGCGCTACGTCACCGACATCGATCCCGACTCCGGCACGGTGCGGGTCGGCTCGGCCGAGGACCTGCAGGTGTGGACGATCGAGGCCGACCGTGCGATCTGGACCTCGGGCTCGGCCCCGGAGGGTCCGGTCGAGTGTGTGGTGCAGGTGCGCGCGCACGGCGGGACCGCCCCGGCCGTCGCCGAGGCCACCGGTCCCGGGCTGACGGTGCGGCTGCGTGAGCCGCTGACCGGCGTCGCTCGCGGTCAGGCCGTCGTGCTGTATCTGCCCGACGCCGATGGCGATCAGGTGATCGGCAGCGGCACGATCGCCGCGACCGCGCGCACGGCCCCCTCCGGCGCCCCCCGGTGATCTACACCATCGTCGCCCGGCAGCCTGCTCTGTTCGTCGTCTATCGGGGTGAACTGTGACGCAAACGCGCGACGGCCTGCCCACCGGCATCGCCACCGCGATCGGCTCCTGGCCGGGCACCGATCCGCGCGAGGCGGCCGCCATCGCGGTCGGTGAACTGCCGGGTCTGCCGCATCTGGTCGAATTGCCCGCCCGCGGGGTGGGTGCCGACATGATCGGGCGCACCTCGGCGCTGCTGGTGGATCTGCTGTTCGATACGACGCCGCGCGGCTACCGGCTCGCGGACCGTCCGGGCGCGACCTCGCGCCGGGCCTCGGATCTGCTGCGCACCGATATCGACGCGCTCGACGAGGCCTGGGAGATCGCCGGGCTGCGGGGTGCGGGCCGCACGGTGAAGGTGCAGGCCGCCGGACCGCTGACGCTGGCCGCGGAGGTCGAACTGCGGTCCGGGCACCGGGCGCTCACCGATCCGGGCGCGCTGCGCGATCTGTCCGCGTCGCTGGCCGAGGGCTTGGCCCAGCATGTGGCCGAGGTGGGCAAACGCCTCGACGCCGACGTCGTCGTGCAACTGGACGAACCCGATCTGACCGCGGTGCTGAACGGATCACTCAGCGGGGCCAGCGTGCTCAACACCGTGCGCGCGCTGCCCGAACCCGAAGCGCTCGCGCTGCTCGACGGCGTGATCGCCGCCCAGCGGGTCCCGGTGCTGATCCACACCTGCGCCGCCCCGCCCGCGCTGCCGTTGCTGCGGCGTAGCGCGGCCGCCGCCATCGGATTCGATATGGCAACCATCGCGACCGCCGATCTCGACGCCATCGGCGAAATCCTCGACGGCGGCCAGCAGGTGGTGCTCGGGCTGGTGCCGACCAGCGCGCCCGCCACCCCGGTGAGCTGGCGCGAGATCGCCGAACCGGGCGTGCGGCTGATCGACCGGCTCGGCTTCCCCCGGCGCACCCTCGCCGACCGGGTCCTGGTGTCGCCGGCGTGTGGTCTGGCTACGGCGCCACTGGCGTGGGCCCGGCGGGCGGTGGCGCTGGCCGGTGAGGTCGCCAAGGCGTATTCCGATGAACCGGAGTCGCTCTCGTTCGAGGGCTGATCGAGGTCGCCGCGCCCTCGCACCGGGCCGCCGATTCGCCGCCGCGGCAGTGCGCGGACGTGCGCGAACGTGGCGGGAATTGTCGGTGGGCTCGGCTAGTGTTCGAGTCGTGAGTGACACCGGAAGCCCCGCCACCTCAGCGCCCGAGGAGACAGTGCCTGCGATGGATGCCGCCGCGCCGGCTGCCGAGTCGGCGAGCTCGCAGCAGCGTCAGCAGTGGCAGCAGCTGGCCGACGAGGTGCGCGAGCATCAGTTCCGCTACTACGTGCGTGACGCGCCGATCATCTCCGACGGCGAGTTCGACGCGCTGTTCCAGCGGCTGCTGGCCATGGAGGAGCAGCATCCGGATCTGCGCACACCCGACTCACCGACCCAGTTGGTCGGCGGCGGTTTCGCCACCGACTTCACCGCCGTCGATCATCTCGAACGCATGCTCTCGCTGGACAACGCGTTCGATTTCGACGAGCTGCGCTCCTGGGCCGCGCGGGTGGAGGCCGAAACCGGGCCCGGCCTGCACTATCTGTGCGAGGTGAAGATCGACGGTGTCGCGCTGAACCTGGTCTACGAGAAGGGCAAGCTGGTGCGCGGCGCCACCCGCGGCGACGGGCGCACCGGTGAGGACGTCACCCTCAATGCCCGCACCATCGACGACATCCCGCGCGAACTCACCGCCCACCCCGACCATCCGATCCCGGATCTACTCGAGGTCCGCGGCGAGGTGTATTTCCGGCTGGAAGATTTCGAGACGCTCAACGCCGCCATCGTCGCCGAAGGTAAACCGCCGTACGCGAATCCGCGCAATACCGCTGCCGGTTCGCTGCGGCAGAAGGATCCCTCGGTCACCGCGCGGCGGCGGCTGCGGATGATCTGCCACGGTTTCGGCCGCATCGAGGGCTACACGCCCAGCTCCCAGCACGAGGCCTACAACGCGCTCGCCGCCTGGGGGCTTCCGGTATCCACGCACACCAAGCTGGTGCAGGGGATCGACGCGGTGCTGGAGCGGGTGGCCTACTGGGGCGAGCACCGCCACGATATCGAGCACGAGATCGACGGCCTGGTGGTCAAGGTCGACGAGATGGCGTTGCAGCGGCGTCTCGGGTCCACCTCGCGCGCTCCGCGCTGGGCGATCGCGTACAAGTATCCGCCCGAGGAAGCCACCACCAAGCTGCTCGATATCCAGGTCAATGTCGGCCGCACCGGGCGGGTCACCCCGTTCGCGGTGATGGAGCCGGTCGCCATCGCCGGGTCCACCGTCGCGATGGCCACCCTGCATAACGCCTCGGAAGTGCAGCGCAAGGGCGTGCTGATCGGCGACACCGTCACCATCCGCAAGGCAGGCGATGTGATCCCCGAGGTGCTCGGCCCGGTGGTCGACGCCCGCACCGGCGACGAACGCGCCTTCGTGATGCCCACCCACTGCCCGGAATGCGGCACCGAACTCGCGCCGGAAAAGGAGGGCGACGCCGACATCCGCTGCCCGAACCAGCAGAACTGCCCGGCGCAGCTGCGCGAGCGGGTGTTCCATATGGCCGGGCGCGGTGCCTTCGATATCGAGGCGCTCGGCTACGAGGCAGCCGTCGACCTGCTCAAATCCGGTGCCATCACCGATGAGGGCGATCTGTTCGACCTCACCGAGGAACGCCTGCTCACCACCTCGCTGTTCGTCAACAAGAACGGTACCCTGTCCACCAACGGCCGCCGGCTGCTCGACAATCTCGCCGCGGCCAAGGACCGCCCGCTGTGGCGGGTGCTGGTGGGGCTGTCCATCCGCCACGTCGGCCCCACAGCCGCCCGCGCGCTCGCCGCCGAGTTCGGCAGCCTGGAGCGGATCAGCCAGGCCTCGGTCGAGGAACTGGCGGCCACCGACGGCGTCGGCCCCACCATCGCCGTCGCGGTGACGCAATGGTTCACCGTCGACTGGCATCGCGCCATCGTCGACAAATGGCGCGCCGCCGGCGTGCGGATGGAAGACGAACGCGACGAATCCATCGAACGCAACCTCGAGGGCCTGTCCATCGTCGTCACCGGCTCGCTGGAAGGCTTCTCCCGCGACGGCGCCAAGGAGGCGATTCTGGTGCGCGGCGGTAAGGCCGCCGGTTCGGTGTCGAAGAAAACGGCCTTCGTGGTCGTCGGCGAATCACCCGGATCCAAGGCCGCCAAGGCCGAGGAACTGGGTGTGCCCATCCTCGACGAAGAGGGCTTCCGCACCCTGCTGGAATCGGGCCCCGACGCGGTGCGGGCCGGCTCGAGTGAGATCGAGACACCCGCCGAATAACACACGACGTGGGGGGACAACTCGAACAACGAGACGGCACGGCCCCGGCGCGGGCGCAGCGGCTCGCACCGGACTTCTACCGGCTGTGGGGCGCGTTCACCGTCAGCCAGATCGGTAGCGCGCTCGGCGCGGGCGCGCTACCGATGGTGGCGATCCTGGTGCTCGAGGCCGCCGACCTCCAGGTGTCGTTGATGGCGGCCATGGCCGGTGTCGCGAGTGCGGCCATCGCGCTGCCGATGGGTCCGTTCATCGACTTCCATCGCAAGCGCCCGATCATGGTGGGCGCTGACCTGCTCGTCTTCGGTGCGCTGGTGAGCGTGCCGCTGGCCGCATGGGCGGGAGTGCTCACCTACGCACAGCTGTGCGCGGTGGTCACCATCCAGACGGTCTGCGCGATCGTCTTCAACGCCGCCAACGGCGCGTACGTGAAATCGCTGGTGCCGCAGGAACAGCGCATCAGCGCCAACAGTCGTTTCGAGACGACGTTCTGGACCGCCTCCACCCTGGGTGCGCCGCTCGGCGGTGGGCTCATCGCGCTGTTCGGCCTGACCCTCACCGTGCTCATCGACGCCGTCAGCTATCTGCTCGCCGCCCTCGGAATTCGCGGCATCCGCACTCCCGAACCGGATCCGCCCGCCCGGCGCCCGCGACAGTCGCGTCTGGCCGATCTGCGCAGCGGTTGGTCCTACATCTTCGGCCATCCAGCCCTGCACCGCCTGTTCTGGAATGCGATGGTCTTCGGTGGAGCCATTCTGATGACCACGCCGTTGATGGCGTTGCTCATGCTGCGTGAACTGGGTTTCGCGCCTTGGCAATACGGGCTGTCGCTCGGCCTGCCGTGTGTGGGTGGGTTGATCGGATCGATGTGTGCGCCCCGGCTTGTTGCGGCGTTCGGTGAGCGGGCCGTGCTGCTCGGATTCGGCCTTCTGCGCACCCTGTGGCTCGCGCCCTTGCTGCTGGCCGGGCCGAACACGCTCGGCCTGGTCCTCATCATCGCCACCGAGACGCTGCTGTTGTTCTGTGCGGGCGTGTTCAACCCGGTGTTCACCACCTTCCGGATGAACAACACCGTCGACGGCCTGATGGCGCGGGTGGGTACGGCGTGGTCGATCAGCTCCAAATGCGCGCAGCCCGTGTTCATTGCGGTGGGTGGACTGCTCGCGGCCGCGGCGGGGCTGCGATGCGCGATCGCCGTGGCCGCGATCGTCGTCATCGCGAGTTCGCTGCTGTTGCCGTGGCGTCACCTGTCGCCGGCCGAACGCGATACCGCGCCCGTGAAATTCGCGGCCGATCATGGCGGGTAGATCAGCAACAGCGCGGCGCGCACGTCGACCGACAGATCGCAGCCGAACGGGTGGCTGGGTGTAATCCGCTGGTGGAGTGGTATTTATCGGCGATCAGCGGGTCTGCTCGGAGGGCAGCCAGGAGCGTCCGGGCTCGGTCCACTTGTTGGCCTTGATCATTCGGCGGGCGGCGCGCTGGTTGCGGCCGATCAGGCGGTCGAGGTACAGGTGGCCTTTCAGGTGATCGGTCTCGTGCTGGAGGCAACGGGCCAGGTAGGCGGTGGTGGCTTCGACGGTGATCGGGTTGCCCGCGAGATCGACGCCGGTGACCGTGGCGTGGGCGGCGCGGCCGGTGGGGAACCATTCGCCGGGGACCGACAGGCAGCCTTCGAGGTCGTCGTCGGGGTCGGGCATGGTCTCGGGCAAGGCGGAGGTTTCCAGGACCGGGTTGATCACGTGGCCACGATGATGCACGCCCTCGTCGACCAGGTCGTAGACGAAGACCGCCCGCGGATCGCCGACCTGGTTCGCCGCGAGACCGGCACCGTTGGCCGCGGTATTGGTCTCGAACAGGTCGTCGATGAACGCGCGGAGTTCGTCGTCGAACACGGTGACCGGGGTGGCGGGCGTGGTCAGCCGGGGATCGCCCGCGATGAGAATGGGTCGCACAGTCATACAACGCAGAGTACTCAAAACCGAGTACTCGTGGCAGACTGGTGGGCGTGAACGAGACTCGGCTGTTCGTCCTGGCCGCCCTGGCCAAGCGTGGTCCCATGCACGGCCATCAGCTGCGCCGCGATGCCCGGCTCGACCGCGCCGACCTGTGGTCGCGGGTCAAACCCGGCTCGCTCTACAGCGCGTTGCACCGGATGGCGGGCGAGGGTCTGATCCGGCCGCTGCGCACCGAACAGCAGGGCGCGCTGCCGGCCCGCACCGTCTACGAGGTCACCGACGAGGGCCTGCGGGAGTTGCGCGCGCTGCGCGATGAGGCCTTCACCGAGATCGATATCCGGCCCGACCCCGTCGACCTCGCGCTCGCCGTCAGCGCCGACCTCGACCGGGAACTGCTGCGCGGCTATCTCGACGATCGCATTGCCGCGCTGAAGGCCCGCGCCTCGCATATCGACCACCTGCTCGACCGCCGCTGGCCGGATCAGAGCGCCGCCGACGACCTCATCGCCGAGCATGCCCGCATGCGCATCCGCAGCGAAATCGAGTGGCACGAAAAGGTTCTGGCCGATTTGGACAAGCTCGACCAGCCGAACTGACCGTCGGCACCGGCCCGCCGACCTCCCACTGACCGGACGCCTTACTGCCCCCGCCGATCCGCCGACCCTACTGTGACCCGCACCACGTCGATGACGTTGTTGCCGAGCACAGGAGAACCGGATGAGCGCCCGCGTCCCCGTCACCCCGATCGCCGCCGCCGACATCGCGGCCTACGACCACGAAACCGATGTGCTGGTGGTCGGTTACGGCTGCGCGGGAGCCGCCGCGGCCCTCGACGCCGACGCGGCGGGGGCCGAGGTGATTCTGCTGGAACGGCAGAGCGGTGGCGGCGGCTCTTCGGCGCTGTCGGGCGGGGAGATGTATCTCGGCGGCGGCACCCCCATCCAGCGGGCCTGCGGGTTCGACGACACCGCCGAGGATATGGAGAAGTTCCTGCTCGCCGCCCTCGGACCGGACGCCGACCAGGAGAAGGTCGGTCTCTACTGCCGCGACAGTGTCGCGCATTACGAGTGGCTGACCGGGCACGGCGTGCCATTCAAGCCCTCCCTGTGGGATTCGCCGACCTGGGTGCCGCCCACCGACGACGGTCTGATGTGGATGGGGGAGAACGCCTATCCGTTCAACACGATCGCCACGCCCGCCCCGCGCGGGCATCGCGTCACCTCGGACGGTTTCGGCGGCAAGGTACTCATGGCGGTGCTGAGTGAGGCCGTGGGGCGCACCGGCATCCGGGTGCACACCGACACCGCCGCGCTGCGGCTGATCGTCGACGGCAATCGCGTGGTCGGTGTCGCCGCACGGCATTTCGGCGACACCGTGACCTACCGGGCGCGCCGCGGCGTCGTCCTCACCACCGGCGGGTTCGCCGACAATGCCGAGATGGTCGCCCAGCATGCGCCGCAGCTGGTGGGGCTCGGCGTCAACAGTGACGGCGGCGACGACGGCCGCGGCATCGTCATCGCGCAGGCCGCCGGCGCGGCGGTCAAACACATGTCCGCCGGTCAGGTCGGTATTTCGCTGGTGCCGGGGATGATGGTGCGCGGCATGATCGTCAACGAGGTGGGGCAGCGGTTCATCAACGAGGACGTCTACCCCGGCCTGGTCGGGCAGGCGGCGTTGTTCAAGCACAACCTGCGGGTGTGGGTGATCCTCGACGAACAGGCCTACGAGGAAGTGCCCGAGGACGAACGCTGGGGTGTGCGACCACATTTCGTCGCCGAATCCCTCGCCGAACTCGAACAGGAGATCGGCATGCCCGAAGGCGCCCTGCACACAACCGTCGGCGAATACAACCGGCACGCCGAACACGGCGCCGACCCCTATTTCCACAAGTCGGCGCGCTGGCTGCGGCCGCTGCGCTCGCCGTTCGCCGCGATCGACGTGCGCCGCGGCATGGCCCCGCCCGAGTACGGCGACGGCGGGACGGCGGGCGGCGGCGCCGAGGTCTTCACCATCGGCGGCCTGCACACCAGCGTCGACGGACACGTCCTCGACCTCGACGGCGCACCGATTCCGGGTCTGTTCGCGGCCGGTCGCGCCACTTCGGGCCTGCACTCCTGGGGCTACATCAGCGGCACCTCCCTCGGCGACGGCACCTTCTTCGGCCGCCGCGCGGGCCGGGCCGCCGCGCGCCGATAGGGCCGCCGCGCCGGAGCCGGTGTCGCGAGAACATCGCGAAGCGGGAAGGATTACCCGCATGCTGCGCAGTTTTCAGGTGACCAATCACAAATCGCTCGCCGACCGGCAGGAGTTGCGGTTGAGTCGCGGGTCCGGGCCGGTCGCGGTGCCAGTGACGGCGGTGCACGGCGCGGCCGGCGCCGGCAAAACCAGCCTGATCGACGCGCTGGGACAGATGCGCGACGCGGTGCTGCATTCGGTGACCGGCTGGGATCCGTATGCGGGGCCGGTGCGTTCGCCGCATCTCGGGCACGCCGACCGGCCCACCGAGTTCGTCGCCGCGTTCGTGGCCGAGGGTTGCCCGTACACCTACGGTTTCGAACTCGACAATGCCGACGTCGTCGCGGAATGGCTGTACGCGCACCCGCGTTCGCGCAAGCGCATCGTGTTCGAACGCGCCGGTGAGCAGATCAAGATCGGACCCATGTTCGAGGCGGCCCGCTACGGCATCACCGCCCTGGCGCCGCTGGTGCGACCGAATTCGCTGCTGCTGAGCCTGGCCGGGCAGATGTATGCCGAGGCGCTTGTGCCGGCCTACCGTTGGTTCGAATCGATGCTCGAGGTGCAGCGCGGACCCGCCGAACCGGAACGGGTCGAGCACCTGGTCGGCAGCCACATCTCCCGGTCGGCCGAGAACGCCGCCCGGCTGCTGACCCTGCTGCGCACCGCCGACCTCGGCATCACCGATCTGCTGATCGCCGAGAACGATCCGCTCTACGCCGACTACCTGCGCGAACTCGACGTCGACATCGCCGGTCTCACCGAACAGACCGAACGCGCGACGTCCTCACCGGCGTATGCCGAATCGCTGCTCAGCGATAACGGCGTCACCCCGGTGCTGCTCGAACGCGAACTGACCAACCTGAAGAACGCCCGCGACGCCCTCTACGAACGGATGGTGGACCGGCGCGGCGTGGGCTTGCGGCTGGTGCACGAAGGCATCGATATCCCATTCCACATCGGCGACGAATCCACCGCCACCCTCACCCTGCTGCGGCTGCTGCCGACCATGCTCGACGCGCTCGACTCGGGCAAGGTGCTGGCGGTCGACGATATCGGTGGCCAACTACCCGCCGAGGAGACCGACCGGCTCATCCAGCTGTTCCAGAACCCGGAAACCAATGCCCGTGGCGCCCAATTGATCTTCACCACCAACAACCGCACCCTGATCGACCGCGGCAACGGCCGCTCGCACCGCACCCGCTCCTCGGTCTGGCAGTTGCGCCGCACCGAACACGGCACCAGCGAACTCACCCCGCGCTGAGCGGCGCCGCCGGCGCGGCCGCCACTAGCATGAGCTCATGCTGGAATTCGCGATGCTGGTGATCATGATCGGCGCCCTGGCCGGGATGATCGCGCTGTACCTGCGCGGCCGTCGCGGTGTCCGGTTGTCCGAGCCCGAGGTGGGCACGCTCTACGTCACCGGGGTGAGCCCGCGCCCCGACGACCTCACCGGCGAGCAGTACGTGACCATCACCGGCAACCTCACCGGTCCGATGGTCGAGGGCACCGTCGTCTACGGCCGGTTCGCGTGGGATGTGAACAACTGGCCGTCCATCGGCGACACCTTCACCGTCGCCTATCCGCCGGGCAAACCGGACAAATGGCAGCTCTACAGCTAGGTCCGGCGGGGATGCCCGGCGCCTGACCGGGCAGCGCCCTGCCCGGCGATGGCAGGATGCGGGCATGGGTGCGCACGCCGAGTTGATCGTCCGGGAGGCCGTGCCGTCGGAGTACGCGGCGGTATCGGAGCTGACCGTCGAGGTCTACGTCGGTGAGGGCTATGTCCCGGCCGACAACCCGTACGTGCACGAACTGGCCGATGTCGAGCAGCGGGCGGCGTCGGCGCAGGTGCTGGTGGCGATGCACGAGAGTCAGGTGGTCGGCTCGTTGACCGTCGCCCGGCCCGGCACGCCGTACGCGGAGATCGCCCGAGCGGGTGAGCTGGAATTCCGCATGCTCGCCGTCAGCAAGCGGGCGCGCGGGCTCGGTGTGGGGACGACGCTGGTGCGGACGGTGATCGAGATGGCCTCGGCGCAGGAGTTCGAGGCGGTGGTGCTGACCACCATGGCACCGATGGTCGACGCCCGGCGCATCTACGACCGGTTCGGTTTCGTCGCGGTGCCCGAACGGGATTGGCACACCGAGGACGGCAAACCGCTCACTGTGCTGCGCCTGTCCCTGGCCGGCTGAGCCGCCGCCGGGCAGAGCGAATCAGCCCAGAACCGTCGCGACGATGCCGGCGAGGTAGCCCAGCCGCGCGACCTCCGATGGTCGGAAGTCGGGCCCGCCCGGACGCCCGAGCAGCAGCACCTTGCTGGAATCACCGAGCGGCGCGGCCGCGAGTTTGGTGTCCATATCGCGCCAGATCTCGGGCACCCAGTCGGCCTCGGGATCGAGCACGGTGGGCTTGTTCAACGGCATCCACGGGGCCGAGGACGCCTGGGTTTCCGGGGCACTCTGGCTGCCGACGACGCGGTAGGCGCCCTGCGGGCCGAGATCGAGGATGGTGCTCCAGCCGACGCGCAGTACCCGGGGCGCGCCGTCGACGAGCACCTGTAATCGGTCGTCGCGGGCGCTGGCGACCTGGTCGATCAGCTCGAGCTCGCGGTGGGTGTCCAGCACTCCGGAGTACGGCCGGATCGAATCGACGTGCACATCGCTGATCGATTCTGCGGCGGTGATCAAGGTGTCGGGCAATGCCCCCGGTGACACCTCGACGACCAGATCGTCGACCGCGAAGCCTGCCCCGCGTTCCACGACATCCAGTGAGAGGATGTCGGCGCCCACGGAGCCGAGTGCGAGTGCGAGTGCACCGAGGCTTCCCGGACGATCCGGAAGTTGCACGCGGAGCAGGTAAGACACGTGCTGTCCTTTCCCTGGTGGCCGAGCCTGGCGAACGTATACCCGGTCTGGCAATCCTTACACCCTCGAGCCCCGGTTATCGAGTCGAAAGTTGCCGGAACTCACTCGGTTCGCCGGTGTTTCCGGTGATTTCAGCATGTCTGCCCGATGTCTCGTAGGTGTATCGAACATGAACCAGTCGTGAACGGCGTGGCGTTGATCGGCCTCGCCGGGTCACTGCGCACCCCAGCACATCGCGGCTGGCCTCGAAAACGCGCCACGGTGGCAGCGCGGGCCGCGGGTGGACGGGCCGCAGGGCGATGGTGGGGTCGATCGGTCCCGTGCGCGGTCGGGTGCCGGGCAGCGGCGATGCGGTGCGGGCCGGTCGCTAGGCTATGCGTGCTGTTGCGTATTGCGTAGTAGATGTGCGTACACGCAACGCAAGCCCGTCCACGCGCAACTTTCGAAAGGGGTCCGCGGTGCCCGCCATCTCCCGCGACGAGGTCGCCCACCTCGCCCGGCTGTCCAGGCTCGCCCTGACCGACGACGAACTGGATCAGTTCGCCGGTCAGCTGGATTCGATCCTCAGCCACGTGCGGACCATCTCCGAGGTCGCCGCCGCCGACGTCCCCGCCACCGCCTCGCCGAACCCGGCGACCAACGTCACCCGCCCGGATGTGGTGGTGCCCGGCCTGACACCGAACGAAGCCCTGTCGGGTGCGCCTGCGGTCGAAGAGCAGCGGTTCATGGTGCCGCAGATCCTGGGGGAGGCGGAATGAGCGAGTTGACGCAGCTGTCGGCGTCGGAGCTGGCAAGCAAGATCCATTCCCGCGAGGTCACCTCCACGCAGGTCACCCAGGCGCACCTCGACCGCATCGCGGAGGTCGACGGCGAGTACAACGCCTTCCTGCACGTCGCCGGTGAGCAGGCGCTGGCCGCGGCCGCGGCCGTGGATACCGCGCTGGACGCGGGCCAGACGCCGGCCTCGCCGCTGGCCGGAGTTCCGTTGGCGCTCAAGGACGTGTTCACCACGACCGATATGCCCACCACCTGCGCGTCGAAGATCCTCGAGGGCTGGGTCTCGCCGTACGACGCCACGCTGACCACGAAGTTGCGCGACGCGGGCATCCCGATTCTCGGCAAGACGAATATGGATGAGTTCGCGATGGGTTCGTCCACCGAGAACTCCGCGTACGGCCCGACCAAGAACCCATGGGACACCACCCGCATCCCGGGCGGATCCGGCGGTGGTTCGGCCGCCGCGCTGGCCTCGTATCAGGCGCCGCTGGCGATCGGCACCGATACCGGTGGGTCGATCCGTCAGCCCGCCGCGGTCACCGCGACCGTCGGCACCAAGCCCACCTACGGCACCGTCTCGCGTTTCGGCCTGGTCGCCTGCGCGTCGTCGCTGGATCAGGGTGGTCCGTGCGGGCGCACGGTGCTCGATACCGCGCTGCTGCACGAGGTGATCGCCGGCCACGACCCGCGCGATTCGACCTCTCGCGATGTGCCCGTGCCGCCGGTGGTGGCCGCCGCGCACGCCGGTGCGACCGGCGATCTGCGCGGGGTGAAGGTCGGTGTGGTCAAGGAACTGCATTCCGACAGCTACCAGCCCGGCGTGCTGGAGTCCTTCGACGCCGCGGTCGCGGTGCTGAAGGAGTTGGGCGCCGAGGTGATCGAGGTGTCCTGCCCGCACTTCGAGTACGCGCTGTCGTCGTACTACCTGGTCATGCCCAGTGAGGTGTCGTCGAACCTGGCGCGCTTCGACGCCATGCGCTACGGCCTGCGCGTCGACGACGACGGTACGCACAGCGCCGAACAGGTGATGGCCGCGACCCGTGCCGCCGGTTTCGGCCCCGAGGTCAAGCGCCGCATCATGATCGGCACCTACGCGCTGTCGGCCGGGTACTACGACGAGTACTACGGCCAGGCGCTCAAGGTCCGCACGCTGATCGCGCGCGATTTCGACGCCGCCTACCAGCAGGTCGACGTGCTGGTCTCGCCGACCAGCCCGTTCACCCCGTGGAAGCTGGGCGAGAAGGTCGACGATCCGCTGGCGATGTACCTGTCGGACCTGTGCACCCTGCCCACCAACCTGGCCGGGCATCCGGCGATGTCGGTGCCGTCGGGGTTGAGCAAGGACGACGGCATGCCGGTCGGCCTGCAGATCATGGCGCCCGCGCTGGCCGACGACCGGCTCTACCGAGTGGGTGCGGCCTACGAAGCGGCCCGCGGGCCGATCGCCTGAGTACGGATAGTCCCGCACCGGTGCCGGTGCGGGACTTCCCGATCACGCCGCGTGCAGGCTCTCGGCTTGCCGCGCAACGCCTTCGGTCATCCCGGTGAATCCGCGCCGCAGGGCTTTACCGAGCGCGAGTTCGACGATCGGCTTCAGCCAGCCGCCGAGTTCGAAATGCGATTCGTAGCGGGTGCGGTCGGGGCCCAGCGCGGTGACGGTGTGCGTGCGGCGGCTGTGCAGGGCGCCGAACGGCACCGGCTTCATCGAATAGCTGAACTCCTCGCCGGGAGTGTGACTGGTGATGAATTCACGCTGGCGCCGCGGCTTCGAGCCGGTCAGATGGACGACCATGTCGATCGGCGCGCCGACCTCCAGGGTGGAGCGGCATTCGCTGACGAAGGGATTCCATTCGCCGTACCGCTCGAATCCGGTGATCACACCCCACACGACATCGGCGGGTGCGGCTATCTCGACTGTTCCGTCCACGACAAACACACCCAAAACTAGAACCTGTTTCACACCGGGGTCAACCCCCGGACTCAGCAGTCGGGCAGCGCGGTGCCCTGATCCGCGCCGTAGCGGTGGCCGTGTCCGGGCGGTGCGTCGAGGGCGGCGAGCAGGTCGGCGGTGGTCTGCACGAAGCTGACGACCGGCAACCAGCCCGGAACCGGAGCGTCCACGCGCGCGCCGTCCAGATCCGGGGCCCGCCACAGCAACGACGGCGACCAGTGCACGACCGGGTCGGAGGTATTGGCCAGCACGGTGGCGCCGCCGCGGTGCACGGCGCCGGCGGGCGGCCCGGCCCACAGCACCGAGCAGGTGCGGCGGTCCTGTTCGGCGGCGTCGGCGAAGATCGCGCTGCCGCCGAGTGCGCCGAGGCTCTGACCGTAGACATGCAGGTGCGGCGGCGTCTCTAGGGTGGCGATGCGCTCTTCGACGGCGGTGAACAGCGCCCGCGCCGATTCCACCGCGGCCTCGCGGCCGAAGACGAACGTCGCCCAGCTCGGTGCGTAGGAGTACTGGAGGCCGACCAGGGCGACGTCGCCGTGGAAACGCTCGTCGAGGCCCTCGATCGCATTGGCGTCGATCCAGCCTGAGCCCGTCGGCACCGCGATCACCACATGCGAGCGCCGCAATCCGCCGGAGCGCTCCAACTCCTGAACGGCCAGCGCGACACGGGATTCCAGATCGGGCGCCGACTCGAGCCCGACGTACACCCGCACCGGGCCGAGCGGTGTCCCGGAGACGAACTTCCGGCCCTCCGCGCCCAGTGACGGCCAGCTGACCGCGGAATCGGCGCTGCCCGAACGCGTTGCCGAGACCGGGCGCGGCACCGTGGGGTCGATGGTGGCATTGGCGGTGGCGTAGGAGCCGCGTCGCCAGTCGACGATCGAGGGCACGCCGACGAGTGCCAGCACCGCCGAAGCCACGACGGCGACCGCGAGGGTGCGGGTGCGGCCGAGAGTGCGCACCACCCAGCCGATTCCGCGAGCCAGGGCGTAGAGCACACCCGCGATCATCGTCGCTCCGAGGGTGCACCACAGCCAGTAGTCCGGTCCGATCGCCTCGGTTCCCATGGCGGCACGCAGCCGGTTCTGCCAGTGGCCGGCGTGGAATGCCGCGCCGACGATCAATAGCGCCGTCACACCGAGCACGGGCATCCGCCAACGCGGACGTTCCCTAGTGACGCCGCACTTGCGCAGGACGAACCGCCCGATTCCCGTGATACCCAGCATGATCGCGACCAGCAGTCCGGTCAGTACCGCCTGCGCCATCGGGGTACGCGGCAGCAGGCCGGGCGCGAGCGAGATCAGTACTGCGGTGCCGATGGCGAGCGTGGTGCCGATGTGCGGGACACGCAGGGCGGTGGCGTTCGCTGGTGCGCCCGGCGTCGCGGCGGTCAGGGACGCGGGGTCGCTGGGCCCGGTGGTCGGCCGGCGGCCCGGTGTCGCCGGTCGACGAGACGAGTGCGGAAGGGAGCGGTCGGTGCGCTGCTTCTCTGATGCCGGTCGCGCGGTGCTCGGCCCGGCGCATGCGGCGGTGGCTTCGGGCGCAGTCGTCCTGGGGTCGCGTGGGGTGATGGTCGTGGAGTCGCTCATCGGTCAACCTCTGCTGTGCTGAAAGGAAGGGCATCGGTGGCGGGGAACGGTTGGGTGCCGGCTGTCGTCAGGTCGCCGGGACAGGTGCGCCGGCCCAGGCCGGTCGGCTCGGGCCCGCGACGCCGCGACGTGCGCGGGTGAGGACCACGGCACCGGTGACGGCCGTGGCGGCGATGGCGGCACCACCGAACAACCAGGGCTGCGCCGAAGTGTTGGCGGCGGCCGCGCCGAGGAAGGATTCGGCGACCGGGACGCCGTAGCCCTGACGGCGCGAGTTCAGGTCGACGACGGTGTCCGCGATGGCGGCCATGGCGTGGCAGCGCCCCCGGGCGAAGGCCTCGGCCCGGGTATCGCAGGCCGCGCCCATCCGCTCGCCGAGGGTGCGGTCGATCGCTTGCCGCGCCCACGGACCCAGCGGTGCGCCCTGCCGGTCGGCGTAGCGCAGCAGGTCGTAGCCGAGGTCGTGGGCCTTGCAGGCGGTGTTGAACTCGGCGGGCAGCGGCACCGGGGACGAGCAGTCGCCGTGCGGGTTTACCAGCAGCCCATCGACCACGGCCGGCCGGTATCCCATCACCTCGGCGAAATCAGCGGGGATCGCGGCGGCCGAGCCGGTGTCGCCGGAGGTGAGCGCGGTGACCGCCGCGGTGGCGGAGACGTCCTGCGGGACGGGCGCGAGACTCGCGGCCTGCGTCGCGGGGGCCAGCATGACGGTGGCCGCCATGGTCGTCAGCGCGGCGGCGGTCAAGGCGGCGAGGCGGCCGCGGCGCCGGGAGAGTCCGGAACGGGCCTGGTCGGCCGGTGTCGACGGGCGGTCGCCGGGACGGGCGCTGGTCGGTGTGCTCATGATCATCGACGCTAGGAATGGGCGATCTACCCGGGCGTCCCGCCGCGGAGCGGTTCGGCTGCCGTGCCGCCGGGGGAGCGCCGACGCGGGCTAGGACCTGGGTAGGGGGTCGGAATTCACCCGCCGGTATGAGGCCGGCGCGGCCCCGGGTTCCTACTGTCGTAGCTATGACGGACCCGACTGTCGCCACCACCGACCTCAGCACTCCCGCCGCCCGGCGCCGCGCCCGGCTGCGGCAGCTGAACGCCCGGATGTGGTTCGACCTGTTCACCGTGCTGACCGCGGCCGTGCTGTTCACCGTGGCCTGGCCGACGCTGCACCTCACCCATGAGGTCCCGGCCGCCGTCCAGCCGTTCCTCGCCGCGCTCGCCGCCTTCCCGGTGCTGCTGGTGCGGCTGAACCCGCCGCTGGGCTGGGCCATCTCGGCAGGTTCGGCGCTGTTGATCGCGCTGGCGATCCCGCACACCCCGGGCAACGACATCCCGTTCCAGGTCGTGCACATCATCGCCCTGAATGTGCTGGTGTTCGCGGTGGCGCTGCGGGCGGCGGTGCCGATGATTGCGGTGGTCTGGGGCGCGACCTCGCTGCTGCTCGGCGCCACCATGGCCGGCGACAGCGGGTTCGCCGAATCGCTGTGGGCGTGGCCGCTGTCCTTCGGTGCCATCGTGCTGTTCGCCCTGCTGATCCGGTGGCTGGTGCGCTCGCGCCAACTGCTCACCCAGCAGGAGGAGGCCAATGAGCTGGAACGGGCGAAGCGGGCGATCCTGGAGGAGAAGGCGCGCATCGCGCGCGACCTGCACGATGTGGTGGCCCACCACATGTCGCTGGTGGTGGTGCAGGCCCAGACCGCGCCGTACCGGGTCGAAGGAGTCACTCCCGCGGCCCGCGCCGAATTCGAATCCATCGGGTCCACCGCGCGCGAGGCGCTCAACGAGATCCGCGGCATGCTCGGGGTGCTGCGTAGCGACGGCCAGCTACCCGAACACGCGCCGCAGCCCACCGCCGCCGACGTGGAGTCACTGTTCCTCGGGGCGAGCCGCGCGGGCGTCGCGATCGACTGGACCGTCGACGGACCGCTGACAGCCATATCGGACACCACCGGTCTCGCGCTGTACCGGATCGTGCAGGAATCGCTGTCCAACGCCTCGCGGCACGCGCCGGGCGCGGCCGTCCACGTCCGGATCACCGTGTCGGCCGATGTGGAGATCGTGGTGAGCAACGACCCCGGAGCCACGCCGGCCCGCCCGGTCGGCAACGGCGGACACGGCATCACCGGTATGCGGGCCCGGGCGCTGGCCGCGGGCGGGGAGTTGACCGCGAGCCCGCGTGCGGACGGCGGCTTCGAGGTACACGCCCGGCTGCCGATCGGCCCCGGACCGGCGGTGGGCGCGCTGGACTCCACCAGCGTCGAGTCGGTGGGCTGAGCACGGATCTTGCCGGCTCGGTCATCGGGTAGCTGTGTGTCGGCGAATCAGCTCGGCCCGGGCGCACCACTCGAGATGACGCGCGGGCATTCCCGTCGGCTGGAGGCAATTAGGGTGGGCGCGTGGCAATAACGGTTCTGATCGCCGACGACCAGGCGATGGTGCGCCAGGGCTTCGGCGCCCTGCTCGCCGCCCAACCCGATATCAGCGTGATCGGCGACGCGCCCGACGGGAAGGTCGCGGTGGCCGAGGCCAAACGGCTACGACCCGATGTGGTGCTGATGGATGTGCGCATGCCCGAGATGAACGGTCTCGACGCCGCCCGCGCCATCCTCGCGGCCGGGTTCGATCCGCCGGTGCGGGTGCTCATGCTGACCACCTTCGACATCGACGACTACGTCTACGAGGCGCTGAGCATCGGCGCCAGCGGGTTCCTGCTCAAAGACGCACCCGCGGACGAACTGGTGCGCGCGGTGCGGGTGGTCGCCGACGGCCAGGCGTTGCTCGCGCCGACCGTCACCCGCCGCCTCATCGCCGACGTCACCAGCCGTCGCGCCGCCGCCCGCGCCAAACCCGCGCCCGCGCTGGCCGCGCTGACCCCGCGTGAACGGGAAGTGCTGGAGCTGATCGCCAAGGGCATGTCCAATACCGAGATCGCCGAAGCGCTGTTCGTCGCCGAGCAGACGGTCAAGACGCACGTGTCGAAGGTGTTCGCCAAACTGGACCTGCGCGACCGCGCCCAAGCGGTGGTACTCGCCTACGAATCCGGGCTCGTCACCCCTGGTTGATGCGTTGCCCGCGATCCGGGTGCGGCCCGGTAGGCTCACGGAGCCGTCTGTCACCGGAAGGGGGTCGCGTTGCTCAACAGCGGTGACGTTTTCGCCGGGTTCACCATCGAGCGACTGCTCGGCCAAGGGGGCATGGGATCGGTGTACCTGGCCCGTCATCCCCGGCTGGACAAGCAGACCGCGCTCAAACTGCTGAACCGGGATCTGTTCGCCGACGCCTCGGTGCGCGCGCGGTTCGAACGCGAGGCCGACCTGGCCGCCCAGCTCGACCACCCGAGCATCGTCGCCGTCTACGACCGCGGCACCGAAGCCGATCAGCAGTGGATCAGCATGCAGTACATCGACGGCGCCGACGCGTCGTCGGTGACCGCGCTGACCCTGCCACCCGAACGCGCCGTGCAGATCATCGAAGGCGTGGCCGACGCCCTCGACTACGCGCACGGTATCGGCGTGCTGCACCGGGATGTGAAGCCCGCCAACATCTTGCTGGCCCGGTCGAGCGCCGGCCACGGCGAACGCGTCTTCCTCACCGACTTCGGCCTGGCCCGGCTGCGCGCGCAGACCACCCAGCTCACCCAGCAGGGCATGTTCACCGCGACCCTGGCCTTCGCCTCGCCCGAACAGATGACCGGCTCCGAACTCGACGGCCGCTCCGACCAATACTCGCTGGCCTGCACCCTGTACTGGCTGCTCACCGGCATGGCCCCGTTCGACTCCCCGAACCCGGCCGACATCATCCACGGCAACCTGCAACTATCCGCACCCCCACTCGCGGTGAAACGCCGCGGACTGCCCCTATCGCTGGACGCCGTCCTCGCCGTCGCCATGGCCAAGCACCCGACGCACCGCTTCAGCACCTGCGCCGAGTTCGCCGCAGCCGCCCGGCACGCGCTGAGCAACCCCGGGTATCAGCCGGTACCGGCCCGCAGCGCACCCCCGGCCTACGTTGGGCCGCCGCCCGTCGCGGGGTATCCGCCCGCACCGCCGATGGCAGGGGCGCCGATGCAGCAGTATCCGCCGGCCGTGCCACCGGCGCCGGTTGTGCAGCCCGCGTATCCGGCGCAGCAGGGGATGCCCGAACAGGCTGTCCCGGCGGGCGGTTCGGCTCTGCCACCGGTTCAGCCTGGCGGGCAGCCTGCGTATCCGGGGCAGCATGGTGTGGCCGGCGAGCAGGCTGCTCCGGGTGGTTCGGCGGGGTCGTCGGCTCAGCCTGGCGGGCAGTTCGCGTATTCGGCGCAGCAGGTGATGTCCGAGCAAGCCGCGCAGGCAGCTGGTTCGGCCGTGCCAGCGGCTCAGCCTGCGTATCCGGGGCAGCAGGGTGTGGCCGGCGGGCAGGCTGCTTCGGCAGACGGATCGGCGGGGCGACCGGCTCAGCCTGGTGTGGACTCCGGGTATCCCGGGCAGCAGGGTGTGCCTGGCGAGCAGGCTGCTCAGGGCGGTCCCGCGGGGTCGCTGGCTCAACCTGGCGGGCAGCCTGCGTATCCGAGTGTGGACGGGCAGGGTGGTGCTGCGGCGCAGCCGATCGGGTCGCCGGTGCAGGGGATGTCCGAGCAGCCTTCGGGCTTGGCTTCAGCGGCCGGGCAGCAGGGTGGGATGCCGTTTGCGGCGACCAGGGTGCCTGGGCCGCAGGACGGTATCGGTCGAATTGCGGAAAGTGTTGGGCAACAGTCTGGTCCGCCGTCGGGTAGCGGGGCGCCGGCAGATTTCGCATCGCCCTCCGGATCCGTGGCGCAGCAAGCCGGGGCGGATGGTGCAAGGAGCGCGGACGCTCCAGGTGCGGCGAATGGGGCCGGCAATTCCAGTGATCCCGGTGGCGCAGGGGAGGACGACGCAGCGCGGGGCTCGGAGCATTACGGCGAACCCGCGCGTTCGGACGAACCGGGGCTTTCGGGCGATTCCGGGCGTTCTGGCGGGTCGGGGTCTTTGGGTGGGCCGGGGCTTTCGGGCGATTCCGGGCGTTCTGGCGGGTCGGGGCTTCCGGGTGGACCGGGGCACTCGGGCGAACCGGGGGGTTCGGGCGGACCCGGGCACGCGAACGGACCGGGGCACCCGGGCGAATCCGGACACTCAGGCGAATCGGGGCGTTCGGGTGAACCTGGAGACGCTGGTGATGCGACCGATAACGGTAGTGAACATCCGACGACGGTGACCGCATACGCGGGCACCCAGGGTGGATCGTCGCTTCTGCTCAAAGGTGAACCCGCACAGCCCGCTCCGGCCGATAGTGCAACCGGTGCGCCGGCGATGGCGGCTGCGCACGGTGGACAGCAACCGCAGCCGCACAATGGTGGGCCGGGGTTCGGGGCGGGTGCGCCGCCGTACGGCCCGAATCACGATCCGGGGCATCGTGTTCCGGGCAAGCGCGGTACCAGCCCGGTGCTCATCGCCGTGTTCACGATCGTCGGACTGCTCGTGGTGTTGCTGGTGCTCGCGGTTGTGGTGATCGTGGTGGGTGGCGATGACGGTGAGGAGAGCGGCGCGTCGAAAGGACCGGCGTCGACGTTCACCCCGGCGAAAGACATCGTCCCGCAGGAGGATCCGGCCGAGCGCAGCCGGCGCGTCTTCCCCAGTCTGTTGCCGCAGGGGACGGCCGACAGCGGCGCGGGCTATCAGGGTGCCGAGTGCACCGTCTATGAGCCGGACGATCCGGTGCGGATCGAGGACCCGGCGTTGGCGTCGCGTCCGTGGGAGGCGGTGTGGGAGTGCCGTCGTAGCGTGGAGTCCGACTCGCATATGAGCTACACGATCGTCGTGTACGAGGACGCCGACGACGCGCGCGCGGTGCTCGGCGAGCTCCCGCCGAATTCTCGTAGCACCGGCGTCAAGAGCGGCGCACCGTACACCGCCTATCACTGGATCGAACCCGTTCCGCCCGGCCCGCTTACCACCACCCACCTGGTGGTCGGCTTCGGCGGCACGGATCCGATTCGGTCGAATGCCTTGATCAGCGTGGGTTATGCGGGCCCGATCGCCGACGAATTCGGCAGGTTGTCCTCGGAGAACGCCGTCCTGCAATGGTGGGCCGACGCACCGCTGTGATGACGCGCCGCTGTAATCCGGCCTACCGCGGGGCTATACACAGCGAACGGCCCGGTGCGCAGCAAGTGCGCACCGGGCCGCTGTCGTCGCATCGTCGGAGACGGTCTCGTCAGTCGACGGCCAGCGCCTCCACGATCGGCATCCGGGCCGCCCGCAGCGCGGGCGGGATCGAGCCGAGCAAGGCCAGCAGCAGCGCGATCGTGCCGTAGACCAGCAGCAGCGGGCTGGGCTGCCACACGATGTCGATGGTCATGGCGTGGCCGATGGCGGTGGTGGACAGATACTGCACCACCACACCCACCACCAAACCGATGGCGGCGCCGGTGATGCCGATGCCCGCCGCTTCGGCCAGCACCGAGCGCAGCAGGAACTTGCGTCCGGTGCCCATGGCCCGCAGCACACCGAGTTCGCGGCGCCGGTCCAGCACCGACAGCATCAGCGTGTTCAGCAGCGCCACCGTCGCCACCAGCACCACGATCCAAAGAATGGCATTGCTCATCGAGGTGCCTTGGCGCAGGCTCGCCGAAATCGCGTCCACCGCTTCGGCTCCGGTCTGGATACTCAGCTCCGGCCCCGCCAGCTCGCGGATCTTGGCCTTGGCCGCCGTGGCGTCCACGCCCGGCTTCAGGTCGATGCCGATGATCGTTTCACCGGGCCGCTGATACCACTCGTGCAGCCGCGAAATATCCATCACGACAATGCCGGAGATCACCGAGAAGTACGGGATCACCTGTACCACCCGCACCGTGTGATCGCCGGTCGGGGTGGGCAGCGTCAATTCGTCGCCCACCTCGGCACCGAGTGAACGCGACACATCACGGGAGAGCACCACACCCGCGCCGGAACCCATCTGCTCGGCACTGGCCGGGGTGATCGAACTCTGCACAACGGTGACGACGTCGGAGGGATACCCCTGCAACATCACCCGTCCGGTGCCCAGGGTCGCGAATGCCATCTGCCCGGCACGTGCATCCTCCACCTCGGGGAGGGCGGCGATCTTGTCCACCAGACCTTCCGGTAGCAGCGGTCCGGTCGGGAACTGTTCCATCGACACCGGACTCACATACAGGTCGGTATCGCCGAGGTCGTCGAACGAGGCGGTCGCCGAATCGACCATATTGCTCGACGCCCCGCCCATCGCGACGGTGGCCGCGACGCCGATCATCACCGTCATCATCGTCGCCCACACCCGGCGCGGCGCCCGCTCGAGCGTCGTCGCGCCCAATGCGCCCGGTGCGCCGAACCAGCGTGCCACCACCGCCGAGCCCCGCACGATGGGCCCGGTAGCGGCGAAACACAGCGCGACGGACGCGGCGAACGACAGCGAGATCGCGGCCAGCGAGTAGCGCCCGAGGTCGGTGCGCGCGATGACGACCGCCGCGACGGCCAGACCCACCCCCAGGACGGCGGCGGCCCACCGGAGCACCGGGCTCGCGGTATCGCCGCGCCCGACCCCGATCGGGACCAGCGCCTCGATCGGCTGCACCTTGTACACCTGCCGGGCGGCGATCGCCGCGGCCGCGACACTGGCCACCACGCATGCGGCGATCGCGACCGGCACCGCGTAGCCGGGCACCATGTATTCGGTGCGGGCCTCGACCGATTGCACGATCGCGGCGGGCAATTGTTCGATCGAGACCCGGCCCATGAACATGCCGACCACGGCGCCGACCGCGCCACCGAACAATCCGAGCAGGGCGGCCTCGACCAGCAGATCGCGCACCATCGGCCCGCGTTTGCCGCCGATCGCGCGCAGCAACGACAGGGTGGGCCTGCGCTGGGCCACTGCCATGCTCATCGCGTTGTAGATGAGGAATGCCGACACGATCAGCGCCGCCGCCGAGGCCATCAGCGTGGAATACCGCACGATCATGATGGCGCCGCCGGCCTGCGCGGTGCGCAATCCCGGATCGGCGACCACCGCGCGCCCGCCGACGGCGTCGGTCAGTGCCGCGCGCAGGGTGTCGACCTCGGTGCCCGGTGCGGCGAGAATCTGCACCGAATCCAATCGCCCGGCCCGATCGGTGATCTTCTGCGCCAGCGGTAGCGGCGCGACCACGATGTGGCCGGAGTTGAGTTGGTCCGAGGTCTCGGCGTCGAGGACGCCTGCCACGGTGACGGTGGCCTCGCCCAGCTGGAACTGCTCGCCTTCGGCGCGGCCGAGTCCGTCTCCGACCAGCACCCCGTTCGGTACCGAGAGCAGTTTCGTGGCCTGGGCGCTCATCGGCCCGGCCAGTTCACTGCCGAGGGCGGCGATGGAGGCGTCGGCGCCGATCAGCAGCGCGCGATCCTCGCCGCCGCCGACCTGGGTCCGCAACATCGGCACCGCGCGTTCGACCCCGGGTGTGGTGGCGATCGAGGCCAGTAGCGACTGTTCGAAGCCCGCGTCGGTGACGCCGGTGACCTCGAGGACCGCGTCGCCGCCGAGGCCGCGGGTGAGCCGGTCGACCGATCCGGTGACCGAACCGGAGATGCTGAGCACCGACACCAGGAGGCCGGCCGAGACACCCATCACCGTCAGCGACATCATGGTGCGACCACGGTGGGCTGATAGCTCACCGATATTGAACAGCCGTAGCCGATCCCAGGCGGCGCGGATCATGCGTTGACCGTCCGCTCGGCGCGCTCGTCGGAGCCGATCTTGCCGTCGCGCAGGGTGATCACCCGGTCGCAGTAGCGGACCGCGCCCATATCGTGGGTCACCATCACCACCGAGTTGCCGGATCCGGCGACCTCGCCGAGCAATTCGAGGATCGAGGCGCCGGTTTTGGAATCGAGGTTGCCGGTGGGCTCGTCGGCCAGGATGAGCGGCGGATCCATGATCAGCGACCGCGCCACCGCCACGCGCTGCATCTGCCCGCCGGACAATTCGGCGGGCCGGTGCTCGGCCCGCTCGGCCAGCCCGACGCGTTCCAGCAGTTCCAGGGCGCGCGGTTTGGCCTTGCGTAATCCGGTGCCGTCGAGCAGCTTCGGGATGGCGACGTTCTCCCACGCCGACAGCGTGGGCAGCAGGTTGAAGAACTGGAATACGAAACCGACGCGGTGCCTGCGGAATTCGGACTGCCGCTCCTCGTCCAGGCTGCCGATCTCCTCGCCCTGGAATCGGATCGACCCCGAGTCGGGGCTGTCGAGCGCGCCGAGCAGATGCAGCAGGGTGCTCTTGCCCGAGCCGGACGGGCCGATGATCGAGGTGAACTCGCCCGCCGCGATGCTCAAGCTGATCCCGTCGAGGGCGCGTACCACTTGATCGCCGACCAGATACTCCTTGTTGACGTTCGACAGTTCCAGCACGGCTGGTTGCGTCATCGCGTTCCCCGCCCTCTCTCTAGCGTGTATTTCCTTGGCCGGGCACGTGTTCGGCACGCACCTCCGGGACCGGCCGGTGCGACGCTACCGTGCCAGCGCCTCGGACGCGCTCGGGTGGCGTCGATCGCTCCCCTCGAGCAGGGCGTGCAATTCGGGCTGCTCGGCGCACAGTTCCAGGTAGGCCTCGAGCGATGGCCTGCCCTGCTCATAGGCCTCGTCCAGCTTCGCCTCCAGGTGCACGTTCCACCTGTTGCGCAGCGCCATGAGCAGGCCGTCCGGCCCGCCGAACAGACGGCCGAGATCGGGCAGGCCGTCGAACAGATCCGGGCGATGCGGGTCGATCGCGGCGCGGGCGAGCACGGTGTGCATGATGTCGATGCGGGTGTGCTGGTCTTCCCAGGTCATGGCTTCTGGCCTTTCGTGAGCTGGGCCTTCGGTTTCGGTGGGATCAACGGCCACTCGAGTGGGTGGAACTCACGCTACAAACGCCTGGGCCGCGTTGTCGTCGTGCCAGGGACGCGAATCCTTCTCCTACCGTGGGTGGAGGCGTGGCCCGTTTCCGGGACGATGTGCCCGGACCGGCCGGGCGAATATCCTGACAGGATGAGTGCGAGCAGCGTCACACCCGAGCCGGGGTTGGTCGGCCCGGTGGCGCCGTTCCGGCAGAGCGGGCGGGTCCGCGACCGGATCGTGGCTTTCGTGCGCCATCCGCGGGCGGTGTTCCGGCGCAATCTCGACGAGCTGCCATTCGATTACCCACCCGCCGTGGTCCTCATCGCCGACCTGGCGTTCCCGCTCACCGGCATCGCCGCCACCATCCAACGGCACGAGTACTTCCCGTCGCCGCTGCCGTTGCTGGCCTTGGTGGTGCTGTTCGTCTCGCTGCCGTTGTTCGCCTTCCTCGGCGTGGTCCCCACACCGGCGCAGCTCATGCTCACCTCGCTGACAGCGACCGCGCTGTATCTCGTGCAGCCGGTCGGCACCGATTTCGCACCGTTCGTGCTGGTCGTCGCGGCCGGCGAGGTCGCGGCTATCTCCAGCAAACGGGTGAGCGTGCCGTTCGTGGTGGTCTCGATCGGCATGCTCGTCGCGTTCGACAGTGTCGGCAAGCTGCCCTGGCGCGATGGTTCGGTGCCCTTCGAGGGCATGCCGATGTACGCGCTGGGAGTGGTGCTCGGCTGGATGGTCGGCGTGATGCTGCAATCGCAGCGCCGATTCCTCTATCAGGAACGCGAATACCAGGGCATTCGCGCGGCCCAGGCAGCCGCCGAGGAACGCAGGCGCATCGCCCGCGAGGTGCACGACGTCATCGCGCATTCGCTCAGCGTCACCCTGCTGCATCTCACCGCCGCCCGGCATTCGCTGCAAACCGACCGCGATGTCGACGAGGCCGTCGACGCCCTCACCGACGCCGAACGCCTGGGCCGCCAGGCCATGGCCGACATCCGGCGAACCGTCGGCCTGCTCGACGGTCCGTCGAAACACCTGGCCGAACCCAGCGCCGAGGACATCGCGGCCCTGGTCGACGATTTCGCCCGCGCCGGGCTGTCCATCGACGCCGAGATCAGCGGCGACCTCGATGCGGTCTCCGCCGCCGTGGGGCTCGCGCTCTACCGCATCGGCCAGGAATCGCTGGCCAATATCGCCAAGCACGCGCCCGGCGCCGACGTGCGATTCCGGGTCGCGGTCGACACGGCGACGGTCAGTCTGCTGGTCGCCAACACCCTGCCCGCGGGCTCGCTGACTCTCGGAACCGGCATGGGCCTGACGGGGATGCGGCAGCGGGCCGAACTGCTCGGCGGCCGCATGACCGCCGGACCCGACGGTAAGGGCTGGTCGGTCCAGGTGCGATTCCCGCATACCCCGCCACGCAACACGATGCTGTGCGGATGGCTGACGGCCGGGCTGCCGGTCACCCTGACGTCGAAGGGTCCACGCGGACACGATGTGGCCTTCGGCCCTTCGGCGCCGATCAGACAGGAGAACGCGTGACTACTGCGGCAACGGAGACCACGACCGCGGTACTGGTGGTCGACGACCAGGAGTTGGTGCGCGGCGGACTGCGCAGGATCCTGCGCCGCCGCGACGGTTTCGTCCTCACCGAATGCGCCGACGGCGACGAGGTGGTACCCGCCATCTCGGCAGAACCGCCCGACGTCATCCTGATGGACCTGCGGATGAAACGGGTCGGCGGCATCGAGGCCACCCGGCTGGTGCGCATGCGCGCCGACGCACCCCCGGTGCTGGTGCTGACCACCTTCGACGACGATCAACTGCTCTCCGGCGCGCTGCGGGCCGGAGCGGCCGGATTCATTCTCAAGGATTCCCCGGCCGAAGACCTCATCCGCGCGGTGCGCACCGTCGCCGCCGGTGGTGCCTGGCTCGACCCCGCGGTGACCGGGCGGGTGCTGTCGGCCTACCGCACGGTGCGCCCGGCGACACCGACCGATGCCCGGCTGGCCGAGCTGACTGCCCGCGAGTACGAGGTGCTCGAGCTCATCGGCCGCGGCCGGGTCAACTCCGAAATCGCGCGTGAACTAGGCATCTCCGAGGTCACCGTGAAAAGCCATGTCGGGCACATATTCGGCAAGCTCGATCTGCGCGATCGCGCCGCCGCGATCGTGTTCGCGTTTGACCACGGGGTGGTCTCACCAGGACAATCCACTGTCTGACGGGCAGGTTCGACGTCCCAGACCGCACGGTCGCGGGCAGCGCGACCACCGCCCGGGAGTGGAGGATTGAGGCCGGTGGTGGCACCTGGGTCCGACGTGGGAAAACGGTTCGGGCCGTACGAGTTGCGGTCGTTGCTGGGCAAGGGGGGTATGGGTGAGGTCTACGAGGCCTACGACACGGTCAAGGACCGGGTAGTCGCGCTCAAGCTGCTCTCCGACGAGCTGGCCCAGGATCCGGAGTATCAGGTCCGGTTCCGGCGCGAATCGCAGGCGGCGGCGCGGCTGGCCGAACCGCACATCATCCCCATCCACGACTGGGGCGTGATCGACGGCAGACTGTTCATCGACATGCGCCTGGTGCCGGGCTCGGACCTGCGCACCATCCTGCAGACCAGCGGCGCGCTGAGCCCGCACCGCGCGGTATCGATCATCGAGCAGATCGCCGCGGCCCTCGACGCCGCGCACGCCGACGGGCTGGTGCACCGCGACGTCAAACCCGCCAACATCCTGGTCACCGAGGCCGGCTTCGCCTATCTCGCCGATTTCGGAATCGCGCACACCGAGGGCGACAGCGCGATCACCATGGTCGGCGTCGCCATCGGCTCCTACACCTATATGGCGCCGGAACGATTCGACATCGGCCCGGTGACCGGCCGCGCCGATATCTACTCGCTGGCCTGTGTCCTGCACGAATGCCTCACCGGCGCCTCGCCGTTCCCCGCGGCCAGCATGAGCGTGCTGATCCGTTCGCACCTGGCCGAACCGCCGCCGCGCCCGAGTGTGCAGCGGCCGGGTGTGCCCGCCGCGCTGGACGCGGTGATCGCGCGCGGTATGGCCAAGGATCCGGCCGAGCGGTACGAGACCGCCGCCGAACTCGCCCGCGCCGCCCGGACCGCCCTGCCCGCGGCTGCCGGTGCGCCCGCCGCCGGATCTGCGCCCGCGACCGGCGGTTTCGCCCGGCTGGTGGTCCGTCCACCGGATCCGGCGCGGACCGGTGAGATGAGTGCGGTGGCCCCGGAGTCCACCGGCGAGGTGTCGTTGCCGGTCATCCGGCCGAGCGGGCCGACCGAGGTCAGCCCGACCGAAACCCAGTTCACCCTGCCGACCCAGGAGATCGCGGTGGCGCCGGGAACGGGCCCGGTGCCGCAGGTACGCCCCTTCCCGGACGCGCATCTGTACGAGGGAGCGCAGCTGCATCCCGCGGTCGACCCGGCCGCGCGACCGGATGCGGCCGATTACGCGAGCCCGGCCGCGCCCACGCTGCTCGGTGGACTGGCAGCCGCGGCATCCACCGGCGACCAGTACGGGACCGGCCCGGGCGACAGCGGCTCCGGCGGCGATGCACCGTATCCGCCGAGCGAGACCACGCGCGTCTACGGCAGTGCCGAGTCCGCGCCGACCGCACACCATCCTGGCCCGGGCGGGCCACCGGCCGATCACGAGCGTGGCGGCTATCCGGCCGACCAGCAGACCCGCTTCTACGGCGCCGGGGGGTTCGGCGGACGCCCCGACGACGATCGAGCTCCTGCCGACGGACCCGCGGGCGGTTATCCCGCCGATCAAGAAACCCGCATCTACGGCGCGCCGGTAGACCCGGCTCCCGGCTACGGCTCCTCACCGGGCTACCCCCAGCCCGCGGGGTACGGCGCGCCCCCGTCTTACGGTGAACCCGCCGGATACGGCGCTCCCGATCCACGCGCCGGCGGGTACGGCGAGGACTACGCCGCCGACCAGGGCGGCTACCCACCTGCCGGCTACCCGCCGGCCGGATCGCCCGGCTATCAGCCCGATCCGTACGCCCAGGACCCGTACGCGCGCGACCCGTACGCCACCCAGGGCCGCCGCCGTTCGGTCGTACTGCCCATCGTGATCGGTGTGCTGGTGGTCGCGGTCATCGCCATCGGCGCCGTGGTCGGCCTGCAGATGTTCGGCTCCGACGACACGGAGCCGACCGCCGCCCGGACCACCGCCGCCGCGCCGACCTCCGCGGCCGCCCGCACCGGTGGCGCCACCGGACCGGCCAGGACCTCGACCACCTCCGCCAAGCCGACGCCGATCGCGTTGCCACCGGGCGCCCGTCCGTGTGGCCCGCCGGCGCAGGTCGCCTTCGCCAATGCCGCGGCCGGCACCGAGGTGACCAGCTGCGAATTCGCCGAGGAAGTCCGCAAGGCCTACGCCGCGGCGGCCGGTGGCGGACGGGGCAGCGCGCCCGCGTCGGTCGTCGCCGCCAGCCCCGTCACCGGCCGGACCTACACCATGAACTGCTCCGAACAGGATCGGCTGGTCACTTGCACCGGCGGGGACAACGCCGTGGTCTACGTGTACTGAGGTCACGGCGAACTCGGTCGAATGTCCAGCACAAGCGGTGACGAGATCGGTTGTGCGTAACCGGGTTCGGCCGCGCGCCATCGGGTATTCTCAGGCGCCCCGGGCCGTTGCCGCAGCGACGCAAGAGGCGGACCGGGCGCCGAACAAGTACGGTTTCCGGATGCTGCACGGACACCGAGACCGGGGGGAGATCGCAACCAGAATGTGTCGAAACATGTCAACTGAACAAGCGGGGCGCTTCCCGAAGATCCGACAGCAGGCGGCTGTGCTGGTCGCCGCGCTGACGGCGCTATTGGTGGTGTCATGCGGCAGCGAGTCCGAGCCCGAGACCCCGGCGATGCCCAGCGTCACCGAGGCCGCGGCCAAGGCCGAGCACGAGGGGCTGTCGATCACCGTTCCCGGAACGCTGGCCGCCGATATGGCCGATCTGAGCAAGAGCCAGCAGGGCCGCCTCGGCCTGGCGATCATGCCGGTCGGCGGGGAAACCCTGGTGACCTTCGGCGATTGGACCACCGGCCCGGCCTGGTCGACGATGAAGGTGCCGCTGGCCATCGCCGCGCTGCGCAAAAGCCAGGGCAGCCCGTCGTATTCGACGACCGCCGCCATCACCGCCTCCGACAACTCCGCGGCCGACGCGCTGTGGCAGTCGCTGGGCACCCCGCAGGAAGCGGCCCAGGCGGTGCAGTCCGTCCTGCGTGAGGGCGGCGACGCGGTGACCACGGTGCCGGCCACCAAGGCCAGGGCGGAGTTCTCGGCCTTCGGTCAGGCCGAATGGGCGCTGGCCGACCAGGTGAAGTTCGCTTCCCGGCTGCCCTGCCTGCCGCAGTCGGCCGACGTCGTCGCGCTGATGGGCCAGATCATTCCGAATCACCAGTGGGGGCTCGGCTCGGTCTTCGAGGCCGCCGATTTCAAGGGCGGCTGGGGTCCCGATCCCGAAGGCGCCTATCTGGTGCGGCAATTCGGCCTGGTCCCGGCGGCGGGCGGGCAGATCGCGGTCGCTTTCGCCGCTCAGCCCGCGTCGGGCAACTTCTCCGACGGGATGACCACGCTGAACAAGATGGCCACGCTGATTTCGCAGCATCTCGGCGAACTCCGCGGCGGGCAGTGCGCCGCCTGAGTCGTGCTGTCACTGTTACTCATCGTTCACGGGGTCGGGGCTCCATCGAACCTCGATGCGAGGCAAGATAGCGGCCATGCGCATCGGAGTCTTGACCGGAGGCGGAGACTGTCCAGGGCTGAATGCCGTGATTCGCGCCGTCGTTCGCACCGCGAACGGGCGTTACGGTGACGCGATCGTCGGCTTCCAGGACGGCTGGCGCGGCCTACTCGAAGATCGCAAGATCCAGATCCTGAACGACGACCGGACCGACCGGCTGCTCAACAAGGGCGGCACCATGCTCGGCACCGCGCGCACCAATCCCGACGTGCTGCGCGAGGGGCTCGGCCGGATCCAGCAGACCCTCGACGACAACGGCATCGAGGCCCTCATTCCGATCGGCGGCGAGGGCACCCTGACCGCGGCCAGCTGGCTGTCCGATGAAGGGGTGCCCGTCGTCGGCGTGCCCAAAACCATCGATAACGACATCGACTGCACCGACGTCACATTCGGCCACGACACCGCGCTGGCCATCGCCACCGAGGCGATCGACCGGCTGCACACCACCGCGGAATCGCATCAGCGGGTCATGCTGGTGGAGGTCATGGGCCGGCACGCGGGCTGGATCGCGATCCACGCAGGCATGGCCGCGGGCGCGCACCTGACGCTGGTGCCGGAGGTTCCCTTCGACGTGCAGCAGGTGTGCGCGATGATCAAGCGCCGTTTCCAGCGCGGCGACAAGCATTTCATCTGTGTGGTGGCCGAAGGCTCGCATCCCGCGCCCGATTCCGGCTTCACCCTGCGTGAGGGCGGCGTCGACGAGTTCGGGCACGAGCGGTTCACCGGTGTGGCCCAGCAGTTGGGCGTCGAGATCGAGCGCCGGATCGGCAAGGAGGTCCGCACCACCGTGCTCGGCCACGTGCAGCGCGGCGGCAGCCCCACCCCGTACGACCGGGTGCTGGCCACCCGCTTCGGCCTGCACGCCGCCGAGGCCGTGCACGCCGGGCATTTCGGGCAGATGGTCGCGCTGCGCGGCACCGAGATCGGCCTGGTGCCGCTGTCGGAGGCGACCAAGCAGCTCAAGCGGGTTCCGGCCGAGCGGTATCGGGAAGCGGAGGCGTTCTTCGGCTGAGTCACCGGCACACCGCCCGCAACCTGCCTCGAAATCGGGTGCGTGGTCAGTACGGTGGATGGCATGCGTGCGCGACGAGTGGCGGTGGTGGTGCTGTCGGTGGTGGCCGCGATGTTCGTGGCCGGCTGCTCGGATGATTCCGGGTCCGGTTCCGATCCGGGGCCGAGCGTCGAGAATCCGGTGCTCGGTGAATGGCATGGCAAGATCGACGTCCCGGGTCAGCCGCTCGAGATCGGGGTGAACTTCACCGCCGTCGACAGCGCAACGATCGATATCCCCTCCCAGGGCGCCACCGACGTCGCGTTGAGCGGGGTCACCGCGAAAGCCGATCAGGTGGAGTTCACGATTCCGGACATCCCGGGTGATCCTGCCTTCCGCGGCCGGCTCGATACCGCCGCCGCGCAGATCACCGGCGATTTCACCCAGTCGGGCGAGACGTTCAAGCTGGTCCTGGACCGCGGCGCGATCCCGGCCGCGGCCCGCCCGCAGGAACCGAAACCACCGTTCCCGTACGTCGCCGAGGACGTCACCTACACCAACGGCGACATCACCATCGCGGGCACGCTCACCAAACCCGAGGGCGCGGGCCCGTTCCCGGCGGTGCTGTTGCTGACCGGCAGCGGCCCGCAGGACCGCAATGAAGAACTGTTCGGCCACAAGCCGTTTATGCTGATCGCGGACACGCTCACCCGTGCGGGATACGCCGTGCTGCGCGCCGATGACCGCGGCGTCGGCGGCACCAGCGGCAACCTCGACCAGGCCACCTACGACGACCTCGCCGCCGATGCCGCCGCCGGTGTGGACTATTTGCGCGGCCGCGACGACATCGACCCCGCGCGGGTCGGCCTGTTCGGGCACAGCGAGGGCGGCTATCTCGCGCCGCTGGTCGCGTCGAAACCCGACAGCGGCGTCGCCTTCGCCATCCTGATGGCCGGACCGGCCGTCCCCGGCGGCGATGTGCTGATCGAACAGAACCGCGCGTTGTTCGCCGCCAGCGGCGCCTCGCCGCAGGAGACCGACGCGCAGGTCGCCTACATCACCGACCTGGCCGCGGCGATGCGTTCCGGCGATCTCGACAAGGCCCGTCAGGTCGCGCGCGAGCACAACCAGACGCTGCCGGAAGGCCAGCGGATGACCGATGAGCAGATCGACGCGCTGCTCACCCCGTCGATGACCTCGTTCATGCGCTACGACCCCGCGCCCGCGCTCGAGGCGCTGCGGATACCGGTGCTCGCGTTCTTCGGCGAGAAGGATCTGCAGGTGCTGCCGAGCCAGAACGAGAAGCCCATGCGCGATCTGCTCGCAGGCAACCCCGACGCCACCGTGCACACCTTCCCCGGGCTCAACCACCTGATGCAGCCCGCCCGAACCGGGTTGCCCAGCGAATACTCCTCGATCGAGACCACCATCGCGCCGGAGGTGCTCGACTTCGTCAAGGACTGGCTCGGCCAGCGGGTGCCGGCGAAATAGCCACCCGTCGCGCGCGCCGTGGACCGTCGGCACGCGCGCCGGTAGCCCTTACATAGACTGTTCGCCATGAGCGCACCTACCGTCGAACTGATGGATTACGCCGATGTCGTGACCCGGTACGAGCCGGTGCTGGGCATGGAGGTTCACGTCGAGCTGTCCACCGCGACCAAGATGTTCTGCGGGTGCCCCACCGAGTTCGGCGCCGAACCGAATACCCAGGTGTGCCCGGTGTGCCTCGGCCTGCCCGGCTCGCTGCCGGTGGTCAACGAGAAGGCCGTCGAATCGGCCATCCGCATCGGCCTGGCGCTCAACTGTTCGATCACCCCGTGGGGCCGGTTCGCGCGCAAGAACTACTTCTACCCGGACCAGCCGAAGAACTACCAGATCAGCCAGTACGACGAGCCCATCGCCACCGACGGGCACCTGGACGTGGTGCTCGACGACGGCAGCACCTTCCGCGTCGACATCGAGCGCGCGCACATGGAAGAAGACACCGGCAAGTCGGTGCACATCGGCGGTGCCACCGGCCGCATCCACGGCGCCAGCCATTCGCTGCTCGACTACAACCGGGCCGGGGTGCCGCTGATCGAGATCGTCACCAAGCCGATCACAGGCGCGGGGGAGCGGGCGCCGGAGGTGGCCCGCGCCTACGTCACGGCGCTGCGTGATCTGCTGAAGTCGCTGCACGTCTCCGATGTGAAGATGGAGCAGGGTTCGCTGCGCTGCGACGCCAACGTCTCGCTGATGCCGGTCGGCGCAACCGAATTCGGTACCCGCACCGAGACCAAGAACGTCAACTCGTTGCGCAGCGTCGAGGTCGCGGTCCGCTACGAGATGCGCCGCCAGGCCGCGGTGCTGGCCTCCGGCGGCTCGATTGTGCAGGAGACCAGGCATTTCCACGAGGCCGACGGCTCCACCTCGCCCGGCCGCCGCAAGGAGACCGCCGAGGACTATCGCTACTTCCCCGAGCCCGACCTGCGTCCGGTCGCCCCGGACGCCGACTGGATCGAGCAGCTGCGCACCACGATCCCCGAATACCCGTGGTTGCGCCGGGCCCGCATCCAGTCCGACTGGGGTCTGTCGGATGAGGTGATGCGCGATCTGGTCAACGCCGGCGCGCTCGATCTGATCATCGCCACCGTCGACGCGGGCGCACCGGCCAACGAGGCCCGCTCCTGGTGGGTGGCCTACCTGACCGAGAAGGCCAAGGAACGCGAGGTCGCGCTCGAAGACCTGCCGATCACGCCCGCACAGGTGGCCGAGGTCATCAAGCTGGTCGAGGCCAAGACGGTGAACAACAAGGTCGCCAAGCAGGTCGTCGACTTCGTGCTGGCCGGTGAGGGCGATCCGGCGCAGATCGTGGAGGCCAAGGGCCTGGGCATGGTCAGCGACGAGGGCGCCCTGCAGGCCGAGGTCGACAAGGCGCTGGCCGCCAACCCCGATATCGCCGACAAGATCCGCTCCGGCAAGGTGCAGGCCGCAGGCAAGATTGTCGGCGACGTCATGAAGGCCACCCGCGGCCAGGCCGACGCCGCCCGCGTGCGCGAGCTTGTGCTGGCCGCCTGCGGGGCCTGATCTTTCGCAAGGGAGAACGCCCGTCCGCTGGTCTGCGGACGGGCGTTCTGCTGTGGGCGCGCTGTGTTTGCTGGGCCTGTCCGGTCACCGCGAACATTCGCGATGACCGGGACTGCGAGCCGGGATCAGTCCGGACCGCCACCACCCGCGGCCGGTGGCGGAATCCGCACCACGCGGTCGTCGAATGGGCCGGGCGTACCGCCCTCGTTCTTGTTGACCGTCGACACCCAGATGGTCCCGTCGCCGCCAGACGCGGCGCCGCTGAGCTGCCCGTACTTGTCCTGCGCGACCAGGGTCGGGGCCGCGGTCACCGCGTGGGTGTCCGGATCGGTGACGGCCAGCGCCAGCGCCTTCGCACCGGTGAGCGCGATCGCCACACCGTCGGCGGCGGCCGCGCAGCCGGCGACGCCGGGACGGTCCGGCCAGGTCCACGCCGTGCTGACGGCGCCGTCGGGTGCCAGCCGCTGCAGCCGGTCCTCGGTGGCGGTGCGGTCGGTGATCCAGGCGCCCTGGGTGGTGTCCATGCAGATGTCGCCGGCGGTGCCGATCCCGGAGATGACCACCTCCGGTGAGGCCGAGCCGCCGGGGCTGGGCGAGTTCACCCGCAGCAGCTTGCCCGCCAGCGACGACTGCGCCGCGGCCGCGCCGGGATTGCCCGCGTCGCCGGTCAGCACCAGCAGCCGGTCCGGCGCGGTGAACTCGATGGCCCCGCGATTGCCGGTGGCGCCCTTCGGGATTCCGGTCAGCACCGGCTTCGGCGGGCCGCCGCCCGGCGCGATCCGCACCACCCGGTTGTCGCTGCCGGTGGTGATGTAGGCGTAGAGCAGGCCGTCCTCGCCGTAGGTGGGCGACAGCGCGAGATCGGTCAGGCCGCCGTCGCCGGAACCGTCGACCTCGACGCGCGCGATCTCCACCGGCGGCTGCTCGGGCACCACTTTCAGGATGCGCCCGGTGCGCCGCTCGGTGACCAGCGCGGAACCGCCGAGTGAGACCAGGCCCCCGGTGGTGTCGAGGCAGGTCGCCACCACGGCCGGATCCGGGTCGATACACGGCCCGCTCGGGCGGGTGGTCGAGGTCGGCGGCTGGTCGGGTTTCTTCGGTTCGATATTCGCGCCGTGCAGCGTCGGCTCGGGCGTGAACGGACTGGACGCGGAGTCGTCGAACCGCGCGCAGCCACCCAGCAGCATCGAGCCGAGCACCACCCCCACCACCAAGCGCCTCGCGCCAACCGACTTCATACCCCAAACGTAACGGAAACCTCCGCCCGCGCGCCTGTCGCGGGTGCACTGCGATCTCGCGTGCGACAGCCGGCCCGGTGTGGCCGAAACAGGTCAACCGGACACGCCGTCGGCCGAGAGGGTTAACCGGCGGGCCCTCGCGGCTTAGGCTGAACGGGTGAGCGACAAGTCGAAAGACGAGCCCGAATCCGCCGCGAGCACGGCGGAGCAGCGGGCGGTGTCATCGTCGGAGGGCGGCGTCGGCAGCCCCTACGATTCACCGACCGGCGAGTTCCCCGCGGTGGGCGCCGACCGTCCGAAGATGACCAAGCAGATCCCGCGCACCGAGGAGGAGCTAGGGCTCGACCCCGACGTCGACGCCCCCGGCTCCGGCCCCGCGGCCGCCAAGGACGCCGACGCGAAGAGCGCCGACCCCGACGCCACCTACGCCTACGCGAGCATCCCGCCCGCCGCCGCCCCACCCGCCGGTGCGGGCACCAACCGGGTGCGCAGCCGCAACGGCGACAACCGGCGCGGCACCCTCGATCTCGGCCTGTTCCTGCTGCGCCTGGTCGTCGGCGGCACCTTCCTCTACCACGGCATGCAGAAGCTGGCGGGCTGGTTCGACGGGCCCGGCATCGACGGCACCCGCCAGATGATGGAGAAGGGCGGCTGGGATCATCCGTCGCTGTCGGCCGCGATGCTCATCGCCGGTGAGGTCGGCGGCGGCATCCTGCTCATCCT
Source organism: Nocardia cyriacigeorgica GUH-2 (assembly GCF_000284035.1). Lineage (NCBI taxonomy): Bacteria > Bacillati > Actinomycetota > Actinomycetes > Mycobacteriales > Nocardiaceae > Nocardia > Nocardia cyriacigeorgica. Next base: position 4,370,864 of record NC_016887.1, on the reverse strand, counting down.
CGGCCTGGCCACTCCGCTGGCCGCGGGCGCCGTGCTGGCCGTCATCCTGGACGCCTGGGCCTGGAAACAGGGCATGCATCCGGACTTCCAATACACCCAGGGCACCGGCGCGGTCGAGCTGGAGACCATCCTCGCGGGCACCGCCGCGGTCATCATCCTGACCGGCCCCGGTCGCTGGGCACTGGACCGTAACCGCGGCTGGGCCACCCGTCCCGCCTGGGGTTCGTTCGTCGTGCTGCTGCTCGCGATCGCCGCGGCGGCGGGTGCCTGGTGGTACCTGCACGGCGGCAACCCACTGGTCGGCATCGGCCCCTTTGACTGAGCGGCCGCGAGATCTGACCAGAAGGGCGCTCCCGTCACTCGACGGGAGCGCCCTTCTTCATGGCCTGATTTGTTCGGCCACCACTACTTCACGTACCGCACCGCACCTTTATCGGCCGAGGTCGCCATCGCCGCGTACGCGCGCAGCGCGGTGGTCACCGGGCGGTCGCGGTTGACCGGCTGCCAGGGATTCTCCCGCGCCTCCATCTTGGCGCGACGTTCGGCCAGCACCGCGTCGTCGACCAGCACCTCCAGGGTGCGGCTGGTGACGTCGATGCGGATTTGATCGCCGTCCTCCACCAGCCCGATGACGCCGCCGCTGGCCGCCTCGGGGGAGATGTGGCCGATCGACAGGCCCGAGGTGCCGCCGGAGAAGCGGCCGTCGGTGATCAGCGCGCATTCCTTGCCGAGGCCCGAGCCCTTCAGGAACGCGGTGGGGTGCAGCATCTCCTGCATGCCCGGGCCGCCGGCGGGGCCTTCGTAGCGCACCACGATCACATCGCCCGGCTTGATCTTCTTGGCCAGGATCACCGACACGGCCTCCTCCTGGGATTCGACCACCACCGCCGGGCCCTGGAAGGTGAACAGCTCCTCGTCGATGCCCGCGGTCTTGAGGATCGCGCCGTCGGGGGCGATATTGCCGCGCAGCACGACCAGTCCGCCCTCGGCGGTGTAGGCGTGCTCGAGGTCGCGGATGCAGCCGCCCGCGGCATCGGTGTCGAGCGAGGACCAGCGGTTGTCGGTGGAGAACGGCTCGGTGGTGCGCACCCCGCCCGGCGCCGCGTGGAACAACTCGATGGCTTCCGCGGAGGCCTTGCCGGAGCGGATGTCCCAGGTGTCGAGCCATTCGTCGAAGCTCGCGGTGTGCACCGTGGTGACGTCGGTTTCCAGCAGGTTCGCCCGCCGCAGCTCGCCCAGCAGGGCGGGGATGCCGCCGGCGCGGTGCACGTCTTCCATGTGGTAGTCGGAGTTCGGCGACACCTTCGACAGCGTCGGCACCCGGCGGCTGATCTCCTCGATGGTGTTCAGGTCGAAGTCGATCTCACCCTCCTGTGCCGCGGCCAGCGTGTGCAGCACGGTGTTGGTGGATCCGCCCATCGCCACATCCAGTGCCATCGCGTTGCGGAAAGCCTTGGCGTTGGCGACATTGCGCGGCAGCACCGAGGCGTCGTCGTCGCGGTACCAGCGGGTGGCGATGTCGATGATGACCCGGCCGGCCTTCTCGAACAGCGCCCGGCGCGCGGCGTGCGTGGCGAGGGTGGAACCGTTGCCCGGCAATGCCAGACCGAGCGCCTCGGTCAGGCAGTTCATCGAGTTCGCGGTGAACATGCCCGAGCAGGAACCACAGGTGGGGCAGGCGCTGCGCTCGACCTCGCCGAGCCCTTCATCGGTGACCGCGGAGTTGGCGCTGGCCGAGATCGCGGTGACCAGGTCGGTGGGTGCCTGCGCGACACCGCCGACCACGACGGCCTTTCCGGCCTCCATCGGACCACCGGAGACGAACACCGCCGGGATGTTGAGCCGCATCGCGGCATTGAGCATGCCGGGGGTGATCTTGTCGCAGTTGGAGATGCACACCAGCGCGTCGGCGGTGTGCGCGTTCACCATGTATTCCACCGAGTCGGCGATGATCTCGCGGCTGGGCAGCGAGTACAGCATGCCGCCGTGGCCCATCGCGATGCCGTCGTCGACGGCGATGGTGTGGAATTCGCGCGGCACACCACCGGCTTCGCGCACCGCGTCGGCGACGATCTCGCCGACGTTCTTCAAGTGCACGTGCCCGGGCACGAATTGGGTGTAGGAGTTGGCGATGGCGACGATCGGCTTACCGAAATCGGAGTCGGTCATACCGGTGGCCCGCCACAGCGCGCGGGCGCCTGCGGCATTGCGGCCGATGGTGGTGGTTCGGGAACGAAGCGGTGGCATGGGTGAGTCCTCGGGTGGGTCGCGGGGGCTGGGATGCGACGACGTCGAGCGGCTCGGCGGATCGGCCGGGGATGCCCGGCGGTCCGGCCGACGCACTGCTCGGCGTTCCTCGACGTTACTCCCGTACCGGGCACGGGCTGTGTGCCGGTGGGGGAGCGCAGATCAGCTGCCCGGGGTGGTGTCGGTATCGCGTGCGGCCGCGGTATCGGCCTCGCTGGGGCTCGGTGTGTCGCCGCCCGTTGTCGGGTCGGCGCCCGAGTCGGGCTCGGTGGTGCCGGTGGTAGCGGCGTCCGCCGATTCGATCGGTTCCGCGGGCCCGGCGAACGGGTCGGGGATTCGTCCACCCGAAGCGTCCACCAGTTCGCGCAACCGGTCGTAGCTTACCGCCGGTAGTTTGGCCTCGCTGTCGTCGTCGAGGTGTACTCGGACATACCCACGCTTGGGAATGCGGATGCCGCGTACCTGCGCCCAGTCGATGTGGCGGGAGCCGAAGACCGTGCGCAGATCCAGGCCCGCGCCGGAGACGGTGGTCTGGGTGCGCAGAATCCACACCGACACCGCGATCGGCAGGGCGAACAGCCACCACAGCGCGGCGGGCCAGCCGACGAACGGGAAGAACACGCACAGCACCAGCACCAAGACGCCGATGAAGTTCAGCCGTGTGATGCGGATGACACGGGTCGGTGTGACCTCGCTCGCCTGACCACCCGTATCCGTCGTCGCGTCGGACGTGTGGGACGATTTAGCCGGTGGCACGGACTGATGCGGTGATGACACACCACCATCCTCGCATCATGGTGGACGGACTCGAGCACCCACTGTCGTCCCACATAATGGGACGGCGTAGGCCAGCAGTTTGACTCTTCACCTCACGCACAAATACCGTCATGCGCGTGAATCGAAACGAGTTGCTCGTAATCGGCCGGCGCGTCCAGCGTTGAGCCCGACTACCTGATACGTCAGCTCGCACTGCGACGCGCCACCCTCGAACAGCCATGGGCTGTCGGGGGCTTTTTTGTGTTCGGACCATGACCGCTGTCCGGACGGGCAGGCTCCGCCACTCGCGGCTCGCCCGGGGTCATAACGACAAGAGGTAAGGAACCAAGACGGTGAGCGCACCAACCGCCCGGCCGGGGCCCTCGGCCCGCAGGCCCGCGCCTTCGGCGAACCAGCCGGCTGCTGCCGGCACTCCCGCGACGAACACGGCCAACCGCCGCCAGCTCCCGCCCGAGCGGGTCACCGGCGCGCAGTCGGTCGTCCGCTCGCTCGAGGAGCTCGGCGTCGACACCGTATTCGGTATTCCCGGCGGCGCCATCCTGCCTGTCTACGACCCGCTGTTCGATTCGACGCGGGTGCGCCACGTGCTGGTGCGCCACGAGCAGGGCGCCGGCCACGCCGCTACCGGATACGCCCAGGCCACCGGCAAGGTCGGGGTCTGCATGGCGACCTCCGGCCCCGGCGCCACCAACCTGGTCACCCCGATCGCCGACGCCCAGATGGACTCGGTGCCGATCGTGGCGATCACCGGTCAGGTCGGTCGCGGCCTCATCGGTACCGACGCGTTCCAGGAAGCCGACATCTCCGGCATCACCATGCCGATCACCAAGCACAACTTCCTGATCACCGACGGCGCCGACATCCCGCGCATGATCGCCGAGGCGTTCTACCTGGCCGCCAGCGGGCGCCCGGGCGCAGTCCTGGTCGACATCCCCAAGGACGTGCTGCAGGCGCAGACCACCTTCAGCTGGCCGCCGGAGATGCGGCTGCCCGGCTACCGCCCGGTCACCAAGCCGCACGGCAAGCAGGTGCGCGAGGCCGCGCGGCTGATCGCCGAGGCCAAGGCGCCGGTGCTCTACGTCGGCGGCGGCGTGATCAAGGCCGACGCCTCGGCCGAGCTGGTGGAGCTGGCCGAGCTGACCGGCATCCCGGTGGTCACCACGCTGATGGCGCGCGGTGCCTTCCCCGACAGCCACCGCCTGCACTGCGGCATGCCCGGTATGCACGGTTCGGTGGCCGCGGTGGCGGCGTTGCAGAAGTCGGACCTGCTGATCACCCTCGGCGCCCGCTTCGACGACCGCGTCACCGGTCAGCTGGACTCCTTCGCGCCCGGCGCCAAGGTCATCCACGCCGATATCGACCCGGCCGAGATCGGCAAGAACCGCCACGCCGACGTGCCGATCGTCGGTGACTGCCGCGAGGTCATCATCGAGCTGATCGAGACCCTGAAGTCCGATCCGGCCCAGACCATGCCGTTCGAGCTCACCGAATGGTGGACCTACCTCGACGGCATCCGCGACGCCTACCCGCTGGGCTGGACCGCGCCCAGCGACGGCTCGCTCTCGCCGGAGTACGTCATCGACGCGCTCGGCCGCCTGGCCGGACCGGACGCGATCTACTGCGCCGGCGTCGGCCAGCACCAGATGTGGGCCGCCCAGTTCATCAAGTACGAGAAGCCGCGCACCTGGCTCAACTCCGGTGGTCTCGGCACCATGGGCTACGCCGTGCCCGCCGCGATGGGCGCCAAGATGGGCGCACCGGACAAGGAAGTCTGGGCGGTCGACGGTGACGGCTGCTTCCAGATGACCAACCAGGAGCTGGCCACCTGCGCGGTGGAGGGCGTGCCGATCAAGGTCGCGCTGATCAACAACGGCAACCTCGGCATGGTCCGCCAGTGGCAGACCCTGTTCTACGAGGAGCGCTACTCCAACACCGACCTCGGCACCCACACCCTGCGCATCCCCGACTTCGTCAAGCTGGCCGAAGCGCTGGGCTGCCACGGCATCCGGGTCGAGAAGGAAGAAGACGTCGAGGCCGCGATCCGGGAGGCGCAGTCGATCAACGACCGCCCGGTCGTCATCGACTTCATCGTCGGCAAGGACGCCCAGGTGTGGCCGATGGTCGCCGCGGGCACCAGCAACGACGAGATCATGGCCGCGCGCGGCATCCGGCCGTTGTTCGACGAGGACGAGACCGCCGCCGAGCCGGCCGTCATCCATGAGGCGCTGTCGCATGACCGCACCCAGGCCGGCCGTCCCGCCGACGCCGCCGCACCGACCAGCGAGGGGAACCAAGAATGAGCAGCACCCACACCCTCAGCGTCCTCGTCGAGGACAAGCCGGGCGTGCTGGCGCGAGTGGCGAGCCTGTTCTCTCGCCGCGGCTTCAATATCGAATCGCTGGCGGTCGGCGGCACCGAGGTGCCCGACATCTCCCGGATGACGATCGTCGTCACCGTCGAGGACCTGCCGCTCGAGCAGGTGACCAAGCAGCTCAACAAGCTGGTCAACGTCATCAAGATCGTCGAGCAGGATGCCGAGGCCTCGGTGGCGCGTGAGCTGATCCTGGTGAAGGTGCGCGCCGACGCCAGTGTGCGCACCCAGGTGATCGAGGCCGTTACGCTCTTCCGGGCGAAGGTCATCGACGTGTCCCCGGACGCGCTCACCGTCGAGGCGACCGGGACCCGGTCCAAGCTCGACGCGCTGCTGCGGATGCTGGAACCGTACGGCATCCGTGAGATCGTGCAGTCCGGTGTGGTGGCGGTCGGCCGTGGGCCGAAGTCGATCACCGCGACCCGCTGAGCTACCGCGAAACAAATCTTTACTAACGCCTATCAAGTGAGAAGGGAACCAACAGTGGCAGTCGAGATGTTCTACGACGACGATGCCGATCTGTCGATCATCCAGGGCCGCAAGGTCGCGGTGATCGGTTACGGCAGCCAGGGCCACGCGCACTCGCTGAGCCTGCGCGATTCCGGCGTCGAGGTCCGGGTCGGCCTCGCCGAGGGCTCGAAGTCGCGGCCGAAGGCCGAGGAGGCCGGGCTGACCGTCGGCACCCCCGCCGAGGTTTCCGCGTGGGCCGACGTGATCATGGTGCTGGCCCCCGACACCGCGCAGGCGTCGATCTTCACCAACGACATCGAGCCGAACCTGAAGGACGGCGACGCGCTGTTCTTCGGCCACGGCCTCAACATCCACTTCGGCCTGATCAAGCCGCCGGCCAACGTCACCATCGGCATGGTCGCGCCGAAGGGCCCGGGCCACCTGGTGCGTCGTCAGTTCGTCGACGGCAAGGGTGTTCCCGCGCTGATCGCGGTCGACCAGGACCCGAAGGGTGAGGGCCAGGCGCTGGCGCTGTCCTACGCCAAGGGCATCGGCGGCACCCGCGCGGGCGTCATCAAGACCACCTTCAAGGAAGAGACCGAGACCGACCTGTTCGGTGAGCAGGCCGTGCTCTGCGGTGGCACCGAGGAACTGGTCAAGACCGGTTTCGAGGTCATGGTCGAGGCCGGTTACGCGCCGGAGATGGCCTACTTCGAGGTGCTGCACGAGCTGAAGCTGATCGTCGACCTGATGTACGAGGGCGGCATCGCGCGGATGAACTACTCGGTCTCCGACACCGCCGAGTTCGGTGGCTACCTGTCGGGCCCGCGGGTCATCGACGCCGACACCAAAAAGCGCATGCAGGACATCCTCAAGGACATCCAGGACGGCACCTTCGTCAAGCGCCTGGTCGCCAACGTCGAGGGCGGCAACAAGGAGCTCGAGGCGCTGCGCAAGCAGAACGCCGAGCACCCGATCGAGGTCACCGGCGCCAAGCTGCGCGGCCTGATGAGCTGGGTCGATCGCCCGATCACCGAAACCGCGTAAGTTTCGCAGTCGCGAAAGGGCCCGTTCGCCACTGGCGGACGGGCCCTTTCGGCTGTGTGGATCAGCTCACCGGCCGAACGATCCACTCGGCAGCAGTTGCTGCAACAGCCGCCACAGCGGGTCGTGGCCGCGGCCGCGATCCCAATCCCAGTCACGGTCCCACTTCTTGTCGTGGTCCCACTTGCGATCGTGATCCCACTTCTTGTCGTGATCCCACTTGCGGTCGTGATCCCACGGGTTGTCCCAATCGCGGTGCGGCCGATCGACCTGGGTGAGGCCCGGTGGCGCCGTCGCAGGATCGGCCGCGGCCGGAACCGCTACCGCCGCCAGCGGAAACACTGTGATGGCGCCGGCGACGGCGACGCGGGCCGCCGTGCGGCGCAATGCCGTGGACGATGTAGTCGTGAACACCTTCGTTTCCTTTCCAGCCGGCCGCGATGCACCCGATCGCAGCCCTTCGCCGTGACTCGAGGCCCTGGCCGTGGGTCCGGGACGTGCGCGGTTCGCGCGAAGCAGGCGGGAGCGCGCACGCGTTCCGAGGCGGTTCGGGCTCGGATGGACACCGGATCCCGGCCGGCCGACGAGGTCGGGGATGGGGCCGAGCAGCGGTGACACATGTCCTACTCTTGCGTACTCGAGCGCAAAGGTCACGGGTGCGAGCAGGTTTGTGGTCGAGGATCATTCGAATGGATGAGGCGTCCCCTGACCGGGCATACCGGACGGGTCGGTGGCAATAGGGGACACACCGGATTTCGCGGCGTCGTTGTGCTGTCCGGGCCGGCGGGCAAGACTGAGACGATGACGGAGACGGCGGCCGATCCCGCGTCCTCGACGCCCGCGCGTGACGGCCGGGCGGTGCGTTCGCAGCTGCCCCGCTCGGCGTTGGGCCAGTTGCACCTCGCCCCCGACCGCGATCCGATCGCCATCCTCGAACACCAGGCATCCACCCGCGTCCCGGAGCTGGTGCCGATCCGCTACGCCCGGATGGCGGCCGGCCACTTCCCGTTCCTGCGCGGCGCGCCCGCGATCATGGCCGCCGACCTGGCCGCCGCCCCGAACACCGGCTTGACCGTGCAACTGTGCGGCGACGCCCACCTGTCCAATTTCGGTGTCTTCGCCTCGCCGGAGCGATCGCTCGTGTTCGACCTCAACGATTTCGACGAGACGCTGCCCGGCCCGTTCGAATGGGACGTCAAACGGCTGGTGGCCAGTATCGCGGTCGCCGCCAGGGCCAACGGCTTCGGCGACGACGAGGCGGCAGCGGCGGCGCGCACCGCGGCCTCGGCCTACCGCGAGTGCATGCGCCGCCTGGCCGGCCACGACTCTCTCGATGTCTGGTACGAGCAGGTCGACGCCGACACCCTGGTCGAGCTGGTCGATAAACCGAAGCGCCGCAGGAACGTCGAGAAAACCCTGGACGCCGCCCGCCGGCGCACCAGCCTCCAGGCCCTGCGCAAACTCACCGAGCCCGGACGCGACGGCGTGCCCCGCATCCGGCATCAGCCACCGCTGCTGACGCCGGTCGAGCAGGCCGATGCCGACGCCGTCGAGGAGGTGTTCGCCGCCTATCGCCGCACCCTGCCCGAGGAGCGCCGGGTACTGGTGAACCGCTACCGGATCGTGGATTTCGCCCGCAAAGTGGTCGGGGTCGGCAGTGTCGGCACCCGCTGTTTCGTGGTGCTGCTGGTCGACCGCGACACCGGCGGCCCGCTGTTTCTCCAGGTGAAGGAGGCCGAGGAGTCGGTGCTCGCGCCGCATCTGGCGCCGAGCGTGTTCCGCAATCACGGTCATCGGGTGGTGCATGGGCAGCGGTTGTTGCAGACCTCGAGCGATATCTTCCTCGGCTGGATCACCGGGCCACAGGACCGCCACTTCTACTGGCGCCAGCTGCGCGATATGAAGGGCTCGGCCGAGATCGACAACATGTCCCGCGCCGGCCTGCGCCAGTACGCCGCACTGTGCGGGCACACCTTGGCCCGCGCTCATGCCCGCTCGGGCGACCGCGTCGCCATCGCCGCCTACCTGGGTTCCGGCGATCCGTTCGACCGCGCCATGGCCGCCTTCGCCCTCGCCTACGCCGATCAGACCGTCAGCGATCACCGAGCGCTGGTCGCGGCCATCGAATCCGGACGCGTCGCAGCTGCGGCGAACCCGTACTGAACCGCGGCGTGGACGGGCCGCGCAGGCATTGGGTAGCGGTGCGGGTCGCGGTCTGGCGCGCGGTGAGCCCGGCCATCTCGAACTGCTCCATGGCGGCGTCGAGTTCGAACAAGTCGTTGTCGCCGAAGACATTCGCCACCGTCTCATGGGTGACCGCGCCGATCTCGGCCGCGCAGATCAGCGTGATGGCGTCGGCGCGCTGGTCGTCGTTGGGGCGGCCGGTGGCCAGGCAGGTGATCAGCTCGGCGACCGAATCCGTGGTCCACACCCCGGGCAACGCGGCGGCCGATTGCGCCACCGGTGGCGAATCGGCGCGATACCAGCGCCCGGCGTCCCACCAGTAGCAGAACGTGGTGAGCCCGGTGTCGGCGTGCGGGTTGAGCATCGGGTCGACGGCCCAGTCCGGTGGTTCGGGGTGCGGCGGCGGGGCGTCGTCGTCGCAGGACAGCGCCGATGCGGTCCACACGCCACCGGAGAGCACCGCGCGGCCGCCGGGCAGCGCGTACAGCGTGGATCCACTGTTGCCCGCACTCTCGAACCACGCCAGCGACGGCAACATTCGCGGACCCCACTGCGAACCGGATGCGGCGAAGGCGGCCGACATCGCCGCCCACCGGGCCCACAGTTGCGGGAAGGGCGGCAGATCGACCTCGGTACAGGTGGACGCGCCCATCAGATCGCCGCGGTCAGTTCGAGGTGGATGCCGTCGGGGTCGTTGAAGCCGAGGATCGCGATACCGAACTGGTCCATCTCGACGATGTCGCCGTGCTCCACGCCGGCCTCGTCGAAGCGGGCCATGGCCTTGATCAGGTCCTCGCGCGAGTCGACGGTGAAGCTGAGATGGTCGAGTCCGACGCGTTCGGAATCGAAATGGTCGTCCGGGTCGGCGACCGGCCGCAGGCCGAGCAGCATGCCGCCGGGTGTCTGGAACACCACTCCGCCGTAGAGCTGGAAGCGGTCGGCGCGCACCAGCGGGTCGGCCGGACTGCCCGGGGATTCGGCCGCCACCTCGAAACCGAGGACGTCTTCGTAGAACTCACGTGAGCGTGCCAGATCGGTGACCGTCAAGCGGATGTGGTGGACGATGCTGGTGGCGAGCGACATGCGGGTCTCCGATGGGCTGGTCGGGCGGCGGACGACGGCTCGGGGCTGTCGAGGTGAGCGGGCCGAACAACTGTGCGACCGCTCACTCGCAGTGACACTATGCGGCCCGTCGAGCATCACCGAGTGTCGGAAACGACATATTCAGTACTATTTCCGACATGGATGTCGGGGTCTTCGTGATGGATGGCGTGGCCGACTTCGGTCTGGCTGCCCTGCTGGAAACGTTCAACACCGCCAACGGCGCTCGCGACCAGCTCGAGACTCCGCCCGCGCCGTGGCGGGTGCGCGCCCTGTCCTTCGGCGACAGCGTCACCTCCGGGCACGGGCACACCATCGCGACGACGCCGCTGGTCGACGGTGTCGAACCCGACATGATGATCGTGCCCGCGGTTCAGGTGCTCGATCCCGACCCGCTGGTAGAGCTGGTGACCTCGGCCCGTAGCAAGCCGGTGCTGGAGCGGATCCGGCAGGTATACGAGCACGGCTCGCATGTCGCCGGTGCCTGCTCGGGGACGTTCTTCCTGGCCGAAGCCGGTGTGCTGGACGGATCTTCGGCGACCACCAGCTGGTGGCTGGGCCCGACGTTCCGGCGCCGTTATCCGCAGATCGCGCTCGACGAGAGCCGGATCCTGTGCCGCGGCCCGCGCGTCAGCACCGCCGGCGCCGCGCTGTCGCATATGTATCTCGCGCTGGGCCTGGTGCAATCGGTGAGTCCGGCGCTGGCCGAGCTCACCAGCCGCTATCTCATCGCGGGCAGCGGGCGCAAGCAGAGCGATTTCGTGCTGCCCGAGATCATCGCCCGCGGCAATTCGGTGACCGCGGCCTTCGAACGCTGGGTGCGCGACCATCTGGCCGAACAGTTCCTGATCTCCACCGCCGCGCAGGCGATCGGCGTCACCGAACGCAGCCTGCAACGCGCGACCCACGCCGAGCTCGGGATGTCACCCCGCGACTTCGTCAACGACATCCGCCTGGAACGCGCCGCACACCTGCTGCGCACCACCGATCTGACGCTGGACGCGGTCGCGGCGCGGGTGGGCTATCTGAACGCCGGGACCTTGCGTGGTCTGGTGAAGCGTCGTCGCGGGGTGTCGATCGCGGAGCTGCGCGCGTCACCGCTCGCATGGTGATCGGGCACCTGTCATCGAGGCGTTTTACACTGTCTACTGATGAGTAACTTCTTTGCCTCGGTGGATGAGGTGACGCGCCGGCTCACCGAGGCCGGCTATCTGCCGTCCACCGATATCGCCACCGCCGTGTTCCTCGCCGGGCATCTGGGCAAGCCGCTGCTCATCGAGGGCCCCGCCGGCGTCGGCAAGACCGAACTGGCCAAGGCCATCGCCGCCACCGCCGCGGCCGAGCTGATCCGATTGCAGTGCTACGAGGGCATCGACGAGGCGCGCGCCCTCTACGAGTGGAACCACGCCAAACAGCTGCTGCGCATCACCGCCACCGAGGGCGAGGGCTGGGACAGCACCCGCGAGCACGTCTTCACCGAAGAGTTCCTGCTCTCGCGCCCGCTACTGGCCGCCATCCGCAACCCCGAGCCGACGGTGCTGCTCATCGATGAACTCGACAAGGCCGACGTCGAACTCGAGGGTCTGCTGCTCGAAGTGCTCGGTGACTATCAGGTGAGTATCCCCGAACTCGGCACCGTCACCGCTGTTCGCACACCGTTTGTCATCCTGACCTCCAACGCCAACCGCGAGCTGTCGGAGGCGCTGAAGCGGCGCTGCCTGTATCTGCATATCGACTATCCGACGGCCGAATTGGAACGCGCCATCGTCCGGTTGCGGGTGCCCGAGCTCGATGCGTCCTTGGCCGAACCCGTCGTGCGCACTGTCGGCGCGCTCCGGCAATTACCGCTGCGCAAGGCGCCGTCGGTCGCCGAAACCGTCGATTGGGCGCGGACTCTCGTCGCGTTGGGAGCGCGCAGGCTCACCGGTGGGGTGGTGCGGTCGACGCTGGGCGTGCTGCTGAAGCATCAGTCCGATCATCGGGTCGCGGTGGATCGGCTCGAGCTCGGTGAGGTAGACGCGGTCGGGGAGTCGGCGTGAGGCGAGTGGCGGGCGAAGCGCGCGCTGACACCACACCCCGATCGGCCCATAGCGTCGATGGGCAGCGCGCCGGACATGCTCGAATCACGATGCTCTCCGCCGTGGTTCGCGGGGCTGGGCCGCGCCGCATCGGGGCCGACAGATGACGCCGTCCGCGCCGCGAACCGGTAATCGCGCAGCCGAATCCATGACCGATCGGCTGGTCGACTTCGTCACCCTGCTGCGCGAACACGGCATCACCGCCGGCCCCAGCGAAACCATCGACGCCGCCGAAGCCATCGTCGCTCTCGGCACCGGCAACCCCGACCAACTGCGCTCCGGCCTCGCCGCGACCCTGTTGCGCCGCAACGGCCAACGCTCGGTCTTCGACCAGCTATTCGACCTCTACTTCCTCGGCCGCGGCGGCTTCGGCGAAGTGCGCGAACCGAATACCGACGCCGTCGAAACCCTGCGCGACGAACTCGTCAGCACCCTCGCCGCCGACAACCCCGACGCCACCACCGAACTCGCCCGCCGCGCGCTCACTGAACTCGGCGGCTACGGCAGCGGGGGACAGGGTGCGGGCGCCTCCGGTGTGGTCACCACCGCCTCCGGCGCCGGCTGGTCGTCCTACCTGACCTTGAAGGCGCTCCAACCGGACGATCTCGTCGAACGCATCGTCTCCCGAATGGGCGCCCCCACCGGCGAATTCGACACCGCCGTGCACACCATCGAAGCCGACCGCCGCCTGCGCGCCTTCCGCACCGCCCTGCAAACCGAGGCCCGCATCCGCTCCGCCGACCTGCGCGGCACCGACTACATCGCTCGCCGCGGTGTCGAATCCAGCACCGACCGCATCGATTTCCTCGGCGCCCGCGAACAAGACCTCGCCGACATGCGCCGCCTGGTCCACCCGCTGGCCCGCAAACTCGCCACCCGCCTCGCCGCCCGCCGCCGCAAGGCCGTCCGCGGCCAGATCGACCTGCGCCGCACTCTGCGCGCGTCCATGTCCACCGGCGGCGTCCCCGTCACCCCCGTGCTGCGCGCCCGCAAACACGGCCGCCCCGACCTCGTCGTCCTGGCCGACCTCTCCGGCTCGGTCACCGGCTTCGCCGAATTCACCCTCCTGCTGGTCGCCGCCCTGCAAGACCAGTTCAGCCGCGTCCGCAGCTTCGGCTTCATCGACACCTGCGCCGAAATCACCCCCTGGTTCACCCCCGGCACCCCACCCACCCCCGACCTCACCGCCCGCATCATCCGCGAATCCGGCGTCACCCGCTTCGGCAGCAGCAACTACGGCGAAGCCCTGGCCGGCTTCACCACCAACCACCTGGACGCCCTAGGCCCCCGCACCTCCCTGCTCATCCTCGGCGACGCCCGCACCAACCGCACCGCCCCCAACCTCCCCGCCCTCTCCCTCATGCTCGACAAGGCCAAACACGCCTACTGGCTCAACCCCGAACCCGCCCGGTCTTGGAATACCGGGGACTCCGCCGCCCATCTATACGCGGAGCTCGTCACGATGCACGAGTGCCGGAACGTCGTGCAGTTGGCGGAGGTAATCGGGAGACTTCTGCCGGCGTGAGCTCGAGAGGCGGCGCGGCGGACTGCCGACTGGATCGTCGCCGGTCGCAACCACCTGTCCTGTCAGAGGTTGAAGCTAGTCTGATTCAGTTGGTCCAGAACACCGTTGATCACGAGGACCACGGTCCGGTGGTCGAAGCGGTCGCCTGACCATACGCTGATTTGCAGGTACACAGCAGGGGAGCACTGGTAGTCATGGCCCGAATCCGCGAGATCGTTCCGAGTACCCAGAATATTCGTGCACACCGAATCGAAGATGCAGTCACCTGCCAATACAAGGTCATCGACGACGAAAACGGCGAGACGCTGCTCCATCTGTCCACTTTCGGCTCGCAACAGCGTCAGTCGTCACCCAAGAGCAGCCAATCGATCCAACTGAGCCGCGAGAACGCGGCGGACCTGATCACGATCATCGCCAAGACCTTCGGCTTCGATCTGGGATCGTCGGAGCTGGTCGCTGCCGAGGACGAGGCGAGTTCCTCCCATGTTGACCCCGTGTTCGCAGAGGCAACCGACGCGCTCGCGGAGGCCGTGTTCATGCCCAAGGGCTGGCTACAGGAATGCATTGATCTACTACGTGATCGGCCGCAACTGATCTTCTACGGGCCACCGGGGACCGGAAAGACCTACCTGGCCAAGGCCATTGCCAAGCATCTGTGTGACGAACGAAACGTCAAGGTAGTCCAGTTCCACCCGTCCTACTCGTATGAAGATTTCTTCGAAGGTCTACGCCCCGTGCAGACCGAGGATGGACAAATCGCCTACGACATACGGCGCGGCCCGCTGCGGGAGATCGCCGATCGGGCGCGGCAGGATCCAGGTAATTTGTACGCACTGGTCATCGACGAGGTGAATCGAGGCAACCTGTCGAAGATCTTCGGCGAACTGTACTACCTGCTCGAATATCGGGACGAGAGTATCAATCTCCTGTACTCGGACAAGGTCGAGATGTTCAGATTGCCCAAGAATGTCTTGATTATCGGAACGATGAACCGGGTTGATCGATCCATCGCAATGGTGGACGCTGCAATTCGCCGGCGCTTTGCTTTCGTCCACCTGCACCCGACCGAAGAACCCACGAGGAATGTGCTGCGGAGTTGGCTGCTGGCACGCGGATATGGGGAACGCGTCGCCGACATAGCGGACGAGCTGAACAACATGATCGAGGATGAGGACTTCAAGATCGGTCCGTCCTACTTTATGCGAGATACGATGACCACACGCGCCGGTCGGGACATGACCTGGAGAACGTCGATCATCCCGCTGCTCGAGGAGTGTCATTTCGGCACACCGGGCATCAATGTCCGCGACCTCTACTCGCTCGAAAAGATCGAGCAGCGGGTGAGTGGAAAGGGCGCCGGATCGGGCAGTTCGGCGTGAGTGGTTCAGTCGATCTCTACGAAGAGGGCGCCAGCGATCCGATCTCCCTGTCCGACGCCGAGTATCAGGCGCTCCGAGATTTGGGTCTGGTCTCGATCACGCGCAGTTCGGACGGACGATGCCGCCTGAAAGCCGCCAAGAAAGTCGGGTCCGTGCGGGTGGGGGAAACGCAAATCAATGTCCACCCGAAGATCACCGAACTGAAGAGGTTGTTGTTCTTCATCGGCTACGCCAGCAACCCCTCGATATGGCGGGAAGAATTCGTCAATCTCGAGCAGGCGGACGGACTTTTCCCTGCTGTGTCGGAATCGTTCGTGCGTTTGGCGTCAAAGGCATTCGGTCGAGGTCCCCTCCAGGGATATCGAGCCACATTCGACTCGCTGGCATTCGTTCGCGGTCGAGTTCGCTTCCACGAACAGGTGACCAGGAACTTCGGGCTGCCGGTTCCGATTGCGATGGAGTACGACGAATACACGATGGACATCGCGGAGAATCGGCTCGTGCTGCTCGCGACGTTGCGCCTGCTCAGCATGCCGGAGGTCGGCCGCGAGAC
Source organism: Nocardia cyriacigeorgica GUH-2 (assembly GCF_000284035.1). Taxonomy (NCBI): domain Bacteria; kingdom Bacillati; phylum Actinomycetota; class Actinomycetes; order Mycobacteriales; family Nocardiaceae; genus Nocardia; species Nocardia cyriacigeorgica. Next base: position 4,355,155 of record NC_016887.1, on the reverse strand, counting down.
CAGGAAACAACTGACCAGGATTCGGCGGGTGCTCGATGAGATCACCGTGGTCGACGCCCACGACGCTCGCGCGTCGTGGACGGCTTCGCGACTGAACAGCCGGTACCACGATCTGCTCCGCCTGACCGAGGTCATCCTCCAGAACTGCTCGTTCGACCAAAGCAATGGTGGTCTTTCGGTATCGGCGTTCATGTTCGATATGTGGAAGGTGTATGAGGATTTCGTCACCAATGCGCTGAGCATGGCGATGCGCAGGTTCGGTGGGGTACCGGCTCTACAGTCCAAGCGCTTCTTGGACGAGGGGTCGACCATCAAACTGATCCCTGATCTGGTCTGGTGCGACAGGAACGGAGTCGAACCGGTCGCCGTTGTGGATGCCAAGTACAAGGCGGAACGACCCAAGGGCTTCCCGGAGGCAGATCTCTACCAGATGCTCGCTTACTGCTCGGTTCTCGGGCTGCGGGAGGGGCATTTAGTGTATGCCCGTGGAAATGAGCCTGTCCGCACCCACGTGATTCGAACGTGTGGAATAACAATTCGTTGCCATGCGCTCGATCTTGGTTTGCCGCCAGGAGAGTTACTCGACTCGATCGATTCCCTCGCGCAGGTCATCCTTCAGGGCCCTATGGAGGTTCGTAGCCGTGTGACGGGTCGAGCCAATCCTCCTCTCCGCGTCCGGTGATGTAATCGCCGCCCGGGGGGTCCCCGTAGTGACGCAGCAACACTCGGCGGGCGTTGGGTGAAGCGATACGGAGGGCGTCATCACGGACTTCACACCAGTCGTCCCAAGTCCAACCTGCGCCAGCGTCGACGACGAAGATCACAGCCGATTGTTCGATACCGCCCACGAGAACGTGGATATCCAAGGGTCCGTCCGGGTCGCGGGCGACAATGACTTCGATCGATCGACCGGACGCATGTGGTGAGATGATGCGGTCGCTGGTTTCGATCGCCTCGGAGTCGCTGCCGCGATTCTCGGCGATGAAGCTGCCTAGCAAGCTGTTGACCGGTCGCGCGTCGCAGGTCGTCGCAATCTCGTCTGGCCAACCGTCCGCACCCAGCTGCGACCATGATCCATCGCTGAATTGCACCCAGGTACCGCCCTCGTCAGCCGGTTCGATCATCGGTTCTCCCATCCGGCCAGGTGCTTTTCGGCTCGGATATCAGGGGCCAACACTCCTGAATCGGCAAGCATGCGATAGGCGGCCCGCTTTCTGGGACACGTTGCGATATCGCATGTGAGATGACCGCGCATCACCTGTTGGGCCGCAACGACACTCAGTGTGCTGGTGGGACCGTCATGAGGCCAGCCGATCGGCCACAATTCGGGATCCATGGCGGCCTCCTCGGAATTGCGCAGGATGTCGCCGGCAGGCACTGAACGGCTGTACCCGGGGATGGGTCGATTCAGGGCTGACCAGGTAATGCAAGTCAGTAGGAACACGCTGACCGCTGCGAGCAATGCAGGCATGTTGAACCTCGCTGTGTGCTATATGAATTGGGAGCCACCCGGGCACCGAGGAGGGGCGCCTGGCGCCGGGGGCTGTTCGAGCGTCGCCGATCGGTGGTTCCTTTCCCAGGTACGGAACCGCACGGAATCAACACGGATGTCTGACCGGTGCTCCTCGCGCCGGAAGAAGGGGGTAGTCGATGATTGTCTGTACGTGGACGGGCGCCGAGGTGAAAGCTCTTCGGACCGTGGCTATGCGGATGACGCAGGAGCGATTCGCCGAGCGGGTGGGCTATGAACCGCCTACGATCCGGAAATGGGAGCGCGCAACGGCGGCGAGACCGGTTCGTGGTGAGTCCGCCGAGGCACTCGATAGCGTGTTGGCCGGATTGGATGCTGAACAGCTCGCTCGTTTCCAGGCAGTGGTCGGTGGTGGTTTCGGGGCGCTAGATGTCCTGGCAATCGGTCCGGCAACCGGTGCCGGTGGCGATAGCCTGGACTCAGGCATTCCGACCGGGGCATGGGAAGTCGAGGTCGATGAGATGAAGCGACGTGAGTTCGGCATCTTCTGCGGGGCGGCTGTAGTGGGTCCAGCCATGAATCTATCGGTGAGCGGTGGGCGCATCGGTGTCAGTGACGCTGCGCGATTGATGGCCGAAGTCGACACGCTCGCCGAGCGCGAGCAGGCAGTCGGCGGTGGCGCATTGGTGCGGCAGGCGGTCGTCGGCTTGAATCGCGCGAAAGCTGTGCTGGAGGCCTGGGAGTTCACGGAGCGGGCAGGTAAGGCGTACATCAGCGCAGTCGGTGAACTCGCGACCATCGCAGGCTGGCTCGCTTTCGACGCGGATATGCACGAGCTGGCGCGGTGCTGTTACACGGAAGCGTTCGCACTGGCTGGTGAATCGGGCGACGATCAGCTCACCGTGCATCTGTGTCTGAACGTCGCCAACCAAGTAGTGGCCCTCAGTCGGATCGGCCAGGCAAATCCGCACCGCGCGCTAGGACTTGTCGAGCGAGCGAAAGAGCTGACTGGGAAGCAACCACCAGGGCGTATTCATGCCTTGATTGCGGCACGCGAAGCGCAGTCGTACGGCGTTCTCGGGGACCGGTCGGGTTTCAGGCGCGCCATTGCGACAGCATGGCGGGAGTTCGAACACGCGATGGAGCATGAGGCGTTCGACGAGTGTCCTTTATGGCTGCGTTTCGTCACTGAGACCGAGGTGCGATGCCATGAGGCAACAGGTGTCGGCGCCCTCGGCGATCTACGGAAGTCGCTCGAACTGTCGGCTGACCTTGCCCTCGACCACTCGGGAGCGCGAAACTCGGCGGCTTATCGCGCTGGCTGGACGGCCGCCCTTGCCCGCGTCGGAGACGTCGGAACAGCTGTGGAGCAAGCACTCGATGTGCTCGTTGAACTCGAACGATCTGTCTCTTCGACCCGGACACTTCGGATCCTCGAGCCGGTTCGGGTCGCTGCCGAAGGTCGATCCGACGATGAGTTCAACCGGCGGTTCGATGAATTGGTACAGCGGTCGGCGGTTGCGATATGACATCGAAAGGACGCAGATTGAGCCTCGGAGACTTGGTGTTCCATCGTTATGACGCCGCTGGAGCGCGCGACCGCCGCGATCAGATCGAAGAGATCTTTCGCGGAGCGTATGTGGATCGGATCAATTTGGGTGGTGAGTTCGAGTCGCCTGAAGCGTTCATGCAGCGTTTCGAGGCATATACCCGCCCCGATCGGAAGTCCGGATTCGAGTTGGTGATCGCGGAATCGGCAGGACTCGTGTGTGGGCAGGCCTGGGGTTGGCCGTTGCGTCGGGACAGCGCGTGGTGGGAAGGGCTTCGGCTGGATGAAGCCGAGGTTGGGTTCACGACAGAAGATGGGGCCAGGACTTTCGCCCTGAGTGAGATCATGGTGCGATCGGAGTTCATGGGGCAGGGGATCGCGCGAGCGTTGCATGACGAGTTGTTGGGTCGTCGTGCGGAACAGCGGGCGACTCTACTGGTGGAGCCAGGCAATAGGCGTGCCTATGAGGCCTACCAAAAGTGGGGTTGGTACCGCGTCGGCTCGTTGCGGCCACGATGGCCGGACGCGCCGACCTTCGATGTGCTGATGCGCGATCTCGTCGCCGGGCTGTAGCTCCCGAGAGGTGATGACCGGCGCACTACACCCTCAAGACCGGTTTCCGCTCCGTCCGTGGGGCTCCCGATACTTGCGATAGCCGCGGCGATCTGGTGGCCGCACGACCGGGGTTGAGATCACGCGCGCGCTGACGCGATACTCGCCCGGGCCGGGGCGCCCGCACGTCCACGCTAACGCCCATTCAACTCCGCGACGATCGGCGCGAACAGCTCGGCGAAGTCGGCCCCGATGACGAAGTACGAGAACCCGATTTCTTCGCGGCGGCGCTGGATCTCATCTTTGGCCTCTACCGGATCGTTCGGTAGGACGGTGAGCGCGTCCGCTGCGCGGAGGGCGGCGGGGTCGGTGGATGGGTGGGCCATGTGGAGGGCGACGGTGTCGCCGATGACGGGGACGTGGAGGGCCAGCTCGATGTCGCGGGTAGTGCGGAAGTCCCGTGCTATGCGGGCGACTTCGCTGCGAGGGTGGTCGCCGAGGGTGAAGGTGACGATGTCGGCGACCTCGGCGGCGAGCGCTTGTGCCTTCGGGCCGTATACCGCCATCGCCACGGGGGTGTGATGGTCGCGTCCATCGAGGTCTCGCAGCGTGTCGACTGTTTTTCGGATTTCGCTCAGTCGCTCGGTGGGTGGGGTGGCCTGTACGCCTTTGTCGCGGAGTTCGTCCTCGATCCCGGGCCGGCCGGTGCCGATGCCCATCTCGAAGCGGCCGTCGGTCAGGAGGGTCAGTGAATGTGCTTCCCATGCCGTCAGCCAGGCGGGGCGCAGGGGAGACGCGTATACCCAGGTGCCGACGCGCATGTCGGTCAGGGCGGCGGCGGTGGCGAGCATGGGGCCGGGGGCGGGTTGGGTCTGCGGGAAGTCGGGCACCAGCAGCGTCGAATACCCGTAGTCGGCGATGCGGCGGACTCGGTCTCGCCAGGTGGGCGGATCAGTTTTGAGCGGAGCGACGACTCCGAATCGAAACGGCCTTGCCATGCGTGGCTCCCATCTGTCGGTTCTTCACCGGTAGGGACGACTCACGCGCCCGAAACTCATCGGTGCAGACGACACGCGGGAACGTTCTCAGGCCGGAGCTTCACTCCGCGCGATGGGAAACCGGTACCCCACCAGCTCCTCGGAAATCTCCCAAATTCTCTGTGCCTGCTCCGCACTACGCAGCCGCGAGTACAGCTTCTGTTCCGCGGGTGCTCCGGAAAGGTGGCGGAATCCGTTGGGTCCGTAGAGGTGGCCGCCGCGAGCTTCGGGGGAGGTGGCGGCGTAGAGGGCGGGGAGGAGGGCGGTTTCGACTCGTCCGAAGAGGATTCCGCGAGACGAGAGCGCGCGGATCATGCGGACGAGGGTGGTGTCGCGGGAGCGGCCGAGTTCGGGGCGGGCGGCTAGCAGGTTGGTGGGGGTGACTCCGGGGTGGGAGAGGGTGCTGGTGAGGCGCCAGCCGTGGGTGCGGCTGCGGCGGTCCAGTTCGAGGGCGAACAGGCCCAGGGCGATTTTGGATTGGCTGTAGGCGTGGTTGCCGTTGTAGGCGCGGTCCCACTGGAGGTCGGTCCAGTTGATGGCGTGCTGGTCGACGGCGAGGCTGATCTGCGAGACCACCCGGGCCCGGCCGGCGCGCAGGAGGGGGAGCAGGCGGGCTACCAAGGCGAAGTGGCCCAGGTGGTTGGTGCCGAATTGGAGCTCGAAGCCGTCGTGGGTGGTTCGGCGGGTGGGTGGGGTCATCACGCCGGCGTTGTTGACGAGGATGTGGATGGGTCGGGCTTCGTCGATGAGCTGATGCGCGAGGCCGGCGACGGAGGACAGTGACGAGAGGTCCAGGTCGCGTAGTGAGAGTTCGGCGTGAGGGTGTTGCTCGCGGATCTTGGCGATTGCGGACTCGCCTTTGGCCGGATTGCGTACCGGCATGATCACCTCCGCGCCTGCGGCGGCGAGGCGGGTGGCGAGGCCGAGGCCGACGCCGTCGCTGGCGCCGGTGACCACCGCGAGCTTGCCGGTGAGGTCGGGAACCGTGATGTCCGGTGTGGTGCGGGCCATGGCGATGCTCCCGTCGAATGGATTGCCTGACACCTGTCAGATTATGCGTATTCTGACAGGTGTCAAGTGAAGGCTGCCTCTCGAAATGAGCAGGTGGGGAGTGTTCGGGAGAATGAACCCATGACGGTGAAGGTGGATAACCGGGGTCCGGGGCGTCCTGGGACGGGTGCGCGGGCGGTGCCTGCGGAGGCGGAGATTCTGCGTCGTGGGATCGAGGCGTTCGCCGAGCTCGGCTACGACCGCACCTCGGCGCGGGAGCTGGCCAGGCGGCTCGGTGTCAGCCACAACTTCATCAACGACCGTTATGGCTCCAAGGCCGCCTTCTGGCGCGCGGTGGTGGACTCGGCGTTGCGGGAAGATCAGCACGAACGCCGGCAGCTGCTCGACTCCGGATTGGACGACGCCGACCTGGTCCGCGCGGTGATCACCCACTTCTATCAGGCTGCCGTGGAAACACCGCTGTTCGGGCGTCTGCTCGCCGACGAATTCGCTTGTGAGTCCGAGCGTTTGGACTACCTGTACGACAACTATGTGGCGCCGACGCTCGGTCCGATGATCCCGGCCCTCGAACGGCTGATGGCCGCAGGGCGCATGCCGATGGTGTCGATGGACGTGTTGTTCTTCGCGGTGATCAGCCCGGTGGCCGGGTTGGTGCAACTGCCGCTGGCCTATCGGCTGGGGCGGGCCGCGCCGGTCACCCGGGACAGTCAGGAGCACACCGCGCGCGAACTCGCGGAGCTGATCGTGGGCGGGCTGCTCGGGCGCGCCGCGGGGTGAACGTGCGGCACTGGAACGTGACACGCCCGTTACCTGGGCAATCGTCCACACTCCATAGTGGAATGCGCCGAGGGATAGTTACCTCACAGTCACGTGCTCCAGATGTGGAGGAATACCGCAAACCATGGCATCGTTGTAGGCGAGACCGGGCTTGACATTTGCTCGGCTCATCTACAGGAAGTATGAAGTACAGAACATGGCTCAAGGCAGCGTGAAGTGGTTCAACAGCGAGAAGGGCTTCGGCTTTATCGCGCAAGACGGAGGCGGCCCTGACGTCTTCGTGCATTACTCGGCAGTTTCCGGGTCGGGTTTCCGGACCCTCGAAGAGGGTCAGCGTGTGGAGTTCGAGATCGGGCAGGGCCAGAAGGGCCCGCAGGCTCAGGACGTCCGCGCTATCTGAACAGCGTGACTTCGCAAGCCCCGCACCGTACGGTGCGGGGCTTGCCCCTTTTCGGCGCCGATCTCAGAGCAGGCGTTGCCGTCCGTGCACTGCGAACGAGTCCTCGAACGCAGCCTTGTCGGACTCCGACATCAGGTGATACGCGCCGGCGTCCCAGCGGTAGACAGGATCGGTGGTCCGCCATTTCTGTTGTTGCAGTTGACGTTTGATCACCTTGCCCGATCCGGTGACCGGCAGCGCCGACGGCACTCGAAGCAGTCGTGGCGTGGCTTTGCGGCCCAGATCCACCTGGCCGGCGAGGAACGACGCGAATTCGATCGGATCGAACACCTCGGGGTCGGGCACTTCGATCGCACCCATCACCAGATCACCCGAACGCGGATCCGGCACCGCGTACACACCGGTGGCCACGACCGCGCGATGCCTGCGCAAGACCTGTTCGATCAGTAAGGCCGAGGTGTTCTCACCGTCCACCCGGATCCAGTCGCCGCGGCGGCCGGCGAAGTAGAGGAACCCGGCTTCATCGATATAGCCGAGGTCGCCGGTCCAGTACCAGCCGTTGCGGATGCGTTCGGCGTCGGCGGCCGGGTTGTTGTAGTAGCCCTCGAAGGCCGCCGCACCGTCCTTGTTCACCATTTCACCGACCGCTTCGTCGGGGTTGCGGACGCGGCCGTGCTCGTCGACGCGGGCCGGCGCGCAATCGCGCCGCGTCGAAGGATCGACCACGGCGATGCCCGAATGCGCGGGACGACCCAGAGCGCCGGCCGGGGCATCCGGATCGAGCCGCACCGACCCCGCGCCTTCGCTGGAGCCGTAGGCCTCGAGCAGTGGGGCGCCGAACCGCCGGGCGAATTCGGCCTTGTCGGCGGGTGCGGCCTCGGTGCCGAAGCCGCGTTCGAGCCGGTTGTCGCGGTCGTGCGGAGTTTCGGGGGTGGCCATGAGATAGCCGAGGGCCTTGCCGACGTAGGTGAAGAAGGTGGCGCCGAAGAACCGGATATCGGGCAGGAATCCGGACGCGGAGAACTTCGGCGTCAGGCAGACGGTAGCGCCGCAGGCCAGGGCGGGCGCCCACAGACCCATCAGGGCGTTGCCGTGGAACAGCGGCATACAGCAGTAGTCGACGTCACCGCGGTGGTGGCCGTACTTGAAGTTCGCGTAGGCCAGCCGCGCCAGCCTGCCCTGACTGCATTTGACCGCCTTCGACCGGCCGGTGGTGCCGGAGGTGAACAGCAACAGAAACAGCGTCTCGGCGCCGACGCCACCGGCGATGGCGGGCTCGACGCGATGCTGGTCGAGCAATTCCGCGTAGCCGGGATCGTCGATGACGAGAAAGCGGTCCGGAGTCAGACCGAGGTCGAGTTCCCGCAACCGCGCCGCGCCCGCGCGATCGGTGACGATCAATTGGCAGTCGACGAAACGAATCTCTGCTCGCAACTCGGCGGCCCCGTGCGTCGGGTTGATTCCGACGACGGTGGCGCCGGCCAATGCGGCGCCACCGAGCCAGAACACGAAATCCGCGACATTGTCCAGCAGGACCCCGATATGGAACGGGCCGTCCACCCGCAGTGTTCGCGCCAGCGCCGCCCGCGCGGCTGATTCGCGGACAACCGCGTCCCAGGTCCAGTCCTGCTGCCTGGTGCGCAGGCCGAGGTGATCGTCGCCGAGCCGGGCCATGAGCATGCGGGCGATGTCGGGATGGTGATCGGCTCCGTCGGTCATCGGTTCACTCCGCGGACCGCATGAGATCGATGTATTGCTGGGGCAGCTGGTCGGGCCGCAGCTTGGTGATATCGGCGGGCCCGGACTGATAGGAATCCTCGCCCATGATCCGGCCGTCCTCGTCCACCGGCCACAGGATGAGCTGGCGGTTGGTGACCAGATAGTCGGCGGCCTCGTCGTCCACCGGGAGGCCGAGCCGGGCGGCGTAGGAGCCGGGATAGATCTGCTTCAGGAAACCCTCGGTCACCACACAATGGTCGTCGACGACGACGCGGTCGATATCGAACTCCAGAATGTTGGAGCGCGTCGCCAGGAAATCGGTGTAGTAGCGGCGGACGCTGTCGGTCCCCTTCGGCCCCCGGTCGACGCCGGCGTTCCAGAAGTGATAGTCGGGCGCCTCCGACAACGTCGCCATCAGAGCATCGAGGTCGGGTTCGGCTTCGGCCCGCATATGTTCGATGACGGCGCCGAGCACAATGCGATGCCGACGATCGGTGGTGTCGGCGAGGCGCTGTTCGAGCGGTTCCCAGGTGCGGGATGGATCGATGACGGGCATCGTGGAATTCCTTTCCGGACAAAGGTCCTCACGCGTGTGGCAGGACGAGGATCTTCACGTGGTCGTCCGGGTCGCGCAGCGCCCGGAACGCCTGGCCGACGCCGTCGAGACCGACGCGGCCGGTGATGATCGCCTCGGCATCGATCTCGCCGTCGGCCAGACGCCGCAGCACGGTGTCGTAGGCGCGGTCATAGCTGCCGTGCCCGAAATTGATCGCGATCATCCGGAATTGGCCCACCACCGGGACGATGGTCTCCTCGGCGAAACCGGCGGCGAGCACCTGAATGCGCGATCCGAACGGCATGGTGTGCAGCAGTGAATCGAGGATGCCGGGGCGGCCGCTGCATTCGTAGGCGATGAGAATGCCCTCACCAGGTGTGGCGAGCTCGCTCCAGGCGGCGATCGGGTCCTGTTCGTTCGGATCGACGACGATATCGGCGCCGAGCTTGCGGGCCAGGGCCCGACGCGCCGGAGATGGTTCGGAGGCAATGACGGTACGCGCACCATGTGCCTTCGCCGCCAGAATCGCGCCGAGCCCGATCGGGCCGCAGCCGATCACCAGCGCGGAATCGGCTGCGGTCAAACCGGATTGCTGGACATGCATTTCACCCACATGCAGCGGCTCGGCCAGCGTCGCATGCTCGAGCGACAATCCGTCCGGGACGTGCCGCACCCAGAACGCGTCGACAACGATGAATTCGCCGAAGCCCCCGTGATATTCGTTCGAATAGCCGATGATCGTCGGAATCCCGGTGCCTGTCTCGGTGCTGACGCCGATGCCCGCGACCCGATCCCCGACCGCGAAATCGGTGACATCCTTTCCGGTGTCGACGACCGTCCCCGCGTACTCGTGCCCCAGGACCACCGGTCGCCGCGGATCGAAGACCGCCAGCGGATACCCGGCCTTCTCGGCCACCGCGACGAAACGATACGGATCCTTCGACATACTCAGATCGCTCCCGCAGATCCCGCACGCGGCGACCGCGATCCGAAGCTGCCCGGGACCGAGCGCGGGCGGATCGGCCACCTCGGTCACCGTGAATTCCCCGTCGGCGAACTGTGCTGCACGCATGCGTCACGCCCCCTGCTGATCGCCGTAGTAGTCGGTGTGCGCTTTGGTGATCGCGCCGACCAGCCCGCCGATGAGGTACTCGTGGTTGTCCTCGGCGAATTGCAGGCTCGCCTCCCGGCCGGCATTGCGCCGCTTGAAATGCGGGATCACCTCGGCGGCGAAGAGCTCATAGCTGCGCAGCGTGTCCTCCCAATTCGCCATGTCGACGTGCAGCACCAGCAGAGTGCCGAACCCGCCGGTCTTGGCGATCAGCCGCTCGATCTGCGCGATCGCCTCGTCCGGGGTCCCGATGATCGCCTGGCCGAACTCGCCGAGGGTGTCGTTGCGCCACTGGTCGATGATGGTGCGCGGCGACTGCGCCCACTCGGGACGGACACCGGTCTGCCGGTTGACGTAGGCGGCCATCGCGCCGATGCGGCGGCTCACCGCACGCTCGGCGTCGGCCCGCGATTCGGCCAGGAACATCGGATTCACCAGCCGCCACGTCGAGCGGTCGGCGAGATGCCCGTGATCGGCACATACCTTCTCGTACACACCCCAGTTGCGGTCGAGGGCGTCGAAACCGGTGGGCGAACCGGCGGCCAGCGATAGCAGCGAAAGACCGTGGGTGCCGGCCAGCACCGAGCCGTTGGGCGAGATCGTCGACGCGACCGCCACCTCGATGCCCGCGGGGTCGTAGGTGGGCAGCTGCGCGCGGGCATCGCGGAGGGTGAACCAATCGGTGGTCGTGTTCACCACCTCGCCGCGCAGCAGCGCCAGGATCGCCTCGAGTGCCTCGCCCTGCCGGCGCCGCTGATCGCTGGGGTCGATGCCCATCATGTGCGCGTCGAGCGGGATCTTGCCCGGCCCGGTGCCGACGATCAGCCGGCCGCGGGTCTGCAAGTCGAGCTGGGTGATGCGGTCGGCGGTGATCAGCGGATGGTGATACGGCAACGACATCACGCCGGTGCCGAACCGGATCCGCCGGGTGCGCTCGGCGGCCGCGGCGATGAACATGTCCGGAGCGGGGACGATTTCGGCGCCGGTGGAGTGATGCTCACCCATCCACGCCTCGTCGAAGCCGAGGTGATCGAGGTGTTCCATGAGGTCGAGATCGCGTCGCAATTGCAGCGCCGGGTCGGCATCGAGTGGGTGATACGGGGCGAGGAAGGCGCCGAATCGCAGTGATCGGGAAGTCCACACAGGCGTCGTCTCCTGACGGGATCGGGACGAGAGAGTGAGTGGAGTCACATCCGCTCACGGGTTTGTGTGTACCAGAGAGTTGGATCACATGATCCAGAAAAATCCCGCTGAGTGGAACATCGCGGCGGGCGTCGATCAGGAACCGAGGAGACGTTCGACGCCGCCGATCACGAACGTCACGATGTCCTCGTGGAAGGTCGCCAGCTCCTCGGGGGTGAGGCGGGTGCCGTCGCGGCTCCAGTCGTCGGCCTGGCTCAGCGCCTGCACGAATCCCATCAGCGACACCGCCCACCGGGCGGCCAGCCGCTGCGGGTCGGCGTCCGGGAACGCTCGGCGGACCTGGGTGAACAGGACCTCGGGCAGATGCTGGTCGGTCGCCGCGAGCGCGGGATGACCTTGCGGTGCGATCTGGGCGATGATCTTGACCCAGCGCATTCCTCGCGTGCGATGACGTTGCAGCAGTTCGAGATATGGCGTGGTGACCGCCCGCACCAGCGCTTCGGCATCCGGTGGATGCGGTGCGTCGGCCAGTAGATCGACGTTGGTGCGGATGCGATCGCGCACCGACGCACCGAGTTCGATCAGAACGGCGGCGAGCAGTTCGTCCTTGCTGCCGAAGTGATAGTGAACCGAGGCCGCGCCGAGCCCGGCCGCGGTATTGATGGCCCGCACCGAGACCGCGTCGACGCCTTGATCGGCGAACAGGCGCTCGGCTGTTTTGATCAGGCGCAGCCGGGTGGCGTCGCCCTGGCGATTGCCGGCGGGGGAGCTCATGCGCTCAGCCTGTCACAGCAGCGGCCGAATGCGGTCGATGCCAGGAAGTAGAGCGGTTGATTGAATCGAATGATCCGACAGCTGGTCACGTTCATGGGGCTGGGGGCGGCCGTGCTGGGCGCCGGTGCCACTGGTGGTTGTATATTGCAAGCGGTAGGTCTGTATCGGAGGAGGGCGATATGCGCGAAGACGGACGTTCGGGGTGCCCGATCAACGCGACCATCGAGGTGATCGGTGACCGCTGGACGCTGCTGGTGCTCCGCGACGTCATGTTCGGCAACCGCCGCCACTTCCGCGAGCTCTTGGCCGGGTCGGAAGAAGGCATCGCCTCCAATATCCTGTCCGACCGGCTCAAGCGGCTGGTTGCGGCGGGCTTGTTGAGCCGCGAAGACGCCGGACCGGGCCGCAAGGCCGAGTACCGTCTGACCGAGGCCGCCATCCAGCTGGTTCCGATCATGGCGCAGCTGGGGTCATGGGGGTTGCGTCACCGCGAGACCACCCACCGCCTGCGGGTGCGGGCGGAGCTGCTCGAGGAAGGCGGCCCACAGCTGTGGGAGGAGTTCATGGACGAGCTGCGCGAACAGCATCTCGGGACCCCTCGCCCCGACCCGTCCGCGCCACGCCCCAGCGAACGGCTGGCGGCCGCGTATTCCGCGGCAGTAGGCGCGGACAGCTGAGCTGCGGACAGGTGCGTGCTACGCCGGTGCGCCCGCCGCTTCCTTGCGGAAGAACGCCGCTGTGAGCTCCTTGATCGAAGCCATATCGCGGCCGGTCGTCTTCGGGAACGCGCTGTCGGCGCGATCGAACTCCGCGGCGATGAACGCGGCGATCGGCTCCGGCGCCGAGCCGCTGCCCATTTCGCGGGTCCGCGATTTCACCTCGGTCAGGTCGGTGATCGCCGCGACGAGGTCGGCGGGCAACTCGCACTGCGCCATCAAGGTCGGCAGGTGCATCGGCGCAACCGCCGCGTCGGGATGTTCGCGCAGCCACCGCAGTGCCATGGCGGGGCGCAGCGAATAGAACACCTTCTTCAGCGACCCGTTGTGCCCGAACAGCTTCCACTGCCTGCTGCCCAGGTGTAGATAGTGGCGTGCGACCTGATTGCGGTCGGCGACTGTTTGGGCCAGCTCGAGCAGTTCGGCCCGGAAAAGCTCGTCACCGCGATAGACGATCGGCGACTGCAACCACTCGATCAGCACGGCATTGCCCTTCACCAACAGCCGCAACGCCTTACCGAGATCCCAGCCATTCACATCCAGGAGGCCGGCCAGCGGCGTCTCGATGACATCCCTGGTCCGCCACGGCGACAGATACGTGTCGAGGCTCGCGACATACAGGAAGCGGCAGTCGTAGTCGGAATCCGGCGAGGGGAATCCCCATGCGCGGCTTCCGCTCTCGATCGCCAGCCGCACGCGGGCGCGATGGTCGCGCTCGACCCGATCCAGCGTCGAGTCGATGGCCGCGACGACCGCCGGGTCCATCGAGGTGGGAATGGTGCGCAGGGACATGGGCGCATGCTAGGCGCCGAACCCGTACGGAGGCGAGGCATTTGCGGCCCCCGTGGTCAGGAACTCGCGCTACCCCGATGTCGCCGGACGACGTACACCCCAGCGCCGATCACCGTGACGACCGCGCCGGCCAGCACCGATTCCGCAGGCAAGGTGAACGCCAGCACGAGGCAGCCGATGAGGCCGACGACCGGGATCGCACGGGGTGGGCGGCCTTCGGCTCGGGTCAGGGTCCAGGCGGAGGCGTTGGCGACGGCGTAGTAGAGCAGGACGCCGAAGGAGGAGAACCCGATGGCGGCGCGCAGGTCGGCGGTAGCGGCGGCGAGGGCGACGACGGCGCCGACGGCGAGTTCGGCGTGATGCGGAACGGAGGTGCGCGGGTGGACCGCGGCCAGCGTACGAGGCAGATGGCGGTCGCGGGCCATGGCGAGGGTGGTGCGGGAGACGCCGAGGATCAGCGCCAGCAGCGAACCCAGAGCGGCCACGGCAGCACCCGCACGGACGATGGGTGACAGCCAGTCCACTCCGGCGGCCTGCACCGCGCTCGACAGCGGGGCGGTGGATTCGGCCAAGCGCTGCGGGCCGAGCACCACCAGCGCCGCGACAGCGACGGCCGCGTAGACGACGAGGGTGATACCCAACGCGATCGGTATGGCGCGGGGGATGGTGCGGGCCGGTTCGCGCACCTCCTCGCCGAGGGTGGCGATGCGGGCGTAGCCGGCGAAAGCGAAGAACAGCAGGCCCGCCGCCTGGAGGACGCCGAGCGCGGTGATGTCGGAGCCGAGGTCCAGCCGATGCGCGTCCGCCTCGGCCGACGTCGTCGCGGCGACGACCACCGCGGCCAGGACCGCGAGGACGACCGCCACGATCACCCTGGTCAGCAGCGCCGACTTCTGGACACCCAGATAGTTCACCGTGGTCAACGCCACCACCGCGGCCACCGCCACGGCCCCTGCCTGATCCGGCCAGACATGCAACCCCACCGTCAACGCCATCGCCGCGCACGACGCGGTTTTGCCGACCACGAAACTCCAGCCCGCCAGATACCCCCAGAACGGGCCGAGCCGTTCCCGGCCGTAGACGTAGGTGCCGCCGGAGTCGGGATAGCGGGCCGCCAGCCGGGCCGACGACGTCGCATTGCAGTAGGCGACCACCGCGGCCACCCCGAGTCCCAGCAGCAGTCCGCTGCCTGCGGCCTTCGCTGCCGGTGCCAGAGCGGCGAAGATGCCGGCACCGAGCATCGCGCCGAGGCCGATCATCACCGCATCGCCGAGGCCCAGTCGCTGATGCAATCGATCCGGGCTCGGCGGGTTCGGCGACGGCTGGGGCACGGCGGCTCCTGGTGACGGTGGAATTCGTCGCTCACCCTATCGGCGGGTGCGCGCCCGCGCCGGATGAGTCGATCCGTGGACGCCGACGGCACCAGTCTCGAAGCAGCAGACCGCCGGAGCCACGTCGCGCTGCGCGAGAACCCGGACCGGAGGGGTGTGGTCCCATGGCGTGCCGCCCGGACGAATAAGGCACGAGAATTCCGAGGAACAAATGCCTCCTAATTGTCCGGCTGGCCGGTTCTTGCCGTGTGGCGAGCTCGCGGACGGCCGATGTCCGCGAATTGCCCATGAAATTCTGGGCACCGCGTTAAGCAATTTCTCAGTTTATCCATCGCGTGCCGCGGGTAGTGGCCGTAATCGGTCCGTGACCTGGCGATTTCTCCTGTTTGCCCTGATAGGGCGCCTGCATCGGCGCGCACTGGCTCACAGAACCGCATGAAATGTGGCCTGCGTCACTAATCGGAGATTTTCCGTAACCCATTCCGAACGCGGCTCGATGGATCGTGTGTCAGCCAGTTCGACTGGATGAATTTCGACGAGAGGTTAATTTCATGATCCCCGTTATCATCGACACCGGTAGCGCCGCTGTGAACGGTCTTTTCGACACCCTGGGTGCGGCCCTGCACGGCCTGGTGAACACCCTGTGGACGGGCTCGTTCGGCGGCTGATCACACGCTGCGGTCGCGAACGCGACCTGACTCCTGCCCCGGCCTTCCTCGTAGAGGCCGGGGCAGGTCCGTGTCCGGGGGGGGTGAATCGGCCGCCCGGAGCTTCGCCGGCCCGACTGACGACGGGCGCCTACCAGGCGGTAGGTCGTGCGGAAATCGCGCCAACTAAGCTGGTCCCCGGTAACTGCCGACCCCCATTTCTTCCCCAGGAGTAACCCACAGTGAGCCAAGCAGGCCGTCCTGTAGTTCTGATCGCCGACAAGCTCGCCCAGTCGACCGTCGACGCGCTCGGTGACGGTGTCGAGGTCCGCTGGGTCGACGGTCCCGACCGTCCGGCGCTGCTGGCCGCCGTTCCGGAGGCCGACGCGCTGCTGGTGCGCTCGGCCACCACGGTCGACGCCGAAGTGCTGGAAGCTGGTAAGAACCTCAAGATCGTCGCGCGCGCCGGCGTCGGCCTCGACAACGTCGACGTGCCCGCCGCCACCGAACGCGGCGTCATGGTCGTCAACGCGCCGACCTCCAACATCCACACCGCCGCCGAGCACGCCGTCACGCTGATGCTGGCCGCGGCCCGTCAGGTGCCCGCCGCCGACGCCACCCTGCGCGAGCGCACCTGGCAGCGCAGCAAGTTCAACGGTGTCGAGATCTTCGGCAAGACCGTCGGTGTCGTCGGTCTCGGCCGCATCGGCCAACTGTTCGCCGCGCGCCTGGCCGCCTTCGAAACCCACGTCATCGCCTACGACCCCTACGTGTCCCCGGCCCGCGCCGCCCAGCTGGGCATCGAGCTGGTCACGCTGGAGGAGCTGCTCGGCCGCGCCGACCTGATCTCGGTGCACCTGCCCAAGACCCCGGAGACCAAGGGCCTGCTGAGCAAGGAAAAACTGGCGCTGACCAAGCCGGGCGTCATCATCGTCAACGCCGCGCGCGGTGGCCTGATCGACGAGCAGGCGCTCGCCGACGCCATCAAGTCCGGCCATGTGCGCGCCGCCGGCCTGGACGTGTTCGAGACCGAGCCATGCACCGACAGCCCGCTGTTCGACCTGCCGCAGGTCGTGGTGACCCCGCACCTGGGCGCCTCCACGTCCGAGGCCCAGGACCGGGCCGGCACCGATGTCGCCAAGTCGGTGCTGCTGGCGCTGGCCGGTGAATTCGTGCCCGGCGCGGTGAACGTCACCGGCGGCGTGGTCGGCGACGAGGTCGCCCCGTGGCTCGACATCGTGCGCAAGCAGGGTGTGCTGCTCGGCGCGCTGGCCGACGAGCTGCCGGTGAGCGTCGAGATCCAGGTGCGCGGCGAGCTGGCCGCCAGCGAGGTCGGCGTGCTGGAACTGTCGGCGCTGCGCGGGATCTTCTCGGCGCACGTCGAAGATCAGGTCACCTTCGTCAACGCGCCCGCGCTGGCCAAGGAGCGCGGGATCAGCACCGAGGTCACCACCGCCTCGGAGAGCCCGAGCCACCGCAGCGTCGTCGACCTGCGCGCGGTGTTCGGCGACGGCCGCACCCTGAACGTCGCGGGCACGCTGACCGAGCCGGCTCAGGTGGAGAAGATCGTCAACATCAACGGCCGCAACTACGACATGCGTGCCGAGGGCCTGAACCTGGCCGTGCTCAACTACGAGGACAAGCCGGGCGCGCTGGGCAAGATCGGCATGAAGCTGGGCGAGGCCGAGATCGACATCCTGGCCGCGCAGCTGACCCAGGACGTCGACAAGGAAGGCGCCACCGTCATGCTGCGGGTCGGCAAGGAGGTCTCCGCCGACGTGCAGAACGCGATTCGCGAGTCCGTCGGCGCCACCAAGGTCGTTCAGGTCGACCTGTTCTGAGCCCTAGGGTTCAGCCCATCCGAATAGCCACCGAGCCCCGTTCCGAATGGAGCGGGGCTCGGTCGTTCGCCGTGCCGCTATCCCACTCTCCGGGAGAGTTCGCCCTGGTCGCGGGCGGGTTCCGGGCACCGGCTATCGTTGCGATGTTCACGGGCGCCATCATCGGAAACGGAGCATTGCTTTCATGAAACTCGCTGTCATCCCGGGCGACGGTATCGGTCCCGAGGTCATCGCCGAAGCCCTCAAGGTGCTCGACGTGGTCGCACCCGGGGTCGAGAAGACCGAATACGACCTGGGTGCCAAGCGGTACCACCGCACCGGCGAGATCCTGCCCGAATCGGTGCTGCCCGAACTGAAGCAGCACGACGCGATCCTGCTCGGCGCCATCGGCGATCCGTCGGTGCCCAGCGGTGTGCTCGAGCGCGGCCTGCTGCTGCACACCCGGTTCGCGCTCGACCACCACGTGAACCTGCGTCCGTCGAAGCTGTTCCCCGGCGTCACCAGCCCGCTCGCGGGTAACCCGGACATCGACTTCGTGGTGGTGCGCGAAGGCACCGAGGGCCCCTACACCGGCACCGGCGGCGCGATCCGCGTCAACACCCCGCACGAGGTGGCCACCGAGGTCAGCACCAACACCCGCTTCGGCATCGAGCGAGTCGTGCGCTACGCCTTCGCCACCGCCCAGCAGCGTCGCAAGCACCTGACGCTGGTGCACAAGACGAATGTGCTGAGCTTCGCCGGATCGCTGTGGCAGCGCACTGTCGACGAGGTGGGCGCGGAATTCTCCGACGTCGAGGTCGCCTACCAGCACATCGACGCCGCCACCATCCACATGGTCAACGACCCGGGCCGCTTCGACGTGATCGTCACCGACAACCTGTTCGGCGACATCATCACCGACCTGGCCGCCGCCGTCAGCGGTGGTATCGGCCTGGCGGCCAGCGGCAATATCGACGCCTCCGGCACCAACCCGAGCATGTTCGAGCCCGTGCACGGCAGCGCGCCCGATATCGCCGGCCAGTCCAAGGCCGACCCGACCGCCGCGATCCTGTCGCTGTCGCTGCTGCTGAACCACCTCGGCAACACCGAAGCGGCCGCGAGGGTGGAAGCGGCGGTTGCCAAGGATCTGGCCTCGCGCAGCGGTACGGCCTCGACCGTGGAGATCGGCGACCGGATCGCCGCCTCGGTCTGACGCACCGACGGATACAGAAAGGCTCCGCGCTCATTCCGAGCGCGGGGCTTCTTCGTAGGGCGGTGGTCCGTGTTCGGCGGGCCTCACTGCGCGAGCGCTGCGTGGCTCTGACTCGCCTTCGGGGCGGCGAAGGGATCGCGCTGAGTTTCGGCGCACCTGGATGCGGTGGCGCGCGGATCGCTCAGCGCGGTGCGGCGTCCTTGGGCACCAGCGGAATCGCGATGGCGGCGAGCGCGGCGGCGGCCAGATAGGTGGCCGGGAAACCCGAATAGGTGATCAGCGCGC